>JBPBQK010000001.1:0-169898 GCA_050954845.1 Janthinobacterium lividum
TTATCGTTTGTTGACGTCTGTTGACGTCTGTTAAGCGTGAAGGAAAGGTTGCTTCGTCGTGCCTCCTCGCAATGACAACCGTCCTCCTTCACCATTTCACTTAGTCACTCCTTCACCATTTCCCTTATTCAAACCTTGGCAGCCGCACCAAAGCCAAATAATCCGTCAGGCCGCTGGGCTGCTCAAAAACGTGGATGAAGAGGATGGCGTCTTCGCCCGCGCTGCGCCACACTTCGGCGTAGAAATTCTCTATGGCGTAGAGGCTCAGGCGGAAGCTGTCTTCTGTGCGCTCGGCCAGGGCGTGGCCGTGGTGGGCCAGGTGCTCGGCTTGGCGGCGCTGGTGCAGGGCTTTGAAGGTGGCGCAGTTCATGGGCTAGTACCCGAAGTTACGACGGAGCGTCAAAACTGGCCTGGTTACCTTCGCGGCCATGAATTCGCTGCGTTTTCCGCACCCGCTGGTGCTTCTCACTGCTTTTATAATCTTGGCCGCGGCGCTTAGCTACGTGCTGCCAGCCGGGGAATTTCTGCGCCACCTCGACCCCGCCACCCAGCGCGAGCTGGTGGTGCCGGGCTCCTACCACCGGGTGCCCGCCACGCCGGTGGGCCCGCTCGAGCTACTGGTGGCGCTGCCCAAAGGCCTGGCCGCCGCGGCCCCGGTCGTGTTCCTGATTTTTCTGGCCGGCGGGGCCTTCACGGTGGTCGACCAGACGGGCGCGTTGCGCTACGGCGTGGATGGGCTGCTGCGGCACGCGCAGGGGCGCGAGGTGCTCATTATTCCGCTGGTGTCGCTGCTGTTTGCCACCATGGGCGCGCTGGAGAATATGGGCGAGGAGGTCATTGCCCTCGTGCCGGTGCTGCTGGTGCTGATGCGCCGCCTCGGCTACCCTAGCCTCACGGCGGGGGCGGCCAGCCTGGGGGCGGCCATTGTGGGGGCAGCTTTTAGCCCTATAAATCCCTTTCAGGTGGTTATTGCCCAGAAACTGGCGCAGTTGCCGGCCTTTTCGGGGTGGGCGTTTCGGCTGGTGTTTCTGGCGCTGGCGCTCGCCATCTGGATAGTGGGCACCCTGCGCCACGCCCGCCGTCACCACGTAGCTCCCGACCTGGCAGTGGCCGAAGCTGAAGACGCGGTAGACCAGGCCGGCCGGCCGGGGCTGGTGCTCGGGCTGGTGCTGGTCACGTTTGGGGTGTTTGCCTACGGGGTGGTGCAGCTCAAGTGGGATTTTGAGCAGATGGCGGCGCTGTTTTTTGGGCTGGGCGTGGGGGCCGGGCTGCTGGGCGGGCGCGGCCTCACGGGCACGGCCGAGGGCTTCGTGCTGGGCTTCCGCGACATGGCTTTTTCAGGCATGCTGGTGGGCTTTGCCCAGGCCATTTTTGTAGTGCTAGGCCAAGGGCACATCGTCGATACCATCGTGCAGGGCTTGGCCGCGCCGCTGGCCCACCTACCCGTGGCGCTGGCCGCCCTGGGTATGATGGCCGTGCACACCGCCCTGCACCTGCCCGTGCCCAGCGTGAGCGGCCAAGCGGTGCTCACCATGCCGCTGCTGGTGCCGCTGTCCGACCTCATAGGCCTCTCGCGCCAAGTTACGGTGCTGGCCTACCAGTACGCGGCCGGCCTCGGCGACCTCATCACGCCCACCAACGGGGCCATGATGGCGATGCTAGCGGCCTGCGGCGTGCGCTTCGACCAGTGGCTGCGCTTCGCGGGGCGGCTCTATGGGCTGCTGCTGGCGCTAGGCGCGGTGGGCGTGGTGCTGGCGATAGTGATAAGGCTGTAATAACTCGCTCTATTTAGCAGAGTTAAACCGTTTGTCATTGCGAGCGTAGCGAAGCAATCGCACCTGAACAGAACTTGAACGGCTCGTGCTGAGGCGATTGCTTCGTTGCGCTCGCAATGACAAACATTCTTACTGCTGCACTTTCCGCAGCTCATCGCCGTCGAACACCTGGGCTATTTTGCGCTTGCGCTCTACTAGCTGGAAGGTGGCGCGGTCCTCACTTTCGCTCCAGAAAATATCGGATATCAGGCCGCGGTGGGCGGGGCGGCTTTTGGGCGGGTTTATTTCTTCTACCAGGTCGCCGAAGCCGAAGGGAGGCTTGTTGTAAATTTCCTTGAACAGCTCGCCGCGCACCAGAAACTGCTGCTCGTCGTAGCGTAGGGTTATCCACTCGCTGTCGTCGTCGAGGTCGCTTACTTTCTCAAATACTTTGCCCACCGGGTGCAGCCACTCGAAGGTGCGCCGGTTGGCGGGGTGCAGGTAACTATAGCCATAGTCGGGCGACCAGGCATACAATCCAAAAACAACGGGGCGCGGGCGGGGCATGCGGCAAATAAAGCGTAAGGGGAAACTAACCGGCTACCTAAACCCCAAAAGCGGGCAGCTAGTTGCCGCCACTTCCCCGTTGAGCGGAGCAGAGCCCAAGGCCGCGTGCTAGTATTTCATAATTTATTCACATTCAGCAACCCCGCCGCCCGCACCTGCGTCTTAATTTTGCGGCACATCTTATTGCCAGCCGACACCTTCTCATTTTTTCTTTATTTGACCAAACTTCTATGCAACGTTCTTCTTTTCTCCGGCTGCTCGGCGTAGCGGCGGGCCTCCTAAGCGCTTCGGCAGCTTCGGCCCAAACGGTTGTTCCCTTCACGGCCGGCAACTTTGTAGTGGTGCGCATCGGCGATGGCACTACCACCCTCACGGCTGCCGCGGCCGCTACGGCCCTGCAGGAATACACTCCGGCCGGCACGCTGGTGCAGACGGTGGCCCTGCCCACCGCCGATGCCGGCACCGCCCTGGCCTTCACCGAAACCGGCTCTTCGACCACCGATGCCAGCCTGACGCGCTCGGCCGACGGCCGCTACCTGGTGCTAACGGGCTACAACGCCATTCCCGGCACGGCCACCCTGGCCGGCACCGCCGCATCCGCCAACAACCGTCTCATTGCCCGCGTAGCCTCCGACGGCACCGTCAATACCTCGACGCGCATCACCGACGCGTTCAGTGGCTCGACCAGCACCAACGTCAACATTCGAGGGGCGGCTTCGGCCAATGGCTCGACTTTCTACGCCATCGGCAGCAACTCGGGAGTGGTGTACGTGCCGCTGGGCAACACCGCCGCCAGCACTGCCATCTCGACGGGCGCGCCTACCAACATCCGCACCGTCAACGTTGTGGGGGGCAATCTGTACATCAGCTCTTCGTCGGGCACTACGCTGGGGGTAGCGCAGGTGGGCACGGGCCTGCCCACTACCACGGGCCAGGCCATTACGCCGCTGGCGGGCTTTCCTACCGCCGCCGGCCCTAGCTCCTACTCCTTCTTCTTCACCGACCAGAGTGCCACCGTGCCCGGCCCCGATGTCGTGTACGTGGCCGACGACCGCACCACCACCGATGGCGGCATCCAGAAGTGGAGCCTGGTGGGCACCAGTTGGGTGCTGAACGGCACCATCACGGGTGGCACGGCGGCCGTGCGCGGCCTCACGGGCAGCGTCAGCGGCACCACCGTGCGCCTGCTGGCCAGCAGCGCCAGCAGCATCTACACCGTGACCGATAATGCCGGCTACAACGTGGCGCCCAGCACGGCGGCCCTGCCCGCCGCTATTGCTACGGCAGCTGCTAACTACGCTTTCCGCGGTATTGCGCCGGCCCCGCTGGCCACAGCCCTCGCCGCCCGCTTGGCCAGCGCCCTGGAGCTGGGCCTATATCCCAACCCGGCTACCGATAAGCTCACGGTTGAGCTACCCGGCACCAGCACCCTCGGCCACACTGTCGAAGTGCGCGACCTGCTGGGTCGCACCGTGCGCACGGCATCGCTGTCCGCCTCGGGCGAAGTGAACCTAACTGGCCTGCACGCTGGCACTTACCTGCTTACGGTAGATGGCAACCTAACGCGCCGCATCACCAAAATTGATTAGGTAGCAAGTATTTACTCCTCTGTAAAAAAGGCCTTTGCTTGGTAGCAAAGGCCTTTTTTATTGGTATTCTTGGGTATTACTGTATTATTATCATATTAATTTTCAAGTAGTTTTTTGCACCCGCAGAGCTTACTGCGGTAGCTTTGAGATTGATTACACCTCATCTTCATCCTTCTCCCCAACTTTTTAACAAGTATATGAATCTTCTTTTATTCAACAAATTTTCCCGTCCGGTGCGCTGGCTGCTGAGCAGTTTGTGGCTGGTACTGCTGCCGCTGCTAGGCTGGGGGCAGGGAAGTACAACCATCGTTATCAACCAAGTTTACGGTGGTGGAGGTAATGCTAGTGCCCCAGTTAGAAACGACTTTGTTGAACTGCACAATATCAGCACCAACTCAGTTACCATTACAGGTTATGTATTGCAGTATGCTTCATCTAGTAATGCTTTTGTGGCACCTACTGCCTCTAACTCAGTTACACTAAGCGGTAGTATCCCTGCTGGTGGCTACTACTTGGTCAATCTTGCTTCAGGTGGTGCAGTAGGGACTGCCTATACCGGCGACGTCACAGATACGAATATTAATATGGGGGTAGCAGGCGGCAAAGTAGTCCTGGCCTCGAATAACTCGACTTCTGGCATCACGCCAACCTCCGCTAATACTATTGACTTTGTAGGTTGGGGTACTGCCAATGATAAAGAAGGTACTGCGGCGGCTCCTGCTCATTCCAACACTACGGCTACTATTCGAGTTGGTACTGGCTGTACCGATAACAATCAGAACGGAAGTGATTTTACAACTGGCGTGCCTACGCCGCGAAATGCCAGTACGACGCCAGTCGGTTGTGCTGTTGACAACACGCCACCCGTCTTCGCCACTGGTTCGCCTAGCGCCAACGCCGTTACGGCTACTGGCTTCACATTGTCTTCTACCATCAACGAGACGGGCACCACGTACTATGTGGTAGTACCTGACAATGCTACCGCTCCCACAGCGGTGCAAGTGAAGGCTGGCCAGAATGCCAGCGGTATGGCCGCTACCCCGAGCGGCAGCCTTGCCAACCCTACGGCTAACACGGCTGCTACCACGACAGTGGCCGGCTTGACTGCTAGCACCTCTTACGATGTGTATGTGGTGGCGCAGGATGCGGCTACCACTCCCAACCTGCAAGCCTCAGTTGTGAAGCTTGATATTACGACAGTTGCTCCCGGCGCTACTCTCACCGTTACACCTACGTCGTTGAACATATTTGGTGCTCGCACGGGAGCACCCTCGGCTGCCCAGAACTACGCGCTGAAGGGCAGCAACCTATCGGCCGATGTGGTGGTAACGGCTCCGAATGGCTATGAGGTATCGCTGGATAATGCAATGTTTGCCGGTAGCGTGACTGCGGCGGCGGCTACCGTCCAGACTACCAATGGGCAACTTATTTATGTGCGCCTGACGGGCGCGGCCGGCACCTACGGCACCAGCACCACCCCGGTCAACGTTACCAATACCAGCATGCCGACCACCGGAACCGCCACCACGGCCAACGAGCAGGTGTATGGCGCTACGATAATGCCGACGCTAACGGCTTCACCCACTTCGCGTAGCGGCTTTACTTATGTGCAGGGCAACGGGCCTTCGGGCATCCAGAGCTATACGCTGAACTACACCGACGCGCCGACGTTTGCGGGTACCATCACGGCAACGGCCTCGGCCAGCTACGAGCTTTCAATCAGTTCGACGTTTGCCACTACCCTCGCCAGCCCTTACATCATCAGCTACACCGGCACGGGTGCCAGCCAAAGCACTACACTGTATGTGCGCCTGAAAGCAGGCCTGACAGCGGCCGGCTCACCCTACAACGAAACTATTACCAACGACAACACTGCCCTAAGTTTGTCGGCCCCGGTAGCGGTGAGCGGAACCGTAACACCACCGCCAGCTGCTATCACGGTAACGCCTATTACAGCCCTCTCTTTTGCTACCACCACGGGCACCCCTTCAGCCGAGCAAAACTACGCAGTGAGCGGCGCTAACCTAACTACTAACCTGACAGTAACGGCTCCGGCCGCCTACGAAATCAGCTTAACTTCTAGTATCTACACGGGCACAGGCGGCAATACGCTGACCCTAACACCCAGCAGCGGCACAGTGGCCAGCACGACCATTTACGTGCGCCTGACGGGCGCGGCGGCCGGCACTTTTAACGGTACCGTGAGCAACGCTAGCACTGGGGCTACTGCCCGAACTATCGCCGTGAGTGGTACTGTAACAGCCCCTGTTGCTCCAGCGCTGGCCACGTACTCTCTAGCCGCCCTGACCACTGGCCGGGCTCCCATGGCCCCAGCTACTGCTAAAGACCCTAATATCAATACTGCTGCGGACCTTACACGCGGTCCGGGTATTAATAACTCTAGTGGAAGCACTAGTGCTGACATTTTTGGAGCTACTGGCTGGGGTACAGTAGCAAATCTTGCTACTGCCCAAATGGGCGATAAATATTTTGCTTTTGCTATCACGCCTGTTTTTGGTTATCTCATTAATGTGACTAGCGTTGGCGGCAATGCGTTCCGCACTTCTACAGCTCCTAGCACTATCGAACTCCTATACAGTACCAATAGCGACTTCTCCAATCCAGTGTCGCTAGGTACTCAAACGATAACATCGACACTTGCACCCGGCGCAGCTTTTAGCTTCTCAAGTGTTACGATGCCGCAAAACGTAGCGGGTCCTATTTACTTCCGTATTTATGGCTATGGTAGCACCAGCAGCAGCGCTAATTTCTATTTCAGTGAAAATGGCAATGCCCCAGGCTTGGTCGTAAACGGCACTACGGCCTTAACCACAACTCCTCTGATTGCTACCAACGCAATAAACCCCATGGCCATATGTGGTGGCAGCAATATAGTAGTAAACTACGCTACCGCAGGCCCTGCCTCGACGGGCACTTACGCAGTACAGCTCTCAGATGCTAGTGGCAGCTTTGCTACCCCAACCACTTTGACTACGGTTAGCAGCACCAGCAGCAGCATTACAGTCAACGTACCATCTACTACGGCCAATGGTACTTCTTATAAGATGCGCGTTGTGAATACGGATGGCACGATTGGAATGGCCTCAGCGGTGCTTACCGTTGTAAGCAACCCTACTGCCGTAGTAGCTCCGGCCAGCGCGCAAACTATTAACTCCGGCACTACTGGCACTATCCTGACGGTAACCGAAACGCCAGCTGGCACTTCGCGCCAGTGGGCTTATGCAACTACACCGGGTGGTTCCTATACCCCCATCAGCGGCGCGACGGGCCTTACCTATACGCCCAACTTTTCGGCAGTCGGCACTTACTACGTGGTGGCTCAATCGACCTTTGCCGCTTGCGCCACTGTTACCAGCAACGAAGTAATGGTAACGGTGACTACGCCTACGCTTGTGGCCACCCCAACTGCGCTCACAGGCTTTGGTACTACCGCCGGCTCGGTTTCGGCAGCCCAAACCTACGTTCTGATGGGTACCGGAGTGTCGGCCCCCATCATGGTCACCGCTCCTACCGGCTACGAGGTATCGCTTGATGGAGCTACTTTCACCACCTCGGTACCAGTATCGGCAGGCAACGCAAATGCTGGCCAAACCATCTACGTACGCCTAACTGGCAGTGCGGTGGGCAACGCAAGCGGTACCATCAGCAACATGGTTGGTACTGTTACCGCAAACGTGAACGTAAGCGGCACGGTGGCAGTGTCGTCCGGTGTACTGCTGGCCGAAGACAACTTCGACTATAACGGCGCATTGAATGCTAATGGCTGGCAGGATACTGGCACCTCAGTAACTCAGCCCGGTAATATCACGGCGGATATGTATCCACAGGGCATCCTGGCTACGGGTGGCACCTCGTATCAGGCTAGCATTGTGGGCAAAAGCGGCAGCATGCTTTACCGCCAAGCTACTATCCCTAGTGGCACCACCGCCCTGTATGCAGCAGCCCTGATTAATGTAACCAACGCGAGCACTGTATCAGGCGACGACTTCATCTTCGCGTTCCAAACTGTAAGCGGTGGTACTAGCGCCCGGGGCCGGGTAACTATCGCACGACCCAACAGCAGCCTCACGACCAAATTTGTGCTTCGCCTTCAGGCATCCGACGCTACCTCTCCTGCAACCAACTCGACCCAGTTTGACCTAAACACCCCGTACATTCTAGTGCTAAAGGCCGAGAGTAGCAGCGTGACCACCAACAGCACCGACCAGTATAGCTTATACCTGCTACCTGCCACTGCTAACTTGAGTCAAGAGCCAAGCACGCCACTGCTTAGAGTGAATGGTGCCAGTTTCAGCACCGTAGGTGCCTTCCAGATTCGCATGTCCGACTCGAACAACCCGAATTTGTATTTGGACAACTTCCGCTTTGCCACTGGCTGGGGGGCGGCCGTGGGCAACGTAATGTACAGCGCCGCTGCCTCCACCATCAATGCCGGCAACTACTATAACCTGATGTCTGGCAATAACGGGCAAGTGACGCAAAATGGTGCGGTGACAGTTGAAAATCAATTAGCACTGGCCACTGGTCAATTGGCTTTGAACGGACAACGCCTCACGCTGGCCGGTACCCTCACCGGCACTGGCACCCTAACGGGCTCGGCCGCCAGCAACCTTGTGGTGCTTGGCACTGGTGCGTTGGGCACACTCAATTTTACGGCTGGCACCCAACTTCTGAACAATCTGACCCTGAATCGCACCAATATTGGTACGGTTACCCTAGGCAGCCCGCTGACTGTGGGCGGCACTCTGGCGCTAACCAGCGGTAACCTCATTACCTCTACTACCAATCTGCTGACGCTACCCTCAGCGGCTACTCTCACCGGTGGCTCAGCCACTAGCTTTATCAATGGCCCCCTGGCCCGCGGCACCAATGCCGGGGCTGCAACCACGGTTTTCCCCATTGGCAAAGGCATGGCTTACCGCCCGCTCACGCTCAACGCGACCCAACAAGGCAACGCCGTGACGTACCGAGCCGAGCAGTTTGAGGGCAACCCCGGCCAGGCTGGCACTGACCCAGCGGCCACTGATGGTACGACCCTCACGCGCGTCAGCCAAGTGCGTTCCTTCACTCTCACGCCCTACAGCGGCAGCACTGTGACCCAGCCCACGAACTTCCAGGGCACCGTGACGCTGAGCTTCGGGGCTGATGATCAAGTAACTGACCCTACACTTCCCACGTTTGTAATGGGCAAGCGAGCTGATGCTTCCTCGCTGTGGACCAATATCGGCGGCAGTGGCAGTGGCTCGGCTAGTGGTGGCACACTCACCTCAAGCAGCTTCACCAGCTTCTCTGACTTCGCCCTCGCCAGCACCGACCCCGTCACCACGAACAACCCCCTCCCCGTCTCACTCACCAAGTTCACGGCCGCCCGCGCCGCGGCTGGCGTGCAGGTAGCCTGGGCCACGGCTTCGGAGAAGAACAGCGACTACTTTGTAGTTGAGCGCTCGCTCGATGGTAGCACGTTCAGCAGTGTAACGAAGGTGGCCGCCCACGGCACCACGACGCAGAGCCACACCTACGCCAGCCTCGACGGTATGGCCCCTGCGGCCCTGCTCTATTACCGCTTGCGCCAGGTAGACCTGGATGGCACCGTGGCCTATTCGCCCGTGGTGAGTGTAGCGGCTGACGGGACTGCGAGCGAGTTTACCCTCGCCCCCAACCCCGCCCACGAACGCGTTAGCTTCCTCACTGCTCTGCCCACGGCTTATACCGTGCGCAACACGCTGGGCCAGATTGTGCGCAGCGGCACCACCGAGGCTGGCACCAACAACCTGGCGGTTGAGGAGCTACCGGCCGGGATTTACTTCTTCGAGCTGCACGGCGGCGCTGGCCGCGTAGTGCGCAAGTTTGTGAAAGAATAAACCTCTTGCCAGCTGCTTAGGCAGCTAGCTACCAAAAGGCCCTGCGCAGCTAGCGCGGGGCCTTTTTTTGTAAAAATAAAATCCAATACAGTCGCGTTTATATCCTGAAGACCGGGCTTTTCGTATAGGTAGGCATCACCCGCTGGGCGCGCCGGTTGGCTTCCTCTTTTGAAGCCAGCGCGACAGCTTTTTTCTATGCCTTCCCCTACCCTACCTAAACCGGCGGCCAAGCCGACCACTGCTACTAAGCACGCTACTCCAACGAAAAAAACCACTATTGCCAAGTCTACCGTGCCCGCCAGTGCCGCGCCCGTGCGCGATGGCTTCGGGGCGCTGCCCCACGCGGGCGGCACCACGTTTCGGGTGTGGGCCCCGGCCGCCACAGCGGTATCGGTAGTCGGCACTTTTAATGACTGGGACCACGACGCCAACCCACTGCACGCCGAAGACGGCGGCAACTGGGCCGCCGATTTGCCCCACGCCAAGGCCGGCGACGGCTACAAGTTTGTGCTGCAAACGCCCAGCGGCGAACTGACCCGCAACGACCCCTACGCCCGCGCCATGACCAACTCGGCCGGGCACTCGCTGGTGTTCGACCCCACCGATTTTGACTGGGAAGGCGACAGCTTCCAGATGCCTGCCTGGAACGACCTCATTATTTACGAGTTGCACATTGGCACTTTCAACGTGAAGGAAACCGGTAAGCCCGGCACGTTCTACGACGTGATTGAGCGGCTCGACTACTTGCAAAGCCTCGGCATTAATTGCATCGAGATTATGCCGGCCACCGAGTTTCCGGGGGCGTATTCGTGGGGCTATAATCCCTCGAATCCGTTTGCGCTGGAAAGCGACTATGGCGGGGCCGAGGGCTTTCGCAAGCTGGTGAAGGCAGCCCACCAGCACGGCATCGCGGTGGTGCTCGATGTGGTGTACAACCACTTTGGCCCAGGCGACCTCGACCTGTGGCAGTTTGATGGCTGGAACGAGAACGACGGCGGCGGCATCTACTTCTACAACGACTGGCGCGCCGAGACGCCTTGGGGCCACAATCGCCCCGACTACGGCCGCCCCGAAGTGCGCCGCTACATCCTCGAAAATGCCCTGATGTGGCTGGAGGATTACCATTGCGACGGCCTGCGCATGGATGCCATTGCCTTCATCCGCAACGTGCACGGCGAAGACGACCCCGGAGCCGACCTGCCCGACGGCTGGAGCCTGATGCGCTGGGTGAATGAGGAAATCAAAAAGCGCCAGCCCTGGAAAATCACCATCGCCGAAGACCTGCGCTCGAACCCCGCCATCACGAGTGCGCCCGAGCACGGCGGCGAGGGCTTTTCGGCCCAGTGGGCGGCCTCGTTTATCTACCCGGTGCACGACGCCCTCACCACCATGGAGGACGCCAACCGGGATATGAACGCCATTAGCCACGCCATCTGCGCCCACCACGAAGGCGATGTTTTACAGCGCGTTATCTACACCGAAAGCCACGACGAAGTGGCCAACGGCAAGAGCCGCATTCCCGAAGAAATCGGCGGCGGCGATGTCGAAAACTACTTTGCCAAGAAGCGCATGGTGCTCGGCGCGGCGCTGGTATTGACTTCGCCCGGCATTCCAATGCTGTTTCAGGGGCAGGAATTTCTGGCCCCCGGCTCGTTCAACGACACCGAGCCGCTAGACTGGAACTGGGCCGAGGCGCACGGTGGCCTCATCCAGCTCTACCGCGACTTGATTGCGCTGCGGCGCGATTTGCGTGGCGTCACGCCCGGCCTGCGCGGCCAGGGCTGCCACGTTTTCCACGCTAACAACGACGATAAAATCATCGCCTTTGCCCGCTGGGACGATAGCCCCGAAAACGCGACGGTAGTGGTCGTCAACTTCGCCAACCAGGCCCACCAGGGTTATACTATTGGCCTGCCCGCCGCCGGCAATTGGACCGTGCGCTTCAACTCCGATTGGCAGGGCTACGACCAGGATTTCAGCAACTTCCCCTGCCACGGGGCCGACGCCCAAAGCGGCGACTACGACGGCTACCCGCAGCACGGCACCTTCGATTTGGGGCCGTATGGGGTCACTATTTTGTCGCGCGGCTAAGACTTCAATGAGTGAATGAGTGAAGGGTGAAGGAATGAATGTTGTGGAAAAACACTCACTCCTTCACCCCTCACTCATTCACTCATTAAATTACACGGTGGCTTGGTCGTAGCGCTCGCCTTCGGGCTGGGGCCACGCGCCTTCAAACATGATTTCGCCCACTGGCTTGCGGGTACGGGGGGCTAGCTCGCGCTGCTGCAAGGCCTCGGGTAGGGCCTCCACGTTGCCGGGGTAGCCGATGGTGAACACCGACACCAGCTCGTAGTCGGCCGGAATGTGGAAGGCCGTGCGGGCGGCATCTTGTGAGAAACCAGCCATTTGGTGAATTTGCACGCCCAGCTCGACGCCCTGGATGGCGAGCGTAGCTACGGCCTGGCCGACATCGTGCTTGGCCCAGGCGTTGGGGTTGCTGTCGTGGGAAAACTTGGTTTTGGCCACCGCAATGGCGATAGCCGAGGCGTTTTTGGCCCAGCCCTGGTTGAACTCGGCCAGCGTGCCGAGGATTTTTTGGAACGCCTCGGGGCTGCTTTGCTGCGAGCCCACGATGAAGCGCCAGGGCTGCTCGCCAAAGCACGAAGCGGCAGAGCCGGCAGCCGTAAACAGCTGCTGAAGCGTCTTGGCGCTCACGGGCTGGTTGGTGTAGGCGCGCGGGCTGCGGCGCTGGGTAAGCTGGGGCAGAATGGGATGCTCGGGAGTGAGCACGTTGGTAGTATCGGACATAAGGCGGGAGAAAAATTGGTCGGGCCTACAACAGCCTAGAGCCGGGTGGATGTTTCGGCAACCTGTGGCCCGTAGTTGAGGTAAAGTATTTTATCCGGTAATTGTGCTATCGCTTCGCTAGCCAGCTTACGCGCCCTTACCTTTCGCTCCGATTCGCCCGTCTTTCCCACCCCTATGCAGCTCCAAACCAACGCCCCCGACGAATTGCTTCCGAATTCTCTCCTCATCGAAGTAGCCTGGGAGGTATGCAACCAGGTCGGCGGTATCTACACCGTTATTCGCTCGAAGGTGCCCGCCACCATGCCCGCCTGGGGCGACCGCTACTGCCTGCTCGGGCCCTATTTTCCGCAGCAGGCGCAAGGCGAGTTTGAGACGTATGATGACGACCAACTCGCCGACATGGATGACCCCTACGCCCGCGCCGTGCGCACGCTGCACGCGCAGGGCTACGATATCTGCCTAGGTGTGTGGCTGGTAACGGGCCGGCCGCGCACGGTGCTCATCAACCCCTTTCAAAATTACAAGCGGCTGGCTGAGCTGAAATCGGACCTCTGGCGCGACCACCAGCTGCCCTCGCCCGACAACGACGACTTGCTGCACCAGGTCATTGCCTTCGGCGATTTGGCGCGGGTGTTTGTGGAGGAAGTAGCTCGCCAAACTGTGGGGGAGTATAAGGTTATCGCCCACTTCCACGAGTGGATGACGGGCGTGGCCATCCCCGAATTGCGTCGCCGCCAGGTGCCAGTGCACCTGGTGTTTACCACGCACGCTACGCTGCTGGGCCGCTACCTAGCCATGAACGACCCCAATTTCTACGACAACCTGATGCTCGTGGATTGGCGCTCGCAGGCCAAGCACTTCAACATCGAGCCGGCCGTGAGCATGGAGCGCGCCGCCGCCCATGGCAGCCACGTTTTCACCACGGTGAGCGAGCTGACGGTGCGCGAGTGCATCTATTTGTTGGATAGAATACCCGACGCGGTGCTGCCTAACGGCCTGAACATCGAGCGCTTTGTAGCCTTGCACGAGTTCCAGAACCTGCACAAGAAGTACAAGGACAAGATTCACGAGTTCGTGATGGCTCACTTCTTTCAAAGCTATTCCTTCGACCTCGACGACACGATTTACCTCTTCACTTCGGGCCGCTACGAGTACCATAACAAAGGCTTCGACCTGACGCTGGAGGCCCTGGCCCGCCTCAACCACCGCTTGCAGCAAAGCGGCCTGAGTGGCCAGGTAGTGATGTTTTTCATCACCAAGCGCCCCTACACCAGCATCAATCCGCTGGTGCTGCAAAGCCGCGCCCAGCTCGAAGAAGTGCGCCAAACCTGCCGCGCCATCGAAAAGCAAGTGGGCGAGCGCCTCTTCTACGCCGCCGCCGCCAGCCAGGAGCACCGCCTGCCCGACCTCGACAGCATGGTCGATGACTACTGGAAGCTGCGCTACCGCCGCAGCCTGCAAAGCTGGAAAACCTCGGCGCTCCCGTCCGTCATCACCCACAACCTGGTCAACGACCAGGACGACGATATCCTAAACTTCGTGCGCCGCGCCAACCTGGTAAACAACCAGCACGACCGGGTGAAAATCGTGTACCACCCTGATTTTGTGAGCACTACCTCGCCCCTCTTCGGTATGGACTACGGGCAGTTTGTGCGCGGCTGCCACATGGGCGTGTTCCCGAGCTACTACGAGCCCTGGGGCTACACCCCGCTCGAGTGCGTGGCCCGCGGCGTACCGGCCATCACCTCCGACCTCTCGGGCTTTGGCGACTACGTGCAAAAAAACGTGCCCGATAACGAGGAAAAAGGCATTTACGTGGTACGCCGCCAAGAGCGCACCTTCGACCAGGCCGCCGAGGAACTGACGGAAATGCTCTGGAATTTCGTGCTCCTCAACCGCCGCGAGCGCATCAGCCAGCGCAACCGCGTAGAAAGCTCCGCCGATATTTTCGACTGGAAAAACCTGCGGGTTTACTACGACCGGGCGTATGCCCTGGCGCTGGAGCGGCAGTAGGGTTTAGTGGTTGTACCAAGCCACAAATAATAAGCAATGGAACTGACTAGCAAGGAGACAATTCGCCTTTTTGCCCGTAGCTTCTTATTGTGGTTTGGGCTACTCTTCTTTATAGTAGGTCTTTATGCGCTGACTGCTTCTGACTGGCTCAGTGTGTACTTTCACTTTACTCCACTGGCCTCAGTGCCAGGCCGGGTGGTAGGGTCACAGGAAACCAATTTTGCCATTGACGAAGACCGGGTTTATGAAACCTTCTATCGCTACCAAGTTCAAGGACAAGGATTAGTAGGCAGTTCTTTTGCCACTACTACCCCAATGCGGCCCGATACCATAGCCGAAGTCGAGTATTGCCTTAATCGCCCTACCCTTTCGCGCCTTAAAAATGCTAGCATGGCTCCCTTTGGTTTTATGGGGCTAATAACCAGCATAGTATTCATTTGCGGTGGCCTCATAATCGCTTCAAAACCCATCTTGGCCAATTGGAGAATATTGGCCATCCTACAGGACCCTGCTGTTATGGAGGCTGTGTGCCAGAAGCTTGAACCCAAAATTTATCGTAGTGAAGACGATAAAAACGCCTTTGTGGCCTACTACATCTACCAGCTTAACGGGCAGCAGTATACGCACCTTTTTGAAACTTCAGAAGCTGTGAAGGTTGGGGCTAAAGAACTCATTGCTTACCAGCAAACGGCTCCTGACAACGCAGTGCTAGTTGCAGACCTGCCACCATTTTTGCAAGCGAAGCTACCCGGCAACTATAAGCAGCGATAAATAGCTTTAGCTAACTAATTTTGAAGCGATTAATTACTAGCTTTCTCCTATCAACTGCCACCGCCGCCCTGGCCCACGAGTTCTGGCTGCAACCGGCCAGCTTCCGCGTGGCCGTGGGCACCTCGGTGCCACTCAAGCTGCTGGTAGGCGCCAATTTCGCGGGTGAAACCTGGCCGCGGCCCACGCGCCGCGTGCGGCGCTTCGTGCGCTTCGGTCCTACCAACCTAGCCGACTCTACTGACTTGCGCCCCGCGCTGCTGGCCGACTCAGTAGCACCGGCGCTGGCCTGCCCCACGGCGGGCACGCACTTGGTGGTGCTCACCAGCTCGCCTTCTTTCCTAGAATTGCCGCCCGACCAATTCACGGCTTATTTGCGGGAAGAAGGGCTGGATTTCGCGTTGTATTACCGCCAGAAGAATCAGCAAACCACCACCAAGCCCGGCCGCGAGGCCTACCGCCGCTGCGCCAAAACGCTGGTGCTGGCCACTGGCTCCTACGCCCTGGCCGACCGGGTAGACACGGTTTATCGCCGGGTGCTGGGCTTGCCGCTAGAGCTGGTGCCCGAGCAAAACCCCTACCGCCTCAAGCCCGGCGCGTCGCTCACAGTGCAGGTGCTGCGCCAGGGCCAGCCTCTGAAGGGCGCGCTGGTGCAGGTGTGGGAAGCCAACGCGGCCACGCCCGGCCCCGGCGGCACGCCCGCTCATTTTGCGAGCCGCACCAACAATAATGGCCGTGTGCTGTTGCGCCTACCAGGCAGTGGCCCCTACCTGCTAGCAACCAACTTCATGGAACGGGCCCCGGCCACGCTGGTCAGCCGGGCCGACTGGCTCAGCACCTGGGCTACCCTCACCTTTGGTGGGCCGGGCACCCTGGCCAGCGGTGGCCGGCCAGCTTCCGGTAAATAGCTACTGCTGAATATGTTAAAAATGGCTGTTCTGCATTTTCCATTTTCTTCCTACCTTCGCCTCTCGCATCGTCATTTTTGCCCCCTCGCTGCTTCTTTATGAAATACTCCATCGATAAAAAAGAGAGCTACACCGTCATCACCATTGATGAAAAAAAGCTGGACACGACCGTAGCTCCCGACCTCAAGTCGGAGTTTGTGAAGCTGAACGCCGAAGGCACCAACAACCTGATTCTGGATTTGCAAAACGTGAAGTACACCGACTCGTCGGGCCTCAGCAGCATCCTCATCGCCAACCGCTTGTGCAATTCGACCGGCGGCCTGCTAGTGCTCACCGGCCTGCAAGACCACGTGCTCAAGCTCATCACCATCAGCAAGCTCGAGTCAGTACTGCACATTTTGCCCACCGTAGAAGAAGGCATCGACCGCATTTTCCTGCACTCCATCGAGCGCGACCTCACGGATAAAGAATAGCTTTCTCTTAAGCTGTTTGCAGGTGCCTTAATTCGTCACTTGGCTGTTAGCTGTCAGTTCTCGTTTTGGAGAGCCGATGGCTGGCAGCCAGTGGCTTTTTTATTCCACTCAATTTGCTGTTGGTACTTGCTGTGAGCGCTCCCCAAGAAAGCTGACAGCTAGCCGCTAACGGCTAATAGCTCACCAAATGCAATTTGAGCTTCAGATATTAGGCAGTGCCTCGGCCACCCCGATGACCGGGCGCCACCCCACCGCCCAGCTGCTGGCCGTGGGCGAGGGCCGCTACCTCATCGACTGCGGCGAGGGCACCCAATGGCGCATGCTGGAGCACAAGCGCCGCCTTAGCTCGCTGCGCGTCATTTTTATTTCGCACCTGCACGGTGACCATTATTTTGGGCTGTTTGGGCTGCTGGGCTCACTGCACCTGCAAGGCCGGCAAGAGCCGTTGCTAATAGTGGGCCCGCCCGGCCTCGACCTGGTGCTCACTACCCAGGCCCTGCACTCGGGTGTGCAGTACGGGTTCAATATCACCTTCGTGCCCGTCGATACCGAGGTGCACGCCGAGGTGTATACCGATACGTTGGTACGGGTATCCACGCTGCCCATGCGCCACCGCGTGCCCTGCTGCGGCTATTTGTTTGAGGAGCAGCCCCGCCGCGACAAGCTGGTGAAAGAGCTGCTGCCCGCTGGCCTCACGCCCGCCGAGCTAGCCCAGCTGGCCGCCGGCCACGACCTGCCCGCCGACCCTGCCACCGGCCGCCCCGCCCTAGCCCACGCGGCCGTATCGACGCCCGCCGCCCCACCGCGCCGCTACGCCTTCTGCTCCGATACATTGTACACGCCCGCGCTGGCCGACCTAGTGCGCGGTGTAGATGTATTGTACCACGAGGCTACTTTCCTGGAAGAATTGCGCGAGCGCGCCGCCCAAACGCACCACAGCACCGCCTACCAGGCCGCCGAGCTGGCCCGCGCCGCGCAAGTGAAGCGGCTGCTCATCGGGCACTTTTCATCGCGCTACAAGCAGCTGGCGGCGCATTTGGCCGAGGCGCAGGCGGTTTTCACAAATACGGACCTGGCACTTGAGGGGCTGGTGGTAACTATTTAACCTGTCAGTAACTGTTGTCATTGCGAGGAGGAACGACGAAGCAACCTTTCCTTCACGCTTAGCAGACGTCAACAAACGATAAGGAAAGGTTGCTTCGTCGTGCCTCCTCGCAATGACAGTTAAATGAATACCTACGCTCACAAAAAGCAGCAGCTTTACCTCGTCCTCAGCGGCATTTTTCTGGTGAATGCCTTGCTGGCCGAAATCATCGGCGTCAAGATATTTTCGGTCGAAAAAACCTTTGGCCTCACGGGCAGCCTTTCGGCGGGCGTGCTGGTGTGGCCGGTGGTCTTTATCGGCACCGACATCATCAACGAGTACTTCGGGCGCAAGGGCGTGCTGCGCATCACCTTCCTTACGGTGGGGCTCATTTTGTACGCCTTTCTGGTTATTCTGGGCACTACCAAGCTTGCGCCGGCCGCGTTTTGGCTCGACCTCAACAAGACCGATGGGCAGGGGCGGCCATTTGATATTGAGTTTGCTTACCAGAGTATTTTTCGGCAGGGACTGGGCATTATTGTGGGCTCGCTCACGGCGTTTGTGATTGGGCAGGTGCTCGATGCCAGCGTGTTCCAGCTGTTTCGGCGCATCACGGGCAGCCGCTTTATCTGGCTGCGGGCCACGGGCTCGACGCTCATTTCGCAACTCGTCGACAGCTTCGTAGTGCTGTACGTGGCGTTTTACCTCTTTGGCAACTGGTCGCTGAAGCAAGTACTTGAGGTAGCGACCTTTAACTATTGGTATAAATTTGCGGCGGCGGTGTTGCTCACGCCGCTGCTGTATCTGGCGCACTACGCCATTGACCGCTATTTAGGGCCGGCCGAAACGGCAGAATTGCAGGAAGAAGCCGTAGTCGACGCCTCGGTATAAGTTTAGCCCCCTTGACTTGCTGCTTCAAGCGCGCCAGCAAGCCCAACGCCACGACCATCCCGTTCAGCGCACCAGTCGGGACCGGCAAAAAATTTGGGGGATTTCCAGCGCCTTACATCGCCGACCGGTCCGATTTAACCGACCTGCTAGTGGCCGAAAAAGTTACTATTTATAACTTGCAGACCCTTCTGCACGCCTATAATAATAAGGAGCCTTTTCTGGACTATCCAATGCAAGCGCCGCCTTGGGGCAGCAAGTAGGCTACTTCCGTTCTTAGCTGCTACCTTCCGGTTACTATTCAGGATTTCGGGTAGTGATTTCCGGAAATCGTTCACCTCACCCCTAGCGTATAGCCCCTCATCTTTACTGCCTATGCGCGTATTTTTTACTTGCTGGCTACTGCTGGGCTCCGTGGTAGCGGCGCGCGCCCAAATGCACAAGAGCTTGCTTTTCAACGGCAAGCCCTACCCGGGCTCGTACATTCTGAATGCCGACCGGCACACGCGCCGCACCGGCTACCTGCGCGTGTATGCCCGCGAACTGCTGGTGAAAGACGAGCAAGGCCACACCACTAAGTACCGGCCCGACGACGTGTACTGGGCCCAGATTGGGCGCATGCGCTACACCACTGCGCGGGGCTTCAAAACCAAGAGCGGCCTGTGGGCTTCGAAGAAAACTGCTAAGCTGTTTGTGGAGGTAGTCGACAGCGGCAAGCTCTCGCTTTTTCGCTACCGCTACTACGTGGGCGGCCCCAACTCGACCACCACCGAGCTGCAAGCCTACATGCTGCGCGAAGCCTCGGCCGACTCGGCCGTGACGCTGCCCGTAAACTCCGATACCGGCAAGGGCCGGCGCTTTCGGGAGGTGCTTATGCCCTACCTCGTTTCGCGCCCCGATTTGCTTCAGCTAGTTGAATACGAGGCTATTAACATTGACACGCTACCCGTGCTGCTGCGGGCGTTTAACTCGGGGCAACCCTTCCCCTATACTACGGTGGGGCTGCCGGTGGGCCGGCCCCGTGAGGCAGTGGCGCAAGATTCGCTTCGCCACTGAGTAATTTTGCCTCCATGTCCCGTATTCTTACCGGTATCCAAAGCACCGGCCGCCCGCACCTGGGCAATTTGCTCGGCGCGATTTTGCCCGCCATCGAGCTTTCCAAGCAGTCGGCCAACGACTCGCTCTATTTCATCGCCGACCTGCACTCGCTGACGACCGTGCGCGACCCCGCGCTGCTGCGCGCCAACACCTACGCCGTGGCGGCCGCGTGGCTGGCCTGCGGCTTCGACACCGAGAAAAATCTGTTTTACCGGCAGTCCGATGTGCCGCAGGTCACCGAGCTGACGTGGTATTTGTCGTGCTTCACGCCCTACCCCATGCTGGCCAACGCGCACAGCTTCAAGGATAAATCAGACCGACTTTCGGATGTGAATGCTGGTCTCTTCACGTATCCCGTGCTGATGGCGGCCGATATTCTGCTCTACGATGCCGAGTTTGTGCCCGTGGGCAAAGACCAGGTACAGCATCTCGAAATAGCCCGCGACATTGCCACTGCCTTCAACAGCCGCTACGGCGAAACGCTGGTGCTGCCCCAGGCCAAAGTCGATGCCGAGCTGATGACCATTCCGGGCATCGACGGGCAAAAGATGAGCAAAAGCTACGGCAATATCATCGACATTTTCGCGCCCGAAAAGGAGCTGCTGAAAACCGTGCGCAGCATCATTTCGGACAGCACGCCGCTCGAAGCGCCCAAAAACCCCGCCACCGACATCACCTTCAAGCTGTATTCGCTGCTGGCTACGCCCGAGCAAACGGCCACCATGCGCACCAACTACGAGGCTGGCGGCTACGGCTACGGCCACGCCAAAACGGCGCTCTATGAGCTTATTATGCAGCGCTTTGGCGAAGAGCGCCGCCTATTCAACTACTACATGGACAACCTGCCCGAGCTGGATGCCCGCCTAGCCGAAGGTGCCCGCAAGGCGCAGGCTTACGGCAGCGGTGTGCTGGCCAAGGTGCGGGAGAGAGTGGGCTACGGGAAATAACGCTTGTCATTGCGAGGAGGCACGACGAAGCAACCTTTCCTTATCGCTAGCCTACGAATGCAAGCGGGATAAGGAAAGGTTGCTTCGTCGTGCCTCCTCGCAATGACAGATTAAAACGGCTGCTCGTGCGAGAAGCTAAAGCCTACTTTGCTGGCGCGGCTCACCTGCTGATTTTCAAGCTTTTGCTTGACGGTAATTTTCTGAATATCAGTCATCGGCGGGGCGATGAGGTCGTTGTTGACGGCTGCAATCATGGCGCTTTCCACGAAGAGGCGCATGGCCTCGGGCGTAATGGGCGTGGCGCTCATGTCGTGGTCTGGCAGCTCGAGCTGCTGCACGCCTTCTAGAAAATAGTGGCTGTCGATATTCACCAGCAGGCGGCCCACCAGGTAGCCGGGGTCGTTGAGGCGCTGGTACTTGATGCTGTCGGCCATGAAGTTATAGGCCATAATGTGGCCAAAAAAGCGCCTACGGAAGTCATCCTGCACGTAGGGCGTCGTCATCGGCCCGAAGTTGTCGGGGAAGGTGACGATATTGGAATGCATCACGAACACCAGCAAATCGCCGGAAAAGCGGATGTGAAACTCCATACCATTGACCGGGTAATACTCGATGCGCACGCTGGCATCGACGGTGGTCGTTATTTTTTGGGTCAGTTCCAGGCACAGTTCCTGCGACACTTGGCGCAGCACGTCGAAGGCCGCCTGCGTGGCCCGGAAGATGGCCTGCTTGGCACTGGCCTTGCCGCTCAGGCCCTGGGCGATTAGGTCGAGGCGGTCGGCGGGCTGGGCCTCGGGCGCAGCTGCTTTGGGCCGGGCCGGGGCTTTGCGCGGCTTGCGGGGCGAGGTGGGCGGGGTAGCGCTGGCAGAGCCAGACGCAGCAGCGGAGGAAGCCATAGGCGAGCGCGCTAATACGGATGGAAGACTTTATACTTACGTAAACTGCCAACGGTAGTGCTTAATTGTCAAAATCAATTTGCTGCGTAAGTGTAAAACCCGTTACGTTGTGGTTGTAGGACTTACACAAAAATTGTTTGTCCTTGCGAGCGCCGCGCAGCAAGGACACCCGAACGGCGCGGCTGAACAACTGCGATTGCTGCGCGACGCTCGCAATGACAAACGACTTTTATTTAAATCATAGGTTATAACTGGCCATCCTCCCACTCTTTTCTCTTATGGCGACCCCTTCTCCTACTGCCACTACTTGGCCGCAAGTGCCGCGCTGGCTCACGCTGCGCCAGTCGCTGCGCCGGGCTCGCGACCCAGTGGGCAACCTCAACAAAGTGCTGGCCACCTACGGCGACACGGTGCACCTGTACCTAGGCGGCGTGAAGCCGTCCATCGTGACGCGCGACCCGGCGCTGGTGCAGCACATCTTGCAAAAAAACCACCGCCGCTACCACAAGTCGGACCTCACGCACGGGCTGCTGCGCTACCTGGGCAAGGGCTTGCTGACCAATGAAGGGGCCGACTGGCTGCGCCAGCGGCGGCTTATTCAGCCGGGCTTTCACCGGCAGCGGCTGGCGGGCCTCACGCGCCTGATGCGCGCGGCAGCCGATGAGTGGGTAACTGAGCTAGACGCGCAAACCACTGACCAGCAAAAGACAGCGGAGCTAGATGTGCACGCGGCTATGACGCGGGTGGCCTTTCGCATCGTGGCGCAGTCGGTGTTTGGCAACGGCTTGAGCGATGCCGAATTAACGCAGCTTAGCGATTGGCTCACGGCTATTCAGTGGTTTTACGTCACTACTATTCGGCAGCCGTATTTGCGGCCGGTGCAGTGGCTACGGGGCGATTACCAGCGGCACGACACCCTAGCCCTGCGCCTGCGCGAGCTGGTGCGCAAGGGCATTGCCCACCACCGCGCGGCCACAGCCGCTGCCCCCGAGACCCCGCCGCCCGACGACCTGCTGCAAATGCTGCTCGACGCCCGCTACGAAGACAACGGCGAGCCGATGGCCGAAGACCAACTGGTGGATGAGCTGAATATCCTGCTTGTAGCCGGCCACGAAACCTCGGCCAATGCCCTGGCCTGGGGCCTGTACTTGCTAGCCCGCTACCCCGAAGTGCAGGAAAAGTTGGTAGCTGAAATCGAGCGCGAACTGCCCAATGGCCAGGCGCCCGAGTTTCAGGATTTAGCCCGCGTGCCCTACGCCTTGCAGGTGGTACAGGAGGCCATGCGCCTCTATCCACCCGCCTGGATTATCGACCGCGTGGCCACCGAAGACGATGATTTTCAGGGCTATCACATTGCCAAGGGCAGCGTGTTTTCGCTGTACGTGTATGGGGTGCACCACCACGCTGCGCTGTGGCCCGATGTTGAGGCATTTCGGCCCGAGCGCTTTGCGGCCGAGGCGGCGGTGCCGCTGCCTACCTACGGCTACCTGCCCTTTGGCGGCGGGCCGAGGCTGTGCGTGGGCAGTCATTTTGCCCTCACCGAGCTGCAATTGGTGCTGATTCAAACCGTGCGCCGCTACCGGGTGCTGCCCACCGCCACCACGCCGCCCGGCATGAACCCGCTGGTGACGCTGCGGCCTGACGGGGAGCTGCGGCTACGGTTTGAGCGGCGGGGGTAATTGACTGTCATTGCGAGGAGGCACGACGAAGCAATCTTCCCTTACACCGTTTGCCTTCGTTGGCTATCGTGAAGGAAAGGTTGCTTCGTCGTGCCTCCTCGCAATGACAGCAGTTTTGCCTGTGAATGATAGGCGTTTTTACGCCAGAATATCTTGATAATCTGCCTTATGCTTTTGCACAAAGGCCTGCATAAACTCGCAGCTGGTGCGCACTTTCAGGTGCTGCTGGCGGGCGTAGGCGAGGCCGGCGCGGGCCAGCTCGTCGGCAGTGCCCTGGCCGCGCTGGTCTTCGGGTACGAAGGTGTGGGTGAAGTCGATGGTGCCTTTATCAGGCAGCGAATAGGCCAGCTCGGCGGGCTCTTCGGGCGAGCCGGCGGTAAATTCCTGGTTGGCGGAGTCGTGGTGAATTTGCATAGAAAGGGTTAACGCAGGAAAAAGCTGCGCGTTGGCAAGCGCCGGTGTACGGCGGCACTTGGCAGGCCGAGCGCCACCACCGCTAGCACCCAATGGAAACCAGAAACCGTAAACAGCAGTAAGCATATATCCCGGCCGGCCTTAGCCGGCTTTCCTACTGGCTTTTCTTTCCCATCCTCATGGCTACCGAACCCAACGACGCTCCCAATCCGCTCACGCCACATAACGGCCCGCTGCCCATCTACCAGCAAAAACAGGCCGAGGAAGCGCATCTCAACCCCAACGAGCCGGCCAAGGACGCCGAAGCTGGCACGCCTAACTATGGCGATTTCGGCAAAGCCGAGAACGCCGGCTCCTCTCCCTCGGCTAGCGCTAGCAAGAACGACGGTAGCAACGATAACCCCGATGAGTTCAGCGAGTTCCGTAAGAAAGACGCGCCGACCACCGAAGATTATACCACCGACGCCGCCAACGCTAACCCCGAGCAGCAGCGCGGCCACACCGTGCAAAACGAAGACCCGCAAGGCGTGCGCAACGTGCAAAACGCCGACCGCGACGTGCAGGAAGGTGCCTGGGCCGATGATGATGAGCGCTATGCTGGCGGCCATCGCAAGGCCTCGTGGGACGAAAACAACGACAAAGAACACGCTAACGACTAATTCCTGACCTATGACTTCGCCCCAACCCAACGCGCCCGATAACGAGGGCCGCGCCGCTGCTACCGCCTCCGGTGCTGCCAGCGCCGAAACGCAAAACGTGACGCCCCAGACTGAAACCGAAAAGGAATCGGACAGCTTCCTGGACCGCGAAACCTACGGCCAGGTAACTGACGACAACAATACCAGCGGCCAGCGCATGGCCGACATGATGGACGATTCGCTACGCTCGGATGAGCAGGCCCCCGAGGGGCCCTCGCCCGCCAGCGCCGATAACCTGCCCGACGAGCTGGTTCATCCCCGTGACGCCAATTTCACGCTGCCCGAACTACAGCACCAAGGCAAAAACCTGACGGCTGAAAGTGACCCGGAATAACGTATTACCTCACCCCCCGGCCCCCTCTCCTTAGGGAGAGGGCTGGGGGGTGAGGTAAGGCGATTTATATAAAAAGCGCCTGCGGCCATTCGGCCACAGGCGCTTTTTTGTGCATTTTGGGCAAGGGCGGCATCAACGTAGTAGGTTTTACCAAATCGCTATGTACGTACTGCGCCGTCCTTATCGCCGCTTGTTGTTACCGCCGGGCTGGGTGGCGCTGGGGTTTCTGTTGCTGCTGGGCTGCCAACTATTATTGATAGACAAGAGATTGCAACCAGAAAATGTGTTGCAATTGACGATGCCTACGCTGGAAAATATGGCGAAAGATAAATATGGAAAAATCCCTTCCTATTGCTTCTGTAAGCCATTGGCTAGCATAAGAGCTACCACTCGCTGGCAAAATGCTCAACTCAGCGGCAACTCGTTAAGCTATCCGGTAAACAGGGCGGCTCTGGAAGGGGCAGTGCAAGCTATGCAAGCTGATGAAGGGCACGCCCGAGGGGTACGGGTCTACTTTGGCCCGACTGCTGCCTACAGCAACTTAGTAAGCCTGCTGGACCTAATGAATCGATTAAACCAACCTATGTACTGGCTCGATATAGAACATCGGCCAGTTACTTTTTATGCAATAAATGCTAAGGCCCTAAAAGCTAAACCTCCGGAAATACCTTAACAAACAGCAGTTACTCTATTGCTTAAGCGTCTTGATTATCTGTTGATTATACATTGGCGATACCACGCCCGCTAACCCGCAGCCCCGCTCGCCCGTTCTGAAAAGTCCTTTGCTTATTCAGAATGGAAGAATCTTCAACTAACCGCCCCGGCTTTGTGCGGGTGCGCGGCGCTCGCGAGCACAATTTGCAAAACGTGGACGTGGACATTCCACGCGATGCGCTGGTGGTGTTTACGGGTGTGTCGGGGTCAGGCAAGTCGTCGCTGGCCTTCGGCACGCTGTATGCCGAGGCCCAGCGGCGCTACCTGGAGTCGGTGTCGCCGTATGCGCGGCGGCTGTTTCACCAACTCTCAGTGCCAGAGGTCGATACCGTGGATGGGCTGCCGCCGGCCGTGGCCTTGCAGCAGCAGCGCGGCGGCGGCACCACGCGCTCGTCGGTGGGCAGCGTCACTACACTTTCCAATCTGCTGCGGATGCTGTACTCACGGGCCGGTGATTACCCAGAGGGCCAGAGCATTATCTACGCCGAAGGCTTTTCGCCTAACACGCCCGAGGGCGCGTGCCCGCAGTGCCACGGCCTGGGCCGCGTGTACGAAGCCACCGAGCGCTCGATGGTGCCCGACGACTCGCTCACCATCCGGGAGCGGGCCATTGCGGCGTGGCCCACCGCCTGGGGCGGCCAAAACCAGCGCGATATATTGGTGAGCATGGGCTACGACGTGGATAAACCCTGGCGCGACCTGCCCCAAAAGGAGCGCGACTGGATACTCTTCACCGACGAGCAGCCGGTGGTGCCGGTGTACCCCGGCTACTCGCCCGCCGAAACGCAGCGGGCGCTAAAACGCAAGGAGCCACCCAACTACATGGGCACCTTCAGCAGCGCCCGGCGGCACGTGTTTCACTCCTTTGCCAACACCCAAAGCGCCCAGATGAAGAAGCGGGCGCTGCAATTTATGCTCAGCACCGAGTGCCCGCTCTGCCACGGCAAGCGCCTGCGCCCCGAGTCGCTGAGTGTCACGTTCGCGGAGCTGGACATCGCCGATTTGTCGCGGCTGCCGCTCAAAGCGCTGGCGGCGCTGCTGCGGCCGTATGCCGAAAGCAAAGTAGCCCGCGGGGCCAAGTACGACACCGAGTTTCCTGAGAAAGTAATTGTGACGCAGCGCATTGCCGACGACCTCTGCGGCCGGCTCGCCGTGCTACTCGACCTCGGCTTGGGCTACCTCACCCTGGAGCGCAGCACGCCCACACTCTCGCCCGGCGAGCTGCAACGGCTGCGGCTGGCCACGCAGGTGCGCTCCAATTTATTTGGCGTGGTGTACGTGCTCGATGAGCCCTCAGCCGGCCTGCACCCCGTCGATACGGCGGCGCTGCTGAAGGCATTAGCGGGCTTGCGGCGGGCGGGCAATTCGCTGTTTGTGGTCGAGCACGAGTTGGAAGTTATCAAGCAAGCCGATTGGGTGGTGGACGTGGGGCCGGGCGCGGGCGAGCAAGGCGGACGGATATTATACAGCGGTCCGCTGGCCGGTTTGGCTGAGGCCAAAGAATCGCAGACGCGTCGGTATTTATTTGATACGGAGCCGCTGGCCCCGCGCCATTCGCGCCAGCCTAGCGGCTGGCTACGGCTGCGCGGCATTACGCGGCACAATTTAAATCAACTGGACGCTGATTTTCCGCTGGGTGTATTTACCAGCGTCACGGGCGTGTCGGGCTCGGGCAAATCGACGTTGGTTAGCCAGGTTTTGGTGGAACTGGTGGCCGCGCAACTAGGCCAAGCCCTAGCTGCCGAAGAGCCGGAAGGCGAGGCCCTGGAGCAGGCCGACGAAGCCACCACCGAAGGCCGCATCACCGAAGGCATCGACCAAATAACCCGCCTGGTGCGCGTAGACCAGCAGCCCATCGGTCGCACGCCGCGCTCGAATATGGCTACCTACACTGGCCTTTTTGACCACGTGCGCAAGCTGTTTGCGGCCACACCTGAGGCCCGCAAGCGCCGCTACGACGCGGGCCGCTTTTCCTTCAACGTAGCCAAAGGCCGCTGCGAAAACTGCCAGGGCGAAGGCTTTGTGATGGTTGAATTGCTGTTCCTGCCCAGCGTGTACACACCCTGCCCCGTGTGCCACGGCACCCGCTACAACGCCAAAACTCTGGAAATAACCTACCGCGCCAAAAACATCGCCGACGTGCTCGGCCTGACCGTGGATGCCGCCTGGGAGTTTTTCGCCGACGAGCCCACCGTGCTGCGCGCCCTCACGGTATTGCGCGAAGTAGGCCTCGGCTACCTGCGCCTGGGCCAGCCCGCCACCGAGCTCAGCGGCGGCGAGGCCCAGCGCATCAAGCTGGCCTCAGAGCTGCAACGGCCGCCACGCGGCCACTCGCTCTACGTGCTCGACGAGCCCACTACGGGGCTGCACCCATCTGATGTGGAGAAGCTGTTAAAGCAACTCGACGGGCTGGTAGAAGCCGGCAATACCGTGGTGGTAGTTGAGCACGATATGCACGTGGTGGCTAATAGCGACTGGGTTATCGACATAGGGCCGGGGGCCGGCGACGAGGGCGGGCGCGTAGTGGCGGCCGGCCCGCCAACCAAGGTAGCTGGGGTGAAGGCAAGCAAGACTGCGCCATATTTGAAAGAGTTTTTGGAAGGGAAAGCGTAGAGTTAATGTTAAAAAACGTCCGTCATGCTGGACGCAAACAGTCGTTATGCTGAGCACAACCGGTCGTCATGCTGAGCGCAGCGCAGCGGAGTCGAAGCATCTTGGTCGCTTCGTTGCTGACGTTTTGAAGCTAGCACCCCAGCCAAGATGCTTCGACTGCGCTGCGCTCAGCATGACGGGCGACTTTTCTATTCTATATCATTCCCTATGCCCGCCCTCCCGCCCGACCTGCGCCGCGCTCTTTTCGACTTGCCGCAAAAGGAAAAAGACCAGCTCCTGGCCCGTCTCGTGGCGCAGGATGCCGTGCTGACCGAGCAACTCAGCTACCGCCTGCTGGAAGGTGAGGATGCCCTCGAAACCCGCCGCACCGTATTGCGCCAGCAGGTCGATGACCCCGTGCGGGGCTACCACCAATCGCCTAATGACCTACTGGTTATCCTGCGGCAATTGCAGGCGCGGCTGGCATACCACTCACGCATTACCGACGATGCTTTTGGCGAAATCGAGCTGAGTTTGCGGCTGCTGGCCAATGTATTTCGGCACCAGCCCGAAACGGTGGCGCGGCTGCACGGGCCCACCCAGCCGCTGCTTCAGCACCTGGTGCGGCGCACGCAGGAGGCAATTAAACAAGCCAATAAGCTACACGCCGACTATCACCTGGAGCTGGCTGAAGCCGCGACGGCCGTGCTGGGGGGGCTCTATACCTCGGGGGCAGCGCCGCTGGCCCGCGAGGCGGGCTTGCCCCGGCAGTGGCCGGCTAGCTAGCCGGGCAGCCAACCGCTGCGCCCCCTAAAGCGCACCTCCTTATATTTACAAAGTGAACAGCTTGTAATTAGCCTTTTATGAAATATATTCTTACTATCGTTTTATTTTTAACGCAAGCGGCGTTGGTGCTGGCCGGGCCGCCCACTATTCCGGGCCGGGTGGTATTTAAGTTATCCGCCACGGCTAGCCCCGCCCAGGTGCAGGCCGCGCTGCATGCGCTGGGAGCCACAAACCTGAGCCAGAAATTTCCGCGGGCTACGCCGCCCAGCGACGAGCAGCCGGGCAGCGTCGATTTGCGCCTGATTTACCAGGTGGAGGTGCCTGCCTCGGCCAGCTTGGCTAAGGCCCGCACGTTGCTGCTGGGCACTGGTGCGGTCGAGTACGTCGAGCCGCTCTACATTCGCGAGCTGCTGTACCAGCCCAACGACCCGCGGGCCGACTCCGTGACGGGCTCGCAGTATCACCTCAAACTCATTCAGGCCTACCGGGCCTGGGATATTACCAAGGGCGATTCTACCATAATTATCGGCCATACCGACACGGGCATGCGGCCTACGCACGAGGACTTGGTGCACCAGATTAAGTACAACTACGCCGACCCCGTCAATGGCATCGACGACGACCAAGACGGCTACGTGGACAACTACCGGGGCTGGGATATGTCGAATGGCAACAACGACGTGACCTATAACGACGACCACGCCCTGCACGCCTCGCACACCGCCGGCGCAATGGCCGCCGAAACCGACAATGGCAAAGGTGTGGCCGGGGTGGCTTTCAAATGCAAATTTCTGCCCGTGCAGGTGTTTTCGGGCAATAGCACGGGCACATTTGCTGGCTACGAGGGCATTGTGTACGCCGCCGACCACGGCTGCAAAGTCATCAATATGTCGTGGGGCGGCGCGGGCGGCTACTCGCGCTTCGAGCAGGATGTGTGCACCTACGCAGCCGTCAACAAAGACGTGGTGCTGGTGGCCGCCGCGGGCAATACCAATGCCGACCTGCTGTTTTACCCGGCTTCTTACGAGCACGTGGTGTCGGTATCGGCCACCGATGCCAACGATGCTAAGGCGGGCTTTGCCACGTATAGCCGCCGCATCGACCTCACCGCGCCGGGCGTGGGTATCTGGACCACCAACGGGTACTACCTATACGCCGGAATTGGGCCGCTCGATGGCGATTATTACTTCGACGCGGGCACCTCGCTGGCCGCCCCGCTGGTGTCGGGGGCGGCGGCGCTGGTGCGGGCGCGATTTCCGCAGTTTACCGCCGAGCAAGTGGCGGCCCAGCTGCGGCAGTCGGCCGACACGGCCATCTACAGCCTGCCGGCCAATGCTAACTACCGCGGCCGCTTGGGCCGGGGCCGGCTCAATGTGTTCCGCGCCGTGGTAGCCAATAACCGGCAGGAGGCGCGGGTAGTCACCAGCACCTTCGCTCCCGCCCGCCCCACCGGCTACGCCCCCGGCGAAACCGTGCAGCTCACGGCCACCGTGCGCAATCTGCTCCAGCCCGTGGCTGGCCTCACGGTTACGCTCACTTCGCTTTCGCCCTACCTCACGGTGGCGCAGGGCAACTTTGCGGTGGGCAATTTGGCCACGTTGGCTAACAGCACCAATACCAGCCAGCCGTTTCAGCTCACGGTGGCTAGTAGCGTGCCCCTCAATACGACGGCCCAGTTGCGCTACCGCCTCACGGCAGCGGGCGGCTACCAAACCGACCAGTACGTGAGCGTGCTGCTCAACCCCGATTTTGTGGTGCTCGACGCGGGCGACCTCGTGACGAGTGTCAGCAGCCGGGGCAATTTGGCTTATGATGGCGTGTATGACCAAGGCGGCCTGGGCCTCAGCTACCGCACCGTGGGGCCATTATTGAGCGAAGGCGGGCTGCTGCTGGCCACCTCCCCCACCCGCGTGGCCGACCACCTGCGCGCCGCGCCCAATACCGTGCGCCAGTCGTTTTACACTGAAGCGCCCATTCGGCGGGTGCTGCCCGGCCCGCGGGCCGACCAGGAGGCATTTAGCACCTTCCGCGACTCGTTGCCCAGCGCCCAGCAGCCACGCTCGGTGGGCGTGCGGGTGCGGCAGCGCGGGCTGGCCTGGGCTGCGCCCGCCGGGCGGCGCAATTTTATTATCCTCGAATACTCGCTGCGCAACCTAACCGCTGATACCCTCAAGCCGCTCTACGCCGGCCTGTTTGCCGACTGGGATTTGCCCGGCGAGAGCGGCCGCAACGTGGCCCGCTACGACTCGGTGCAGCGCATGGGCTACTGCTACGACCCGCAGGCCACCCGCCTCTACGCCGGGGTGCAGGTGCTGGGCAACCGCCCGGCCGGGGTCTATTCCATCAACAACAACGCGCCGGCCGGCACCCCTATCTACTTCAACGATGGCTTCAGCCCCGCTGAAAAATACCTAGCTCTCAGCGATGGTTTCAGCCGGGCGCACCGCGACGTGGGCACCGCAGCGGCCGGGGTCGATGCCTCGCAGGTGCTCAGCACCGTGGTGCCGCGCCTCGCCCCCGGCGACTCAACCAAAATAACCTTTGCCGTGCTGGCCGCCCCCACGCTGGCCGAGCTGCAAACGGCGGCCCAGGCCGCCAGCGCTCTCTACCAAACGGTGCTGGCCACGGCTCCAATCGCCAAATCCATCGAGTGGCAGCTCTTCCCCAACCCCGCCCGCGAGGTGGTGCAGGTGCAGCTACCGGGCAGTTTCGGGGCAGCCACCATACAAGTGTTTAATGCCCAAGGGCAGCTGGTAACAAAAGCAGTTTTGCCTACCGGAGGCGGCGCACTGAATCTGGCAGCGCTGGCACCGGGCCTCTACGTGGTGCAAGCCACTGGCACGGCGGGCAGCTACTGGCAGCGACTGGTGCGCGAGTAATGCTTTGCGTATGGTTCAATGCAACACGCCATCGTGGTTTGTCATTGCGAGCGTAGCGAAGCAATCGCACCCGCTCAGCCACTATCCAGGTTCCGTTCGGGTGCGATTGCTTCGCTACGCTCGCAATGACAAGCACTTTTTACTCGAACAACTTATAAAAAAGGCCCGTCCAACTGAGATTCCTCAATTGGACGGGCCTTTTTCGGCAAAAGTCAACAAGCTTATTCCACCACCAGGCGGCCCAAGTACTGCCCGTCGCCGGTGCTTACGCGCACGGCGTAGAGCCCAGCGGGCAGCCCCGCCAGCTCCAAAGCAGCCGGCGTAGCGTCGCCGAGGGTAGTAGTGAGTTGGCGCACTGAGCGGCCCAGCGCGTCGAGCACTTCTACCGTGGCGGGGCGGGTGGCGGCACCGGGCAGGCGCACACTCACGCGGCCGGTGGCGGGGTTGGGGTATAGCTCCAAAGTGCCGGCGGCAGTGCCGCTGCGCACGGCCAGCGGCGTGGCGCAGGCCGTGGATACGTAGCTGCCGAGGCCCGCAAAATTATCGGTGCCCTGGGCCTGCCAGGTCGTAGCCGCGCCGGTGGGGCCAAACCAGCGGCTGCTGCCCCGGCCCGTGGCGGGCAGGCGCACCAGCGAGTTGTCGCGGGTGGTAGCGCCGCTCGCTATGGCCCAGCCAGTGCCGCTGGGCGTGCGGCCCACCACCCCGATTATGTCGAGCGTGTCGGTGCCATCAAACAAGACCACTGACTGCGGGCCACTGAAAAAGCACACGTTTGATTCAAGGTTAGCCAGGGCTTTTACGGCGGGGTCGGTTACGCCAGTGTTGGCAATCACGTACACTCGGCCCGCTGCTAGGCTGCCGGCGAGGATGGCCGTAGCCGTGGGCGTAGTAGCATTGGCCGCGAACAGCTCCACACGCAGCCCGCTCAAATTACGGGTGCTGGTGGTGGGGTTGAAGATTTCCAGCACCTTGGTATTGCCCGTGGCCGACTCGAAATACCGGCTGAAATACGGAGCCGCGCAGGTAGCCCCGGCCGGCGTGGCATCGTCGTTGAGGATGGTGAGCGTGTGCGTGCCGGGCGTGCCCACGATGAGGTTGGCGCTGCTGGGCGTGCCCAGGCGCAGCACCACGGTTTCGTTGGGCTCGGGCAGCAGGTCGCCCACAATGGTCACAGTCACCGGCTGGCTCAGGGCTGCGGCGCTGCCGAAGGTGAGCGTAGTAGTGGCCAGCGTGTAGTCGGCGGGGCTGGTGGCGGTGGTGCCGGCAGCCACCACGGCCACGGGCACCGTTACCGGAAACGCGAGGCTACCGGGGTTGCTGAGCGTGGCAGTGGCGGTGTAGGTGCTGGTGCCGCTGTTGCCCTCGGCGATGCTGCCGGTGGCGGTGGTGAAGGCCACGGTCGGGGCCGCGCCATCGTCGTTGAGGATAGTGAGCGTGTGGGTGCTGGGCCCGCCGATGCTGCTGCCGGTGCCGGGGTTTTGCAAAGTCAACACCACGGTTTCGTCGGCTTCGGGCTGGGTGTCGCCGTTCACGGTCAACGTCACCGTCTGGCTGGTTTGGCCGGCGGCGAAAGTTACCGTAGCGGGCGAAGCGAAGCTGAAATCGGAGTTGCTGGTGGCCGTCGAATTGGCCGCGTCCAGGGCCACCTGCACCGTGAGGGCAGCGGTGGGGGCCGGGCTCACGCTGAGCGTAGCGGTGTAGGTGGTGGTGCCGCTATTGCCTTCGGGAAGGCTGCTGCTGGCCGTGGCAAACGAGATAGTGGGCCCGGCCGGGGCAAAGCCCCAGGCCCGCGCCACCAGCGAAGGGTCTTCGATAAAGGGGTTGTAGTTGCCCTGGCTAGCGGCCACGCGGCGGTTGCGCTCCTGCTCGTGGGCATCCACAGGGTCGGCCAGGTGCCACTGATACAAGGTGTTGAGGTCGGCCAGCGTATTAATGTCGTTGTGGCCGGTGCTCACCAAATCGGGCTGGCCGGCGTGCATGGTGTAGAAGTAAAAGGCCGTGCGGGCCAGGTTGCCCTTGTGGTCTTCGCGGGGCTCAAACTTGCCCGGCCCATCTTCGCTGTACTCGGCAATGTTGGTGGCCGGAATGCCCGTTTGGCTCTGGGTCAGGCGCATCCAGAGGGTCGTCTGGGTGTCGGGAATCTCGGCGTAGGGGTCCGAGCCGCGGTTGCTGTTCCAGGTAATGTAGGTGGGGTACAGGTGATGCATGTCGGAGCGCATGCGCACAGTTTCATTAAACCACGACTGCGGAATGCTGTGCTCGCAGTTGATGCTGGATACCACCCCCGTGCTGGTATTATTGAAGTTAAACGGCACCGACTCGGAGTAGCCCGAGTACACACACACCACGCTATTGCTATAGTTATCAGCGTAGTTATACATCTTAGCGCGAGCATCGGCGTAGCTCAGCACCACGCGGTACGGGTCGTACCAATTGGTGCGCAGCCAGTCGCGCAAAGCCACGCCCGACAAATTAACCGGCGCGGGAGCCGGCACCGGCGGAATAACCTGGGCCAGACTTGCAAAGGGCAACATGCCCAGCGCCAGCACCAATAAGCGGAAAAGTTTTCGCATGCAGGAAGAGGAAATTATTATGAATGCAAGATGAATTTTTCCACAAAGGTCGCGTTTAAAGTCCAGCCAGCCGTTATCTAAAGATGAATTTATCTGGATTGGATAGCCTCTATTTCACTTCCCTAACCAACTCTTAGCGGGCAGTTGACTACAGCAGGATTTATACAAAAGCATCTGTCATTGCGAGCGCAGCGAAGCAATCGCATCAGCACGAGCCGTTCGGGTGCGATTGCTTCGCTGCGCTCGCAATGACAAGCGATTTTTACACAAGTCTTATGCAAAAAAGCCCCGCTGGCATACACCAGCGGGGCTTTTCAGAATCTCTAAGCAAACGCTATTCGCGCACGATGCGCTGTGTGAGCACGCCATCCGGCGTTTGCACGCGCAGGTTGTACACGCCGGCGGCCAGGTTGGTTAGGCTCAGGGTAGCGGTGCCGGGCGCGATGGTGCGGGCGTGCACCACCTGGCCCAGCGAGTTCAGCACCGTCAGGGCCGAAGCTTTGGCTTGCAGGCCGGTTAGCTCCACGGTGAGCAGGCCGTCGGGCGTGGGGTTGGGGTACACCAGCAAGCTTACGCCGTTGAGGGTGGTGGTGCGCGTGCCGGTCACCGTTACGGCCACGGCCGTGGACTGGGCCGAGGTGCAGCCGCCGCTGATGATGGCCACCGTGTAGCTGCCATTGGGCGCGCCGTTTTGGAGCAGCAGCGTGGGGCTAGTGCTGGGCGTGCCCACGGCCACCCCGCCGCGGTAGAACTGGTAGGTAGCACCGGCCACGGTCGAGGCTGTCAGCAGGATGGCGCCACCGGGCTGGGCGGCGGCCGTGAGCGTGGGCGTAGCGGGCAGCGGCGTCACATTCACCTGCACGGGTGTGCGGGTCGCGTTCACGCACTCCGAGCCAATCTGCCAGTTGTAGAAGTAGTAATAATAGCCCGTCACACTAGTGCCCGTGATGGTAATTACCCCGCTGGGCGAGGTGTAGGGGAAGGTTGAGTTGGCCCCATTCAAGGCATCGCGCAGCAGGCCGGTCTGGCTGGCCGCGCCCAGGTACAAGGTGTATTGGCCGGCAGCCGGCACGCTGAAATTCAGCGGCAACACGTAGGGGGCTACCCCGGTGGTGGGGCCAGCCGGCACGGCAAAGGCCGTGCTTTGGTTGTTGACTATCGCCCCGGTGCTGCTGCTGCCCGTGCGCAGGGAGATGGTAACAGTGCCGGCCGCCTGGCCCGCATTCAGGTACACCGTTACAGCATTGATAGTAGTGGCGGTGGTGGCGGTGAAGAACAGCGCGCCGCCCGTTTGGGGCGTTTGGCCCGTGCTGTTGAAAGCCGGGGCGCCCACGTTTTCGGTGGCACCCGCAAAGGCTTCGGCGTAGTAGGTAGTGCTGGCCGTGAGGGGCGCCGTGGTGTAGCTGCCGGCCGTAGTGGCAAGGGCCGTGCCGCCCGTGGCCGCGTCAAAGAAGCGCACCGAGCTACCGGCCGAAGCCGTAGCCGTGAGCGTAGCCGCAGTGCCCGAGCAGATGGTAACCGGCGTATTGGTAGTAGCTACCAGCGGGTTGTTTACCGTCACGGTCAGCACGTTGCTATACACCGTAGTCGCGTTGCAGGTGTTACGCACGCGGTAGTAGGTGGTGCTGGTGAGCACCGGCGTGGTATAGGTGGTGGCAGCAGCCCCCGCAATATCGGTAAACGGCCCCGTGGCACTGGTGCCGCTCTGAAGCTGGAGGCTGCCATTGGCCGAGCCCGTCAGGTTGAGCGTCGTGCTGCCGCTCACACAAAGCGTGTTGCTCGACGCCGCCAGCGTGCCGGCCACCGGGGCCGACACCGTGTAGGTGGGCGTAGGCGTCAGCACGTCGTTGGCGGTGTTGCCATCGCCCACCACGGTGGCCGTTATGGCAAAGGAGTAGGTACCCAAGGCCGTCATGTTGAGCGTGCCCGGCAGCGTTACACTCAGGGCCGCGCCGCTGGCGAGGGTGGTCGTGTTCACCGTGGTGGTGAAGGTTTGGGGCGTGCCGCTGGGTGGCGTCACCACTACCGTCACGGTGGCGGCGGTGGTAGCGAAGTTCAGGGTCGTAGCGCCGTTGTTGCGAATCTGCACCACCACCGCCTCGGCGGGGCTAAAGCAGCTCGTGCCAGCGACAGGCCCTACCAATGCGGCCGGCAGCAAATCCACGGGCACCGGCGTAAACTCAAACGCGCCCATATCGGGCAGCGCACCCCGCGTGGCCCCCGTAATGTCGTCGGTCACGCGGGCGAGCGGTGCCCCCGTGCTGTTGAGCTGCGCGTTGCGCGGCACCAGGCTGCCCGCGCCAATGCCCGCCACTACAAACTGCGGGTCGACCGAAATACTGTTCTGGTCAAAGGCGGCGCTGTTGGCCGCTTGCCAGCTGGGCAGCGTGGCATAGGCGGTGGTGTAGTAGCCCACGTTGCCGCTGGGCACGTAAATGTCGTTGTTGTTGCTAGCCGGGGGGTTGGTGGCGTAGTACAGGCCGTACTTAACGTTGGCCCCCGACCGGGTGATGACCACCACGTTGTTTTTAACCTCGGAATTGGTACCCGAGCTATAAATACCATACGTGGAATAGGTCGCGGTTGCGGTCGAGGTTTGGTCGTCCGCGTTGATAGTGTTATTGTAAATCCGGATGTAGGCCGCGCTCGAGTTGTAAATGCCGTACTGCGAACCGTTGCCGCTCAGGCTATATATCACGTTGTTGACCACATCGTTGGGTGCGGTGGCCGTGGCTCCAGTGCTCGTAGTCAAGTAGACGCCGTAGGAGGAGCTGGTCGAGGTCGGGTTGCCGATAAAGGAGTCGTGAATGCGGTTTTTCTCAATGGCTAGGCCCTGCGACAAACCCGTGGCATACACCCCGTAGAACGTAGTGCCATTGGCGCGCCCCGCCCGGTTGATGTCATTGCCCGTAATCTGGGCCCCCACCTGGTACCCAACATACACTCCGTAGAGGTAGAAGTCGTGTATCTGGTTGTTGCGGATGATGTTGCCCCCATTGAGCGGGCCGCCCGTGGCGCTGTTGCCATACAGCGTCACGGCGTAGTAGCCCCCGCTGATGTCGTTGTTTTCGATGGTCAGGTTATTGGCCGAGTTGCCGGCCGTGGTCGCGCTCGTCAGCGAGCCGTTCACCGCAATGCCCGTGAAGTTGGTGCTCGTGCTGGCAATGTCCGAGGCGATAGTGCTGTTCGTAATGCGGTCGTTGTCAGCCGCGTTGGTCAGCAATACACCGTAGCCGTAGGTGCCGCTGGTGCCGCCGCCCGTCGCGTCGATTACCAGGTTGTTAATAGTCGTGTAGTCGGTGCCATTGAGCTGCACTACGGCGCGCTGGGTGCTTACCGAGGGCGCAAAGCGCAGGATGCGCCCGCCCCCGTTCACGGTCAGGGTATTGGTGGCGCTGCTGCCCGGTAGCTCATTCAGCAAAAACTGCTCGTTGTACGGGCCGTTCGATACCGTGAGGGTCGTCGGGCCGCTGATGCCGTCCGCGTTCAGGCGGCTGGCCGCATCGGTAAAGCTATTAAAGTTGGTGCCCGCCGTAGGCAGCGCATTGTTGATGGTGTACGCCCCGCTGATGGGGTTAGGCACCTGACTAGTTACCAAGATGTTGTCGATGGCCGCCGGCGGCTGCGTGCCCAGCGAGGCATCGTTGCGCCAGGTAAAAATCAGGCGCTGTGTGGTGCCCGCCAGGCTGGCGGGCAGCTGCATCGTCATGCGGCCATACGCAGGCTGCAAGTTTACTTGGGCCAGCACCGTCACGCTGGTCGTGGCCGGAATAGTGCCCGCCACCGGGGTAAACGTGGTGGGGGCCACCTGCACCAGCAGGTAGTCATACGTGCTTTCGCCACCCGATTTCCAGTCAAAGCTCATGATGGCTGTTTGCCCGGCCGGCAGCGTCATATCGCGGTACATGTGCGATACCGAAGTGCTCGTCAGCGTGTAGGCGTAGCTGACGCCGGCATCGTTGCTGACAAAAGCCGAGTTAGTGCCCGTGGTGGTCGGGCCATTGCCGCCCGGCGTGCCCACGGCCCATTGGTTGACTTGGGTGCCGTTTACCAGCGTAAAGCTGTTGGTGGCGCCTTCAAAATTCTCGCCAACCACGGTGGTGGTTTGGGCCTGCGCCCCTAGCGCGGCGAGCAGCAGCGCAGCGCTTGCCAAGCGGGCGAGCCGTGTAGGGGTAGACAGGAAATATCGCAGTGTTTTTCGCGACTCCTGGGGTAATTTTTGGGGCATAAACTATAATAAAAAGGGGTGAATAGCGGCAAGGCCCTGCAAAACCATAGGGGCTTCGCAAATACCTCCCTTTGGCTAAGGTATGTTTACAATAGATTATTGGACAAATTTTTCAGCGAGCAAGCCGCCTGCCCGCCCACCCAGCACCGAAGGCAGGGGCAACTTCAGCGCCGCCCGCTTTGCTTCGACCAGGACAGGGTGGGCAACCTTGAGCTGCCCCCACCCCACTGGGGCCACTTGCCACCGCTGCTGGGAGCGTAAGTGCGGCTCACATAGCGCCAGTGCCTATTTTTACAGAATTGGTTTCTGCCAACTTTCAGCAGGATTTTCGCCAGACAGGCCTTTTCTGCTACCAGGTAGGCCCCGGCTTAACAGGCGTTTTTTGCGCTTCTTTGCTCGTTAATAGGCCCACCAATTTTTATTTAAAAATTTAACCTAAACATAAAGAGTTGGCCAAGCGGCTGGCCTTTTCACGCCTCCTTCATGTACACCGCCGACATCCAACTGCGCGTTCGCTACGCCGAAACCGACCAGATGGGCTACGTCTACCACGGCAACTACGCCGCTTACTTCGAAGTAGCCCGCACCGAGGCCTTTCGCCAGCTTGGCATTCGCTACAAAGACCTCGAAAGCCAGGGCGTGGGCATGCCCGTGGGCGAGCTGCACACCCGCTTTCGCCGCCCCGCCCGCTACGACGACCTGCTCACCGTGCGCGTGCTGCTGCGCGAGTTGGCCGAGGGCTCGCGGGTCAACTTTGAGTACGAGCTGCGCAACGAGGCCGGCGACCTGCTCACCGAGGGCTCTACCCTCATGGTGTTTGTGAGCACCGCTACCGGCCGCCCCGTGCCCATCCCCGGCAGCGTGCGCGAAAAATTAGCGCCGTATTTTGCTGAAGTAGAACGATAGAAGCATGGCTAATACTCGTTGTCATTGCGAGGAGGCACGACGAAGCAACCTTTCCTTTTTGCTTGCTGACGTCTGCTAAGCGTGAAGGAAAGGTTGCTTCGTCGTGCTTCCTCGCAATGACAGGCTAAACTCTTAACTATAAATACATTGCTCGCTCCTCCCACCCGCCGCCGCGCCCTAGTACCCGATGTGCGCCGCCACCGCGCCTACCGCAACCTCATGGCCTGGGGCAAGCGCAAGCACCTGCGCGGCGGCAGCATCTCGGTCTACGACGTGGGCGAGCGCGTGCTGCACGAGCTGCGCCTCGACTCGCTCGAAAAGCGCGCCGCCTACATGGCCTTCAACCTCACGCTGGCCTTGTTTCCGACCATTATTTTCCTGTTCACGCTCATCCCCTACATTCCGGTGCCGAGCCTTGACGTGGACATTCTCCAGTTTCTGGCCGACATCATGCCCCACGAGCTGTACGCGGCCACTGCCACCACCATTGAGGACATTGTGCGTATTCCGCACGGCGGCTTGCTGTCGTTCGGGTTTGTGTCGGCGCTGGTGCTCAGCAGCAATGGCATCATGGCTTTGCTCGATGCGTTTGAGAAGAAATATCCGTGGTTTAAGCACCGTGGCTATTTACACAAGCGCCTCATTGCCACAGGCCTCACGTTTGTGTTGGCGCTGGTATTGGTGGTGTCCATCGCGGGCATTTTCTTCGGCACCTTCATTATTGATGGGCTGGTATTCTACGAAATTGTGCCCGAAAGCTCCACCGAGTTTATGATTACGGCCCTGCGCTACGGCTCATTGGTGGGGCTGTTTCTGGCCACTACCTGCATCATTTACTACTTTGTGCCCCCGGTGCACGACAAGTGGCCGTTTGTGTCGGTGGGGGCGCTGGTGGCCACGCTGCTCATTTTTCTGGTGTCGTTCCTGTTCACGCTCTACGTGCGCATCTTCAACTCCTATAACCACTTCTACGGCTCCATCGGGGCGCTGGTGGGCTTCATGGTGTGGCTCGAGTTTGTGTGCATGACGCTCATCATCGGCTTCGAAGTCAACGTGAGCATGGACGCCGTAACGGGCCGCCTCGGCCTGGCCGCCAAGGAGCCTGAAGTAAAAATTATTGGCTGATAATGAGCAAGGAACAGCTAAGCAAGCCCGCATTTTTGAGATTAAATGCTTTTTACTCATTGCGCCTTGTGCATTGTTTTCTACTTTTGCAGCCCCAACCACTCGTTTGGGACCTTTAGAGAGGTGGCAGAGTGGTCGAATGCGACGGATTCGAAATCCGTTATACCTGCAAGGGTATCGGGGGTTCGAATCCCCCCCTCTCTACGAAAACCCCCGTTTCCAGCCTGGAAACGGGGGTTTTGTTTTTTCTAGAGACTGGTTTAGGAAACAACCTTAGCAAACAGGTAGCTGGCCGTTCATTTCGGGCCTAGTGGTATCGGTTTGGGAGGTGGGGCGGGCCAGTCATTGTGGGAAAGCAGTCAACCTTCTGGCAGTTGGTTGTCGTACAAGCCAGGCAGCTACTTACTGAGTAGCTGCCTGACTGCTTTTCTATTCTCCTACCTGTTTTCAACCTCACCATCTCATGACAATCACCAAAATTTTCGTCGCTGCCGCGTGTGCGTTCTCCCTTAGCACCACTGCCTTTGCCCAGACGACGCCCGCGGGCACTAATACTACCAACAGAGGCAGCATGACCACGTCGCCCCAGCAAGGCACTGGCACGATGCCAGATGGCACGCTGCAACGCGGTACCGACACCAACATGAATAACGGCTCGATGAATGGCAGCACGGGCCACAAAACCAAGATGAATAGCCGCAAGGACACGAAGAAAACAAAAACCTCGACGACGTCCAGCAGCACTGGCACGATGTAAACAGGCTTGTGGCTACTTGCTCAACCCAGTAAAAAGCCAATCAACCCACTCGGGTTGGTTGGCTTTTTACTGGGCATAAACGACTGCTTCCTCGATGCCGGGCCTCACTGTAGCTGCGGTCTATTTCGTGGGCTCAGGCCTTATTGTGCAGCACCTGTGTATAGAAGTAGAGGCGCAAAAAAGCCCAGCTGGGCAGGGCTGGGCTTTAGCTAAAAATGGTTGGCTTACGGCTAGCTGACTATGAAGAGCCTTGGCCACCTAGCCTTGTTCTTATTCCACCGTCAGGCGTAGCGTTGGTCCTGCCCCGCTCCGCACTAGGTATAAGCCGCCGGGCAAGTTGGCGGGCAGCACCAGCGCCGCCGTGCCCGCTTTGGTAGCCGTGGCCGTCAGCACCAGGCGGCCCAGCGCGTCGTACACCTGCACTAGCTCCCCGGCAACGGCCCCGGTGAGGGTGGCAATGCGGGCAGCGGGGTTGGGATAGAGGCCTTGGCTGACGCTCGCCGCGCTCGTGGTGGCCAGCGGCGTGAGGCTGGTGTCGGGGAGGCGAACCAGCGCGTTGAGCGGGTCCACAGCCGCGTTGCTGATAGTGCTGCTGCCGAAAGTCGCCACTGAGGTTACCGAGCCGGCCAGCCACACGCTCTGCCCGCTCAAGGCCACCCCAAAGGCTTGGTCGGGCCCGGTGCCCCCGCCCACCTGCGCCCAGTTGAAGGTGCCGGTGCTGCCGCCGTCGGTGTAGCGGGCGGCCAGCAAGTCGTAGCTGTTGGCCGAGCTGGCCCCGTTGACGGCGGTCGGGCCGGGGCCTATCGGCGTGCTGCCGAAGAAGACGCCGTAGGCGTTGGCGCTATTGTTGGAAATAAGACCCGCCACGTACACGCTGCTGCCGCTCACGGCCACGCCATAGGCAAAGTCGTTGCTACGGCCACCGCCCACCTGGGCCCAGCCCAGCGTGCCAGTGGCCCCGGCATCGGTGTACTTGAGCAGGGCGGCATCGGGGCTGGCCACCGCGCTGGCCCCATACTGCGGGGTCAGCCCCTGGGTGGTGCCGCCGCCCCCCAGGTGCACACCGTTGTCATTGAGGCTGTTATTGAACAAGCTGCCAGCCACGTAGACGCTCGTGCCACTCACGGCTACGCCGTAGCCGCTGTCGGCATCGGTGCCCCCGCCCACCTGGGTCCAGCCCAGCGTGGCAGTGCTGCCGTTGTCGGTGTATTTGGCCAGTACCAGGTCGGCGCTGGCAGTGGTGGTCGTGCCGTTGACCTGCACGGTGCCGACCGTGGGGCCGCTGCCCCCAAAGACTACGGCATTGGCATTGGTGGTGCTGTTGACGAAGTTGCCCGTCACGTAGACATTACTGCCACTCACCGCTACGGCGCGGCCGGTCTCAGTGCCGCCGCTGCCGCCGCCGAGCTGGCTCCAGACGAAGCTGGCCGTGGCCCCGTTGTCGGTGTACTTGAGCAGCGCCAGGTCGGAGGAGTTGAAGGTGCCGGCCCCAAACTGCTGGGCAGTGCCAATGGCGGTGCCGCTGCCGCCCAGCAGCACGCTGCTGGCATTGGTGGCGCTGTTGGTGAGAAAGCCCGTCACGTAGACGCTGCTGCCGCTCACGGCCAGGCCATAGCCGATGTCGTTGTTGGTGCCGCCGGCCACCTGCGTCCAAGCCACGCTGGCGCTGCTGCCGTTGTCGATGTACTTGGCTACGAAGAGGTCACCATTATTTACCGTCGCGGCTCCGTATTGCACCACGGTGCCCGGCGCGGTGCCGCTGCCCCCAAACAACACGCCCGCGGTATTGCTGCGGTCGTTGACGAGGCTGCCCGTGAGGTACACGCTGCTGCCGCTCACGGCAATGCCATAGGCGATGTCGGCGTAGGTGCCGCCCGCCCGCTGGGCCCAGGCCCAGGTGTTGGTGGCGGGCACGTACTTGGCTAGGAAGATGTCGGCATCGCCCGCGCTGGTAAGGGTAGTTGTGCCAAAAGTGGTGGTGCCGCTAAAGCTACCCGCCACAAACACGTTGCCCCGGCTGTCGGTGGCTACGGCCCGCGTCTGGCTGGTGCCAGTGGGCTGGGTGCCGCTGCCCGTCAAGGCCAGGCTCCAGGCGGGGGCCTGGGCGTGGGCGGCCGTAGCCAGGCACAGCACGGCTGCCAGCGGTGCCAGTTGGCGGCCCAAGGGTAAAAAAGATAGAAGAGAGTAACGAACAGCCATTGAAAAATAATTGAAAAAGACAGACAAAGCTACTGTTGCCAGCTTACTTCTTTCACTGCGTACTACCAGCACCCCACCGCTGCACTGGCACCAGTTAACCCAAGGTGCGGGGTACAGGCGCGTAGCGCCGCTATGTCTATAGTTTAGAAAAACGGCAAGGGAGCCGCATAGCGGCGGCATCAAGAGTGAAGAATGTCGCCGCTACGCGGCTCGAAATACTCGCTGCTTTTTGCTATAGACATAGCGGCGCTACGCGCCTGTACCCCGCACCTTGGGTTGGCTAGCTTTATTCAGATGAGCTACTTTAACAAAGCAGCTTTACAGGGCCATGAGAAGGGCTTTAGTAGTAATACGAATCTGAAAGTCCTCCCCACCATATCAAAAGGCCCGCTGTAAATACTTGATTTACAGCGGGCCTTTTAAGTTGAAGCAATCACTAGCTCATTTAACCAGCTGGTTACCCCTTATAAAACATCCACTTCGACAGCTCTTTGTACGTTACTTTTTTGCCGTACATTAAGATACCCACCCGATAAATGCGGGCCGCCACCCACGTCACACCCACGAAGCCAGCTATCAGCAGCGCACCTGAAAGCGCTAGCTGCCAGGCCGGCACGCCAAACGGCAGCCGCATGACCATCGCAATGGGCGAGGTCAGCGGAATCATCGACAGCCAGAAGGCCAGCGGGCCGTTGGGGTCGCCATTGATGATGACATTGATGCTGACGATGTAGCTCAAAATGAGCGGTATTGTGACCGGAAACATAAATTGCTGGGCATCGGTCTGGTCATCGACGGCCGAGCCAATGGCCGCAAACATGGCCGAATACAGCAGATAGCCGCCCAGGAAATAAAACAGAAACCCGCCGATAATGCTGCCAATGGGCAGGCTCTCAAACACGCTCCAAATGCTGAATGGTTGGCCGGGGCGGGGCGCTGCCATCATCTTTTCGGTGGTAGTGGTGCCGGCCGGGGCGGGGGCCGCAGCGGCCGCTACGGCGGGGGCCGACGGGGCAGCCGTGGTGGAGGCACCAGCACTGGCCGCCACCGTAGTGGCTGGTTTGTCGGGTTTCATTAGCAGTGGCACTACCACCGTCGTGATGCCCCACGACAGCAGCAGCCACAGCGAAAACTGCGTGAGTACTACGCCCGCAATGCCCAAAATCTTGCCCATCATGAGCTGGAAAGGCTTCACCGACGAAATCATGACTTCCATGATGCGGTTCGACTTTTCCTCGCTCACGCCGCGCATCACCTGCACGCCGTAGATGAAGATGAACATATAGACCAGTATCGACAAGACATAGGCCATGGCGGTAGTAGTGCCCACATCGTTTTGCTTGCCGCCCACTTCGTCGAGGTTGATGGCCGAGAGCTTCACATCGGCCTGCAGGTTGTCAATAGTAGCCTGCTTGATGCCCGATTGAGTTAGCTTCATCTCCCCCACCGCCTTGTTCACGGCCCGGCGAATGTTGCTTTGGCGCTTGAGCGACACGTTGCCCTTGCCCAGCACCTGAATGCCGCCTGTGCTATCGATGCTGAAGCTCGCTGGCACATTGAGCAGGGCGGCCTGCTTAGGCTCCGCTTTTTCAAAAGCTGCCTGCGCCACGGCCAGCGTGCCGGTAGCGGCCAGCACAAAGTGCACGTCGTCAGTATCTTGCAGGTGGGCAGCCAGGTTAAGGCCGCTCGCATCGTGCACGGCCACCACATCGGGCCCCGAGGCCGAATTAAACTTGCCAACGCCGATAGTGGCCACCGCCAGCAGCAGCGGCGCTAGCAGCGAAATCACCAGAAAGCTCTTTTTGCGAACCCGGGTTATGTATTCGCGCTGAAGAATGAGCCAGATTTTATCCATAAAAAAGAGGGGCGCGGCCCCGGCTAAGCAGTTACTTTTTCAACTAGGCTTTCGGGCATGGTTTCGCCCACGCGCCGGATAAAAATCTCATTGATGCTCGGAATCCGTTCGCGAAATGCCTGCACCTCTATCTGCGTCATCGCAAAGCGCAGCAGGTCATTGGGGGTGGCCCCGGCATGTAGCTGCACCCGCACGAAAACGTGGCCATTTTCGCGCTCCTTCTGCTCCAGCACCTCAAAATCGGGGTGCGTGAGCATCAGGCGGCCCTTGCCTTCCAGCTCGTAGGTGTTGGTTTTGAACTGGTTTTTGATGTCCGTCACGGGGCCATCGAGCACCTTGCGCGCCTTGTTGATGAGGGCAATGCTGTCGCAGAGCTCCTCCACCGATTCCATGCGGTGGGTCGAGAAGATGATGGTCGCGCCTTGGTCGCGCAGGGCCAGAATCTCGTCCTTTATCAGGTTGGCATTTATCGGGTCGAAGCCCGAAAACGGCTCATCCAGAATAATCAGCTTGGGCTCGTGCAGCACCGTGGCAATGAACTGCACTTTTTGCTGCATGCCTTTGCTCAGGTCTTCCACGTTTTTCTCGGCCCAAGGCTTCAGCTCCAGGCGCTCGAGCCAGCGGCGGATGCGCGCCACGGCATCGGCGCGGCTCAGGCCCCGCAGCCGGGCCAAGTAGATGAGCTGCTCACCCACCTTCATTTTCTTGTACAAGCCGCGCTCCTCCGGCAAGTAACCAATATCACCAATATGGCTGGTATTCAGCTTCTCACCCCGAAAAAACACCTCACCCGAGTCGGCCCCGGTTATCTGGGTGATGATGCGAATAAGCGAGGTTTTACCCGCGCCGTTGGGGCCGAGCAGGCCGAAAATACTTTGCTCGGGCACGGCCAGGCTCACGCCGTCGAGGGCCGTGTGCTGGGCGTACTGCTTGCGCACATCGCGCACCTCCAGGATGGGCGCAGCGGTAGATTTTTGCATGACAAAAAGGATATAGGAAAAACGCAGGGTAAAAGTAGCAGGGCGGCGCAATGGACGGCAATCGCCGAGCGCCAAACGGTAGATGGCCGCCCCCAAACGGTAAAAAATGGGGTTGAAAGGTTGGAAGGCTACGATGGTCATGCAGCGCGCAGCGAAGCATCTCGCGTGGTGCAGTAATCAATAATACGTCCCGTCATGCTGAGCTTGTCGAAGCATCTCGCTCGCACCGTTGTTAGCGTAAGAAGTTACTGCGCCACGCGAGATGCTTCGACAAGCTCAGCATGACGGTTTTTATCATAACGGGCGTTTTTTAGTCAGAAGCAACGCTAGACATTCCCCCCACCGGCTCGTTCAATTCGCGCATCTGGCCTTCGAGCCGGTCGAGGTGCCGGCCATAGAGGCGCTGCAAATACCAGCGGGTGAAGTAGATAATACCAAACTGAAAAATCAACCCCAGCACCAGTACTACGGCCACCACCACGCCCAGCTGCGTCCAGCGCGGCCCGGCGGCGCGGCCCATTTCCTTGGCCGAGTAGTAGCCCAGCACCAGCAGCAGCGTTACCGGCCCGGTCCAGAGCGTGAGGTAATAATAAAAGCGTAGCAGCTGCCGCAAGCCGGCGCTCAGCACCTGCAAGTGCCCCCGAATGCTGACATCGACCTGCCCCATCTTCTTCAAAATCGAAAGCTGCCGGGTATAATAGTAGCCAAACACGCCCACCATTAGCACGAGTACGCCAACATATAGCCGCTGAAAAAACGCGTTGTGCAGGAACAGCAGCGGAAATAAGGCCAGCCCGGTAGAGACAATAATTTCGGCCCACACGCTGCGGCGCATCTTGGCAATAAGGCTGGTCGACTGCTGGCTCAGCAGCCGCCGCAGCTCGGCGGGCGGCACCTGGGGCACTGCGGGGGCTTGTTGCCACTGGCGGCGCAGGTCGTCAAGTTCCATAGTTTAGTATTGGTTAAAATATTAAGCACGAACTAATTGCTTCCGCAGCTTTTCCTGCACGCGGTGCATTTTTACGCGCACATTATTCTGCGTAATCCCCAGGATTTCCGCCATTTCCTCGTAAGGCCGGTCCTCCAGGTACAGCAGCACGAAAGCCTTGTCCACATCGGAGAGCCGGTTGATGGCCGTGTAGAGCGCGGCCGTTTCCTCCGGCTCGTAGGCACTAGCCTCGGTAGCCTGAGTTAGGTGCCGGGCGGCATCGTTCTCCAGGTTCACCAAGGCGGGGCGGCGAGTGCGCTGCCGCAAATTGCTGATAGCCACGTTCAGCGCAATGCGGTAGAGCCAGGTGCTGAGCTTGGCATCGGGCTGGGGCACGTAGCGCGGCCACGCCCGCCACAGTTGCAGCAAGATTTCCTGAAATAAGTCCTGGCGGTCGTCGGCATCCTGGCAGTAGAGCCGACACACGCGCCGCACCAGCGGCTGGTAGTCGTGCAGGGCAGCCAAAAAATCGGCAGAGGGAGCGGCGGTAGCCATGCGGGGTAGTGGTTTCGGAGATATTATCGCCGAAGGTCGCAATCCATTACACCGCAGATTCAAACGGATTAAACGGATTTCGCAGATACGCCGCTAAAGCGGCTGAATATTAGAGTACTACAATAAAAAAAGCCGCCTAAATAGCAGCCTTTTTCGCTATACCAGCGTGAGTTACGCTGTGCTCAGCTCACGCCAGAACACGCTACTGCCCTTCCGTCGCCACCAGCTCCGATTGCCGCACGGCCATCTGATTAAGCGCGGCGCGCAGGGCGCGGGCCAGCGTAGCCGCATCGCCGGTTTTCCAGTAATGCAGGTAGTACAGCTGCGGATACTCGTGCGTCATGTGGCTATGCAGGGCTACCAGCTCAATATTGTGCTGCCGAAAAACGGTAGTCACTTTATCTACCTCATCGGCCGTCATCAGCATGTCGCCATTGATGGCCGCCCGCGTGCCGCCCAGCGGCTGGAAGTACAGCGCCGCCGTCGGCTGCATCATCGGCGATAATTGCAAGTGCGCTAGTGTGTCGCGGTACGCGCCATCGTGCGCCACCAGGTACTTGTACACGCCGCCCACTACCTGGCCTTTTAGTCCCATCAGTTGGTCGAGCGCCTTGGTATCAAAGGCCAGCTTTTGTGGCTTCGGCTCCGCGACCTGGGCTGGGGTACTGGTGCGCCGCAGGACAGCGCGAATGGTCGTTGCCATTTTCACCGGGTCGGCGTAGCCCGCAAAATGTACCCACCAGATACGCGGCGTTTCGGCGGGCAGGTGCTTATGAATGGATGTCAGCCCCAAGTCGCCCTCGCCGAGGGTTTGCGTCACAGCGTTCAGCTCGTTTTCGGTCACGGTTAGCTCGCCCATCAGGTAGGCGCGGCCGTTGCCGATGGGCATAAAAGTCATTTCTGAGGCCACGCCCATTTCGCTTTTCACTGGCACGCCTTTCGCCACCACGCGCAAGTCGGTGCGGGTGAAAATGGCCGCGTACATGCCGCCGTGCATCTGCGGGGTCAGTGGCTTGCCCAGCGCCCGGCCCACCGCTGCCCAGTCAATAGCGCCTGCCCCTGACCGTGCGCTAGTGTCCGCGCCAGACGCGCTGCCTACCGGCGGGCGGCACATCGAAAACTGGCGGGCACGTAGCTCCGCTTCCTGATGCGAAACTATCGCCCCGGCCTGGCTGCTCCTAAAGTAGCGCTCCCAGCCCAAGGTTTTTGAGGCGTATCCTCCGAGCAAGAAAAACAACGCGCCGGTCAGCAGAAAATAGCTAAGCTTGCGAGCCTGAAGCATGAAACAAAAAGAGTAGGAATGGCCAGTTCAAGCTCCTACCGAAGAAAACTGTTGCAGGTTCTAACCCATCTGCCAAGTGGTGGCAACAGCGTACAGCTTATTGTGCTAACCTGCCCAGCTAGTTTAAACCCATCCTCTTCTTCGCTCACCAGCAAGTACTCAATCAAAAAGCCCCACCTGACCAAGGGCCAAACGGGGCTTTTTACGTCAACCTAATCGCTCAAATCTGCGCAATTCAGTTTAATCCGTTTAAATCTGCGGTTTATTGAAAGTACTCCTTCACTTTCTCGAAGAAGCCCTTCTCGTTCTTGCCGGGGTGCGGCGTAAAGTTGTCCGAGTCACGCAGCTTCTCTAGCAGCTCGCGCTCCTGGTTGCTCACGTTTTTGGGCGTCCACACATTCAGGTGAATAAGCTGGTCGCCCCGGCCGTAGCCATTCAGGTCCTTGATGCCCTTGCCGCGCAGGCGCAGAATTTTGCCCGGCTGCGTACCTGCATCAACCTTGATTTTCACCTTGCCCTCAATGGTCGGCACCTCCAGGTTGGTACCCAAAGCCGCGTCCACGAAGCTGATGTATTGCTCAAACATGATGTTGTTACCATCTCGCTTGAGAAATTCGTGCGGCTCCTCCTCAATCTGAATGAGCAAATCGCCGGGTACGCCGCCGCGCTCGGGAAAGTTGCCTTTGCCGCTCATGCTCAGCTGCATATCATTGGCCACACCAGCCGGAATATTTATCGGAATTACTTCCTCATTCAGCTGGCGGCCTTCGCCTTTACACACATCGCAGGTCGTAGAGATGGTTTTGCCCTCGCCGTGGCAGGTGGGGCAGGTGCTGGCGCTCACCATCTGGCCGAGCATGGTATTCACCACTTTCTTGGTCTGGCCCTGGCCCTGGCAGGTGGGGCAGGTTTTGAGCTCGGTGCCGTTTTTAGCCCCAGTGCCGCTGCACGGCTGGCAAGCCACGTAGCGCTTCACCTTGATTTTTTTCTCCACGCCATTAGCCACTTCCTCCAAATCAAGCTTCAGCTTGATGCGTAGGTTGGAGCCTTTCTTCACGCGGCGGCCACCGCGCTGCCCGCCTCCGAAGAAACCTTCGAAACCGCCGCCCCCGCCGCCGAAAATATCGCCGAACTGCGAGAAAATGTCCTCCATATTAGGCGCAGCCCCGCCGCCACCGCTGCCGCCTTGGTGGCCAAACCGGTCGTAGCGCGCCCGCTTGTCGCCGTCGCTCAGCACCTCGTAGGCCTCAGCAGCTTCCTTAAACTTGTCCTCGGCCGTGGGGTCGTCGGGGTTTTTATCCGGGTGGTACTTGATAGCCATCTTGCGGTAGGCCGACTTAATTACGTCGCCTTCCGCATTTTTTGCCACCCCTAATACTTCGTAATAATCGCGCTTTACGGTTGCCATTTTGCAGGAATCTTATCACATTACGCCCGTCATGCTGAGCTTGTCGAAGCATCTCGCACGGACGACTAACCTCAAATACTGAAAGTTAGTGCGCCACGCGAGATGCTTCGACAAGCTCAGCATGACGGGACTACTAATTTACTGACCTAAAATCACTTTTGCATGGCGAATCACTTTATCGCCAAGATAATAGCCCTTTTCAATCTCATCAACAATCTTACCGCGCAAATCGTCGCTCGGAGCCGGAATTTGCGTGATGGCCTCGTGCAACTCAGCATCGAAGTCGCCACCTTTAGCATTCATCGGAGTCAAGCCCTTATTTTCTAAGGTTTTGGTGAGCTTGTTATAAGTAATATCGAGCGCGTTTTGCAGCGCGGCTGGGTCAGCAATGCCCTGCGTATGCTGGCGGGCACGGTCAAAGTCGTCGATGACCGGTATAAGGGCCACCATCAACTCCTGGTTGGCAGTTTTGAAAAGGTCGGCGCGCTCTTTAGAAGTGCGGCGCTTGTAGTTCTCAAACTCGGCGGCCAGACGCAGGTATTTGTCTTTGAGGTCGGCCAACTCGGTTTCGGCGCGGCTGGCACCTTCTGAGGCACCAGCTTCGGGCGCGGTGGCGTCTGTGTTGAGGTCTTGCTCGCCAGCGGTGTGCTCGGCGTTGCTGTCAGTCAGGGGCTGGTCGTCGGGATTCATATGTTTATCGTCGGTCATTTTCTGGAAAAAATGGCGGAATCGGCTAGAGAAGGGAGTTGCCATACGGGCAGCGGGTCAGGCGCAAGGAGTTTGCCAAAGCTGGGGAGGGTGACAAGTTGGCACAGGTGAGGCATCTTGGCTGCTTGCTTGTATCATTGCCTTGCGTCTAATCAACCCAATAAAATGCTCAATATATACTGGTCGCTTATCTGGAAATGGCTTAATGACAATGCTAGTGCAATAGGTGTCTTATCGGGGCTCATTCCTCTTGCCTGGACTATAATCAGTTATATCCACTCAAAACGCCAAGAGTTGAAAGAGAAGCGTTTTGAAGCGTACCATAGACTTATTAAACAGCTTGTTGAAGGCGATGCTCCAGACTCAGGCATTTTTATAGACAGACAAATTGCTATAATCTTTGAGTTAATAAATTTCAAAGAATACTACCCAGTTACACAGAGGATTCTAATTGGCTTGCGAAAGACATGGTCCGAAAAGACAACCTCAGCATCTTACTCTACCGATAGAGTGGTTGAGGAAATCGACCTAACCTTGAAGCAAATCAAGAAGAGATAAACTACTCGTGCAACGCCCCCCAAATCATATCCTTCAACTGCTGAATATTCTTATTCGTGAGGCTGGAAATGAACACCGTGGGCGGCAAATCGGCAGGAAACGAGGCCAGTAGCTCAGCTTCCAGCTCCTCGTCCAGCATGTCGGATTTGGTGATGGCGAGCAGGCGCTTTTTGTCCAGCAGCTCAGGGTTGTACTGCTCCAGCTCGCCTAGCAAAATGGCGTACTCGGCAGCAATGTCCTTGCTGTCGCAGCTTATCATAAAGAGCAGCATGGAGTTGCGCTCGATGTGGCGCAGGAAGCGCGTGCCCAGCCCCCGGCCCTCGGCCGCGCCCTCGATGATGCCGGGAATATCGGCCATCACAAACGACTTGAAATCGCGGTAGGCCACCACGCCCAGGTTAGGTACGAGGGTGGTAAAAGCGTAGTCGGCAATCTTGGGCTTGGCGGCCGAAACCACTGACAGCAAGGTACTTTTACCCGCGTTGGGGAAGCCTACGAGGCCCACATCGGCCAGCAGTTTCAGCTCCAGAATCACCTGCTCCTCAATGGCGGGTTCGCCGGGCTGCGCATATTGCGGGGCCTGGTTGGTAGAGGTTTTGAAGTGGTCGTTGCCGAGGCCACCGCGCCCGCCGGGCGTGAGGATAAGGCGCTGGCCATCCTCCGTTATTTCGAGCTTCATTTCGCCGGTTTCGGCATCGCGGGCCACGGTGCCGAGCGGCACCTGAATGACGATATCCTCGCCCTGCGCACCCGAGCGCAGGTTTCCGCCACCGCCTTCACCGTCTTGGGCAAAAAGGTGCTTGCGGTATTGCAGGTGCAGCAGCGTCCAGAGTTGCGAGCTGCCTTCCAGGATAATATGGCCGCCGCGGCCACCGTCGCCGCCATCGGGGCCGCCGTTTGGCAGGCCTTTGGCCCGGAAGAAGTGGTGCGAGCCCGCGCCGCCCTTGCCCGAGCGGCAGGTGATTTTGACGTAGTCGATGAAGTTGTTATTAGCCACTTTTTGGAATTATGAATTATAAGTCATGAATTATGAGTTGGGTGAATTCCACCCTAACGAAATGAGTTATGAATTTCAGGCTATGCGCCCGAAACTCATAACTCATAACGTTTAACTCATAACTAGCGCCGCGCAGCCCTATGCTTTTACCTCGCGGGTAGCCTCGGCAGGTGCTTCGGTTTTGGCGGGCTCGTGGCGGTCGATGATGGTGCAGATTTGCTTGAAGATGTCTTCAATATCCCCTATGCCGTTGAGCGAGTGGAATTTGCTCTGATTATCGTAGTAGCCAGCTACCTGCGCGGTTTCAGTGTTGTACACCGTTACGCGGCGGCGGATTTTGCTTTCGTCCTGGTCGTCGGGGCGGCCGCTGGTTTTGCCGCGCTCCAGTAGGCGTTTTACCAGTTCCTCCTCCCCTACTTCGAGGGCAATCATGCAGGCTACGCCGGTGCCGTGCTGGGCCAGCAGCTGGTCGAGGCTTTCGGCCTGGGCCGTGGTGCGCGGGAAGCCGTCGAAGATGAAGCCGGCGGCTTGCTTATTTTTTGCCAAGGCATTGCCAATCATGCCGATAACTACTTCGTCGGGCACGAGCAAGCCTTCGTCCATCAGCTTTTTGGCCTTCAGGCCGAGGTCGGTGCCTTCGGTAATCTGGGCACGGAGCAAGTCGCCAGTGCTCAGGTGCACGAGGTTGTACTGCGCGATAAGCTTTTGACTCTGAGTACCTTTACCCGCACCGGGCGGGCCAAAGAGGACGATATTATGCATGGCAAAAGATATAGTAATCGGCGGGGGACACCGAGGCAGGGAGTAATAATTAGGTAAAGGTACGGCTAGGCCGCCACGTACACATCGGGCAGGTTGCGGCCCAGGCCGTCGTAGTCGAGGCCGTAGCCAACTACGAAATCGTTGGGGATTTCCATGGCCATGTAGCTCAGCTTCAACTCGTAGCGCAGACTGGCCGGTTTATAGAACATAGCCGCTATTTCAATGGAGGCCGGGTTATTGGCTTCCAGCGTGGGCAGCAGGTGGTGCAGGGTGGTGCCCGTGTCCACGATGTCTTCGACCAAGATAATATCACGGCCCTGCACGTCTTCACGCAAGCCCATGATTTCCTGAATTTTACCCGTGCTTTCAGTGCCTTCGTAAGACGCCACGCGGATGAAGACAATCTCACAATCGCCGGTGAAGCGCTTGAGCAAATCGGTGGCGAACATGAACCCGCCCGTGAGCACCACCACAAACAGCGGGCGGCGGCCGGCGTAGTCGGCATTGAGGCGGGCGGCCACCTTATCGATGGCTACGGCGATTTCGGAAGCCGACAAATAAGGCCGGAATACCTTGTTGTGGAGCGTAATGAGGGATTGACCCATGTGCTAAAAAACGGCCCGAGCGGCCGATTGGGCTGCAAAGATAACCGCAGATTCAAACGGATTAAACGGATTTCGCAGATACGCCCACCTGCGGCGGGCTGGCTAAGTGGGGACTTCTGCATAAAAGCGGTTGTCATTGCGAACGCAGCGAAGCAATAGCACTAGAACAGTTCGTTGTGATGCGATTGCTTCGCTGTGCTCGCAATGACGGACGACTTTCGCAAAAGTTTTGATTATTTAGTTGGTACTTACAATACCGAATATATGGCCAGTTTGATGGCGGCTGCGCTTACTTGGGCAAAGCGAATGGGCGGCATTCGTAGCTCCATTTGCTCCTTTAATGGCACTGGGGCTAGGGTGGCCGCGCCGCCCACACGAGCGATGTGCGGGGCGATAACCAACGATACGATGCTCATGAGCTTGATGAGAATATTCATGCTGGGGCCGCTGGTGTCTTTGAACGGGTCGCCCACGGTATCGCCGGTTACGCTGGCTTTGTGGGCGTCGGAGCCTTTGAATTCCATTTTGCCATTGACCATCACGCCTTTCTCGAACGACTTTTTGGCATTGTCCCAGGCCCCGCCGGCGTTGCTCTGAAACATCGCCATGAGCACGCCGCTCACCGTGACGCCCGCCAGCGTGCCGCCCAGCACCTCGGGGCCGAAGGCAAAGCCAATGATGATGGGCGAAAGCAGCGCAATCGCCCCGGGCGCGACCATCTTCCTAATGGCCGCCTGCGTGCTGATAGCCACGCACTTCTCGTACTCGGGCCGCCCGGTGCCTTCCATAATACCGGGTATCTCGCGAAACTGGCGGCGCACTTCCTGCACCATCGCCATGGCCGCCTGCCCCACCGCGGTGATGGCCAGCGCCGAGAAAATAAACGGTATCATGGCCCCGACAAACAGGCCGGCCAATACGCGGGCATTGGAAATATCAATGACGTCGATGTGCGCCGTGCCCATGAAGGCCGCAAACAACGCCAGCGACGTAAGCGCCGCCGACGCAATAGCGAAGCCTTTACCGGTGGCGGCCGTGGTGTTGCCCACCGCATCGAGAATGTCGGTGCGCTCGCGCACTTCCTTGGGCAGCTCGCTCATTTCGGCGATGCCGCCCGCATTGTCAGCGATAGGGCCAAAGGCGTCGATGGCGAGCTGCATGGCGGTGGTGGCCATCATGCCAGCCGCAGCAATAGCTACTCCATAAAGGCCGGCCGCCTCGTAGCTGAGCACTATGCCCGCCGCTAGTACCAAGATGGGCAGCACGGTGCTTTCCATACCCACAGCTAGGCCGCCGATAACAGTAGTGGCGTGGCCGGTGCTGCTTTGCTGCACAATGCTCATCACCGGGCGCTTACCCATGGCGGTGTAGTACTCAGTGATAATGCTCATGAGCGTGCCCACCGCCAAGCCGACCAGCACGGCATAGAAGACATGGTTGGCATCGAAAGTGAAGCCGCGGATGGTAATATCACCAGTTGGCAATATCCACTTAATCAAGAAGTAAGAGAAGATGGCTGACACTACCACCGAGGCGTAATTGCCAAAATTGAGTGCACCTTGCACGTTGCCGCCCTCTTTTACCCGCACCAGTAGAATGCCTACTAGCGAGGCGATAATGCCCATGCCCGCTATCGCCATCGGCAGAAAAATAGGCGAGAGCCCGCCGAGCTGGTCGGGGTTGCTGAGGTGGACTTCGCGGCCTAATACCATGGTGGCGAGGATGGTAGCCACGTAGGAGCCGAACAGGTCGGCACCCATACCGGCCACGTCGCCCACATTGTCGCCCACGTTATCGGCAATAGTGGCGGGGTTGCGCGGGTCGTCTTCGGGGATGCCGGCTTCGACTTTGCCTACGAGGTCGGCCCCTACGTCGGCCGCTTTGGTGTAGATGCCACCGCCCACGCGGGCGAAGAGGGCGATGCTTTCGGCCCCCAGCGAGAAGCCGGTGAGGACTTCCAGCGCCTTTTCCATCTCCGCGCCCGTAGCTATGCCGCTCGGCACGAACAGTTTATAAAAGACAATAAACAACGACCCTAGCCCGAGCACGGCCAGCCCGGCCACGCCCATACCCATCACGGAGCCGCCCGAGAAGGACACTTTCAGGGCCTGGCTTAGAGAGGTACGGGCCGCCTGCGCGGTGCGCACGTTGGCCTTGGTCGCGATTTTCATCCCGATAAAGCCCGCCGTGGCTGAAAATACCGCCCCAATCAAAAAGGCAATGATGATAACCGGACTGGATTTTTCGCCCGTGAAACCCAAGTAGCCGAGAAAGGCCGAGGCAATGATGGCGAACAGCGCCAGCACCTTGTACTCAGCTTGCAGGAAAGCAATGGCCCCGTCGGCAATGTAGCCGGCGATGGTTTGCATTTTGGCGTCGCCGGCATCCTGGCGGGCTACCCACCCGGCGCGCAGCCAGGTGTAGAGCAGCGCCAGGATACCCAGCGCGGGCACGGCGTAGAGAATAGTGGGCATAGGGCTGAGCGTGAGTTGGGTGGGAGAAGGTTAGGCTGGTAAATGTAAGCGGATTTGCCGCTTGTCAGGTATACCTGCTTGCTACTTCTCTACCTCTGATTATCAGCCCTTGCTCCTACCGGCTCACTTAATATTCGTATCCGCAATCAAATACAGCGGCCGCTGGCGCACGTCGGCCGACAGCCGCCCGATGTACTCGCCGATGATGCCAATAGCAATAAGCTGCACGCCGCCCATAAAGAGCACGCTTATCATGAGCGAGGCCCAGCCGGGCTGGTAACTGTGCGTGACAAAGCGCGCATACAGCGTGTAGAGCATTATCAGAAACGCGACCCCAGACACCACAAAGCCACTGAGCGAGGCCAGCTTCAGCGGAAAATCGGAGAAGGCGGTAATGCCATCAATTGCCAGCTTCAACATCTTACTATACGTGTAGCCAGTCTCGCCCCCAGCGCGCTGCGCCCGGTCGTACTCCACGTAGGTTTGCCGGAAGCCAATCCAGGAAATCTGGCCGCGCAAAAACTTGCTTTGCTCGGGCATGCGCTTCAGCGCCTCGACTACTTTGCGGGAAATAATGCGAAAATCACCAGTATCGACCGGTATCGACACGTGGGTAATGGCCGCCAGCATTCGGTAGAAGAGCTTGGCTGTCATAAGCTTGGCGGCACTTTCGCCGGGCCGCGACAGACGCTTGGCATACACTACCTCGTAGCCGCTGAGCAGCTTCTCGTAGAGCTGCGGAATAAGCTCAGGCGGGTCTTGCAAGTCGGCATCGATGATGACTACTGCCTCACCTACGGTATGGTCGAGGCCAGCCGAAACGGCTATCTGGTGGCCAAAATTGCGACTCAGGTCGATATAGCGCACCTGCGGGTCGCGGCGGCTCAGGTCTTGGGCTAAGGCCAGTGTGCGGTCGCGCGAGCCGTCGTTAACGAAAATAAATTCGTGGCTCACGCCCATGCCTTGCACTACCGCTTTCAGGCGCTGGTAGAGGGTTTCTACGTTGGCCTCCTCATTATAGAGAGGCACTACGATGGATAAAGCGGTCGATGTTGGCAAAGTAACTTCTGGTATCACTAGGCGGGGTTTACTAGTCGGGGCCGGACTTAAGAATAGCGCTGCGCTAACAGGTCGGCGAGTGGCGAGCTTCGGTTTAGTAGCTTCACTTGCCACCCGGCGCAGTCCTCCATATGCCTGAACGACTGCCTTATCCTCTTTTGCTTAGCGCGGTTTATTAGCTAGCCTTTGGCTGCAATGATTGGCTATACAGCCACTTTAACTGCTTATCATACTAAAAGTTACAGTATGGTGCTCTTCAAACACGGCAATAAGGTAGCCTCAAGCCACTCAACTTACAGCTCGCGCAGCAGCACTTGGTACAGGTGCAGCATACTGGCAATGTCACGTTTATCCACTAGTTCATTGGGCGAGTGCACCTCGTCTTCGGGCGCCCCCACAAAGCACCAGTCCCAAGGCATCTCGCTGCGCTGCAGCTCTTTGGCATCAGAGCCACCGCCGTCTTCTACCTCCAGCTGGTGCGCAATGCCCGCCGCCTCGGCAATGCGCCGGATGCGCTCGACGTAGCTGCGGCGCGGAATGAGCGAGTCGCGCAGCGAAATAACGCAGCCGGCCCCCGGCCGCACGCCCTCCGTGACCCAGGTAATATCGCAAATGAGCGCCTGCCGCACGCCGTACGTGTCGTAGATATAGCGAGCCAGGTAAGGCACCGAGCCGCCGCCGTGCTCCTCCCCGCATGAGAAGGCAATGATGCCGTGCTCCAGGGTTTCGGCAAGGCGCAAGGCTGCCCACACGCCGAGGCGATTGTCGAGATAGCAGCTTTGCACGGTGGTTTCGGTTTCGCGAAAATTGCAGGCAAACGTGAGGCTGGTGCCGCGCTCTATATCGCGGCTGAACTCATAGCCTAAGGCCTCGGTTTCTTCCTCAACCGTTAGCGTACACTCAATTTCTCCTTGCGAATCGCGCCCCACCAGCCGGTAGCCCGCCTCCACCTCTGGCCCCCCAATGGCCACCAGCTCGCGCCCGTAGCGCACCATGAAGCCAATGCTATCGAGGTGGGCGAATACGGCCGTACGTGGTTGCCCAAACACCAGCAGCAGACAGTCCTGAAAGCGCGCTTCGTCGTGCAGTATCTGCGGCTGATGCTGCCAGCTGGGCGCCTGCTCGCGCACGTAGTTGAGCACGAAGCGCGTGAGGCCCGCTTCCTCGCCCGACGGGGCCGGGAACTGGCAAAGTGTTTGAAGCAGCTGCATAAGTAATTCGTATCCCTTTAAATCCCGTCAAAGCTAGGTTTGCCGCCGTACTTTCGTTGGGCCGGAGTTGGTTTTTACCGCGTAGCCCGGTGGCTTTCTGTCGATTTTGTATTTTCTATGCCCGCCTTGCCTCGGTTTTTGCGTCTGCTTTTGCTGCTGTTGCTGCTCAGCCCCATAGTGGCCAGCCACGCCCAGGATACCAGCCGCGTGAAAGTGCCGCCCATTCGCAACGTCGAGCTCAACAACGTGGACGTGCTGCCCAACACCGATACCAAAGGCTGGCTGCTGCTCGACAAAGACATTCAGCTGGAGCTCGATGGCGCGGTGCAAAACCTCTATAATTTCAAGTACGACAAAGCCGAAAAGCAATTTCGCTCGCTGCGCCGCCGCTACCCGCACCACCCCATGCCGTACTTTCTGCTTGGCTTGAGCACCTGGTGGAAAATCATGCCCACCAATTTTCAGAGCAAGCAGTACGACAAGATTTTCTTCGCCTACATGGATACGGCGAATACCTACAGCGAGCAGCTCGCCAAGGCCGACCCCCAGAACTACGAAGCATACTTTTTCCTCTCCGCAGCCAACGGCTTCGACGCCCGCCTCAACGCCGAGCGCCATAACTGGCGCCGCGCCACTTTCAGTAGCAAGCGTGCCCTCAACTACCTGCAAAAAAGCAAGGAAGCCAACGGCCTGAGCCCCGAGTTCCTCTTCGGCGATGCGCTGTTCAATTACTACTCCATCTGGATTCCCGAAAACTACCCATTGCTTAAGCCGGTATTGCTCTTCTTCCCCAAAGGCGACAAGCAACTTGGCCTAAAACAGTTGCGCACCGTGGCCGACAATGCCTTTTACACCGGCGTCGAGGCCAAGGTTTTCCTAATGAAGCTCTTACATAACGACGAGCACCAAACTGGGTCGGCGCTACCCATCGCCCAAGGCTTGGTCAAAAAATACCCGGATAATGGCTACTTCGAGCGCTTTTACTCCCTGCTATGCTTCGACCAGGCGCAATTTGCCGAGTGCGAACGCGTGAGCAAGGATATTCTTGATAAAATCAGTGTCGGGTTGCCTGGCTACGAGGCGTCGAGCGGGCGTTACGCCAGCTACTTCATGGGCTACCTCATGCAGTTCAAGTACAAGGACATGGCCAAGGCCAAGGATTACTATCAGCGTTGCATCGTCTTTGCTGAAAGCAATGGTGAAACCGATGGGGGATTTTATTTATTTGCTAATGCTAGCCTAGCTAAGCTGGCTGACCAAGCCAATGACAAGGAGGCTGCGCGCCGTTATTATTCAGTAGTAGTTGATAAGGCCGACCATAAGTCGCCGCAGTATAAGGATGCGAAAGCTTATTTAAAGAAGAATAAGTAATCATTTGTTATTTTAGCTCTGGCACTTTATGGAATTAGCTGACCTATTCTTAGCTCCTTTATATTTAATTATCCTTTACCTAATAGCATTTGGTATCCGGGACAAGGTAACCAATTCCTATACGAAGCAATATTTCATTCCGGGCCTAACCCTAAAGTTTGTTGGAGCGATTGGATTAGGTCTAATCTATCAGTTTTATTACGGCGGTGGTGATACATTTAACTACTTTTCGGCGGTTAAAGGAATAAGTGCTGCGTTTAGTAGCTCACCTGTTGCGGGAATTAAATTACTTCTAACTAGCGGTGGGGTATATGACCATGATACCGCTCCTTTTACCAACAATATTTTATGGTACCAAACGGGCGGTTCAGAATACTTACTTATCCGAATTGCGGCGGTGCTAGGACTCTTTTGCTTTAATAACTACACCGTTATTGCACTGTTTTTTGCCTGCATCAGCTTCTCTGGGCTCTGGGCTATGTATATGACCTTTGTTAAGTACCGCCCTAAACTGTATAAACAATTAGCTTGGACTGTATTCTATATGCCATCCGTATTCTTCTGGGGGTCTGGTTTACTAAAAGATACCCTTTGCCTAGGCGCACTGGGCTGGCTATTCTATATATTGAATCGGGGTGCTATTGAGCGGCGCAATATTTTACGGTGTATCATCATTGGAATTATCGCTACGTACTTATTATTAGGACTCAAAATTTATATTCTGCTGTGTTTTTTACCTATGAGTGTGCTATGGGTTTTCAATGAAAATAGCTCTCGCATTCGCAGTAATATTGTCAGGATACTTGCTAAGCCTATTTTGTTCGTAGTGGGTGGAGCTATTGCCGTAGTAGCACTTACTTCTATTACGAAAGGGGACGAACATTATGACCTAGCAAAGATTGGGGAGCGCAGCAAAACAAATTCTGATTATCTCTATAAAGTAAGCGTGGAGCAGAACGGCTCGGGTTATAATCTGGGTACACAGGATGGCTCCATTGGGGGTATGGTGAAACTCGCTCCTATGGCTATTATTACCTCTTTGTTCCGGCCGTTTTTATGGGAAGCGCACAACCCAGTGATGATGCTTTCCGCTTTGGAAGCATTGTTCTTCTTATTATTCACACTACGCATTTTTTATCGTACAGGCATTTGGGCGACCATACGCTTAATAAGCAGTAACTCTGTACTATCACTATGCTTTGTGTTTGCGCTTATTTTTTCCGCTTCAGTTGCTATTACCAGTTCTAACTTTGGTACCTTGGTGCGCTACAAAATCCAGATGATGCCTTTTTACTTGGCTGGATTATATATTCTGGAAGATATAGCTCGTAGCAAGACCACACAGCATCAGGCACGAAGGCTCCGCATAGCAGTAGCTGGTTAGTCAATTAATCAGCGATTGGATTATCTATGCTTAGGAATGGCTCGGCCATTGCCAGCCGCGCTTAAGTGCCCTCATCAATCTCCGCTGCCAGCGTGGGCGGGCCTCCCAGGCAAACTTGGTTTGAGCAGCAGCCAGTAAGGGCACCTTTTCAAACTCTCGTAGTATCTCTTCTAGTGGCTGACCAGCAACCTTGGCGAAAAAGGCATTCAATACGGGGCGGGCGTCTTTCATATGCCAATAGTGCAGCACATACGGAATAGCTTCGGTCACTAGCCCAGCCTGTTGCAAACAAAAGCTGAATGCAAACTGCTCTACTACGTGCGATGGACACTTCCTGTATAAAACGTCCGTAAGTTGTAAAGCATTGTCTAATATTGCACTGTCGCGCGCGCTTACCCCTATCGCTCCCGAATTATACATAATAGTGGTAGGCGACAGAGCGGCCCACTCGGGAGTGGGATGCGCACTCAAAAAACTGTAAAGGGTCTGGTGGAGCGGCACTCTGGACTGCGACAATACACTTTCCTGCACATGCAGAAAGCGCTGGCCCTGTTGCATAGCGTTGAACAAGGGGATATCGTCTTTTACAAAATACGTATCGGAATCCAGAAAAAGCACGTTGCCACCATACTGCTCTACTGCATGGCGCATGAGCACGACCTTGACGCGGTGACCAAAATTGATGTCTCCGCGCCATGCGCGCAGCTGCGCCGCTGGCATCTCCACGTACTGCACACTGGGTACCTCACCCAACACCTGCTGAAAATACTCAGCCGAATCGGTATACACCAAAATAGTAGCTCTGGCCGTGCCAGTCTGCTTTTTTAGGCGCAAGTAAGATAGGATGCTACCGAGCGCTTCGTTTTTAAATTCTGGACTGCCATGTGCCAGGTAAAGCAGGTAGTTGGTAGAGACAGGTTGGTTCATAGGAAACGAGGAAACAGTAGATTCAAAGCTGCGGACAGGCACTAGAATAGAGGCTAGCATTACTGAATAGCCCTAACTGAAAAGCGTTAAAAAATTGGCCGTATTGGCCTGCACCGAATAGCGCTGCTCCACGGTGGCGCGGGCAGCCTGGCCCAGCCGCTGCCGCAGCGCCACGCCAGTGGCCGGCTGCAACAGGCTCCGCAGGCTAGCTTCCCAGTCGGCGTCGGTGGCGCAGATGTAACCGTTCACGCCGTGTTGCACTACTTCCGTGTTCATGCCTACGGGCGAAACCAACGCTGGAATCCCTAATGCCATGTATTGCAAAGCCTTGAAAGCACACTTTCCTTTCGACCACGGGTCATTTTCCAGCGGCATTAGCCCCACGTGAAAGGTCAACAGGTCGGGTATTTCGGTGGCTTTGCGCCAAGGCACGAAGCGCGCCGAGCGCAGGGGCAACACGGGGTCTTGGTTGGAAATTACGCGGAATTCAAATTGTAGCCCTTCAGCTTCCAACCGGGCCAGCATGGACACTAAGGGTGCTAAGTACTTAAGTGTAGAGTGAGTACCGGTCCAGCCGATGATGAGGGGACCGGGTGCAGTTTGGTTACGCAGTTGGTTGTGCAGATGCTCCGTGTCGATGGTCGTTGGGTTAATCAGCGTGTTGGGGTTGAACTGCCGGGCGTAGCTGGCTAGGTAGGCATTGCCGCACGAGTTGCGGTAGGCCCAGCGGCAGATGCTAGCTACCTTGCCGTGCCACTTCAGTCCCGCTGCCAAGCTATTGGTAGCCGAGGTATTCGCAATCCAGATAGCGTCGTCAAAATCGTAGATGATGCGCTTTTTAGCAATTTTGGCCAGCCACCACTCCAGCACGGGCGGCCCTAGGGGGGCCGCTTCGCGGTGAATAAATACATAGTCGTAGCGGTGTGCTGTAAAAAGCTGGCTTAGCCGCCGCCCAAATCCGCGCACGATGCCCCAGGCCTTCTGCCCGGTATGGCCCGGCAGGTAAAGGATTTTCCAAGTAGCCTCATCCAGAAAAGGCACCAGCTGATAGCGGTGCCCCCGCGCCGTGAGGATGCCCAGGTATTGCTCGAATCGAAAGCGCTGGGAAGGTGCTTGGCCAGGCGGATAAGGAATCAGAAAAAGTATATTCACTTCAAGTACAAAGGGCTGCATCTGCCAACTCAAGGTCAGCAAAGACGCTCAAAAAGTCTCTGCTGCGTGAAAGTAAACGCCAGTTAACTTGTGCTTGTCAGCAGCAAGCCCAGGCAACTACAACTGCTTAAATATCTCGTTGGCTACCGTCACGAACTGGTCGAGGCCGCGGTAGGCAATGCCTGCCTGCCGACAACGGGCCCGCAAAGTGTTCTTATCTTCAGTTAACAGGGCTTCTATTTGGGGCACCACTCGCCAGGCTTCGGCCGGTGTGAAGCCCTCTACCACCACGCCCACGTGGTCGCGCAGGGCTACCGCATCGTCTTCTGACACGCCCTGACATACCAAGTAAGGCAGGCCGCAACATAGATACTCTCCCACTTTGATGGGTGAGCGAAATCGTTGGGAAGGCAGCGGCGGCACGGCCACAATACCGAAGTCGGCGGCTGAAATGTAGGCAGGTACTTCCTCGTACGCACTGCGCGTGATGGTTACGCGCTCGGGCGGCAGGCCTGCCTGCCCCATCATGGCAGCAATGCGGGCGGGTGGGTCAGGAGTGGCAACCAAGAAGTGCAGGTTTGGCAGTTTATCAAGCAAAGCCCGAAAAAGCTCCGCCACTTCGTGGTCGTAGTAGAGGTCGCCAAACTTGCCCAGGTACAACACCACTGGCTGGTCGGCGGGCAGGTGGTGGCGGGCCCGCACCCGCGCGCGGCCTTCGGCCGTAAATTGAAACCGGGTTTCATCAACGCCAGTGGGTAGGCGGTAGGCGCGGGCGGGCGAATGCCAAGCCTCCAGCCGGTCAATCATGTGCGAGGTACCCGTAGAAAGAATATCTGCGTGGCGGCCCACTAGTCCCTCCACGTAGTGCAAGCCCCGGTAAGCCAAACTTTGTTCGGGCCAGACGCCACAATCGCGCATAAACTCGCTGTGCGGCTCGTATTGATAGCCGAAGTAGCGCAATCCCAGTATTTTAGCAATGATAAAAGCGAAAGAGCCGGCCACCGTGCACATAGCCAGAATACTCTGGGCCCCAGCCAGCCGTAGCTTGGCGCATAGCAGCAGTCCCACCGTCAGGTCATACGTTTTTTTTAGCAGCTTCATACTGCCCGAGTGCCACGTGAGCGGATGCCAATTGATGTTAGCGGCAGCCCACTCACGCTGTCGCTCGGCTCGCTGCTGCGCCGTGAGCGGGTATTGCACCTGCTCGTAGGTAATCAACTCGAAGCGCAGGTCGAGCTGCCGGCTGCTCATCTGCATCAGCAGCGGCAGCAAGTTGCCTTTGAATAGCGGGTCGTCGGCGCTATTATACACATATACGATTACGGAGCGCGTTTTCATAGCACAGCTTTTTTATCTTGCAGCAGCACTTCCCAGCGAGCTATTGCGGGCGCAGCTCCGAAGTTGGCGGCCCGCACTAGCGCCTGCTCATGGTAATGCTGCCGGCTGATGGGGTCGTTCAGTAGTTTGCCCAGACCCTCGACCCAAGCCGCCAAATCAGCTTCGTAGCCGGGAGTGCCGGGCCGAGGCACGGGTAACAGCAGCCCAAAATCGGCCCACTCGGGGCCGACTGCATACTGCGTAGCCGGGGTAGTGGGGGCCAGTATTTCGCGCGGGCCAGTGGCGCAGTCGGCGCTGACCATCGGGATGCCGCAAGTCAGCGCCTCACATATATTCATCGGAAATCCTTCCATGAGCGAGGGTAGCACAACGGCCGCAGCCTGCCGCATGTACTGAAATGGATTGGGCCGGAAACCCAGCAGCACTACTGCACATTCAGGCAGGGCCGCATCGTGGGTTTGGCCCACGCCGTCCCACACGGGCAGGCCCCGACGGCGCGCCTCGGCTACCAGCTGCTCGCGCAGGCTGCCATCGCCTAGCAGCAGTAAGCGAGGTTGGGCGGGACCCTGCCGGCGCAGTTGGTCCAAGATGGGAATCATAACGGGCGTATTCTTCTCCGGGTCGAGGCGACTTACTCCTAGCAATACCGGTCCGCCCGCAAAAAAGGCTAGCTCAGCCGCATCTGTAATTGGCTCAGCGGCCTTTTGCAAGACCTGCGCCGAGTTAATAAAATTATTGATTACTGTTATTTTGGCCGGGTCAAGGCGCAGATACTCTATCATTTCCTGGCGCAGGTCGCGGCTCACGGTTACGAGCCGGTCGGCTCGCCGATAAAGCACGGGCATCAGCAGCCGCCGGCGCACCCAACCCATACTGCCCCGGTAATTCGGGTCATGCTGCTTAGAATTATGAATACAGAGTATTACTTGCTCGGAACCTTTACTCAGAATATTAACGTAATCGGCACCCTCCAAGTGGCTAATGCACACATCTATCTGCAAATCCTTTTTAAGCTTCCGCAGTTGCGCCACCCGCCGGCTAAGGGCGGTAGCCTTGCTCACCAGCGAGTCTGTAGCATCGGGCGCATCGAGCACAATAAGCGGATTAACAGTTTCAAAAGCCACCTTGTGGGTGCGGGTTTGAAAAACGCACTCCATTACGTGGTGGCCAGCTTTGGTAAACTCGCGGGCTTGGTCATGAAATACGCGCTCAGCCCCGCCGAAGCTGAGCTGTGGGATAAGCATTAGAATGCGTTTAGGAGAAGTAGTTTTCAAAGAAATAAAACGATTATATTGACTAATTTTTATATGCTGGCCATTTCCTCTATTCAGTAGATATTCAGCAGAAAAACCTAGATGGTTATGAAGCCCCGCCCACCGTTGGCACCAACGCCTCTACATATTACCCTCGCAGCCACTTTATAACTTTCCAAAACACCGAATTTTTCGCCCAGAAGCGGGCCTGCAAAGCCTGCGAAGGCTGATAATCGCGGCTCAAAGCGCCGCGGTAATAAGCACGGCGGTTATTAGTAGTATTAGCGGGATTGTGATAGCAGGTCCAGAACCAGCGCTCGGCCAATATGCGGCGCATGGCTGCGGTTTCAGTGTAGCCTAACTGCTGGTTTTGCGCGGCCACGTCCAGCAGCCAGTCGTGGGCTTCAGATAGCGTAATGTCTCCTAAAGTGAAGGGATAATGGGCAATGGTATTGTGCACGTGCAACTGCCGGGGGCTGAACGTGAAGCCCGCCTGCCGCAACACTCGCTCCCGAATTTGGTTGGACTTCGCGGTGCGCTTGGCGTGGAAATCGGCCTTAATGCTGGGCGGAAACGTGCGGTAGTTAAGCAATATTTGAGGCTGGTTCTCGATGCGGGCTACCTGCACCACCCGTGCCACCCACTCGTAGTCTTCGCCGAACGTTTCCTTGATTTCCTCGTCGTAACGCAGGTTTTTTTCAGTGATAAGCGAGCGCCGAAAAAAGGCGGTGGGGTTGCCTACGGGCATGTTGAACAGCATAAAGCTGCGAATTTCCTCTGCCCCGGCCGGGTAAGCAAATACAGTACTGCTCGTGCCAAATGTCTGGAGCCAACTGCTGGTAAGGGCCACTTCAGGATGACTCTCCAGGAAATCGTACTGAGTTTGCAGGCGGTGCGGCAGGGCTATATCGTCGGCATCCATCTTGGCGATGTAAGGAGCGCGGGCTTGGTCCTGTCCCCAGTTGTCTACAAAGGAACGGCCTAGGTTTTCGGGGCTAGCTAGCACCCGCACGCGAGCATCCGCGGCTTCATAGCGCCGGGCCACGGCCAAGCTGTCGTCGGTCGAACAATCATCTACCACCAGCAGCTCTAGTTCACGGAGGGTCTGGTTCAGAATGCTTTCAATCGCTTCGCCCAAATATGGGCCGGCATTGTAAACAGGTAAAACAACGGAAACCAGTGGCAACGACGGCGACATATTCAAGGGTAGGCAGTGGGGCGAGGCGGCAAAGCGGCTGGGCCCACCCCCACCGCAACGGGGCTGGCCAGCAGCCGCTGTTGAAGCGCCTTCACAATGCCAAAGATACGGAGCGCTTCGGCGTGGCCCGTAAGCGCCCCACGAAGGCGGTGCAACTGCCGCATCACCTCGAAGGTTTCGGGGTGCGTATCATCGTGGCGGTGAAACAAGTACGTGAGCAGGTTTTTAGGCTGCCGTACCAGCTCCTTCGCTTGCCAGGCCAACCAGCGGTAGTAGCGCTGGCTGAACTCGGCAGCCGTGAGAGAGGGCTCCCGAAGCAAAAAATAATACACAATGCTAGCCATGCCCGACGAGGCCGTACTGCGCCCAATACGCCGCAGATAGGCCCAGTTCAGCCGTTCCTTATACATATAGTGCCGGAATCGTAAGTGCTCATTATACCACAGCTCGTAGCCAGCCAGACGCAAGGCATTGCCCAGTTCCAAGTCTTCAGCTCCTGAGAGCACCGCTCCGCGCTGCGCCGAGGTAGTGAAGGCAAAACCTGCCGCTAGCAGTTGCTGCCAGCCCGCGAGGCGCACCACAGAGCCTGCCCCTGCCACGTAGGCCCCCGCCTGTCGCAGCGGCCCCGGTGGCACCGCCGGAGTCCCCACCGCATACACCGCCTCAAACTGCTTGAACCACACGGGCGGTACCACTTCAAATGCACCTTCGGCATTGGCTCCCAGCACGCCGATTTCGGGGTGTTGCTCCATTGTAGCTACAGCCTGCGCTATATAGTCGGGCGCCAACCAATTATCATCATCTACTATCGCCACGTAGGGGTAAGCCGCGGCGGCAAACCCTTGGATGAGCGCATTTTCCTTACCCGGCTTGGGCTCATTGAGTACGCGCAGCGGAACGGGTGCCCTCAGCCCGCCCCACAGGCGCGGGGCCGCAGCCAGGGTGTCGTCGGTGCTGGCATTGCTCACCACCAGCACTTCCCACCCCACGCCGGGCGGCACTTGCTGGGCGGCGGCGTAACGCAGAGTTTCGGGTAGCCGCGCCGCGCCATTGTGGGTGCAGATGAGAAGTGTAATTCCGGCTGAGTTAGCCATTGGGTGATTAAATAGTAAATCTGGCAGGAATCGGTAAATTTTTTCAAGCGTTTTATCACGGATTTGCCACAACTGCCTAGACCGTCGCCGGCTGCTCGCTTGCCGCCAACTGCGCCTCTAGCCGGCGCTTAAATTGCTTTACCCATTTGTAGCTCTGGTCGCCCATCAATTGCTTGCGGAGGTAGTACCAGATAGTCAGCCAATAAAACTCAGCCTTCAATACATCTTGGTTACCAACGGCATTGACTGCTGAGCCCCAGTGCCCCGACCGGATGGCCCGTAGCTTATACTGCGCATAATAACGCACGCTGTATACTGCATCGCGCAGCCAGACCAGGGGCTTTATCTCCGCATTGCCGCTTAGGTAGTGCCGATAAGGGCTCAGGTCCACCTCGGCCCCTGCGCTGCTACGGTATAGGCTGTATAAATAGGTCCAGGTTAGCTTTTTGGCCGACACAAAATGCTTCAGCCGCAGTCGGTCATCAAACCAGATGCGATAGCCTGCTAGCCGCATCGCGTAGCACTCCTCTATGTCATCGCCCGATACCCGCCCGCCCGGATACTTCACCAGCAACGTTTCAAAATCAGCGGCCATCACCTGCTGCCACGCTGCCTGCCGGATAACGCAGCCAGCCCCCGCCAGAAATCCCTGCGTCAAAGTGACATCACCCGCCCGCGGGGCCGCTGCCCCAATGGCGTAGTGCCCCGAAAATTCTTCAAACCACGCTGGTGGCGTTACCTCACATACCGCCTCCGGCACACCGCCCAGCGCCCCAATCTCCGGGTTATTTTCAATTATTTCTAACGCAATGCGCAAGTAATCAGGCAATAGCCAATTATCATCATCTACAATACAGATGTAAGGGTAATACGCTGCTGCGAAACCCAGCGGCAAGGCATAGTGCTTGCCAGGACGCGGCTCATTGAGCACGCGCAATGGGGCTGGAGCGCCTAGCTCGGCCCACAGCCGGGGGGCCATCGTCAGGGTATCGTCGGTCGAGGCATTGCTTACCAGCAGTACTTCCCAATTCAGGCCAGCTGGCATCTTCTGGGCGGCCAGATGCTGGAGCGTGGGCGGCAATACTGCCGCCCCATTATAGGTACAGATAAGCACCGTAATGCCAGTGCTGGGTGCAGAAGGTAACATAACGTAAATTTTAGCAGATTGCCGAAACGAAGTAGGCGATTGATTGGTGCTAGTGTCAGCAAACCCCCTTCCCTATCGTGGCCGAATAATTACCTCATATAAATTAATTATTTAACCGGATTAGCCATAGGCTTCAATAGGTTTTTAGTCCAGTTCCAAGCTGGGCGAACCGGCAGCTTTAAATAAGCAACTACAATATTCCGCCAAAAAGCAGGGTATTGCCAATAATTAGTAAACAAGGTTTGAAAAACTGGTTCGTTTGCGTACTTAGCTTTCCGGCCAAAATCAGTGGCATATAGAAGCCGCGGGAATTCACTACCCAGCATCGTCACATTGATAATATGCCGGACTTCGGCGGGCATTTCCTTTGCCTGCACCAGCCGACCTAAAATCATATTAAAGTTGGTAGCAAACGTCTGAAACGCCCGATAATCACCTGAACTTTCGCTTTTGGCGGCGATTACAGGCGTATTAACTATCACATTTTGGGAGGCTTTGAATACTACTGGCAGCGTCCAACCCAGTTGCACTAGGTTAGTAGCGTGGAACGCATATGTCAGCGGCAAATCGGCCACCAGCGGCTTTTTAATGATGTTAGCCGTGATAAACGTAGCCCAGTGATGTACCTGCCGCATAAATTCCACTCCATCGGTATAAATAGTTGCCTCAAATGGCTTCTGTGCATACTCAGGCACTACCGAGCCGGTATGCCACACGCTCGACAAATGCACCAATCCCGGCTGCTCGCGCTGTAGCAGCTTGATGATATCATTCAAATAACCAGGCAGTATCACGTCGTCATCCGAAAATACCCAGACGTACTGCCCTGTCGCCAGCCGAAAGGCTTGTGCAATGTTACCATCGGCCCCAATATTAATTTCATTCTCTACATAGCGAAACTGATTGAAGCGCGGCGCATAGGCCGCAGCCACAGTTTTGGTAGCATCGGTAGAGGCATTATTGGAAATAATAAACTCTATTGAAACGCTGGCAGCCTGTACCTGCGGCAGCAGCCGCTGCAAGCACTGCTCCAGCAGCGCTGCTCGGTTATAGGTTGGGATGGCAATTGTCAAAAAAGGCAAATCGCCGTGGTCAGTTGCCGGTTGCGTTGGTTCCATCAGGCTTTATCCTTTTTATAAAATGCGACGATTAAACTATTTTCGGAATTTGATTTGCTCCTGTGCCAATAGGCTATCAATTTCCTGAGTTGGCTTACTCGTTAGTACTGTGTGCGCCGCCACATCGTAGTTTACAACAGTTCCAGCTTTTATAATAGCAAATTCCCCAATTTGCACTCCCGAGCAAACAATTGCACCATCTTCAATCAACACGTTGTCGCCGATGGTAATAGAACCCAGCGCCACCAAGTCGCGGCTGGCTGGGCGCAGGCGGCGGACCGAGGCTCGGTCGTCAGGCGTATTATCACTAATGGATACTCGGTTGCCGATATGCACCGCATTGCCAATCACCACCTGCGTAAGACAGCTGATATGGCAATCATACCCTATCTGCACATCATCGCCAATAACTACTTGCGGAGCAGCTTCGTCCCCGGCAGCCGGTGTATGCACCTCAATACGCAAATTATCAAGTGCCCGAAACCGCCGCCCAATGCTAATATACTGCGGACCACTAATTACGTGTTGCGTAGGCAGTTGCGAATTAACACCGAAGGCCCGTAGCTGTGCTGCACTAGCTTGAGCTTTGGCATTCGCTGTAGCACTACTGAGTTTGGCAAAGCTGCGCAGTATTAGCTGTTTTACGCGTTGCTTCATTTTTGCTACCGGCCCGGCATAATAGGGCTTTACGAAGGCCGGAGCTAACACTCGCCAAAATTCGGGATAGCTTTTGAAGGCTTGAAATAATGTAACAAACGGCTTCTCAGTAGGCGAAGACTTACGGCCAGCAACTAGGGAAGGCGGGAAGAAATCAGTTATTAACTTTCGATTGATAATATCCCGAGCGGCGGGTGGTATGAAGCCCCCTTTTATTAAACTGAAAAGAATTGCATTTAAATTAAGACTGAATACCTTAAAAAAGCGGTATTCAATTCCTTCTGGTGCCCGGCCCAGTACTACTAGGCTGGATACCTTCGCATTGTGCTGCGCCTTGAAAATGGCCGGTATCGTCCAGCCTAGTTGCATAAGATTCGTGCCCTTAAACTGATAAATGATAGGCAGCCCATCTATCAAGCTTTTATTGACAATATTGCCCGTTATGAATGTAACCCAATAATGCACCTGCGCTAAAAACTCCAACTGGTCGTCATATACTCGGCACGTAAATGGCTCATTTGGAATAGTAGCATCAGCAATTTCTTTGACGTACCAAGTCGGAGTTACATACAGCACTCCTAACTCATTAGACGCCAAGATTTGTACAATGGGAGCTAGGGTGCCGGGCAGCAGGATATCATCATCCGAAAAAATCCAGACATACTTAGTCTCGGCTAGTTCAAAGCATTTGGCAATGTTAAGGTCGGGCCCAATATTAGTTTCGTTTTCCTGGTACCGAAACAGCGGAAATATGGTGCGGTATTTTTCGGCTATATCCCGGGTGTGGTCCGTTGCGGCATTATTAGAAATAAGCACCTCAACTTGCGTAGCAACAGTAGCAAATTGCGTCGCAATAGCCGCCAGACACTTATCGAGAAGCGCCGCTCGGTTATAAGTTGGTATAGCAATAGTTAGCAGGCGGTTATCCATAGCAGAAGTACTCCGCAGCCAATACGAATCGGTACAGTACGAAGCATATAGTAGGTTTAAGCAAAACGCCCGCCCGGCGTTGTTATTTACTACGTGGTTGATTATTAAATGTATTATGTTTATAGAAACTATTATTTGCAGGCTAGATGCTACCTGCATCCTCAAAAATCGAAGACAATAGATTGGCAAACCCTCGCGCATCAATAGCTACATCAGTTTGATTGGTGGTAATCTCATCAACTGAATTGCAAGGCATGCAATAATAATCGAGGCTGAAATAAGAAGACATAAAAAAATAGAACAGCAATCGACCAGAATCAATATTCATCAACTCTACGATTTTTGTACCGGGTTGCATAAACATTAGATTCGTAAGATTAGCCCCATGCAAACCAACAAGCACAGCCGTCTCCTGCATCAAATCTACTTGTTGCGCAAAGCTTAGTTCTTCGAAATAAAAAGTCTCGAAATCATACTTTCGTAAAACATCTTTTATTTCTTCCTCATTACGCACCCGGCGAAATGGTTGGTGAGCCCGCGAGACATATACGCGGCGGTGTGGCGCCGTATGGGTAGTCTTAGGCAGGTTGTGCAATAGTTTTTCCCGCACCGCTTGGAGGCCGAACTCGTGTTTTTCGGTAGCAGCATCTTCTAGTTGCAGGTCCAGAAAGGGCAGTTTTTGTGGAATAATCAGGGAATCAATCTTAAAAAACTCGCCTTCTGCTATTGGAATAAACTTTGTAAAGTTTAGTAACGCCAGCGTTTCTTTAATAAATGCTGGCGTGGGTGTAGGCAGAAGAATCTCAATATCCGGAAATGCTTTACGGAGCATTAGCAGCCGGGGCAATGACTCGACTAACCAATGGTAATAGTTCTGCGCCGCCCAAATGTCATGCATCAGCGCCGCTTTGGCCAAGCGCTTTACACGCTGCTTAGGAGCTAGCCACTGCATCAGCAAATAATTGTTCCTAAAATATCCGTCGGTATAAGGCGACATATCAGGCCGAAACAATTGTAGGTTTTTAAACGGCGCTCCTATAAACGACACGTTTGCATTTTTGACAATGTAAATATTCAGTGCCGGTAGCGTTTCGGGAGCGCCGGTTGCTAAGGCTACGTAGTGAGCAGCTAAGTTGGTGGGCAAATCTTTGATATTGACCGGCAGTTTGTACTGCTGCGCCCGCAACGCTGGCACCATCGGAATAGCTTCGTCTTCGTTCCATTCTGGCAGGCTTTTTGATATTTTGGCCAACACAGTGTTAGAAACCTTTTTCAGGGAAGCCAGCATAAGTAGTACTATCGTTTTTAATTCACCAACAACCTATTAGATACGCTCTAGCAGCTGCTTATAGTCGTGTTGTGCAATCACCTCACCTTGGTTCAACTCATAAATGCGGTCGCAGCCTTTGAGGGTAGTAATGCGGTGAGCAATGAGCAAAATGGTGATTTCAGTGTCGCCCAAGCTGGCAATTGCTTCGTTCACTTCACGTTCCGTTTCATTATCTAGCGCCGACGTAGCTTCGTCCAGAATAAGCAGTTTCGTATTTTTATACAATGCTCGGGCAATGCCAATGCGCTGCCGCTGCCCACCCGATAATTTTGAACCCCGCTCCCCAATAAGGGTATCCAAGCCATCGTCTAACCCGGACACAAAGCCATCGAGCGAGGCTTGCCGCACAGCGTAGGCCAAGCGCTGCTCGTCTACGTTTTCGTCACCTAGGGTGATGTTTGAGCGGATAGATGTTTCCATTAGAAAGGTATCCTGCTTCACATAGCCAATGGTTCGGTGCCAGGCTTCGATATTACTTGGCGTAAGAGGCTCGCCATCTACCAGAATATGGCCTTGCTGCTCAGTATAAAAGCGCAGCAGCACATTCATGAGGGTCGTTTTGCCAGAACCAGAACTACCGACAAAACCAATTTTTTCGCCCTTGCGAATCGTAAGCGATACATCATTCAAGGCGGGTTTATCAGCGCCGGGAAATGTATAGCTTACGTGCTCCAGCACCAGCGACTGGGTAAACTCCAAGGGCTGCTGCATCGGATGCATCGGCTCTTGATAGTCAGTCGTGCGGAAGGCCTGCAGGTCATCTATGGTATATTGCCCCTGCTTTAATTGCACCAGCGCCGTCAAAATACGGTTGATAGATGGCATAAGCCGGTAGGCGGCGGCGGCAAATAAACTAACTAAACTCAGTAAGCTATTATTAGCGCTAGACACTAGCAGGGCATACATGAAAATAGTAAGGATACCCAAGATGGCAATTACTTCTAGGGCCCTAACAGGCACTAGCGTATATAAATACCCTTCCGCATCAAGATGCTGAAGCTTCTCTTGATTAACGAAAACCCGTTTTTTAAACAGCGGATGTTTACCCGCCAAGCGAAGCTCTACAAACCCATTGAAAATATCTGACATCAGCCCTATCGAAATAGGCCGTAGCTGATTCGACATATTACCTATTCTCTGAGCTCGTGACCGTAATAAGTGGTACGTGAGCATAGTGCTTGGAACCAGTACAACGACTAAAATACCAAACAGTAATGGATTGTATAGTAAAATACCGAGTACAATAACAATGATTATGCTGGCTTCAGAAAAAAAGGCAAATATGGGTCGCAGAATACTGCCGACGTAAGCTCCTGGAACTGCCAGCGAACTATTTATTAATTGGGCTGACCCTAAGTCGTTAAAATGCCAATAAGGAAAATTCAAATACTTATTCAGCTGAGATTCTGCTATGTTTTGGCCTATCTGAGCCGTGAAAACAGCCTGCAGGTAATTGACCCATAACGAAAATGCATTCTTTAGGATAAAGAACGCAAATACAACTGCAATGAGCACTAACAGAAAATTGCGTTCTGAAGTAAAGTGTAATTGTTGATAAATCCAAGAGAAGTATTTGCTTTTTTGTACTGCACCGGGTTCTACTGCTACTAGCAATACCGGAACTAAAGCAGCCAATCCAATTACATCGAGCAACGAAGAAAAAAGAAGCAATGCCATCTGGCCGACTGCTTGTCGCTTTTGCTTCGCGTCTAAATAGTAGGCTATACTTCGAAGTGAATATGTTACAATTCCAGCATCCATAACTAAATCAATTTGCCTTAAGGCAGCTACGTAACAACACAATGTACCCTGAGCTCAAGAGCATATTTCTTTAGCTATCAGCCGTAAAGTAATTGGTGTAATGAACCCTATTACAAAGCTCTACCCTAGCGCTCATTAAATAACAAATTCTACTTAAAGCGGATAGGCTTGTTAAATACTTTAAAGTTCGACACCGGCCCTGTTTACAGCAACAGGACCGGTGCAGAATTAAATTAACTTACGTAAATAATGCGCGTATTTGTACTGATAGCACTTTATACACTTAGGCGTTTTTAGCTAGGAAATCTTTGATGACTTCTACCATGTAGTCATAATGCTCTTCCTGCAAGCCGGGCCACACCCCTAGCCAGAACGAGCGATTCATCACCGTATCGGTGTTGCTGAGGTCGCCAACCACACGGTGCTCAATGCCAATGTAGGCGGGCTGCCGCAGCAAGTTGCCCGCAAATAGCAGGCGCGTACCGATTTTGTGGTTTTCTAGATGCTCTACCAACTCTTGGCGCACGATGGGGCTGTTATCGCGCAGGGTGAGCAGGAAACCAAACCAGCTTGGGTTTGAGTTAGGCGTAGCTTCGGGCAAAATGAAGTGCTCCTCAAACTGCTTCATCTTGCTATACAGCATAGCATGGTTTTCGCGGCGGCGCTGCACAAAGTAGTCGGCCTTGTTGAGCTGGCTCAGACCGATGGCGGCCTGCATGTCCGTCACTTTCAGGTTAAAGCCGATGTGCGAATACGTATACTTGTGGTCGTAGCCGTAGGGCAGCTCGCCCAGCTGCCAGCAGAAACGCTTGTTGCAGGTGTTGTCTTTGCCCGGCTCGCAGTAGCAGTCCCGGCCCCAGTCGCGGAAGCTTTCGGCCAGCATCTTGAGACGGATATTGTTGATGAGCACCGCGCCCCCCTCGCCCATCGTAATGTGGTGAGCAGGGTAAAATGACAGCGTAGCCAAGTCACCGAACGTGCCAGTTTTCTGGCCGTTATAAGTAGCGCCCAAGGAGTCGCAGTCATCCTCAATCACCCATAGATTATACTTCTTGGCCACGCGCATCACCTCGTCCAGGTTGAAGGGATTGCCCAGCGTGTGGGCCATCATAATGGCCTTGGTTTTAGAAGTAACCGCTTGCTCAATCAGCTCAGCCTTGATATTATAGGTTGGAATATCAATATCAATGAACACCGGCACGCAGCCGAACTGAATCATGGGGTTTACCGTGGTCGGAAAACCAGCCGCAACCGTAATTATCTCATCACCCGGCTTAATGGCGCGGTCACCGAGCTTAGGCGAAGTCAGGGCGTAAAATGCTACCAAGTTAGCTGACGAACCTGAGTTGACAACCAACGAAGATTTGCAGCCAAACCATTTGGCCAGCTTTTGCTCGAATTTAGGACCGAAGCGGCCCGTGGTCAGCCAACCGTCGATGGTAGCATCGACCCCATACATCAGGTCTTCCACATCGAGTACTTTGCCAGTTACCGGAATATAGTCCTGGCCGGGCACGATGGTTTTAGTAACGTTGGGACGGATAGCCTCTTGAAGCTGCCCCTCAAGCTCGCTGTTAATATTCTTGTATTTCTGGTCAGTCTTAAGCATGGATTTTAATCGCGTTAATAGAAGTCAAAGATAAGCTTTCTTAATAGAATACGCCGTTTCAACTCAGGTACCTTCCATTTCCAGGGGCTTGGCGAAGGGCTCCATTTCGGTAATGGGTCGCCCAAATGCCAACTTGGGATAGCAGTTCACATCGGAGGCGACCATTACTTGCAGCAGAGCAGGCTCACCGGGGTTTTGCCAGAGCCAGGCCGCAGCGGCATCGAGGCTATCAATATCAGCCTCCGCCACGGTGCGAGCGGCAATGCCATAGGCCGACGCTACTTTGGTAAAGTCAGGGGCGCTGTACCCCCACACCGTGCTTTGGTGACGGCCTTCGAAGTACGAATCCTGGAACTGCCGAATCATGCCTAGGCAGTTGTTGTTGATAACTACCAGCTTAATAGGCAATTTGTGGTGCGCGATGGTTTGCAGCTCCTGAATATTCATCTGGAAGCCACCATCGCCCGAAATCATCACTACCGGCTGCCGGTTGGTGCCAAAGCATAAGCCCAGCGCGGCAGGCAGGGCATATCCCATGCTACCCAGGCCCGCCGAGGTCAGAAACACCTGCTTGGGACCCAGTTCCAGGCTTTGGGCAGCCCACTGCTGGTGGTTGCCTACGTCGGCTACGTAGCCGGCGGCCTGCTGGCCGGCGCCCCGCGAGAGACTGTGCATAAACTCATTGGGGTTGATGCCCGTGATGCCCGGCTGCTCCTTAGTATCGGCCCATTCGGTTTGCAGGTCGCGCAGGGTGGTCTGCCATTCGGGCCGGGGCCCAAAATCATCGGCTTTGTACGAGCGGAAAGCCAACTCGAAAAAATCGGCCAAATCGGCCACTACCGGGCGGCAGCCCAGCACACGGTTATTGATTTCGCCCGCGTCGCAATCGACGTGGTAAATGGTACGGCCTTCTTTAAAGTAAGCCGTGTCAGCCCCCGTCTGCCGAATGTCGAGGCGAGCGCCCAGCACCAGCAGAAAATCAGACTCGCCGAGCGCTTTATTGGCCCAACGGTTGCCATACGAGCCAATGTAGCCCACGCGCAACGGGTCTTCGTAGGGCATGGCATCCACGGCCAGCAGCGACGACACTACCGGCACCTGCACCAGGTGCACAAAGCGCCGGAATGCCTCGGTGACGAAAGCAGCCCGCACGCCACGGCCCACCAGAATCAGCGGCCGCTTGGCCTCCGATAGGGCTTGCGCCAGCTCTTCGTATACGGCGGGCGTTAGCTCGTGCGGCATGCGCTCGCGCGCTACCCGCACGAAAGCCGCGGGTGCTGGTATATCCACCCGCTGAATATTCATGGGAATATCAATCAGCACCGGGCCGGGGCGGTCGCTGAGGGCAATGCGGAAGGCGTCTTCGAGGGCTTGTGGGAGGTCGGCTCCGTCGTGAACTTCAAAGCAGGCTTTGCACACGGGCCGCGCCATGCTGGCAATATCGGTTTCCTGAAAGCCTAGCTGGCGGATGGGCCGGTCGGCTTTTAATTCAAACGTATTGACTTGGCCCGTGATGAACACGCCCGGCACCGAGTCGAAATAGCACGAAGCAATGCCGGTGAGCATGTTGGTAGCACCGGGGCCGCTGGTAGCCAACGCCACGCCCGGCACGCCCGTAGCGCGGGCGTAGGCATCAGCGGCAAACGAGGCCGACTGCTCGTGGTGCATGCTCACGATGTCGATTTTCGTGAGCTGATGCATGGAGTCGAGCATGTGGGTAATCATGCCGCCCGACATTTCAAAAACAGTTTTAACCCCTTGCGCTTCCAGAAAGTAAGCGATGTAATCAGATGCTTTCATAAAAAAATATACTAGCTAAATAGTTAAACAGAACTGGCCACAAAGTTAATCGTTTCGGCGAGCGCCTGGGGCAGGGGCGTGGTGGCTACCGGCCCGAATACACGTGTGAATTGGTCAGCGTTCCCCTCCAGGTGCATTACCTGGCCGGGGCGGTAGGGCAAAACACCGTATTTTATTTCGGAATTGGATTGGGTCAGGGCCTGCGCAGTCTGCACCAGGTCCTTGAGCGGCAGCGCGGTATTAGCCGAGATATTATATAGGCCACTACTGCTTGCTTCGGCGCCCAGCACGCTCACTACGGCCCGCGCCAAGTCGCGCACGTAGGTGTAGTCGTAGCGCTGCTCACAGGCGGTCAGGTCGAGTTGCTGGCCGCTGAGCAATTTCGTAACAACGTGTGAAACAAACCAGTGCGCATCTTCCCGCGGCCCGAAAACGGCAAATACCCGCAGCCAGTGCCAAGTCAGGCTGTGCGCCTGGCAGAACGCCCGCAGCACGTCCAGCGTCGCCAGCTTCACGGCCCCGTAGGCTGTGGTAGGGTTGGCTGGGTCCGTCTCGGCGATACGGCCATGGAAATTGCCGTACTCAGCCTGTGAGCCAAGCGCCACTACCTGCTTAGCCGGTCCGGCGGCCAATAGTTGCAGCAGCTTCATCGTAAACTCTAGGTTGGTGAGCTGGCTGTCCCAGTCGTCGCGTTGGCTGGCGCTTACACCCAGCCAAGCTGAATGCACCAAGTACTCAGGCTGCCAGACTAGAACCTGCTTTTCCCAGGCGGCCTCATCCGTATTAGCCCAACTGAGCGGGCCGGTGAGCCCGGCTATGCGGTGCAGACTGGTGCTGCCCCGGCGCAGAGCCAGCACCTCGTAGCCCGCGGCCAGCAGTGCTTCGGCCAGATGCGAGCCAATGAAGCCACTGGACCCAGTCAACAATACCCGTCCCTGACTCATGCGAGCTGGCCCGTGCCAGTATACGCCATAATGTCGGCCTTTACCAGCGCGGCGGCATCCTGGCCTTCGCCCTGCGCCTTATACCAGGCAATAGTGCGGCCAATGGCGCTGGCCGCATTGTAGCGCGGCTGCCAGCCCAACTCATTGATGGCCTTGCTGATATCGAGCTTGAGCAAGCCAGCTTCGTGGGGTTGGTTGCTTAGGCTGGGGGTTTCGAAGGTGCCGGTGCCCCAAGCGCGCAGGGCTACGTCGGCCAGTGTGGCTACGGGCAGCGCATCGTCGAGGTGCGGGCCAAAGTTCCAGGCCCCGGCGTAGCGGGCAGCATCCTGGTTGAGGCGGGCCCCCAGCAGCAGGTAGCCTCCCAGGGGCTCCAGCACGTGCTGCCAGGGGCGCACGGCGGCGGGGTTGCGCAGCTGCACCGGCTGGCCAGCTTGCACCGCCCGCACAATGTCGGGCACAATGCGGTCGAGCGCCCAGTCGCCCCCACCGATTACGTTACCGGCCCGGCCTACCGCGATGGCTTTCTGATGCCGGGCGTAATCAGTTTTATTGAAAAACGATTGCACGTAAGAATTGATAACCAGCTCGGTACAGGCTTTGCTGGCGCTGTACGGGTCGTAGCCACCCAGGCGGTCGGTTTCGCGGTAGGGATACACCCACTCTTTGTTCTCATACACCTTGTCGGTGGTAATGAGGACGATTATACAAGGCTTTTCAAGCTGACGCACCGCCTCCAGCATATACGCGGTACCCAAGGCATTTACCTCGAACGTTTCGGCCGGAATATCATACGACAGCCGCACCAGCGGCTGGGCCGCCAGGTGAAATACAAAGTCGGGCTGAAAATCCAGCACTTCCTGGGCCAGCATGTCGCGCTGCCGCAGGTCAGCAATAACTGACTTCTCGCACAGCGCATCGCCCCCAATAACCTCGTATAGACTGGGGGTAGTCTGCGGAGCCAAGGCATAGCCCCGCACCGTAGCCCCCAGCTCGTGCAGCCAAGCCAGCAGCCAGGCTCCCTTGAAGCCAGTATGCCCAGTAAGGAATACCCGCTTGCCAGCGTAAATAGCGCGAAACTCCGCGTTAAAGTCAGTCATATAAATTACCGGTTACTACTCAAAAAGGTACTCCTGACTACCACGTTTTCCAGGCAGCTTCGCCGGACCGCCAAGCACTATCGAGCTCCACCTTGTCGCGCAGGGTATCCATCGGCTTCCAAAAACCATGGTGCTTGTAGGCATTCATTTGCCCGGCGTGCGCAATGCCCTCCATCGGTCCGCGCTCCCAGATAGTGGCGTCACCCTCCTTGATATAGTTAAGCACCCCCGGCTCGCAGACAAAGAAGCCCCCGTTAATCCAGGCCCCGTCGCCCTTAGGCTTCTCCATGAAGGAGCGAATAGTATTTTCCGGCCCGAGGTCGAGGGCTCCAAAGCGGCCGCTAGGCTGCACCGCCGTAACTGTGCAAAGCAAGCCATGCTGCTTGTGAAACTCCACTTCTTCGCTAATATTCACGTCAGAAACGCCATCGCCATAAGTTAGCAAAAACGGCTCACCGTTCAAATGCTTCTCCACCCGCTTGAGGCGGCCGCCAGTCATCGTTTCGAGGCCGGTATCTACCAGGGTAATATTCCAGGGCTCGGCGAACGAATCGTGTACCTGTAATTTATTTTCTTTTAGGTTGATAGTAACGTCTGACTTGTGCAGAAAATAGTTAGCAAAATACTCCTTGATAACGTACCCCTTATAGCCCAGGCAGATAACAAAGTCGTTGAACCCATGCGAGGAATAAATTTTCATAATATGCCACAAGATGGGCATATCGCCAATCTCCACCATTGGCTTAGGCTTGAGCACAGTTTCTTCGGATAGACGAGTACCTAATCCGCCCGCGAGAATGACAACTTTCATGTAAGAATTACTAAGTGTTATGATTTTGAGATTATTGTAGCTAGAGGAGGCTAAATATAAATTTTTCAGAGCGGCTTAAGCCAAGCCGGAATAGTAAGTAGTAGTAAGTAAAAGCCGAAGGTAAACCAGCTAAAATCCAACATAACCTGCTTATAAGTAGGCCCGAGGATACGAGGCACAAACGGCTTTACTTAGTTGCGATGACGCCATAACTCACTCAATCCAACGGAGCAAAAACTTAGTATGGGGTTTGATTACCGCGGCTCACTGCGTTTCTTCCAGCGCGCGGAGCACAGTAACAAAAGCAATAATTAGCAGTTTATTAACGTTTTGTACTCAATAATTCTTGGGATTAATTAAGTTAGCTGGGTGGCTTAAGCCATAGCAGCAATAGAGTTGCTTAATCTTAACTAACCAGTGAGAAGTGAGAGGAGCGTTGTTCAAATTCAGTAGCAAAAGTAGTTCAATTACCTTGAAAATACTTTTCACGACCTGAACGGCTCAAGGCTTGCTGTACGCTTACAGGCACTTTAAGGGCTGCCGAAAAATGGTCGATGCGAAAATAAATTCACTTGACTTTAGTGGGTTTTCCGGGATGACGAACAGCCGCGAGGATTGCTTCAACTCATTGTAAGAAACGCAGTAAGCTCTAGGAAGTATGCATCACTAAGCTAACCTGCTCTGCTATTCTGACCACTACTTCTTGGGTCATACCTGGCCATAGGGGCAGACTCAGGCAGGTAGCAGCAAGCTTCTCGCAAATAGGCAGTACCCTGTTATTCAAGCTCAGCTTAGCATAGGCCGGCTGCGAGTGCGGCGGCACAGGGTAATGTATCAAGGTTTCTATTCCAGCGGCGGCAAGATGTCGCTGCAAAGCAGCACGCCGCACTGTATGTACTACGTAAAGGTGCCACACTGGCTCAGCCCCATCTGCCACCGCTGGCAACCGTAGCCCCGGAATATCGGCCAAGCACTCATTATACCAAGCCGCTAGCTGCCGGCGCTGCTGGGTCCAAGCAGCCAAGTAGCGTAGCTTCACCGCCAAGACAGCAGCTTGTAGTTCGTCCAACCGCGAGTTATAGCCTAAAATTTCATGCTCATTTTTATGTATTGACCCATAGTTGCGTAGCTGCCGTAACTGCTGCGCCAAGGCTGCATTATTGGTCGTGATGGCCCCACCGTCGCCTAGTGCGCCCAGGTTTTTGGTGGGGTAAAAACTAGTCGCGTTTATTTCGCCGAAACTGCCCGTTAGCTGCCCATCGAAGGTAGCCCCCTGCGCCTGCGCATTATCTTCTACTACCAATAGCCCATACCGCTGGGCAATGGCCATAATCTCCGTCATTCGGCATGGTTGCCCGTAAAGGTGTACTGGCATAATGGCGCGGGTGCGCGGCGTCAGGGCCGCTTCTATGCAAGCGGGGTCTAGGTTGCTAGTAGCTAGTTCCGGCTCCACGGGCACCGGCGTCGCCCCTACGTGCGATACGGCTAGCCACGTTGCGATATACGTGTTTGAGGGCACTAGCACCTCGTCGCCGGGGCCAATATTCAGGGCGCGTAGGGCCAGCGCCAAGGCTTCCAGGCCATTGCCTACTCCCACCGTGTGTGCTACCTGGTTAAACTTGCTATAAGCCCGTTCAAACTGGGCTAGCTCCTGCCCCAGTATATACCATTGCGAGTCGTAGACCCGGCCCATCACGGCTAGTATCTCTTCGCGAATGGCCGCGTGCATAGCCTGCGGGGAGAAAAAAGGAATAGCTAAGTTGCTCAAGAAAAAAGTCCGCTAAGTTTTCTCAACCGGAAGTAGCGACCGGCTTTTTCTTTTACTACCCGGACTAGCTTCCAAACACTTCACCCGTATTGACTTCTTCCAGGATACTACGATTTAAGCAATATCAAGCATCCCAGCACAATCCAATTATACATCACCCGTACCTAACCCATAGCTGAAGGCAGTTTCGACCCAGACTGTTGCACACGTAAAATCCGGTCAACCACCTTGGTATTATCCATTTCTAGACACACCATAGTATTCGCCGGAATGGTACTTTTACTAGCTAATTGCTTTCATGTAGTAGATAAAATCTGTTTCCAAAGCGGTAGCCATATGGCTAAGATAAACTAAAACTTGTTTTTCGCCATCTGCTAGGTCGTTGCTTACCCGAAGCGCAACGAACTAATCGCCCCTACCTGCTCCCCATACTGCTTTAAACTCCTCGTACTCCCGAATATAATCATCCTCCGCAAACGGCAGCGAGGCTAGCGCTAGCTGCACCGCGCCCGGCGAGTACTGCATGGTGTGCCACACATTAGGCGGCACGTACAGCCCTACGTGCGGGCTTTCCAGCCGGAATACCTCTAACGCACCCGCCGCTGACTCGACCGTCACAATAATGCGGCCTGTTACGGCCAGCAGCACGTACTCGGTGGCCCGGTGGGCGTGGCGGCCGCGCAAAATGTTATCGGGCGTGTAGTACGTCCAGAATACGCGCTGCACGGCAAAGGGCAGCGGCGGCTCCACGTTTTCGGATACCGACAAGTAGCCAATACCAGCATCTCCGAGCTGGGAAAAGGTCAATAAGTGCGGGGTGGGATAGGTAGGCATCAACAAAAAAGCGGAGCTGGCGCATGGCCAACTCCGCTTCTAAGGTACTAAGACCTGCGCTTACTTCACGTGCTCTTTGAAGTACTCCAGTGTACGCTTCAGGCCTTCGGCGCGGTCTACCTTAGGCTCCCAGCCCAGGATTTCCTTGGCCAGCGTGATGTCTGGCTTGCGCTTCATGGGGTCGTTTTCGGGTAGCGCCTGGTAAGTCGGCTTAAACTCAACACCCGTCAGCTTAGCGATTTCTTCGCCAAACTGCTTGATAGTGATTTCGGCCGGATTACCAATGTTTACGGGCAATGCATAGTCGCTGAGCAGCAAGCGGTAAATGCCTTCCACCAAGTCATCAACGTAGCAGAACGAGCGCGTCTGCGAGCCGTCGCCGAATACGGTCAGATTCTCGCCACGGAGCGCTTGCGAAAGGAAGGCTGGCAATACGCGGCCGTCGTCGAGGCGCATGCGGGGGCCATAGGTATTGAAAATGCGGATAATGCGCGTTTCCAGGCCGTGGTGGTTGTGGTAAGCCATGGTGATGGCTTCCTGAAATCGTTTGGCTTCGTCGTAGCAGCCGCGGGGACCTACGGGGTTCACGTTACCAAAGTAGGTTTCTACCTGGGGGTGCACCTCGGGGTCGCCGTACACTTCCGAAGTGCTGGCAATCAGCATGCGCGCACCCTTCACGCGGGCCAGGCCCAGCAGGTTATGCGTGCCGAGCGAACCTACTTTCAGGGTCTGAATCGGAATCTTGAGGTAGTCGATGGGCGAGGCGGGCGAGGCAAAGTGCAGGATATAATCAAGCTTACCCGGCACGAACACAAACTTGCTCACATCGTGGTGGTGAAACTCGAAGTCTTCGCGCTTAAACAAGTGCTCGATGTTAGCGAGGTCGCCCGTGATTAGGTTGTCCATCGCAATCACGTGGTAGCCCTCGGCCAGAAACCGGTCGCAGAGGTGCGAACCCAGGAAACCGGCTCCGCCGGTGATAAGGACACGCTTTTTTTCTTCAGCCATTTTTAGAATGTAACAGTCGTTGTCATGCTGAGCTTGTCGAAGCATCTCGCCTGGACGACTATCTTCAGATTAAAGTAATTACTACGCCACGCGAGATGCTTCGACAAGCTCAGCATGGCGGATTAAAAAGCTAAGCTACTGGCTCTTTGTGGTCGGTTTTCACGCCGATGCAGTGGTAAGCGAAGCCGATTTCCTTCAGCTCAGTCGCATCATAAATGTTGCGGCCGTCGAAAATAACTTTCTGCTTCAGCAAGCGGCCCACTACCTCAAAGGAAGGCGAGCGGAACTCGGGCCATTCCGTCACGACCAATAGCGCGTCGGCGTCTACCAAGGCCTCAAACTGGTCTTTGGCGTAGTTGATGGTGTCGCCCAGTATGTGTTTGGCTTCGGCCGCCGCCACAGGGTCGTAAGCCGATACGGTGGCACCTTCGGCGAGCAGCTTCTCGATGATAACCAGCGAGGGAGCTTCGCGCATATCGTCGGTCTTTGGCTTGAACGACAAGCCCCAAATGGCGAATTTCTTGCCCTTAAGGTCGCCGCCAAAGTGCTTCTTCACTTTGTTGAATAGCACTTCTTTCTGGCCTTCATTCACGCCCTCCACGGCTTGCAGCACCTGCATCTGATAGCCGTTTTCTTGGGCCGTCTTGATGAGGGCTTTCACATCCTTCGGGAAGCACGAGCCGCCGTAGCCGATGCCGGGGTAAATGAACTTGGTGCCGATGCGGGCATCGGAGCCGATACCCTGGCGCACTTTGTTCACGTCAGCCCCCATGATTTCGCACAGGTTGGCAATGTCGTTCATAAATGAGATTTTCGTGGCCAGCATCGAGTTGGCGGCGTATTTCGTCATCTCGGCCGACGGGATATCCATGAAGATAATTGGGTGGCCGTTGAGCAAAAATGGCTTATAGAGGCGGCGCATCATCTCCTCGGCCCGCGCCGTGCTGATGCCCACCACAATGCGGTCGGGCTTGAGGAAGTCGTCGATAGCCGCGCCTTCTTTCAGGAACTCGGGGTTGGAGGCTACGTCGAACTCGACGCTGGCCCCGCGCTTATTCAGCGCGCCTTCCAGCTCGGCCCGTACCTTGGCGGCAGTGCCCACGGGCACTGTGCTTTTGGTTACGATTACGCAGTAGTCTTCCAGGTTTTCGCCAATGCCGCGGGCCACGGCCAACACGTATTTTAGGTCGGCCGAGCCGTCTTCGCCGGGAGGGGTTCCCACGGCGATAAACGCCACGTCGGCGCCTTTGATGCTCTCGGCCAGCGAGGTCGAAAAGTGCAGGCGACCTGCCTTCACATTGCGCGAGACCATTTCCTCTAGGCCCGGCTCGTAGATAGGCAGGATGCCGTTGTGGAGGTTATCAATTTTCTTTTGGTCGATGTCGATGCACGTGACGTCGATGCCAACCTCGGCAAAGCACGTGCCTGTAACCAGACCGACGTAGCCGGTGCCTACTACCGCTATTTTCATAGGTGAAAAAATAAGAAGACTAGCTGAGTCTTCGTGAGTTCTTAGAGTGAAAGATGATAAGGTAAACTCAAGGTTGGCGTAAAGGTAAGGCCAACCGGGCCTTAGCTGATGCAGTAGCGACGCGTAACACGCGCAACCGATAGCGTCGGCGGCGGGTTTCAGCCCGCTCAGCAGGGGTCAGCCCTTCAAAATCATAGGCTGGAAAAGCCCGGTAATGCGGCCCGTCGAACACTACCCGCGCCGCGGGGCCAAAAGAAGGCACCACTGTGCGGGTAGCCGCATTAGGCGGGTACAGCAGGGCAAAATTCACCAGAATAGTGAGGCTATCAACTGGCTGGGGGGAGCACTGTACTGGGGCGGCCGCCCGCGGCCCCTGCGCCAGAAAACGCAGGCCAGCTGGCACGCGCACCTCCTCGCAGTAGCGCAGCTGGCGGGCGGGCAGGCAGTTTAAGTGGTAGGCTACAATCGTATCGGTTGGGTAGGCTATTCGCTGATAGCTTACAAAAAATAATATATAAGAAACAACGCCCACCGCACAACTCGCCAAAGCGAGCAAGGCCGCTCGGCCTTGTTGCCGGCTGGTAGCCAGCGCATGCACTCCCGCCAGTACTAAAAAGGGCATGTAGAGGTGCAGCAGCCGCCCATACCACACAATGCGGTGCCCCACAGCGGCAGCCGTAGCGTGCACCAGAAACAGTAGTAACGCCCCCACCATTAGCTTTTGGTACTGCGTGTGGGGCACCAGGGCAGCTAACCCAGTGCGGCCGATGCGCTGCCCGGCCTGCCACCCGGCAAGCAGCAGCAAGGCCACCAGTACCATACCCAATGTGCCTTCGACCTGCCACAAATACTTCAGCCAAAAGGTGTAGCCCTCGGCCGGGTCGCCCTGCAATATGTGCAGCGATAAATCGTAGCTCACGGCCCAGAAAGGTGGTGCGCCCCCAAACCGGCTTAGAGCCTCGGCCGCTGCCAGCGGCAATATAAACCCTACGCCCAGCGCCACCAGCTGCCCTAAATGTGCCAGCACCCAAGACAACGGCCGCTGCCAATTGAGCAGGGGCAATACCAGCAAGACCGGCCCGGCATAATAGCCGGGGTAACAGAGCCACAACAGCCCCGCCCCTACTCCCAGCTTACCCCAAAACCAGCTGGAGGGCCTGGCTGGCTTGCACAATACCCAGTAGAACAACCACATAAATAGCAGCAGCGCAGCATCATAAGGCAGCACGTGGCGCACGTAGATGCTGGTATTCACCAGGCTGGCGTAGAGCACGGCGGCTACTAGGGCCCACTGTTTAGCAGCTGGTATGCTGGCGAATAACAACTGGCAAACGCGTAGAAAAAACCAGGCAACTAGGGCCGTCGCGGCCCAGTTGAGCAGGGTGGGCAGCAGCAAAGAGGGAAACGCGTAAATATCCCAGCCCGTGTAGCGTGCTAGTAGCAGCTGCCCCGCCGCCGGCAGGCAGCGCCATAGGGCATCGACCGGCCGGGCATCGACCATCGACAAAGCATAAGCGCAGGCCTGCCAATCGCCGTGAGCGGCGGCCTTTAGCGCCTCAAACGACTGGAAATAGCGGCGCTCGTCGTAGTCGACCAACGTGCCCCGGCCTAGCAGTGCCAGGCGCAGCAGCAACAGGCCCGCCCAAACGGCGGCCAGCCCGCGGGTAGTGCGCGCTGCGCCAAACCAGGGGGCCTGCGCGCCTAAGGCACCGGGCAGTGAGGCAGTAGTTTTTGACATAAGCAGCCGCTACTCAGACCTTAATGGCCTGCAAAAGCTGGGCTAAGCCATGTATTTTTTCCACCAGTACTGGAACACTATCAGGCCCCAAATGCGGGCGTGGGCATCGCCGGGACTATTGGAAAAAAGCTGTTTCTTAAGCTTTTGCACGGTGACTACCTCAAAAATACCCTGGCTCGCCACGAAGTCGTCGGCTAGCAGGTCTTGCTCGATGAGGGGGCGCAACTCGCCGCGCATCCACTTCAGCAGGGGCACTTCGAAGCCGTGCTTGGGGCGGTCGTAGAGCTCGGGCGGCAGCATGGGGCGGAAGGCGTCCTGCACGATTTTCTTTTTCATCTTGCCATCGACCTTGCTGCTCACGGGCAGCGAGAAAGCGAAGTTGACGACCTTATAATCCAGAAACGGCGTGCGGACTTCCAGCGAGTTAGCCATGCTCATCAGGTCGACCTTGGTGAGCATGTCATAGGGCAGCACCAGCTGCGTGTCGGTGAGCAGCACTTCGTTGAGGTCGCCGTCGCCGTGGATGTTCTCCAGAATGTCTTTGCGGCGCTTGGTAGCCAGCTTTTTATCGACTTTGCGGCGGCTCACGGGGCTGAGCAGGTCGGTGGCTTCTTTCTCGGAAGCGAAGGTGGCCCAGTCCCAGTACCGGTCTTTGGGGCCGCTGAGCATGCCGCGCGAGAAGCGCTGCAGCTGGCGCACCTTATTGCCTAGGTACGAGTTGCGCGACTTGGGCAGGATGTCCCAGAGCAGATTTAGGCCGGTGACGGCTTCGGCCTTAAAGCCGCCCTGCCGCACCTGGAAATCGCCCATGTGCTTGTTGTAGCCGCCGAAAATTTCGTCGGCTCCGTCGCCGCTCAGGGCCACGGTTACGTGCTGGCGGGTGCGCTGGCTGAGCACGTGCACGGCCAGGGCCGAAGAGTCAGCAAAGGGCTCGTCGAAGTAGTCAAGCATCTGAAACAGATGCTCGTACAGGTCATCGTTGCTTAGCGAAAACACCGTATGGTTGGTGTTGTGCATCTTCGCTACCAGGTTGGCATACTTGGTTTCGTCGAAGAAAGGCTCGTCGCGGAAGCCGATACTGAACGTGTTGAGGTGCGGGGTGTGGCGGGTGGCCAGGGCCGTGACCACGCTCGAGTCGATGCCGCCGCTCAGGAAAGAGCCCAGTGGCACGTCGGCCACGAGGCGGCGCGACACGGCCTCGTCCATCAAACTCACCAGCTTTTTTTGCTGCTGCTCGTAGTCGAGCTTCTGTTTGGCGACTTTTTTGGGGTCGTAGGGGATTTTGTACCAGCGCTTGCGCACCACCTTATTACCCTGAATAAAAAGGTAATGGCCGGGCAACAATTTCTTGATACCCTTGAAGATAGTGGCCGGCCCCGGAATATAGTTTAGCTGCAAATACTGGCTCAAGGCCACGTAGTCGAGCTTGCGCGGTACGCCCAGCGCCAACAGCGATTTCAGCTCCGAGCCAAACAAGAACCGGTCTTCGTCGCGGTAAATGTGCAGGGGCTTTACCCCAAACCGGTCGCGGGCGACGAACAGTGAATTTTCTTCCTTATCAAAAATCGCGAAGCCGAAAAAGCCGTTGAGCTTCTTGATAAAACTGCGGCCTTCGCTGATATACAGATTTAGAATAACCTCGGTATCGGTCTGCGAATGAAAGCGATAGCCTTTTTTCAGCAGTTTGGCGCGCAGCTCACGGTAGTTGAATATCTCGCCGTTGAAGACGATGGTGTAGCGGCCCGAGGCATCGGTCATGGGCTGGTTGCCATCGGCCGAGAGGTCAAGGATGGCCAGCCGACGAAAGCCTAGCCCGCATTGGTCGTACACAAAATGGCCCTGCGAGTCGGGGCCCCGGCGCACGATGGCGTCGGTGGCGGCCTGCAAATTGGCGAGGGCCGAGCGGCCCGAATCGGAGAAGGCGTAAGCGCCGGTTATTCCACACATAGCTAGTAGGCAAATATACGCGGGCAGGGAGATGGTAAGCCGGTGAACTAGTAGGAAGCCTATAAAGTAGCGAACAAGTAGTTGTCATTGTGAAGAGGCACGACGAAACAATCGCCCCCGAATAGCGCTCGCTTTGATGCGATTGCTTCGTCGTGCCTCCTCGCAATGACAACCCTCCTTACCAACTCACCGCAACCCCGGCCCCCTCGCCTCAGTACAGCCAACGGCTGGTAAACTGCCAGCTTCTTGTGATTTTTCCTCCCCACCCCATGGATTTACAACAGCAATTTGAGGCCGCCGCGCAACAGGTTAATAATCTGCCCGATGCTACCGCCGCCCAGCACATGACCGAGCTTTACGGCCTTTACAAGCAAGCCACAGAAGGCGACGTGAACATGAAAGGCGACGAAGTGGAGGCCACCGAGGCCGACCAAGCCAGCGGCCCCGCCGGCCTTTCGCAGGCGCAGTGGGAGTCGTGGGACAAGTTTAAGGGCGTGCCCGAAGACGAAGCCAAACGCCGCTACGTAGCCAAAGTAGCCGAAATAACCGGCCAGGCCGGTGAGGGCACCGAAGCCGATACCGTGCCCACCGATGCGCTTACTAACGCCCCCATGGCCCCCGACGCGCCGCTGGTGTCCGAAAAAGAAAATGATACCACCGCGCCCCAGCCCGGCTTCGGCCCCGGCCAGAGCGCGGGCGGCCTGCGCGGCGACATCACGGCCGGCGCGCCCTACGGCGGCGAGGATGCGCTGAAAGGCGCACAGTAGCGTAGTAACACCAAGCTCCAGCTTGGTGAATCGCTGTTTGGCTTTCATCCGAGGGCCCGCAACGATTCGCCAAGCTGGAGCTTGGTGTTACAAGAACTTACGATACAGATTAAATAATATTCGCCGGTCTCGCTCGGTCAACTCCGCGCTGGCATCGCCGGGCACAAAATGGCGCTTGAAAGCCTTAATGGCTGCTGGCATGTCCTGCGTATCGTAGCCGATAATGCGTAGGGCCTCGCGGGGCGTGATGCCAAGCGACTGACCAGTAGAGTCCTGGGCAAAGGGAGCGGCGGTAGTATCGGCAAGCACCGTGGCATCGTACCAGAGGCCGAAGCCGCGCTGAGCCAGCTTTTCCCACGGAAAAAGGGCGCTAGGGTCGTTTTTGCGCGTGGGCGCAATGTCGCCGTGGCCGATAAAGTTGGCCGCCGGAATATTGTAGGTGCGCTTTAGGCTGCCCAGTACTTTCAGCAGGCTAGTAAGTTGCGCTTCCTGAAACGGCTCGGTGCCATCGTTATCTAGCTCAATGCCAATGGATACTGAGTTGATATCTGTGACATTGCCCCAGCGGGCCACGCCGCCGTGCCATGCCCGCAGGTAGTCGCTGAGCATATGGAATGTTTGGCCATCGCGCCCGATTACGTAGTGGGCGCTCACCTGCGTTTTAGGCAGCGTAAAGGTTTTGAGCGTTTGCTCGGTGCTGTGCTGCGCCGTGTGGTGAATGATGACGTAGTTGGGCTTGCGCAAATTAAAATTGGTGGTGCCGGCCCAGTAGGGCGCGGGCGGCAGGCTGTCTGTGAGCAGCGTGGGCTGCGCCCGCAGCTGGCGAGCCAGGGTCTTGGCCTGCTGCCGATACACCCGATTGGTGGAAGCATAGGGGTTTACCGCGCACGAAACCGCTGCCAGCCCCAGGCCCAATAGCCACATAGCGCGCTTTATAGTACCGCTTTTGAAAACCCGATTTTCTGGTTGCATCTAGTCTTTGTCAGGCCTTTATTTCCACTTTGGCTGCTGCATTTTCAGGTTGCAAGTTACGAGTTGAGGGAAGGGGGCACTGCGTGGTGGACAGCAGCTAGAAGCTGAAGGCAGCGAAGGCCACCACAACTAACCAGCTTGTGGGCTCCAATTTGCTGGTTATTATTACGGCATGGAACCTGAAGTACGCCAGCCCCCCATTCGCTACGGAGAAATCGATTTGCTCCGCTTTTTGGCGGCCTTAGCGGTAGTGCTTTTTCATTTCACCTTCCGCGGTTTCCAAGCCGACCACCTAAGCCCGGTAGAATACCCCGTGCTGGGCAGCATTTTCAAGTACGGCTACTTTGGCGTCGACTTGTTCTTTCTTATCAGCGGGTACGTGGTGCTGCTGTCGGCCCAAGGCAAGACGCTGGGGCAGTTTTTCACGTCGCGGGTCACGCGCCTGTACCCAGCGTACTGGGTGGCTTGCACATTCACATTCGTTGTGGTGCGGCTATTTGGGCCAGCTCCTCACACGCTCGGCTGGTCGCCGATTCTAACTGCCCCCCTGCGGGGCTACTTGTTCAACATGACCATGTTGCACCGCTTTTTTGGGGTGGCCGACTTCGACGGGGTGTACTGGACGCTCAACATAGAGCTGGTGTTTTACTTCCTGGTGGCGTTGCTCATTTCCTTTCAGTGGCTCAAGCACTTAACTTTGGTACTGGCGGTGTGGCTGGCTTACTGCGCCTTTATAGGCCCGGTGGATAATGGCAGCCCATTCGCCTTTCTGCTGTTTCCGCGGGTGGCCCCTTTCTTTATTGCGGGCATGGCTTTTTACCTGTTGCAAACCAGCCAGGCGGCTCGCTGGAAGCTCTATGTTCTGCTGCTGGTCGCGTATTTATCGTGCCTGCGGGCGGCGCGGGCCGACCTGCACCAGCTCGTGCCGATGTATCAGTACCCTTTTTCCCTGCTGGTAACCTTGCTGTTAGTTACGCTATTTTTTGGAGTGTTTCTGCTCATCGTGCAGCGGCGGCTGCGGCTGCGGCCGGCCCCCTGGATAACCTGGGTCGGCGCCCTCACCTACCCTATTTATCTGCTGCATCACAACGTGGGCTACGTCACATTCCAGCGCCTAGGCGGCCACGTAAATAAGTACGTGTTGCTGACGGGTATGCTGGCGACGGTGCTAGTGCTGGCCTATCTGCTGCACACGCTTGTTGAGCGGCGCTTCAGCAAAGTGCTCGGCGGGCAGGTTCGTGCGCTGCTGGCGTAAGCTTAAAGTCATTTTTCAGGGTAGCACATGAGCGGAGTAGAGACGCAATAGTTTGCGTCTGGCGTTGCTAAGCAGCGTAACCGAACGCCAGACGCAAACTATTGCGTCTTTACCCTATACCATAATACACTCACCTGCAAATCGCTCAAATGCCGCTTTTAGCGCCACTGCCTAACAAAAAAGCCCTTGCAGCTAGCAGCTACAAGGGCTTTTTAACTTAAAAACTAACTGCTACTTGGCGTAAGCCACCGAGCGCATTTCCCGAATTACGGTCACTTTAATCTGGCCAGGATACTGCATTTCCTTCTCGATTTTCTGCGAAATCTCGAAGCTCAGCTCGCCAGCGCGCTCGTCGCTCACGTTCTCGGCGTCCACGATTACTCGCAGCTCGCGGCCCGCCTGAATGGCGTAAGTCTGGTTGACGCCTTTGAAGGCCCCGGCCGTTTCTTCGAGTTGGCGCAGGCGCTTGATGTAGCTCTCCATCATCTCGCGGCGGGCACCGGGGCGCGAGCCGGAGATGGCATCGCAGGCCTGGATGATGGGCGAAATGAGGGCCGTCATTTCCATTTCGTCGTGGTGAGCCCCGATGGCGTTCACTACGTCGGGGTGCTCTTTGTATTTCTTGGCCATTTCCATGCCCAGGATGGCGTGGGGCAGCTCGGGCTCCTCGGTGCTCACCTTGCCAATGTCGTGGAGCAGGCCGGCGCGGCGGGCGTGCTTCACGTTCAGGCCCAGCTCGGCGGCCATAGTGGCGCAGAGGTTGGCTACTTCGCGGCTGTGTTGCAGCAAGTTCTGGCCGTACGATGAGCGGAAACGCATGCGGCCCACCATCCGAATCAGCTCGGGGTGCAGGCCGTGAATGCCGAGGTCGATAACCGTGCGCTCGCCAATTTCGATAATTTCCTCTTCGATTTTCTTGGTCGTTTTGGCTACAATTTCCTCCACGCGGGCGGGGTGAATGCGGCCGTCCTTCACCAGCAAATGCAGCGACAGGCGGGCAATTTCGCGGCGCACCGGGTCAAAGCCCGAGATGATAATCGCCTCCGGCGTATCATCCACAATTACTTCTACCCCCGTCGCCGCTTCCAGCGCCCGGATGTTGCGGCCCTCACGGCCGATGATTTTACCCTTCACATCGTCGCTTTCGATGTTGAACACCGAAACGCAGTTCTCAATGGCATGCTCCGAAGCGGTGCGCTGAATGGTTTCGAGCACCACTTTCTTGGCATCCTTGGTGGCAGTTAACTTGGCTTGCGCCACAGTGTCCTTGATGTAGGACGAGGCTTGAAGCTGGGCCTCATTGCGCAGGCTTTCAACGAGTTGCTCGCGGGCCTCGGCGGCGGTGAGACCGGCCACTTTTTCGAGCTGGCCTTGCACCTCGTGCACAATGGCTTCGGCTTCCTGTTGCTTGGCTTGCAGGTCGGCTACGGCGGTTTCGTGCTTGGTTTGGCGCTTTTCTTCCTGCTGCTCGAAGCGGGTGCGCTGGTGCTCAGCATCGGCCTGCACCTTTTCGCGGGTGGTTTCCAGCTCTTTTTCTTTGTGCTGAAGCACTTCGAGCTGCTTTTGGGTGGTGTCGGTGAGGTGCTTAATGCTCTGCTCCTGGGCCAATACTCCCTGGCGGCGCTCGGTTAGCTCTTGGTCGAGAGCGGTTTTCAGGCGCTGGCTTTCGGTTTCGAATTCGCGGCGCACGCGCTTCTGCTCTTGCTCGTATTCGTTTTTGAGGTTGCGGAACTTGTCTTTCGACTGCTGAATGCGCTCGTCGCGGGTGCGGTTGGCCTGAAGTTCGGCCTCTTCGAGGAGTTGGCGGGCCTTGGCTTGCGCCTCGCCTTCGTGGTCTTGGCGGGCTTTGCCAGCCAGTTGGCGGCCGATGACCAGTCCGCCAATTAAAGCAATGACGGCCGTCAGCACGCAATATAACAGGATGGATGACATGAAGTTATGGAATTGAAGTGACTCAAACCATAGCCATGCGCAAGTAACCAGGCCGAGACTAGCCAGGGCCATTTGCCCTGGCTGGCCCGGCCGGGCCAACGAAGTACGGGTGCTTGGTAGGCGCGCTATTACGCGGCCAGCACCACGCCAGAAAGCAGCTCATCGAGGCGCGCCAGGCGCTCGGTAAGGTCTGCATCGGTTCCATCCTTTTCTTTGCTAACTTTCAGGGAGTCAGCCATTGTGGCGAGGGCTACCATCGCCAGCAGGTCTTGTTTGTCCTGAATGCCGTACTGCTCCCGGAACTCGCGGAGCCGTTCGCTGAGCTGCCGGCCAGCCAGGCGCAGGCGCTCTTCGTCGGCCACGGCTACCCGCATGGGGTAATCGCGGTCGGCAATGCGAATTTTGATGGCTAAGTCGTTCATAGAAAGCAGGTAGGCAATATCAGAGTAGGTGAAGGCAGGTTATTCCCTCAAATAGGCAAGGCACTTATCTATTTCGCGGATGTATTCGTTGAGGCGTTGTTTCAGCTCGTTGGCCTGGGTGGGTTCCCCGCCAGCTATAGTTTGAACAAGTTTAACAATATTTTCTTGGTTTTGGTACTCGCGCAACTGCTTTTCCCGTTCGCGCCCATCAGCGCGCAAGTGCTCGATGGTGGTGCGGGCATCGGCCAGCTCTTCGCGCACCTGCTGATAGGCAGCCACTAAGGTGGTTACCTGCCGCTCCAAACGGTCGAGTTGCGCGTGTTGCTGAGATGAAGCCAAGGGGGTAGTTTAATTGCTCCGCGAAGTTAGGCGAAATTGTTGGGCTTCAATTGGGGGTGATTTGACCCCGCGCCCGCATAAAAAAGCCCGCCACTAGATAACGGCGGGCTTTTCCTTCCTCAAAAAGCCAATCGCTTACGCGCCGCCTTTCTTCTTGGTCTTCACCTTTTGACCATTTTCTTCAATTTTTTTCTTGCCATTGGGCATCACGTTGTCGGCTTGCTCCTTTAGCGCGTCGGCGGCCGCCTCGCCTTTGGCTTTCACCGCGTCGGCAGCCGCCTCCATTGAAGTAGCCACGGGCGCGCCATTCATATCGAGCTCTACCACGTCGTAGCCCAGCTCCGCGAGGCCGGGGAAGGCTTTGGCGCGGTCGCCCACCACCACGATGTACATTTTGTCGCCGGGCAGGTATTTCTGCACCGAGGCCGCTACGTCTTCCTTCTTCAGGCCCTTCAGAATGTCGCTTTGTTGCACCACGTAGTCGGGCTTGAGGTCATACTCCACGAGGCGCGACAGGAAGCCAGCTTTCTGCTGGCCGGTTTCGTAGCGCAGGGCATCACTCTGGCCCACTGAGCTTTGCAAGAAGGCTAGCTCCTCATCCGAAATGCCGGTGCGGTAGTTGTTGATTTCCTTCATAAACTCCTTTACCGAGGCGGCGGTGGCATCGGCGCGCACGCCGGCCTGGGCGGTGTAGGGGCCGGCAAAGCGGGTGCTGGCGTAGCGCGAGTTGGCCCCATAGGTGTAGCCTTTGTCCTCCCGCAAGTTCAGGTTGATGCGCGAGTTGAAGGCCCCGCCGAGCAGGTAGTTCGAGAGGTAAGCGCGGTAGTAGTCGCCGGTGGCATCGTAGGGCAGTGCCGTGAGGTAGCCCACCCGAATTTCGGACTGCGCCGCGCCGGGCTTGTCGATAAAGTAAATTTTGGTTTTGTCGGGCTGGGCCTGGGTTACCGGGGTGGTGGGCAAAGTCACGCTTTTTTGCGGCCACGCTTTGAGGAAGGCCAGCGGCTGCTCAGCGGCTGCCTGGTTTACGTCGCCTACCACGGTGAGGTAGCTCACGTTGGGCGCATAGTTGGCGGCGTAGAACTGCTTCACGTCGTCGAGGGTGATGCTCGTGACGCTGGCCGTGGTGCCGCTGGCGGGCACGCCCATAATGTCGGTGGGGCCATACAACAGCTTGTTATACGCATTGTTAGCAATTATCACCGGCTGCGTTACCTGGTTGGCGATGCCTTGCAGGGTTTGCTTTTTCACGCGGTCGAAGTCGGCCGCATCGAAGCGCGGGTGCAGCAGGCGCTGGTCGAGCAGGGCCATGGTGGCGGGCAGATTTTTGGTGAGCGTGCGCACGTATACGGTCGTGTTGTCGTCGCCATTAATCACCTGAACGAGGCTGCCCAGGCGGTCGAGCGCCGCCGCAAACTCCTCACTCGTGTAGGTTGCCGAACCCTCATTCAGCATCTGCGCCGTGAGCGCGGCCACCCCGGCTTTGCCCGGATTGGCCTGTTCGAGCCGCCGCCCGCCCCGGATAGTGAGCAGCATCGTCACCAGCGGCAATTCCGTGTTTTGGGTACCAATCAGCTGCAAGCCATTGGCAAATTTATCCTGCCAGATGGTGGGCACTTTCACCATCGGGTTGGCCCCAGCCGTAGGTTGCTTGCTGCGGTCGAAGGTATCAACGGCCTTCACGTATTTCAGGCCCTCGTAGCCGTAGTTGGGGGCCACGTAGCCGGCTGTGGGGGCGGTGTAGTTGTCCTTGGCGGCCACCTCGGCGGCTTTGCCCTTGGGCACTACGCTCAAAATAACGGCGTGCTTGCCCTGAATGTATTTGGTAAATACCCGCTGCAAATCGGCCTTGGTGAGGGCGCGCAGCTTTTTGAGGTCGGCGGGCAGGCGGTTGGGGTTGCTAAAGTACGTTTGGTTGGCCGCCAGTTGGCTCACCTTGCCCTGCACGCTGGCCAGGCTGTTGATAAGTTGGGCCTCGGTGCTGGCTTTGTACTGAGCCACTTCAGCGTCGGTAGCGCCGTTTTTGGCAAACTCAGCCAGCGTCTTGCGAAAAATAACTTCCGCGCTGTCGAGGCGCGTGGTGGGCAGGTTGCGCGCAATCAGCGTGAATTCGCCGCTCAGCTCCGACGTGCTGTGGTAGGCCACGGCCAGCACCGACTTCTGAGGTTTCACCAGGTTTTTATACAGCAGCGAGGTTTTGCCGCCCCCAATAATATTGGCCAGGGCATCCAAAGCCGCTTCGTCGGGGTGGCCCTGGGGCACCGTCGGAAATACCATTTCCAGCATCGGGAAGCGCACGTTGTCCTCATAGCTCACGTAGCGGTCGGCGCTGAGCACGGGCTCGGGAAGCTTCTGCACCGGCACCGCCGGCCCCCGCTTGATGGGCCCGAAGTATTTCTCGGCATACTCCAACACCTGCGCCGAAGTCACGTCGCCCCCCACGGTGAGGGTAGCGTTATTAGGCCCGTACCAGCGCAGAAAGAAATTCTTGAGGTCGTTAACATTCGAGTTATCAAGGTCTTTCAAGTAGCCGATGGTCAGCCACGAATACGGGTGGCCGTAGGGGTATAGCGTCTTCGACACGTACTCCGAGGCCAGGCCGTAGGGGCGGTTGTCGTAGTTCTGGCCGCGCTCGTTTTTCACCGTCGAGCGCTGAATCTCAAACTTTTTCTGGCTCACGGCATCCAGCAAAAAGCCCATGCGGTCGGCTTCGAGCCACATGGCCGTTTCGAGCTGGTTGCTCGGCAGGGTTTCGAAGTAGTTGGTGCGGTCCTGGTTGGTCGAGCCATTGAGCGTACCGCCAGCCCCCGTCACAAGCTTGAAATGCTGCTGGTCGCCCACGTGGTCGGAGCCCTGAAACATCATGTGCTCGAAGAAGTGGGCAAAGCCCGACTTGCCAATCTGCTCGCGGGCCGAGCCCACGTGGTACGTCACGTCCACGTGCACCAGCGGGTCGGAGTGGTCTTCGGCCACGATGACCGTCAAGCCATTGGGCAGCACGTATTTCTCGTAAGGGATAACCAGCTCGCCGGGCTTCTGGGTCACTTTCTCGACCAACCGAGCGCCGGTAGCGCCGGTCGTAGCTTTCACCGTCGGCGGCCTGGGCGTAGTCGATTTGGCATCGGCTGGCTGGTTTGCTGATTTTTGTTGGGCAGAGGCCGGCGCTACCGCCAGCGCCAAACCCAGCCCGCACAGCCACGGGTACAGAGTAGTTACTTTCATAAGAAGAATGGAAGCCGACCAAGGTGAGTAATCGGCCCGCAATGTTACTCGTCAGTCAGCTTTCGGCATTATAGCCGCGGGCCCGCAAACGCCCTTTTTCTTCCGCAAAGCTTAGCCGTACCTTCGCCGCACTCGCGTTCGGTACGTCCCCCAGCCAACGGCTACTCTGTTAAAAAGAGAAGCCCCGGCTGTTAGAGCAGCCAGGGCTTCGAGAAGTGTGGGGGTTTTTGCGCAACCCTTCTACTTCTAGCCAGATGGAAAGGAAAAACGCGAAGACGGAGTTTGAGCTAAAGTTCAAGCTCCGTATGCCACCCGAGCTAGTTAAATGGCTCGTGGCAGCTACTCTGATGGGTAGCGGTGCCCTCTCGGCACTTGCCCATTGGGGTAACTAAGTCGCAAGGGTCGTGCCGCGAGGTGCGGCCCTTGTTTGCTTGGCAAATATACATGTTCGACGCAAAGAAAGTTGCCCAACCAGCAAGCATAGTTGACTAAGCGGCAGGGCCGTGGCAATACTTACAACTTACTTCCGAATCAACGCCCCCGCCTGCTTCTCAAACTGCTGAATCAGCTTCTGCATCACCTGGTCAATGGCCTGGTCAGTCAGCGTTTGGGTGGGGTCTTGCAGGGTGAAGCTCACAGAGTACGACTTCTTGCCCGCTTCGAGCCGGTCGCCAGCGTACACGTCAAACACGTTGAGGTCGCGCAGCAATTTCTTTTCCGTGCGTTGCGCGATGGTGCGCAGCTGCTCAAACGTCACGCCTTGGTCTACTACCACGGATAAGTCGCGGCGTACTTCGGGGAATTTGGGTAGCTCGCGGGCCACCAGCGTGGCCTTGTATTTCTTGAGCAGCCAGTCCCAATCTAGCTCGGCGTACCACACGGGCTGGCTTACATCGAGGCGCTTGAGCACGGCTGGCGACACAGCCCCAACATTGGCCACTGGCTGGTTTTGAGCCGTGAGGGTGAGGCCACCCGCCAGATACTGGTGTTGCGTGGGCTGCGAACCGGGCTGCGCGTGGCCCAGCGCTGCCAGCACCTGCTGCACCGCGCCGGCTACATCATGGTAGGCAGTTTTTTGGGTGGCGTGCTGCCAGGTTTCGGCGCTTTCGCTGCCAGTCAGCCACAGGGCCAGCACGTTCTTTTCCTTGTACTTACCATTCTCGCCGAGGTGGTAGGTTTTGCCAAACTCGTAGAGCTTGAGGTCGCGCTGGCGGCGGTTGATGTTGTGACGCACCACTTCGAGGCCCGAGGTCAGCAGCGTGGGACGCATGATGTTCAGGTCCTGGCTATTGTAGTTCAGAATCCGCACCAGCGACGCATCGGGCGCGTCGGGTTTCTCGAAGTACTGCGAGTTGGTGAGCGAGTTAGTCAGAATCTCGGAGAAGCCCTGGCCACTGAGCAGGTCGGCTACTTTCTGGCGTACCACTTCGGGGTCAGGGTTAGGGAAGCCGGACAGGAATGAAGCCGAATTGTGCGGCTTCAGCGCTACATTATTGAAACCGTAGATGCGCAGGATTTCCTCTATTACATCAGCCTCGCGGGTTACGTCCACCTTATAAGGCGGCACGGCCAACGTCCATTCGGTAGCTGTAGTCGCCTCAATCTTGATACCTAAGCCTTCCAGGATTTCGCGGATGCGCTCCTCCCCTATTTCCTGGCCGATGAGCCGGGTCACGCGGTCGAGGCGCAGGCGCACCTGCATGTTGGGGATGAGGTGCGGAAACTCATCGACCACCGGTGCGGCAATGCGCGCCCCGGCTACCTCTTGCAGCAACAGAGCCGCCCGCTTGAGAGCCGTGGGCACCATATACGGGTCGGTGCCGCGCTCAAAACGGAACGAGGCGTCGGTTTTCAAACCATACAGTTGGCTGGTCCGTCGCACCACGGCCGGCGCGAAGTAGGCGCTTTCCAGCATTACGCGGGTCGTGCCGTTGCTCACCCCCGAAGTTTTGCCGCCAAATACGCCGGCCAGGGCCATCGCCGCGCCATTAGCATCAGCAATTACCAAGTCCTCCGCTTGCAGGGTGCGCTCCACGCCATCCAGCGTCACGAATTTCTCGCCCGCCTCAGCGCGCTTCACGCGGATTTTATCGCCCGCAATTTGGTCGGCGTCAAACGCATGCAGTGGCTGCCCCAATTCGTGCAGCACGAAGTTGGTCACGTCCACCACGTTATTAATCGGCGAGAGGCCGATGCTGCGCAAGCGCCGCTGGAGCCACTCGGGCGACGGGCCCACCTGCACGTTATCCAGCAGCAAACCGGCGTAGCGCGGGCAGGCCTGCTCGTCCTCAATCGTGACCGTGATGTTAGCGCCCGTTTCGGGCGCGGCAAAGCCGCTCACATCGGGCAGGTGCGCGGGCGTGCCCAGCAGCGCCCGCAGCTCGCGGGCCACGCCGTAGTGCGAGGCCGCATCGGCGCGGTTGGGCGTGAGGCCGATTTCAATTTCCGTATCCGAGCCCAGGCCGAAGTACTCGGCGGCGGGCGTGCCGTCGGGCAGGTCGGTATCGAGCACTAGGATGCCGGCGTGCGATGCACCCAGGCCAATCTCGTCCTCGGCGCAAATCATACCCTCCGAGGCCGCGCCGCGAATCTTAGATTTCTTGATTTTGAAGGGCTCGCCGGTGCTGGGGTGCAGCGTGGCACCTTCCAGGGCCACTACCACACGCTGGCCGGCAGCCACATTGGGCGCGCCGCACACGATTTGGCGGGGCGTGTCGTCGCCCACGGCCACGGTGGTGAGGCTGAGCTTGTCGGCATCGGGGTGGCGCTCGCAGGTGAGCACTGTGCCCAGCACCACGCCGCGCAGACCGCCGGGGATGCTTTCCACCTCCTTAAGGTGCTCTACTTCGAGGCCCGAGCTGGTGAGGAGCGCGCCGATTTCATCGGCCGGAAGCGTGGTGGGGAATAGGGTTTTAAGCCAGTCGAACGAGATAATCATTGCTAAAAGCGCGGCGGCAATTACGGGCCGGGCGCGTGGGGCAAAGGTACGGGCTGGCCGGGGAGGTGTACGGTGGTGTACCGTGGACCCTGCGGGTCCGCGCGTGAAGCGGCCGCCCTGGTTCGCTAAGTATGGGCGCTGGGACTGGCCCCCGTCCCCTATCTGACGAACTTTCCAACTAAAGCTGTTGCCTCATTAGCAAACATCAATATATTTACTCAATAAGCTTTACAAGAGCTATTTTGCAAGCCGCAAAAATCAATAAACTCCTTGCCTTACTTATCCTTATGCAAACCGAACACTTTGCGCCGCACGCGGCCTTACTGGAGTACATCGACAGCGTTTTCGTGCTTAATATCGACTTTCGGGCCGGAGGCGGCTTGTCGGCTATTTACCCCTTCGTGCCCACGCACAATCGCTTTTTGTGCTTCTACCTGCACGACCCGGTGAAGGTGAAAAAGCAGACCGGGGGCTTCGAAACCAAGGCGCGCTCCATCATTATCGGGCCGCAGCTCACGCCCGTGACCCTCGACCTGGGGCAAGACCACCAAGCCATCGTGGTGAACCTGAAACCCGCCGGCATGTACCGGCTGCTAGGCATCCCGATGGCTGAGCTGGTGGACTGCGACTACGACGCCCGCCTGGTGCTGGGTTGCGAAATCGACGAACTCATCGAGCGCCTCCAGGAAAGCCCGAGCAGCCAGGCCAAAAACGCTACTATCCAAGCCTACCTCCTGGGCAAGCTGCCCAAGCTGCGGCCCGTGCTGCCCTTCGACCTGGCCATGCTGCAACAGGTGCACGCCAGCGGCAACCTGGCCATCGAGCGTATGGCGGCCCAGGCCTGCCTGAGCCTGCGGCAGTTCGAGCGAAAATCGTATGAGCGGCTGGGCTTTTCGCCCAAGCTTTATAGTCGCATGATTCGCTTTTCGCACGCCTACAAACACAAGGAAAGCGCACCGCACACGTCCTGGATTGACATTGCCCACCGCTGCGGCTACTACGACCAGATGCACTTTATTCGGGACTTCAAGTTCTTCGCGGGCTTCACCCCCAATGGACTGCGGCATGAGGAAATCACGCAATCGGTGCGCTTCCGCACCATGGAAGACCTCACCATCTCGCTGTGAGTGGCGCGCCGAGGTGGGGATAAGATGTCGCATTTGTACTATGCGCCGGGTTGGGGAGCCGATACTTTTGCTGAGGTCTTACTACCTTGTTTTTCAGCTTCTCATGAAAAAGACTTTTCTTGCGCTCGGTACCCTGGCCCTGCTCACGCTGCCGGGCACCCAGCAGCTGGCAGCCACTGCTTGGGCCGCCACCGTGGCCCCGGCTCGCCCTGCCCTCACCCCCGATGAACAACTTTTTACCGGCTTGATTGGGCAAGTGGGCACGGCCATCGAAAAGCGCGATATGAAGGCCCTGGGCCAGCTTATGACCTCGGATTATACCCACTACGCCCCCGACAATAACGTGGCCCACCGCACCGAGGAGTTGGCCTACGTGGGCCAGTGGGTTGGCACCAAGGTTACGGCGGTCACCCCCGTAAAAGTTATCCGCCGCGGCGACATGGCCGTGACTGTGGCCACCTCCACGTTCAGTGGCGAGTTTGAAGGCAAGCCCTTCAAAAACACTATTAATATGATGATTGCTTGGGAACTACGCGATGGACACTGGCTAATGGCCGTGGTGCATTCGAAGGTGGTAAAGGCCTAATCGACTCTGTTTTACTGCTAGAAAACAAACGCATTCGGCGGCCGCCCGTAGCTCAACTGAGGTACGGCGGCCGCCAAATGTCGTACTGGCCCGCTGGGCAACGCGAAGAACCGGCAATGTATATTTATAGCTTATCCTACCCTCCAAACGGCTATGGTATATAATCCTTCTCAACCGCTAGTGCTACGGGGCCTCGTCACGGAATTCAGCGACGATGAGTTTTTTGAATTCTGCCAAGCCAATAGTGACTTGCGCCTGGAGCGCAATGCCAATGGCGAAATCGTGATTATAACCCCAGCCGGTTTTATTTCCAGCGCCCAGAGCGGCGAGGTTTTTGCCCAGTTACGCAACTGGAATAAAAAGTATAAACTGGGCCGGGCGGCCGACTCATCGGCCGGCTATAACGTGCCTGACAAGTCCACGCTTTCGCCCGATGCCTCGTGGTTTAGCCTGGCCACCTGGGAAAAGGTACCTGCCGCTAAGCGGCGCAAATTCCTGCCCATCTGCCCCGAGTTTGTGGTCGAGGTCATGTCGCCGTCCGACACGCTGGCCAACTCGCAGGCCAAGATGGAGCAGTGGCTGCAAAACGGCGCGCAGCTCGGCTTTCTGATTACCGACGACCCCACCGAAACTGCTTATATCTACCGCCCCGGCCAGCCCGTCGAAGTAGTGCAGGGCTTTGACAATGAGTTGAACGGAGAGCCGGTGCTTCCCGGCTTTCAACTCGATTTGCGCGAGCTACGCGAGGCCGCGAATTAGGGCTGAAACAACTGCTCACCAGCCGCCACAGCTACTGTCAGGCGGTTTTCGGCGGGCGGCTTGGGGCAGCTAAAATCATGATTATAGGCGCAATACGGGTTATAGGCTTGGTTGAAATCCAACTCGATTTCGTTGGCCTCGGCGGGCGGTAGGGCTACGTCGATATAGCGGCCGGCGGCGTAAGTCTGCTGGCCATTGGTGGGGTCGGTGAAGGGCACGAATAGCTGTTTATCACCGGCTTTTTGTAATAGCGTCAGCTTTTGCGGCTGGCCGTTTAGCTCAAATTCGGCCGTGCCCCAGCGCTGGTAGCTTTCGGGCTGGCCGAGGCTCATGGCCAGTGGCTGCGGCAGCAGCACCGGCTGCCGGGTGAAACTGGCCGTTACCCGAAATGCGGCGGTTGGCGCGAAGTAGCGCAGCCCTGCAAACGTGGTGCGTTGCGCCTCCGGGATGGGCGAGTCGGCCGCGTTATGCAGGTTTTGGTCTTTCTGCTGGCGCGCCTGGCGCACTTTGCTCAGGTAAGCTTCGTCGAGCACCTGGGCCGGCTGGCTGCTTGCTAAGTTATAGGTTATCAGCCCGATAATTGCCAGCACGAGGCCGGCTATCCAGATTTTTTGCATGGGTATTTTACGTTTGTCATGCTGAACGCAGTGAAGTATCTTGGCTGAGTAACTAACCTCTTTGGGTCAATTACAAAGCGGCCAAGATGCTTCACTGCGTTCAGCATGACAAACGTAAAACAAGACACTTACAGCAGCCCCTCGTCAGCGAAGCTATAATACCCTAAATCGGTATAAATCAAGTGGTCGAGAACCGGTAAATCCAGAAAATTACCGGCTTCCTTGAGCTTTTTCGTCAAGGAAATATCGGCCCCGCTGGGCTGGCGGTTGCCGCTGGGGTGGTTGTGCACCAGGATGATGCTGCTAGCCAGGTGTTCGAGAGCCAGCTTATAAATCATCTTGGGGTCGGCCACGGTGCCGGCCACGCCGCCGCTGCTCACTTTTTCGGTGCGCATCACCACGTTGGCGCGGTTGAGGAGCACTATCCAGAACTCTTCGTGGGGCAGGTCTTGCAGCTGCGGGCGCATCACGTTATAGATGTCGCGCGAGCTGGTGATGGTGGTGCGGCGGCCAGCGCCGCTCTCTTTGCGGCGGCGGCCCAGCTCCAGCGCGGCCATTACGGTGATGGCCTTGGCCGGGCCGATGCCGGGGTGGCGGCACAACTGCTTTAAACTCAGCCGGGCTAGCTCGTTGAGGTCATTATCAACGGCTTGCATCATCAGCTTGCCCACGTCGACGGCCGTGAGCTTGGTGGTGCCCGAGCCCAGCAAGATGGCAATCAGCTCGGCGTCGGAGAGGGCAGCGCGGCCCTTTTGCATCAGCTTTTCGCGGGGTCGGTCCTCTTCGGCCCAGCTTTTAATGCCCATGTTCGTAGGTAGGGGGTAGGCATCAGGGGCGGGGGAATCTTCTTCGGTCAGATAATCAGGTGTTTCCATAAAAGAGCAGCGCAAGCAAGCCCAAAAGGTAAAGTAAAATTTTTGTGCTTGCGTTAGCCGCTCTAGCTTGCGCTGGGCCAACCCAATCTGTGGCCCACCCGTTTGGCTTACTTGTATGCGAAATCGCTTTGCTTTCCAGATGATTTTTCTGGCTATTATTGTGGCTGAGGTTTATGGCTTTCTGGCCGTGCGCACGGCTTTTACCTTTAACACACCAGCCGAGCGGCGGGGCTTTGCCATTAGCTACTGGGTCTTGACGCTGGGGCTGTGGGCGCTGGGCATCTGGGGCGCTGTGACGCGCCACAACGGCAACGCGACGCTGAAAGGCTACCTGCTGGTGGTGCCGCTGGCGCTGGTGGCGGCCAAGCTGGTGGTCATTTTTCCGCTGCTGCTCGAAGACCTCACGCGCCTTGGGCGCTGGGCGGCGCGGGGCTTTAGCAGCCCGGCTCTTGGCAGCACGGCGCAGCCACTTTCGCGCAGCGAGTTTATCAGCCGGCTGGCGCTGGGGCTGGGGGCCATCCCGCTGCTAGCCATGCTGTGGGGCATGGTAAAGGGCAAAACCGACTACACGGTGCGCCGCGTGGTGCTGCGCTACCCCAACCTGCCGGCCTCGTTCGAGGGCTTTAAAATTCTGCAAATCTCTGACTTGCATACCGGCTCATTTGGTGAAAACACCGAGCCGCTGCAACGGGCGGTGGCCCTGATAAATGCCCAAAAAGCCGACCTCATTGTGATGACCGGTGACCTCGTGAACGACTTGGCCACCGAGGTCGAACCGCACATTTCGACGCTGGCGGGCATCAAGTCCGAGTTGCCAATCTTTTCTATTCTGGGCAACCACGACTATAGCGACTATGTGCAGTGGGACAGCGTGGCGGCTAAGCGTGCCAATCTGCAACGCTTGGTGAACAACCACGCTAAAATAGGCTGGCGGTTGCTGCTTGATGAGAGCCACACCATCCGGCGTGGCGATGACGAGCTGGCCGTGCTAGGTGTGCAAAACTGCAGCAGCCACCCGCAGTTTCACTCGTATGGCGACCTGGCCAAAACCCACGCCGCCAGCGGCAACGCCCCGTTTAAACTGCTGCTCTCGCACGACCCCTCACACTGGGAACAGCAGGTGCTTGATTATAAAGACATCGACTTGACGCTCAGCGGCCACACCCACGGCATGCAGTTTGGCGTCAATTTGCCGTTTTTCAAGTGGAGCCCCGTGCAGTATTCGTATCCACAGTGGGCTGGCATTTATGAAAAAGGCCGCCAAAAGCTGTACGTGAACGTGGGTTTGGGCTACTTGGGCATTCCGATGCGGGCAGGCTTTCTGCCCGAAATCACGGTGCTGGAGCTGCGCCGCGCCTAAGCCGGCGCACGAGAAACCTGCAAGGGCCTTTTTCGTTAAAGCGCCCTACATCTTTTTCTTCTTTCGCCATGAAAAATTCCTTGTTCCTGTTTGTGGGCGCTGCTGCCCTGTCGCTGGCTTCTTGTTCGCAGGAAAAAACTACCGACACCACGACCGTAACCGCCCCCGCCGATGCTACGGCTACGGCCATGCCCGACACGGCTTCGTACCGCACGCGCTCGAGCCGGGTATCCGAGAAATTTATTACGGATATGAAAATCACCGACCCAGCCATGCAGAGCAAAGTGCGCACCGCGTACTACAATCGCTCGAAGCGCTACGGGGAGATGAAAAGCAAATACGCTACCGACACAACGGGCATGGCCGCCGCTATGCGCCAGTACAATACCGATACGGACACCGAGTTTCAGAGCGTGCTGACCGACCCGACCCAGTACCAGTCGTATCAGTCGTCGCGCACGACTTATGACGAGTCGAACTACATGGACGATGCTTCGTCGGCCACGACTATGCCAGCCGATAATTCTACGGACGCGTCGGCCTCGGCTCCGGATATGAGCAACGGCGTGGGCGTGAAAGAGTCGAAAACCAAGCTCGATGACGGCTCCAAAATCAAGCTCAAAGACGATGGTACGGTAAAAACCAAAGGTGAGCCCACCGATGACGCTGACCTGAAAGCCTCGAAAACTAAGCTCGACGACGGCTCCAAAATCAAAGTGAAAGGCGATGGCACGGTAAAAGTGAAAGATGCCGACGGCAGCAAGACCAAAATGTAGTCTTAGCGCTGTTTAGTGCTTGTTAGTCTATGAAAAGCCCGCGTTTGCAACGACGCGGGCTTTTTTTGTTTCTTTCGGTAGCAGCTTTGTAGTCTCAATTGCGTTTAAGGGTTCGTGCGTCGCCTTCTTATCTCCTCTTTCCATCCGCCCCAGGTAGCTGCTTTCCTGCTGGTTATCAGCAGCTTTTTACTAAGCTGGCAAGCGCAGGCGCAGGCCGGTGCCCCCAACCCCACGGTGCGCGTGAGCGGCACCATCTCGACGGCCGCCACCCGCGAGCCCATTCCGGGGGCTACGGTGCAGGTGCAGCGCACGCGCCGGGGCGTAGCCTCCAACGTGGAGGGCGATTTTCTGCTAACGGCCCTGCCCACCGATACGCTGCTGTTTCGGGCGCTGGGGTACAAGCCCAAGCGCTTTGCCCTCAACGGCACCACGCTCTCACAAATAGTGGTGCAAGTAGCGCTGGTGCGCGACTCGGTGAAACTCAGCGAAGTAAAGGTCATCGCCGACCGCCCCGACCGCGCCAGCATCAACCGGGCGCTGCGCAACATGAAGCGCCCCGCCCCGCCCGTGGTGAAGGTGCCCAAGCGCCCCGCTCCGCCCAAGCCGCTGTTTGCCGTGGACTCGGCCGCACCTAAAGCCGAGAAACCCACCATCGCTGAGTCGAATGTGGACTGGCTCTACGACCAGTTTTCGCACGATGGCAAGGAGCGCCGCAAGCTCGAAGGGGCCAAAGCCGCCGAAGCCGCCGAGAAGGCCCGCCAGGCCCGCAGCCGCTACAACCGGGCATTCCGGGATAACCGAGGCTACGAGTAGTAAATAATTGTCCTTGCGAGGAGGCACGACGAAGCAAGGACAAGCCGTTTTACCAACTTGCTTAGTGCTTCTCGCGTAAGCTGAGAGGACATGAAAATTGGTTATCCTTGCGTCAATGAAACGCTGCCGTGCAGCGCGGCGCGCACCTTTCGGCTGGCTTCGTACTCGCCCGAGCGGCTGGTCGAAACTGTAACTGCCAACCTGGCTTGCCTGCGCCAAATACTGGAATGGAACGTGCAGCACGGGCTGCTTTTCTTCCGCATGGGCTCCGACATCGTGCCGTTTGGCTCGCACGAAGTCAATGACTTTCCGTGGCAAACGCATTTCAAAGCTGATTTCAAGGCGCTTGGCGATTTTATCCGGCAGCACGAGCTGCGGATATCCTTTCACCCCGACCAGTTCGTGGTGCTCAATTCGCCCAACCCGGACATTGTGCGGCGCAGCGTAAATGAGCTGGTGTACCAAGGCTCGATGCTTGATTTGATGGAGCTTGACTCTACGGCCAAGCTCCAGATTCACGCGGGCGGCGCTTATGGCGACAAGGGTCCGGCGCTGGCTCGCTGGGTCGAAACCTTTCATACCATGCTGCCCGAGGCGGTGAAAGTGCGGCTGGTAGTCGAAAACGACGACCGCCTGTACAGCCTGCGCGAGTGCCTGAGCCTGCACGACGAAACGGGCGTGCCTATTCTCTTCGACAACTTTCACCACGAGTGCCTCAACCACGGCGAACCCATGCGCGAGGCCCTGCGCCTGGCCGCCGCCACTTGGCACCCCACCCGCGACGGCGTGCTGATGATGGACTACAGCTCGCAGGCCCCCGGCGAGCGCCGGGGCAAGCACACCGATACCCTCGTGCCAGAGCTATTCCGCAATTTCCTCACTGACCTCGACGGGCTGGATGTGAACATGATGCTGGAAATTAAAGATAAAGAAGCCAGCGCCATACGGGCCCTGGGCATCTTGCGCGAGCAGGGCTTGGTGCCGCCCGCCCCGGCGGGCTACGAGCCGCCAGTGTTTGCGCCCCGCCCTACCCTTACCGATGCCGAAGGCCGCCCCGTAGCCGCTGCGCCCAAGCCGCGCAAAAAGCCCGGCAAAACCGCCGCAGCCCCCGATGAGGCTACCGCGCCAGCCAAACCCCGTGCGCCGCGCAAAGCAGCCGCCCCCAAAGATTCGTCTCTCTAGTTTTTACCGCCGGCGGTTATTGGCCGCCTCTTTGTTTTTCTTTTCCTCTCCCATGAACGACCTCCTTCAAGCTACCCTCTCGGGCCTGCAAAACGGCCTTACCAGCCTGCCCCTCGGCTCGGCAATGGACAATACCGAAACCTGGCAGCAGCAATTTCTGCAAAGCGGCTTGCCCGAGCTCCAGGATATTGCCCGCGAAATGGGCAATCTGCAGTCGCTGCTCAGCAGCGGCAGCCTCAGTGCCACGGCCATCGGCAATTCGCTGGCCATGCTCGGCGACCAAACCAGCCAGGCCAGCCACAACGCCCCCGCCGACCTCAAAGCCGACCTGCTGAAACTGGCCGACACGCTGCGCCGCCACGGCCACGAGCTACTCGACCACGCTTCGGCCAAATAACGCAAGTTGAAGCTTGGCATCGACACACAATGCGTACCCCACAGATTGGGTTAGCTAAGCACTTCTTCACAAGCTTTCCCGGCTTTACCGGACATAAAAAAACCGCTTGCTATTCAGCAAGCGGTTTTTTTATGTCCGGTAAATCTCAGATTAGTTGTTCACGACCGGCGAAAGTGGTGCTTGCGCAGGCCGCCGAAAGGTCTGGCGCACGTTGCTAGAGTTAGAAGCACGGCTGCGGGTTGGCACTACATCAGTGGAATTGTGAGCGCGCTGCTGCCTGACTAAGGGCTGCTCGCGCACATCCGGGATGGTATTGGGCGATAGCTCGGGCGTGCCACCGATAGGCTCGGTGCCGACGGGTAGGCGGCTGGGTTGGGCATCGTAGCTAGTGAGGGTGCGCTGCACTTCAGGCGGCCCCTGAATGGTGCTTTGGTTGAGGCCGGGGTTCACGGGGGGCACCAAAGTTTGGTTTTGGGCCCCGCCGCGCATGGGAGCCGAGGCATCGAAGGGCACAACCTGCGCTTGCGCGGTCGTAGCAGCGGCCCCAAACAGAGCCAGTAACAGGAGCGTTTTCATATAGCTAATCGATAAGTAATGACTGTTGAAAGAGCTAGTTCAGCTGCCAATTGGCTTGGTCTGGCAGCTTTGCCTTGCTTAATAGCTATACGATTTTAAAGTCAGCAAGTTTTTGTAAATCAATCGTTTTACGCACAAAAAAAGCCAGCTACCCTAGTGAGGGTAGCTGGCTTTGGCGCGGACTGGCGCTACTTACATCGTGCCCGTGCTGCTGGGCGTGGTCGACATCTTAGACTTTTTGGTGCCTTTGCTGCCGTTCATTTTGGATTTGCCATTCATGCGGCCACCCGTGGTGCCGTTGTTCATGGTGCCGCTTTGCATTCGGTCGGTGCCAGTGCCCGTTTGGGAAGGCGTGGTCATGGTGCCATTATTCATATTACCAGTCGAAGTACCGTTTTGCATGGTACCACCTTGCATGGTGCCACTTGGGGTGGTTTGGGCGAAGGCAGCCGTGCTCAAACAAAATGCGCAGGCCGTAGCGGCGAAAAATTTGATGGTTTTCATGATGAGGGTGGAACTTGAAATGGGGAGAAAAAGAAAGCAACCAATAGCCACTACCGGAGCGGCCATGTGCCCTATACGGTGTTCAACCCAAGCGGTGTTGCCTATATAACAAACTATTTTTTCAGCCAGAAATATAAGCTGTACAATCAGTTAGGCTAACTAATATAAACCAAATCGAAACCCCTAGCTACGCAAAAGCCCGGCTGCGCAAAAAGCGATAGCCGGGCTTTGGAAGGTGGGAAGTGCGAGGCTAGCTCGCACCGGGTTGGCTACGGCCGCACCGGGGTAGTGGTAGTGCCACTACCCCGGCGCGTGCTGCGGGCTGGGGCCGTGCGCGGCGTGATGCCCGCCGGCTGGCCCGACTGCAATACGCCCGGGATGCCGGTGGGCGAAGCGGCGCCCGGCGCATAAATAGTACCGGGGGCAGTGCCGGTAGGAGTAGTAGGCAGCGTGCTGCTGGGCACAGTGCCGATGTTGGTAGTCGGCTGCCCCGGCACCACCGTACCCGTGCTAGAGGGGGTGCCGGGCACACCGGGCACGCCGGGCGAACCTGGTATAGTAGTTTGGGCGCAGGCGGCGCTGCTAATACCGAAACCCAGCAGGGTTGCAAGAAGCAATTGGGAAGTTTTCATGGTAGGCAGGAAATAGAAAAAGACAGATTTTCACCAGCTGCTCATCTTAGGCAGGGCACGCTTGTTTACGCGTAACCGCCCATTTGGATGAAATTTTTCCGTTACTAAACCATTTAAAAGTCATAACTTACCGCCAGCTTATTTTATATAAACCATTATTTATCAGCATAAAATGTATTTTGTACAACTATTTAATATTTTATTACCGCTAGCCACTGCATTGGTGCTTTTCTGGCTGCCAAGTGGCCCGGCAGGTAGTAGCTGCCGGCCGCTGGTTTTCGTCGCTTCCGATAAATACAGACAGCTACTTGGTCAAATAAATAGCGCACTGTCACCCGCAGTCGGCTGGCTACCACTGGTGCCAAAACACAGGCCCGGCTACCAGCTATTTTAACCAAAAGGCCCTCAATTCATGGCATTTTAATGTAGTGATACTTGTTTTGTATCACCCAGCAGCCGACATACTTTTGCCGCGCCTGTACTATTCCCTCCCTTTTGCTCTCGCAGCGTCTTTTTCTCCCTGACACTTACGCTGTTGTTCACCGGCTTTCTGCTGCCTAAGCATAGCCAATTGCAAACTATAACGGACTCGAATTTGGTTTTTACGTCTATTTGACGGATTGTATGGGGCACTGATAACTGCCAGATTTTCGGCAGGCCAACCATTAAAAAGCGGAACCGCTGCCTGAACCTACTTTGTTTGGGCGGGCATTAGCCATTTAGCAAGCTTTCATCACGCCACTTATCCCGGGATTACCAAACGCCTATCATGGTATTTAACGCATTTATGAAAAGAGTATTTCTGTTCCTGAGCTTTTGTGGAGCGTGCTGCTTTGCTAGTTGCTCGGAAAAAAAAGAGGAGAAAGAAGAGCAAATTAAACTGTTGGTCACCAGCCCCTTAAAGGAGGACACGACCATTACCAAGGAGTACGTAGCCCAGATTCACGCCTACCAGCACATCGAGCTGCGGGCCCTGGAAAAAGGCTACCTGCAAAAAATATTTGTCGACGAAGGACAGATTGTAAAGGCAGGCCAGCCCATGTTCCAGATTACGCCCGTGGTGTACAAGGCTGACCTGCAAAAATCGCAGGCCGAGGCCAACTACGTCGGCATGGAATACAAGAACACTAAAGCATTGGCCGACAGCAACATCGTATCTAAAAACGAGTTAGCGCTGTCTAGAGCTAAGTACGACAAAGCGAAAGCCGAAGTAGCCTTGGCGCAGACGCACGTAGGCTTCACGTCCATCAACGCCCCGTTTACGGGTATTATGGACCACTTCCAGGGCCGACTCGGGAGCTTGGTTGACGAGGGCGACTTGCTGACGACGCTTTCCGACAACAGCAAAATGTGGGTTTACTTCAACGTGCCGGAAGCCGAATACCTGGCTTATAAAGAGCAGGCCAAAGCCGATAACATCGTGAACGTGAACCTAAAAATGGCTAACAGCGAGGTATTTAAATACCCAGGCGTAATAAAGACCATCGAGGCCGACTTCAACAACGAAACTGGCAATATCGCCTTCCGGGCCACCTTCCCCAACCCCAACGGGCTGCTGCGCAACGGCGAAACCGGCAGCGTGCTGATGTCGGTACCGCTCAAGCACGCCTTGCTAATCCCGCAGAAAGCCACATTCGAAATCCTGGAGAAGAGATACGTGTATGTGGTTGACAATAAGAATATTGTGCACCAGCGCGAAATCACTATCGGGTCAGAAATGCCCGATTTGTACGTCATCAGCAAGGGCCTGAGCGGCGACGAGAAGATTTTGCTCGAAGGCCTGCGCAAGGTGAAGGATGGTGACAAAATAAGCTACACCTACGAGGCTCCGAAGAAGGTATTCTCCGGCCTGAAGGTGTACAGCGAGTAAGCGCTCAGCGCCAAGTTAACTAGTATATTCTCAGTTTATTAACCGTTATAGATGTTTAGTAAATTCATTCGTCGGCCAGTGTTTGCCATCGTTATTTCGGTGGTAATCCTTTTTATGGGCGTGCTGGCCATCAAGACCCTGCCCACCTCGCAGTTTCCCGAGATTTCGCCGCCCATCGTAATGGTGAGTTGCGCCTACCCTGGGGCTAGCGCCAAGGTGCTTACCGAGTCGGTGCTCATCCCACTAGAGCAGGCCGTGAACGGCGTGCCGGGCATGAAGTACATGACCTCTGACGCCGTGAGCGCCGGCGAGGCCAACATCCAGGTGGTGTTTAACCTCGGCACCGACCCCGAGCAGGCTGTGGTGAACGTAAACACTCGCATTGCTCAGGTGGTAAACCGCCTGCCGGTGCTGGTACAGCGCGAGGGCCTCATTGTGAACCGCGTGGTACCTAACATGCTGATGTACGTGAACTTGTACAGCAAAGACAAGGGCACCGACATGAAGTACCTCTTCAACTTTGCCGGCGTGAACCTGATACCGGAGCTGCAACGCATCAACGGTATCGGGCGCGCCAGCATCCTGGGTAGCCGGCAGTACGCCATGCGCATCTGGCTAAAGCCCGACCGCATGCGCGCCTACAACATCTCGGTTGATGACGTGATGAAATCGCTTGATGAGCAGAGCGTTATCGGTTCGCCGGGCCGTATTGGCCGCTCCGACGGGCAGCGGGCTGAAGCGCTGGAATACGTGCTCACGTACCAGGGCCGCTTCAACGATGTGGAGCAGTATAAGAACGTGATTCTGAAGGCCAATGCCAACGGCGAAATGCTGCGCCTGAAAGACGTGGCCAACGTGGAGTTGGGCAGCGAGTTTTACGATATCTACTCGAACCTCAACGGCGACCCTTCGGCAGCTATTGTGCTGAAGCAGACCTACGGGTCGAACGCCAGCGACGTGATTAAAAGCGTGAAGGAAAAGCTGGAGGAGATGAAGAAGTCGTCCTTCCCGCCCGGCATGGACTACAAAATCAGCTACGACGTGTCGAACTTCCTCGATGCCTCGATTGAGAACGTAATCCACACCCTGCGCGACGCCTTTATTCTGGTGGCCTTGGTGGTGTTCATCTTCCTCGGCGACTGGCGCTCTACGCTCATCCCGGCGCTGGCCGTGCCGGTGTCGCTCGTTGGCTCGTTTATGGCAATGCAAGTTTTTGGGCTGACCATCAACATGATTACGCTGTTTGCGCTGGTGCTTTCCATCGGTATTGTGGTCGACGATGCCATTGTGGTGGTGGAAGCCGTGCACGCCAAAATGGAGGAAGAGCACCTCTCGCCTTACAATGCGGTGCGCAAGGTGCTCGGCGAAATCAGCGGGGCCATTATCGCCATCACCATCCTGATGACGGCCGTGTTCGTGCCGGTAGCCTTCATGAGCGGTCCGGTGGGCATTTTCTACCGTCAGTTCTCCATCACGATGGCTACCGCCATTGTTATCTCGGGCCTAGTGGCCCTGACCTTGACGCCGGTATTGTGCGCCATGATTTTGAAAAACAACCACGGCCACGCCAAGAAAAAGTCGCTTATGCAGCGCTTCTTCGACGGCTTCAACCGCGGCTTTGAAAGCCTCACTGGCCGCTACACCAATATTCTGGAGAAGATTGTGGACCGCCGGTTGGTGACGCTGGTGATTCTGCTGGCTTTCGGGGTGGGTATCTTCGGCATCACGGCCAAGCTGCCTTCGGGCTTTATTCCGAGCGAAGACCAGGGCCTGATTTACGCCATTATTCAGACGCCGCCCGGCTCGACGCTGGAACGCACCAACGCTATTTCGCAGCGCCTGTCGGCCCTGGCCCGAGAAGTGCCGGGCGTGGAAAACGTATCGAGTTTGGCTGGCTACGAAGTACTGACTGAGGGCCGCGGTTCTAACGCGGGTACTTGCCTGATTGACCTCAAGCCGTGGTCGGAGCGCAAGGAATCGGTGCACGACGTTATCGAGTCTTTGGAGAAAAAGGCCAAGGATATTCCCGGCGCGACCGTCGAATTCTTCGAGCCACCGGCAGTGCCGGGCTACGGCGCGGCGGGCGGCTTCCAGCTCCAGCTGCTGGATAAAACCAACAGCGGCGACTACAAAGCGCTCGAAAAAGTAAACGAGGACTTCATGACCGAGCTGCGTAAGCGCAAGGAAATCACGGGCTTGTTTACGTTCTACTCGGCCGACTACCCGCAGTACGAGCTCAAGATTGACAACGACCTGGCGATGCAGAAAGGCGTGAGCATCGGCAATGCCATGAACACGCTCTCCATCATGGTGGGCTCGACCTACGAGCTAGGCTTTATCAAATACCAGCGCTTCTTCAAGGTGTACGTGCAGGCTGAGCCCTCGTACCGCCGCCTGCCCGAGGACGTGCTGAACATGTGGGCCAAAAACGACAAGGGCGAAATGGTGCCGTTCTCGGCCTTCATGAAAATCGAGAAGTCGCAGGGAGCCAACGAGATTAACCGCTATAATATGTACACCACGGCCTCCATTCGGGGCGGTGCCGCCACGGGCTTCAGCTCAGGCGAGGCCATTAAGGCGGTGCAGGAGGTAGCAGCTAAAACCCTGCCCCGCGGCTACGACATCGACTGGGGCGGCCTGTCGAAAGACGAAGTAGGCCGCGGCAACGAGGCCGTTTACATCTTCCTCGTGGTGCTGGCCTTCGTGTATCTGGTGCTGGCCGCGCAGTACGAAAGCTTCCTGCTGCCGCTGGCCGTTATTTTCTCGCTGCCGGCCGGCATATTCGGGTCGTTCCTGCTCATCAAAACAATGGGCCTGGCCAACGACATTTATGCTCAGGTGGGGCTGGTAATGCTCGTGGGTCTGCTGGGTAAGAATGCGGTGCTTATCATCGAGTTTGCGGTGCAGGAGCACGAAAAAGGCATGTCGGTGCGCGACGCGGCCATTGCCGGGGCCAAGGCCCGTTTCCGCCCGATTCTGATGACGTCGTTCGCCTTTATCGCGGGCCTGGTGCCGCTGGTAATCGCCACCGGCGCGGGCGCCATCGGCAACCGCACCATTGGTACGGCGGCCCTGGGCGGCATGCTGTTCGGTACCGTGTTTGGGGTAATTATCGTGCCCGGCCTGTACTACATCTTCGGCTCGCTGGCCGAAGGGCACAAGCTGATTCAGGACGAAAACGAATATCCGATAAGTGAAGGAGTAGAGCCCCGCGTTGTACTCGAAGAAATGGAGCCTTATGCTTAAGAGACGCATTTATACCTACTTGGGCGCGGCCAGCCTAGCGCTGGCCGCCGCCTCTTGTAAATTGCCGCAGCTAGTCCAGAAAAACGTTAGTCGCAGTGTACCTGCCAGCTACAATGGCAGCACCCAGGATACGACCAGCACCGCCCGGCTGCGGTGGAAAGAATTTTTCACCGACCCCAACCTCACCGTCCTGATTGACAGCGCCCTGAGCCGCAACCAGGAGCTGAACATCACCCAGCAGGAGCTGACCATTGCCCGCAACGAGATACTGGCTCGCAAGGGCGACTACCTGCCCACGGTGGCCCTGGGGGCCCGCGCCGACCTCACCCGTACGAGCAAAAACACAATTCAGGGCGCGACGGAAGACCAGATTAACATTCGGCCCGACCGGGCTAATCCCGACCCACTCGGCGACCTGCAAATTGGCGCATTTGCCAGCTGGGAAGTCGATATCTGGCGCAAGCTGCGTAACGCCCGCAAGTCGGCCGCCACGCGCTACCTAGCCTCGGTAGAAGGCCGGAACTTCATGGTGACCAACCTGATTGCCGAGATTGCTACCTCGTACTACGAGCTGCTGGCGCTGGACAACCAGCTGCTTATTCTGCGGCAGAACATTGACATTCAAAACAATGCGCTAAAAGTAGTTCGCCAGGAAAAAGAAGCGGCCCGCGTGACTGAGCTGGCCGTGAAGCGTTTTGAAGCCCAGATACAAAACGCTACGGCCCGGCAGTTCCGCATTCAGCAGAACATTACGGAAACCGAAAACCGGATTAACTTCCTGGTGGGCCGTTTCCCACAACCAATTGTGCGCGACGACCAAGCCTTCAATGGCACGTTGCCCAAAACCATTCAGGCCGGCGTGCCCGCGCAGCTGCTCAGCAACCGCCCCGATATCCGGCAGGCCGAGCAAAACCTGGTGGCCGCCAAGCTCGACGTGCAAATAGCCCGCGCCAACTTCTACCCGTCGCTGGGCATCTCGGGCGGCGTGGGGTTCGAGGCCTTCAAGCCTGGTTTGCTGTTCACCTCGCCGGCGTCGATGCTGTACTCAATCGCCGGCGACTTGTCAGCCCCGTTGATTAACCGCAATGGCATCAAGGCCCTGTACGCCAGCGCCAACGCGCTGCAAATTCAGGCCATATACAATTACGAGCGCACGGTGCTGAATGCCTACATCGAGGTAGCCAACCAGCTTTCCAACATCGACAACCTGGCCAAAAGCTACGATGCAAAGGAGAAAGAGGTACAGGCGCTCAACCAATCGGTGCGGATTTCGAACAGCCTCTTCAAGTCGGTACGCGCCGACTATACCGAGGTACTGTTTACCCAGCGCGACGCGCTGGAATCACGCTTCGACCTAACCGAAACCAAGATGCAGCAGCTCAATGCCACGGTCAACGTGTACCGGGCGCTGGGCGGCGGCTGGTACTAACCCCAGCCGGTCCACTCGCTAAGGTGTTGCCCCGGCCAAAGTAGCCGGGCCCCGCAGTAGCTGCCCTTTATTAAGTAGCCCCCTTGCTCGGGCCTTCCACGGTTTAGAAATAAGCCGCTGGGGGCCGAGTAAGGGGGCTTTTGCGTAGTGCCCCAAGGCAGCTTTACTCGATTTATACAGTACTTTTGCCACGGTTCCAACTATGCCCAGTTAGTGGAAAAATACTGCTTGCGCTTGCTACTAAGGTTTAGTCGGCACTGACCTGGCTTCTCCCCTATTTACTTTCTGCGCTTACTTTTTTTTGCGGCCATGCCCAACAGCTCTTCTCCCAGCCCCACTCCTACCCCGATGCGCGCCGAAGCATCGGCTAGTGTAGTGGTGGGCGCCGGCCGCCTTTCGTTGCGCGACTTTGGGGCGGTGCTGAGCGGCCAGCCAGTAGTGCTGGATGCCGACGCGCTGCGGCGGGTGGCGGCCAGCTACCAGTTTCTGCGCGAGTTTGCCCAAGGCAAGCTGATTTACGGCATCAACACCGGTTTTGGGCCGATGGCGCAGTACAAGATTGCCGATGCCGACCTGAACGCGCTGCAATACAACCTCATCCGCAGCCACTGCACCGGCCTGGGCAGCCTGTTGCCCCCCGCCGAAACCAAGGCCCTGATGGTGAGCCGCCTGTGCAGCCTGCTGCGCGGCTACTCGGGCGTGCACCCCGAACTAGTGCACCTGCTGGCCGAGCTAATAAACCGCGATATTCTGCCCTGCGTGTACGAGCACGGCGGCGTGGGTGCCAGCGGCGACCTCGTGCAGCTGGCCCACCTGGCACTGGCCCTTATCGGCGAGGGCGAGGTGCTGCACAGGGGCCAGCTAGTGCCCGCCGCCGAGGCTTTTGAGCAGGAAGGAATAAAACCGCTCACCATTCACTTTCGCGAGGGTTTGGCACTGCTCAATGGCACCTCCGCCATGACGGGCATCGGCGTGGTGAACCTGCTGGCCGCCAAGCAGCTACTTGATTGGTGCGTGATGCTTTCGGCCACCATAAACCAGCTCGTGGAAGCCTACGACGACGCCGTATCGGCGGAACTAAACTCGGTGAAGCTGCACGCCGGCCAGAACACCATTGCGGGCCTGCTACGCGAGCTGAATGAAAACTCGGACCTGGTGCGCCGCCGCCAGGACGTATTATATAAAGCCGAAAACCACGCCACCGACTACCTCACCGACAAGGTGCAGGAGTACTATTCGCTGCGCTGCGTGCCGCAGGTACTGGGCCCCGTGCTCGATGCCTTTTGGCAAGCCGAGCAGGTGGTGCTCGACGAAGCCGCCTCGGTAAATGATAACCCGGTGGTGGATTTGGAAAACCAGAACGTGTACCACGGCGGCAATTTCCACGGCGATTACGTCTCCTTCGAGATGGATAAGCTCAAGATTGCCATCACCAAGCTGGCCATGCTCAGCGAGCGGCAGCTCAACTACTTGCTCAACGACAAGCTAAATCAAAAGCTGCCGCCCTTCCTCAACACCGGCAAGCTGGGGCTGAATTTTGGTTTGCAGGGCATGCAGTTTACGGCCACCTCTACGGTGGCCGAGTGCCAGGCGCTGTGCACGCCTGTGTACGTGCACAGCATCCCGAGCAACAATGACAACCAGGACATTGTGAGCATGGGTACCAACGCCGCCGTCATCGCCCGCAAGGTTATTGGTAATGCTGCCGAGGTGCTGGCCATTCATGCCGTGGCCGTGATGCAAGCCGTTGACTACCTGGGCGTAGCCGGGCGGCTTTCACCCCGCTGCCGCGCCGCGTACGAGCAGGTACGGGCCGTATTCCCACCCGTCACCGACGACCAGCCGCACTTTCGCCAGCTGCGCCAAGTGGTAGAATTAATTAAAACTGCCAACCTCGACCTCATCTAGTTTCCACCCTACTGCTCCTGTGAAATACGCGTTAATTACCGGCGGCTCCCGTGGCATTGGCCGCGCCGTGGCCATCAAGCTGGCTAGCCAGGGCTACCATATTCTACTGAACTACAAGGCCAACCACCCCGAGGCCGAGGTTACCAAAGCCGCCGTGGAGCAGGCCGGCGTGCGTTGCGAGCTGCTACCCTTCGACGTAGCCAGCAAAGATGCTACCGACGAAACGCTCGGCAATTGGTTGGAAGCCAATAAAGAAGCAAAAATTGAGGTGCTGGTCAACAACGCTGGCATCCGCGAAGACAACCTCTTTATCTGGCTGACGGAGGAGCAGTGGAAGGGCGTAATCTCGACCAGCCTCGACTCGTTTTTCTACGTTACCAAGCACGTTATCAACCAGATGCTGCTGGCTCGCTTCGGGCGTATTATCAACATCGTGTCGCTGTCGGGCCAGAAGGGCCTGCCGGGCCAAACCAACTACTCGGCCGCCAAGGCTGGCCTCATTGGGGCCACCAAGGCGCTGGCCCAGGAAGTGGCCCGCCGCGGCATCACAGTCAATGCGGTGGCCCCCGGCTTCATCCGCACCGACATGACCAGCGACCTCAACGAAAAAGAGCTGGTAAACCTAATACCCATGCGCCGCTTTGGCCAGCCCGAAGAGGTGGCCGAGGCCGTGGGCTTTTTTGCCTCCAGGGCCAGCAGCTACATCACGGGCGAAGTATTGTCTATCAATGGCGGCCTGTATTCCTAAGCTGCTAGCTGACAATTAGTAATAACCACACTTCATTCAACCCTCATCAAACACTTCTTGCTTTTTGCTAATGGCTGCTGAGTGGCGGAGTATCTTTAATACTTCATTAGCCCCACATTTAAGCTAACTAGTAATGAGCAGAGTGGTCGTGACGGGCCTCGGCATTTACTCCTGCATCGGGCAAAACCTCGATGAGGTTCGGGACTCGCTGTACGCCGGCAAATCGGGCATTGTGCTTGACCAGGAGCGCAAGGAATTTGGCTACCGCTCGGGCCTCACGGGCATGGTGGCGCGGCCCGCGCTCAAGGGCACGCTCGACCGCCGCGCCCGCCTCAACCTGCCCGAGCAGGGCGAGTACGCCTACCTCGCCACCACCGAGGCCATGCGCACGGCGGGCATCGACCAAGGCTATTTTACGGATAATGAAGTGGGTATAATTTTCGGCAACGACAGCTCGGCCAAGCCGGTTATCGAAGCCATTGATATTATTCGGGAGAAGGGCGATACCACGCTGCTGGGCTCGGGCTCCATCTTCCAGACCATGAACTCGACGGTGACCATGAACCTGGCCACCATCTTCGCCCTCAAGGGCATCAACATGACCCTGAGCGCGGCCTGCGCCAGCGGCTCCCACTCCATTGGCATGGGGTACTTGCTCATTAAGAGCGGCTTGCAGGATATGATAGTCTGCGGCGGGGCGCAGGAAATCAACAAATACGCGATGGGCAACTTTGATGCGCTGTCGGCCTTTTCGGTACGCGAAGACGAGCCGACCCGCGCCTCGCGGCCCTTCGACCGCAGCCGCGACGGGCTGGTGCCCAGCGGCGGCGCGGCCACCGTTATCCTCGAAAGCCTGGAATCGGCGCAGCGGCGCGGGGCGCACATCTATGGCGAGGTGGTGGGCTACGGCTTCTCCTCCAACGGCGGGCATATCTCGAACCCCACCGTGGAAGGGCCAGTGCGCGCCCTGGCTAAGTCCTTGACCGACGCGGGCTTACAAGCCACTGACATCGACTACATCAACGCCCACGCCACCTCTACGCCGGCCGGCGATGCCAGCGAGGCCAAGGCCATCGGCGCCCTGTTTGGGGCGCACGGCACGCCCGTAAGCTCTACTAAGTCGATGACCGGGCACGAGTGCTGGATGGCCGGGGCCAGCGAAATAGTGTACTCGCTGCTGATGATGGCGAACGACTTTATCGCGCCCAATATTAACTTTGAGACACCCGACGAAGACTCGGCTAAGCTTAACATTATCAGCAAAACTACCGGAACTACTATCAATACTTTTCTGTCGAACTCCTTTGGATTCGGTGGGACCAATTCGTCGTTAATTATTAAAAAATGGAAGCCGTAGTAAAAACCAAAGCTGACGTCATCGCCAACATCAACGAGTTTCTGGCCGATGAATTTGAAGTTGATATCGATACCATTCAGCCCGAGGCCAACCTCGCCCAAACTCTAAACCTGGACAGCCTAGATTACATCGACCTGGTGGTCATTACGGAAAGCAACTTCGGCTTTAAGGTGAAGGCCGAGGATTTTCCGGGCATCAAAACCTTCGGCGATTTTTATAACTACGTGATTACCAAGGTAGGCCTGCAAGATGGCTGACTGGCACGGGAAATCCCACGCTAGCGTCACGGGGTACCAGATATTCGGGTTTTTTATTAAGCGCCTGGGCGTGCGGGCCGGCTATTTTATTCTATTATTCGTCGCGCTTTACTACTTTCTATTTTCGCCCAAAAGCTCGGCGGCCATCCTGGGGTTTTACCGGCGGCTGCACTTTCCGGCCCTGAAAGCCTACCGGCTTTTGTACGTCAACTACTTCCGGTTTGGGCAAACGCTGATTGACAAGTTTGCGGTGCTGGCGGGGCAGCAGGCGTCGTTCACGTTTGCGTTTGATGGCGAGGAGCACCTGCGCGACATCGTGGCCGGGGGCCAGGGCGGCATTCTGCTCAGTGCCCACGCCGGCAACTGGGAAGCCGCCGCCCAGCTCCTCAATCGCCTGAACACGCCCGTGAACCTGGTGATGTACGACGGCGAAGACGCCCACATCAAGCAGTATCTGCAGGGCTCAGCCAAGAAGAAATTCGAGGTTATTTTCATCAAAAACGACCTGTCGCACATCTTCAAAATCAACGCCGCGCTGGGCGACAACGAGCTGGTGTGTTTGCACGCCGACCGGTTTTTGCCCGGCGCGCCCACGCTCTGGCAGGAGTTTTTGGGTGCGCCGGCCCGGTTTCCGGAAGGGCCGTTTTTGCTGGCGCTCAAGTTTCGGGTGCCGGTCACGTTTGTGTACGCCTTTAAGGAAACGGCTACGCACTACCAGTTGTCGGCCACGCCGGGGCAGCGCTTCAATGGCCGGCAGGGCGACACCGTGCAGGCCATCGCCGCCGAGTTTGTGGCCAGCCTCGAAGCCAAAGTGCGGCGCTACCCGGCGCAATGGTTTAACTACTACGACTTTTGGAAAACCACCTAATGCTGGCCACCGGCGACGAACTGCTGGCGCTTATTCCGCAGCGCCCGCCCCTGGTGCTGATAAGCGCGCTGCTAACCTGCGCCGACGAGCGCACCGTAACCCAGTATCGGGTGCCGGCTGACGGCGTGCTGGTCGAAAACGGCGTGCTGAGCGAGGCTGGCCTGCTGGAAAACATTGCTCAGACGGCGGCGGCCGGCGCGGGCTACGCCTACCAGCAGCAGGGCCGGCTGGCCCCCGTCGGTTACATCGCCGCCATCCGCGACCTGCGCGTGGCGGCGCTGCCCGCCGTGGGCACCACGCTCACCACCGAAGTGCGGGTGCTGAACCAGGTGCTGGACTTTGCCATAGTGCGGGGCACGGTGCAAGCCGGTGAAACTACCTTTGCGGAGTGCGAAATGCGCATTTTCAGCAAAGATTCCGCTTAAGTTATTCTTACCCCATTCCTTTATTCTGTAATTTTATGATTTTACCGGTACTGCGGTCGGCTGCCCTCGCGGCCACCCTTTCCCTGGCTTCGCTGGCCGCTTCGGCCCAATCGTTTGGCGAGTTTTTGAGCAATCCCGCGCTGCCCATCACGTTTATGGGGGCAGATTTTTCGATGGTTCGCTACTACGGCCCGCCCCTCACCGTGGACGAGGGCGAAATGAAGGTGCAGTTCACCAAGATTAACGAGCTGCTGGTGAAGGAGTCGGCCAAATACGACCTAGACGAAGCGTTGCGCCGCAAAGTCCCGACCCAGTACGCCATCTACATCGCCGAGGCGGCCAATCAGCAGCTTGACCCCGCCACCATCATCGTGCCCAGCGGTACGCCGCCGCGCCCGGCCTTCACCGTGCAGACCGTGCAAAACCTGGTGGGCCACTACGACTATCCGGCTGGCACCGCTGGCGTGGGGTTGGTGTTTGTGGTGGAGGAAATTGATAAGTTGAAGGAGCAGGAAATATTTTGGGTTACGTTCGTGGACCTCGGCACCAAGCAGATGCTGTACACCGAGAAAATGGGCGGCACCGGCAACGGCTTTGGCTACCGCAACCACTGGGCGCACGGGCTCAACGATGGCATCAAGACTATGAAATCGCATTATGGCCAGTGGAAGAAGAAGTTTGCCAAAAGCTGAGCCCGCGCGCACGCTGGTAACGCGCACCGAGGTGCGCGTGCGGTTCAATGAGGTCGACTCGCTGGGCATCGCCTGGCACGGGCACTACGTGCGCTACTTCGAAGACGGCCGCGAAGCCTTCGGGGCCGAACATGGCCTGGGCTACCTCGATGTGTACCGCGCCGGCCTGGCCACGCCCATTGTCAAACTGAGCTGCGACTACAAGCGCCCGCTCACCTACGGCGATTCCGTGCTCATCGAAACCACGTTTGTCGACAGCCCGGCGGCGCGCATTCACTTCTCCTACAAGCTATTCAAGCTGGGGCAGCCCGAGCTAATAGCCGAAGGCGAAACCACGCAGGTATTTCTAGACCTGGATGCGCGCACGCTGCTGCTTAATAATCCGCCGTTTTTTGAGGACTGGAAGCAGCGGGTGCTGCCGGCCCTTCCTGCTGCATAATAATGGCTTACGTCGCAGCGCACAACATTTTTTCGCCCCTGGGCGCTACCTCGGCTGCCACGTTTGCGGCGGTAGCGGCCGGGCGCTCGGCCGTGGCCGAGTACCCCGGCCTACTGCCCGGCGGCGAGCCGGTGTGGGCGGCACGCCTGCCCACCGGCTGGGCGCAAGACTTTGCGGCGCTGGCCGGTGCTTTTTCGCCGTTTGAGTTGATGTTGATTGCCTCCATCCGCGACGCGGCAGCGCAGGCCGGGGTGGCGCTGGCCTCGGCGCGCACGGTGTTTGTGTTTGCCACGACCAAGGGCAATATCGGGCTGCTAGACGAGGCGGCGGAGGTGAGCCCGGCGGTAATGAGTCGGCTGTCGCTGGCAGCTTCGGCGCAGGTGGTGGCACGTTATTTTGGCAGCTCGGCCGCGCCGGTAGTTATTTCTAATGCCTGCATTTCGGGGGTGGCGGCGCTGCTGGTGGCGCAGCGGCTGCTGGCCAGCGGGCAGTACGACACGGCCGTGGTGGCGGGGGCCGACACGGTGAGTGAGTTTGTGCTGGCGGGCTTCCGGGCTTTTCAGGCGCTGAGCGCGGGGCCGTGCAAGCCCTTTTCGGCCGACCGCGATGGCATCAACCTGGGCGAGGCGGCGGCCACCATTATCCTCACCACCCAGCCGCCGGCCGGGCGGGCGGTGCGCCTGGCGGGCGGGGCCATTTCCAACGATGCCAACCATATTTCCGGGCCTTCGCGCACCGGGGCCGAACTGGCCCAGGCCATCGGCCAAGCGTTGGCCGAGGCCAAGCTGACGGCGGCCGAGGTGGACTTTGTTTCGGCCCACGGCACGGCCACGCCCTACAACGATGCGATGGAAGCCAAGGCCTTTGCCCTCAGCGGGGTGCATGCCAAACCGGTATTCAGCGCCAAGGGCGCGCTGGGCCACACGCTGGGCGCGGCGGGCTTGGTCGAGTCGGTACTGAGCGTGCTGGCTTTGGCCGAAGGCTGCCTGCTACCCACGGCCGGCTACTCGCAGCCCATGCAGCCTGAGGCGCTGCATGTTAGCACCTCGGCACGCCCGGCCGCCCTGCGGGTGGCCCTGAAAACGGCCAGCGGCTTTGGGGGCTGCAACGGGGCGCTGGTTTTTGTGCGCGAGTAAACTACTGTATCTACGGGTTTTATTTTTACGTGTCTGCTGCTACTTCTGCCCTATCTGATTCATGGATTTCCCCCTAAAACTGTTGCGGAGCTGCTCGATACAAAGCGGCACAATACAAGTCGACGGCGCGGACGTGTTTGCGGGGCCGACCGATGATTTTGGGGGGTTTGCCACGGCCGCGTTCCGGGCGCTGGCCAGTGAGTACCCGAAGTTTTACAAGATGGACAACCTTGCCAAGTTGGGTTTTTTGGCGGCTGAATACCTGCTGGGCAGCCAGCGCCTGAGCGCGCCAAGCGGCCCCAGCCGCACGGGCATCGTGCTGGCCAATGCCACCTCTAGCCTCGATACCGACCTGCGCTACGAAACCCAGCGGCGGCAGGGGCTGGCCAGCCCGGCGCTTTTTGTGTACACGCTGCCCAATATTGTGGTGGGTGAGCTGTGCATCCGGCACGGCATCACGGGCGAAAACCTGCTCTTTATAACCGAGCGCTACAACCCAGCGGCGCAGGTGGCCTATGTGGCAAACCTTTTTGCGCATCAGCGCATTGACAGGTGCCTGGGCGGCTGGCTCGATTTTTTTGACCACCACTACCGGGCCTTTTTTTACCTGGTCGGCCCCAGCCCCGAGTCCGCCTTACCTGATTATACCGCCGCCAGCGTGGAAGCACTTTTTACCACTTAGCCTGCCATGCAAGACCTAAAATTAAAGCTAAAAGAATTACTTGTCGAGCATCTTAATTTACAAGATATTAAGCCCGAGGATATTGGCGACGACCAGCCCATCTTTGGCGAAGGCTTGGGCCTCGACTCGATTGATGCGCTGGAGCTGATTGTGATGCTTCAGCAGCACTTCGGCGTGCGCCTGACCAAGGCCGACAACGGCCCGCAGGTGCTGGCCACCGTCAACTCGATGGCCGCATATATCACCGCTCACCCGCAATTGCAGAAGTAAGCGATGGCCGTGTTGGTAACGGGTGCGGGCCTTATTTGTGCGCTGGGCACTACCCCGGGCGAGGTGGTGGCTTCGTTCCGAGCGCACGCGTCGGGCATGGGGCCGGCGCGGCACCTGGCTACCCGCCACCAGGCCGGTTACGTGTTTGGCGAAGTGCCGCGCAGCAACAAAGAGCTGGCTGCCCAGTATGGGCTGCCCTCGCACCTGAGCCGCACCATGCTGCTGAGCTACCACGCCGCCCGCCAGGCCTACGACACCATCGACCCGGCGCTGGTGCAGCGCAGCCGGGTGGGCTTTATCTCGGCTACCAGCGTGGGCGGCATGGACAAAACGGAGGCTTTTTTCTTGGACTACGTGCCCGATGCCACGGCTGGCAAGCTAACTAAAGTTATTCACCACGACTGCGGCAAGCACACCGATTTTGTGGCCGAGCAGCTGGGCATCCGCGACTTCGTAACCACCATCAGCACGGCGTGCTCGTCGGCGGCCAATGCCATTATGCTGGGGGCGCGCATGCTGAAGGCGGGGCTGCTGGATATCGTGATTGCCGGCGGGGCCGATGCGCTTACCCGCTTCACGCTCAACGGCTTCAATACGCTGATGATAGTGGACAAGGACCAGTGCCGCCCGCTCGACGACAGCCGCGAGGGCCTAAACCTGGGCGAAGGCGCCGCCTACGTGGTGTTGATGCGCGACGACCTAGCCGATGCGGAGGCAGCGCTGTGCCGCCTCAGTGGCTACGCCAACACCAACGACGCCTTTCACCAAACGGCCCTTTCGGAGCAGGGCGAAGGGCCCTACCTGGCCATGCGCCAGGCGCTGGCCGCCGGCGGCGTGGAGCCGGCCGCTATCGGCTACATCAATCTGCACGGCACGGGCACCCAAAACAATGACGCGGCCGAGGGCACCGCTTTGCGGCGGCTGTTTGGGGCGGCGCTGCCCAAGCTCAGCTCTACTAAGTCGTTTACGGGGCACACGCTGGCGGCCAGCGGCGGCATCGAGGCCGTGCTGGCCGCCCTGACGGTGAAGCACGGGTACATTTTTCCTAATTATTCTTTCGCGACGCCGATTGCCGGCCCCGATTTGCACCCGGTGCAGGAGTTTCATGTAGACCCTGCGGTGCGGCACGTGCTATCCAATTCCTTTGGCTTTGGGGGCAATTGCTCGGCGCTGCTTTTTTCCCGACCGTAGCATGGCGCTGTTTATTCACGGCATCGGTAGTATTTCGCCCGCACCGGCTTTTGCCGCGCGCCCGGCCGCGGCGGCGGTAGCGCGCCCGGGCAACCGCCTGCACGCCCTCGAGCCCCACTACGCCGATTACCTCGACGCCCGCGTGAGCCGGCGCATGAGCCGCATCGTGAAAATGGGCACCGTGACGGCCCTGCAAGCCCTGCGCGATGCCGGCCTACCCACCACCGACGGTGTCATTGCCGGCACCGGCTGGGGCTGCCTGGAGGACACCGTGACTTTCCTGCAAAAGATGGTGACCAACCAGGAAGAGATGTTGAGCCCCACCTCGTTCATTCACTCCACGCACAACACCATTGCCAGCCAGGTGGCCTACCAGCTCAAGTGCCGGGGCTACAACAACACCTACGTGCACCGCAATATCTCCTTCGAGAGCGCGCTCCTCGACGCGACCTTGCTGCTACTAGAAAACCCTGCTGCTAACCTACTAGTGGGCGGCATCGACGAGCTGACCGACACGAGCTTCGACATTCTGACGCGGCTAAAAACCTTTAAAGAGCCCACTGCGTCTGTCCCCGAGGCCGACGATGATACCAGGGCCGACAAGCTGTATGGGGCCGGCACGCCGGGCACTTGGGCAGGCGAGGGTTCGACGTTTTTTGCTGTTTCGGGCCAGTTGCAGCCCGATTCGTATGCGCAGCTGCTGGCCGTGCGCACTGTGTCGTTTAGCACGCCAACCGAGGCGGCGGCCATTGCCCGCACGCTGCTTGCGGCCCACGGCTACGCGCAGGTCGATTTGCTGCTATCGGGCGACAACGGCGACCTGGCCAACGACGACGCCTGCCACCACTTTCTGGCGGAGCTGGGCCACCAGGGGCCAGTTGAAAAATTCAAGCACTTATGCGGCGAGTACCCTACGGCCAGCGCGTTTGCCCTGGGCCTGGCCGCCACGCAGATAGCGGGGCGCACCCCGGAAAGCCCTACTCCGCCTCGCTCCATCTTGATTTACAATCGCTTTCAGCAGGCGCACCAGTCGCTGCTGCTGCTGGCCGCATGCTGACGCACCGGCGCGCCCGCTGGGTGCTGGTGAGTGCGGAGGCGGCCGTGACGCTACTATGGTGGTTGGTAGGCGTGTCGCTGTGGTGGCTGGCGCTGCCGCTGGCGGCTTACGTGGGCGTGGTGGCCTATGGCTCGGCCCGCATTAGCTCGTCGTTTTTTATCGAAACGCTGTGCGGGGCCACCACTACGCGGCCCCACATTGCGCTCACGTTTGATGATGGGCCGGTGGCGACTACGCCCGCTGTGCTCGACATTTTGGCGCGGCACGGGGTGCCGGCCACGTTTTTCTGCATTGGGCAGCGCGTGCGCGCAAACTCCGCCGTGGTGCAGCAAATTGCGGCGGCTGGCCACTTAGTTGGCAACCATAGCTTTACTCATCACTTCTTTATCGACCTGTTTTCGACGCGGCAGCTCAGCCGCGAAATCAGCACTACCGACGCGGCCATTGCGGCAGCTATTGGCCGAAAGCCCCGCCTGTTTCGGCCGCCCTACGGCGTGACTACCCCCAGCTTTGCCCGCGCTATTCGGCGGGCCGGGCACCGGTGCATTGGCTGGAATGTGCGGTCGCTGGATACGGTGGTGCGCGACGAGCAGCAGCTTTTAGGCAACATGGTGCGGGCGTTGGCGCCGGGGGCCGTTTTTTTGTTCCACGATTCGTCGGCCACCACCGTTGGTATGCTGGATGCGTTTATCCAACACGCGCAGCAACGGGGCTTTCGTATTGTGCCCCTCGACCAGTTACTCGGTATTTCTCCTTATGTCTAAATTCCTTTTCACTCTACTGGCGCTGCTAGCCGCTTTTTCGAGTTTAGCGCAGCCCAAAGGCTACCGGGCCGTGACCAATGCCAGCGCCTTCCGCACTAATTACGCCAAGGCCGCCGCAAGTACGCAGTCCATTAAAAGCAGTTTCCACCAAGAGAAAAACCTGAGCATGCTGTCCGAGAAAATCAACTCGGAGGGCCTGTTCTATTTCAAGAAAAACAACCAGGTGCGGATGGAATACACCAAGCCGTACAAGTACCTGCTCGTCATCAACGGCGACAAAATCCTGATTCAGGACCAGCAGAAGCGCAAGGTGTACTCGGCCGGCGACAACAAGCTATTCAAAGTCATCAATAATGTGATAGTGGACTGCGTGCAAGGCAAAGCCTTAGATAGCAAGGATTTCCAAGTCAAAATCTACGAAAGCGACAAAGGCTACTGCCTCGACCTGGTGCCCCAAGCCAAGGAAATGCACAAGCTGTTCACAACCATTCGCCTCTTCATCGGCAAGGACGATTTCTCCATCGACCAGCTCGAAATGCACGAATCAATGGGCGATACCACGCTCATTACGTTCGTAAACAAGCAGCTCAATACCGCTATTAGTGATGAGGTTTTTGCCGTTAAGTAGCCTGGCGCTGCTGGCCTTGGGCTGCACCCGCCTCAGCTACCCCGAGCGCACGCCGGTACCCGGCGACGCCGGGGCGCTGCGGGTGTTGCAGCCGCAGTTTAGCACCACGCTCTACCGCACCCAGATTGACGTGGTGGGCAAGCACCTGAGCGGGCTGCTCTTTTTTAAAAAGCAGCCCGATAACTCGTATCGCGTGGTATTTACCAACGAAATGGGGCTCAATTTCTTCGATTTCCACTTCGCCGAGCACAAGTTTGAGGTGCTGCACTGCATCGAGCAGTTGAATAAAAAACCGGTTATCAACCAGCTGCACAAAGACATTGGCTTCTTGCTGATGACGGACCTGGATTTTGCGCAGGGTAAGGTTTTTACCCACGACCAGCAGAAGTATTACACCTTTGCCAGACCGAAGGAAACAACCACCTACTTCACCGATGCGCAAACTCGCGTGCTGTCGCGCATCGAAAATGCCGCGCCGCGCAAGCTGAAAGTGGTGGTGTCGCTGACCCGGCCAGTGGGCGGCATGCCCGATTCGGTGTTTATTGACCATAAGCTGTTTCCGTTTACGATTGCGCTGAAACAGATTGAGCGATAGTGAGTTGCCACCTCAACGCGTCAACCCCGCCCCCGGCCCCTCCCCTTCGGGAGAGGGGAGCCTAACGATTGTTTACGTTTGCTTGCGTCAGTTTGCAATAGGCTCCCCTCTCCCAAAGGGGAGGGGCCGGGGGTGGGGTTGACGCGCCAAGGGCAACAACTAACGTTTGCACTAAACCACTATCTTCCCCTATGCTCCAGAATTCCTTTTACACTGTGGAAGGCGCGCCGGAAACCACCGCCACTAGCGTGCAGGCCACCATTCGCCTCAACCCCGAGCACGCCATTTTTGCGGGGCATTTTCCGGGGCAACCGGTAGTGCCGGGGGTATGTATGCTGCAAATTATCAAAGAGTTGCTGGCAGGGGCGATACAGCAACCTGTGCAGTTGGTAAGGGCTAGCAACATTAAGTTTCTGACGGTGCTGACGCCAGGAACGCACGAGATAGTGAGCGTACAGCTTAAATTTGATAGTTCTGAGAACGGCATTTTAGTGTCGGAAGCCACGATTTCATCCGGTGCCGACCGGTTCATCAGATTGCAGCAGGCCCACTATGCCACCCGTACACCCGCGCCCGCTTCCGCTTCTGCAAGACCGCTGCGACCGGCTTAAGCTGTGCGTCGTGATTCCGACGTATAATAACTGCATGACCCTGGCGAATTTAGTAGCTGATGTCCAGCAGTTTACACGCAATATTGTCGTTATCAACGATGGCTCGACCGATAGCACCGCTGCGCTACTGGCCGGCTTCTCGGAAGTAACCGTGGTGAGCTACCCCAACAACGTGGGCAAGGGCTGGGCACTGCGCCAGGGCTTCGCGGCGGCCAATAAGGCAGGCTACGACTACGCCATCACCATCGATTCTGATGGCCAGCACTTTGCCGCCGACCTACCCGCTTTCCTTGACAAGCTGGAAGCCGAAGGGCCAGCCCTGCTAATCGGGGCGCGCAATATGGCGCAGGACTGCATCCCCGGCAAAAGCAGCTTCGGGCACAAGTTTTCCAACTTCTGGTTTTGGTTTGAAACCGGGCAGCGGCTGCCCGATACCCAGAGCGGCTACCGGCTGTACCCGCTGGCACCGCTGCGCAGCATGCGGTTTTTCACGCCCAAGTACGAGTTTGAGATTGAGGTGCTGGTACGGGCAGCCTGGGCCGGCGTGCGCGTGGGCTCGGTGCCGATAGAGGTATATTATGCACCTGGCAAGGAGCGGATTACGCACTTTCGGCCGTTCCAGGATTTCTCGCGCATTAGCATACTCAATACCGTGCTGGTCGTCATCACGCTGCTGTACGTGAAGCCCCGGCAGTTTATCCGCAGCCTATTTCGGCGCGAGACTTACACTAAGCTGCTGGGGCAGGTATTCAACGCCGAGGAATCGGCGCAGCACAAGGCGCTGTCGGTCGCGTTTGGGGTGTTTATGGGCATTGCGCCCATTTGGGGGTTTCAGTTGCTGGTGGCTATTCCGCTGGCGATATTTCTGCGACTGAACCGCTACCTGGTGGTTATCAGCGCCAATATCAGCTTGCCGCCCATGATTCCGCTCCTCATTTACCTGAGCTACGTGCTGGGTGGACTGGTGGTAGCGCGCCCCGTGCGGCTGGCTTCGGTTGAGGGGCTGACGCTGGCGTCGATTCACCAGAATTTTATGCAGTATTTTATTGGCAGCTGGCTGCTGGCTGGCGGCGCGGCGCTGCTGGCCGGCGCGGCCACCTACGCGGCAGCGTTGCGGGCGCCCCGCCGAAAACGATTAGCGACAACTCATGGGTAATTTTTTCTACCTGATTTATCGGTTTTTCCACGTCCGTAAGCCGCTGTTTTACACAGTATTTCTAGTTACGCTGGCGGGACTGGCTTTTTTTGCGACGCGCATCCGGCTCGAAGAAAACGTGATGCAGCTGCTGCCGCACGAAAAGCGGATGGACGATTTCAGCCGCTTCCTGCAAAGCTCGAAGTTTACCGACCGGGTGGTGGTATTTGTGTCCGACACCGATACGACGCACGCCGCGCAGCCCCAGGCCCAAGCCGCTTTTGCTGACGAGCTGGCGGGGCAAATCGACGGGCAATTGAAGCCCTATATCGAAACGCTGCGCTACACCGCAAACGACAGCTTACTCTTCGACGTCTTCGGCACTATTCACGACAACCTGCCGCTGTTTCTGGAGGAGAAAGACTACGCCCAAATCGACTCGGCCACCACGCCCGAGGGCGTAGCCCGCAAGGTCGAGGCCAACTACCGCACCCTGATAGGCCCGGCCGGCGTGGCCCTCAAGCAGTTCATTGTCAGCGACCCGCTAGGCTTCGGCTACGTGGTGCTCAACAAGCTTAAGGACTTCAAACCCGACGAAAACGTGGAGCTGTTTGAAGACCACTTTTTCACCCGCGACCGCCGGCACCTATTCCTGTTCATCAACCCCAAATACCCCTCCAGCAATACCGCCCAAAACGGCGTTTTCTTCGCCAAGCTCGACCAGCTCATCCAGGCCAAGTCGGGGGGGCGCTACCAGGTGCATTACTTCGGCGCGCCCGCCGTAGCGGCAGCCAACGCCACCCAAATCAAAGCCGATACGCACCTCACGCTAGCCATCTCGCTGACGCTGCTAATGGGGGTGATTTTGTTGTTTTTCCGGCGCATTTCGGCCCCGTTGCTCATGCTGCTGCCGGTGCTGTTCGGTGGGCTGTTTGCGTTGGCTGTCATTGCGTTGACGAAGGGGTCGATTTCGGTGATTGCCGTGGCGGCGGGCTCTATCGTGCTGGGCATTGCGGTCAATTATTCGCTGCACTACCTCACCCACCACCGCTTCCACCCCAATGCTGAAGTGGTAATTAACGAGCTGGCGTTTCCGCTCACCATTGGCAGCCTCACAACTATTGCGGGCTTCCTGTGCTTGCAGTTTGTGCCGGTGCCAGTGTTGCAGGATTTGGGCACGTTTGCGGGGCTGAGTCTGGTGGGCGCGGCGGTTTCGACGCTGGTGTTTTTGCCGCATTTTCTGGCTGATGATAATGCTGGGGTAGAGGCGCTGGCCGCAGAGCCGCCCAACCGGCTGAAAGGGATTGTGGCGCGTTTTCACGCGCACCCGGCTTGGCTGGTGGCGCTGCTGGTGCTCACGCCGATGCTGCTATATTTCTCGTTTCGCGTTGGTTTCGAGGATGATTTGAACCAGGTAAATTTCATGACGCCGCAACTGCGGCAGGCGGAAGCGACGCTCAATCGCATATCGTCGCTGTCGAAAAAAACGGTGTTTTTGGTGACCAGCGCGCCCACCCTTGACCAGGCGCTGGCCCGCAATGAGCGCGCCCTGCCCACCGTGGAGCAACTCCAGCGCGATGGCCAGATACTGCACTTTTCGGGCGTGTCGGTGCTGCTGGCCTCGCGGGCCGAGCAACAGCGCCGCCTGGCCCGCTGGCAGCACTACTGGACGCCCATCCGGCAGCAGCAGGTGCTGGCGCGCCTCACGGCGGCCGGGGCGCAGCACAAGTTCTCGGGGGCGGCATTTCAGCCTTTCGCCGAGATGGTGAGCAAGCAATACGCACCCCTTTCGGCCGATGATGAGACGACGCTGCGCAAGGCAGTGCTAAATAATTTGATTGAGGAGAAGCCCGGCAAAACCACTGTGGTCAGCCTGCTCACCACCACCCGCGGCCATTCGCAGCAGCTCTACCAACGACTAAGCGGCTTGCCGGGCGTGTATGTGTTCGACCGCCAGTACATTACCGATACGCTAGTGCGTATTGTCAATCAGGAGTTTACCTTCATTGCGTTCTGGACTTCATTCCTGGTATTTGCGGCGCTGCTGTTGTCCTACGGCCGCATCGAGCTGGCGCTCATCGCCTTTCTGCCGATGGTAGTGGCCTGGATTTGGATTCTGGGCTTGATGGCACTGCTGGGCATTAAATTCAACATTATCAACATCATCCTCTCCACGCTGGTATTCGCGCTGGGCGACGATTACTGCATTTTCACGATGGATGGCATGCAGCACCAGTACGCCACCGGCGAGCGCGAGCCGGGCACCACTAGCCTGTCGATTCTGCTCTCGGCCGTGACCACGGTTATCGGGCTGGGCACGCTGTTTTTTGCGCACCACCCAGCTTTGCGCTCCATGGCATTTGTGTCGATTATCGGCATTTTGAGCGTATGGCTGGTATCGCAGACCTTGCAGCCGTGGTTGTTTAACTGGTTTATCAGTCGGCCGGCGGCGCGCAAGCAGGGGCCCTACACGCTGTGGGGGTTGGCCAAGTCGGTGTTTGCGTTTGGCTACTTCGTGCTGGGGGCGCTGCTGCTCAACATCGTAGGTTTCGGGCTGAAACTGGTGCCGGCCAACCGTGACCGTAAGAAGCTTTTTTACCACTGGCTGCTGAGCAAATTCGCGGGCTCGCTCTCGCAGGTGATGGCCAATGTGAAGAAGACGATTATCAATGAAGCGGGCGAGGACTTTGCGCGGCCGGCCGTGGTTATTGCCAATCACCAGTCGTTCCTCGACATTTTCATGGTGGTGATGCAGACGCCTAAGCTCATCCTTCTCACCAACGACTGGGTGTGGAATTCGCCGATATTCGGAGCCGTGGTGCGCATGGCCGACTACCTGCCCGCCGCCCACGGCACCGAGCAAATACTGCCTGGCCTGCGCGAAAAAGTGGCACAGGGCTACTCCATTGCTATTTTTCCGGAGGGCACGCGCTCGGCCGATGGCACCATGCAGCGCTTTCACAAGGGCGCGTTTTTTCTGGCCGAGCAGTTGGGGCTCGACATCCTGCCCATCGTGTTGCACGGCACCAGCGACACCATGCGCAAGGGTAACTGGTACCTCCGCGATGGGCAAATGACGGTGAAATACCTGCCCCGCATCAGCCCCAGCGACACCAGCTTTGGCGAAGGCTATTCTGCCCGCACCAAGGGCATCAGCCGCTACTTCCGGGCGCAGTACCAGCAGCTGGCGGCGCAGGCAGAAGGCCCCGAATATTACCACAACCGCCTGATTGGCAACTACCTCTATAAAGGCCCGGTGCTGGAATGGTACGCCAAAATAAAGGTGAAAATGGAGCAGAGCTACCGCGTATTCGACGGCCTGCTGCCCCGCCAGGGCCGCATCCTGGATGTGGGCTGCGGCTACGGCTTCATGGCCAATATGCTGGCCCTCACTTCCAAGGAGCGCACCGTGCGCGGCATCGACTTCGACGAGGAGAAAACTAACGTGGCGCAGCACGGCTACGTGAACGGCCCCAACGTAGACTTCGCCTTTGGCAATGCCCTGACTGCGCCCTTTGGCTCGCAGGAGGCCATTATTCTCAGCGACGTGCTGCATTATTTGCAGCCCGAAGGCCAGGAAGCCTTACTGCAAAAGTGCGCCGACAGCCTGACACCCAATGGCGTGCTCGTCATTCGCGACGGCTTTACGGAGCTGGCCGACCGGCACCAGGGTACCGTGCTCACGGAATGGTTTTCGACCCGTTTTTGTAAGTTCAACAAAACGGCCGACGGCGGGCTTTCTTTCCTTTCCAAGAAAGTAATTACCGACTTTGCCGACCGCTATCAATTTGACATAGAAATGCTTGACCAGACGCGCTACACCTCCAACCTGATTTTTATCTGCACCAAGCGCGGCTAGTTTATGGAGAGCAAGCAAAGCGTAGTGATTGTGGGCAGCGGCCTGGGCGGACTCATCTGCGGGGCCATTCTGAGCATGGAAGGCTACCGCGTGACGGTGCTGGAACGCAACAAGCAGTTTGGCGGCAACTTGCAATCGTTTGCCCGCGACAAGCACCTGTTCGATTCTGGCGTGCATTACATCGGCGGGCTCGAAAAGGGCCAGAATACGTACCGAATTTTCAAGTACCTGGGCATTATGGACAAGCTCAAGCTGGAAAAACTAAACGAGCTTGCCTTCGATAAAATCCTGCTGGCCGACGACGAGCGGGAGTTCAACTACGCGCAGGGCTACGATAATTTCATTGCCGGGCTGGTGGCCGATTTCCCCGATGAGCGCGCCGCCATCGAAGCCTATTGCGCGGAAATCCGCCGCATTTGCGACGAATTTCCGCTCTATAATTTGCACGAGCAGGAGCAGGGGCCGCCCTCGGCCATCAGCTCGTTTGGCCGCGACACCCAACAGTTTATTGCCTCGCTCACCGACAACGTGAAGCTGCAAAACGTGCTGGGCGGCAACAATCCACTCTACGCCGGCATCAAGAATAAAACGCCACTTTACGTGCACGCGCTGGTGCTTAACAGCTACATTCAGAGCGCATACCGCATTGTGGATGGTGGCGGGCAGATTGCCAAATTCCTGGCTACCATCATCCGCCAAAACGGCGGCCAGCTCAAAAACCGGGTTGATGTGCGGCGTTTCGTGGCCGAGGAAAAGCAGGTAAAATACGTGGAAGACGCGGCCGGCGAGCGGTACCCCGCCGACCTATTCATCTCCAATATTCACCCGGCCCAAACCTACGAAATGACGGAAACGGACGTTATTCGGACCGCCTTCCGCCGCCGCGTGCTGAACCTCGAAAACTCGCTCTCGGCCTTCGTCCTGAACATCACGCTCAAGCCGGGCACGTTCCCTTACGTGCGCAGCAACTACTACTGCTACCTCAACGACGACGTGTGGACCAGCATGGACTACACCGAGGCAACTTGGCCCCTCTCCTACTCTATTTTCTTCTCGGGCACCTCGCGCAATAAGGACTATGCCGAAGGCATTTCCATCCTGGCCTATATGAAGTACGAGGAGGTCGCGCAGTGGCAAGACTCCTACAACACCGCCGGCGAGCCCACCGAGCGTGGCACTGATTACAAAGCTTTTAAGCAGCGCAAAGCCGAGTTATTATTAGAAAAAGTGTACTTGCGCTTTCCGACGCTGAAGGATGCCATCAACACGTATTACACGGCCACGCCGCTCACGTTTCGCGACTACATGGGCACGGCCGATGGCTCCATTTACGGCATCGCCAAGGACTATACCGACCCGCTGCGTACCTTCATTTCGCACCGTACCAAGCTACCAAATTTGCTGCTGACCGGCCAGAATGTGAACATGCACGGCGTGCTGGGCGTGGCCATCAGTTCGCTGGTAACGTGCTCGGAGCTAATCGGCTTGCCTTATTTATTACAGAAAATCAATGCTGCGCAAGATATTTAAGTGGGTGGCTATCGGCATTTTGTCAATGCTAGTGCTGCTGGTCGGCACCGGGCTGTACCTGTACTCGCAGGCGGCCAGCCGGCACCCGGTGGCCCCGCCCACGGCCCTACTGCACACCGAGCGCCAGCAAATTGGCCCCCAGGCCTACACCCTGGGCAATAACTGGCTGCGCAAAAGCCGCAGCGGCTGGTGGGAAATGCACCTCGAAGGCCAGCCCTTCGAGCGCGGCGTGGCCAACGGCATCCTCTGCCGTGAGCTGTGCGAATACCAGGAGCAGGCCTTTTACGACCAGATTTGCAAGCTCGTGCCGTCGGCCTTTCACCGGTCGTTCCTCAAGTACCTGATTGCGTTTTTCAACCGCAACCTCGAAAATAGTCTCACCGAGGAGCAGCGCCTCGAAATCTACGGCGTGGCCCAAACGGCCTACCCCAAATTTGACGAAATCGGCCCGGCCTACCCGCGCCTGATGAACTACCACGCCGCCCACGACATCGGCCACGCCCTGCAAAACCTGGCGCTGGTGGGCTGCTCGTCGTTTGCCACCTGGGGCGATAAATCGGCCGATGGCCAGCTGCTGATTGGGCGCAATTTCGACTTTTACGTTGGTGACCAGTTTGCTGATAATAAAGTGGTTGATTTTGTGACGCCCGCCCAGGGCCACCAGTTTGTAACGGTGAGCTGGTGCGGCATGTCGGGCGTAGTGTCGGGCATGAACATGGCCGGCCTCACCATCACGTTGAATGCGGCTAAATCGGACCTACCCACCGGTGCGGCCACGCCTATCTCGCTGCTGGCCCGCGAGATACTACAATACGCCGGCACTATCGACGAGGCCGTAGCCATCGCCAAAAAGCGCCACACCTTTGTATCGGAATCGCTGCTAATCGGCTCGGCCGCTGATAATAAGGCTGTGGTTATCGAGAAAACGCCCGACTCGCTGGACGTGTACGACCCCAATGAGCACTCGCTCATCTGCACCAACCACTACCAGAGCGCCAAACTCGGTAAGTCGGCCATCAATGGGCAGCAGATGCGCGAAAGTGCTTCCGTATACCGCGAGCAGCGCATTGCTGAGTTAATGGCCCAAGCTGGCCCGCTCGACCCGACAAAAGCGGCCACCATTCTACGCGACCAGGGCGGGCTGAAAGGCCAAAATATTGGCAACGGCAACGAGAAGGCCGTGAACCAGCTTATCTGCCACCACTCGGTGATTTTCCAGCCCGCGAAGCGAATAATCTGGCTGGCCGCCGCGCCCTGGCAGCTAGGCAAATACGTGGCCTACGACTTGAATAAGGTGTTCGCTATGAAAAGCTTAGCTACCAATCACGAGTTAGTAGAAGTTGATTCCATCGCCGCCGCGCCCTTCCTACGCTCAACTGACTACACCGATTACGTGGCCTTCCGCAAGCTGGCCGCTAAGGTTCAAAACCACGAGCAGGTTGACCCAATGGAGTTGATTCGGCTCAACCCCGAGTACTACCACGCCTACGTGCTGGCTGGCGATGTGCTATTCAGAGCCAACAAATTTGGGGAAGCCCAGCGTGTGTATAAGCAAGGTTTGACGAAAGAAATTGCCTCAAAAGGCGAGGAAATGCACATCCGCAAACAGCTGGCGAAATGCGCGGAAAAGCTGAAGAGCGCATGATACTCGGCATCGGAATAGACTTGATTGAAACTGCACGCGTAGCCGAAAAGCTGGGCCGCAGTCCTGGCTTGCGAGGCAAGGTTTTTTCGCCGGCCGAAATCGCTTATTGCGAGCGCATGGCCGACCCGGCCCAGCATTTCGCTGGCCGCTTTGCTGCCAAAGAAGCCTTGCTGAAAGCGCTGGGTTTTGGGTTAAGTGGCTACCTCGACCTGTGCGATGCGGCGGTCGAAAACAACGAGCTAGGCGCGCCCTTCTTCAACTTCACGGGCGAGCTGAAAAACACTATTGCGGAGCGTGGTGTGGTGCGTATCCACCTCAGCATTACCCATATTCAATTGGCGGCCAGTGCCGTCGTTATTCTCGAAGGCTAAGTATGTCGCCGCTGGAAAGAGCTTCTACTGAGGAAATTGGCGCGTACCAGGATGCGGCGTTAAGACGCTTACTGGCGTATTTACAGGGCAATTCACCTTTCTACCAGCGCCTTTTTGCGCAGCAAGGTATCGACGTAGCCAGCATCCGCACCACCACTGACTTAGCCCAAATTCCTACCACCACCAAGCAGGATTTGCAGCTGCACAACTGGGATTTTTTGTGCGTGCCTCGCAGTAGCATTGCCGAGTATTGCAGCACCTCGGGCACGCTGGGCCGGCCCGTCACCATCGCGCTCACGCACCACGACGTAGAGCGGCTGTATCGCAATGAGTACCTGTCGTTTCAGTGCGCCGACGGCCGCGCCGACGACATTTACCAGCTATTGCTGACGCTGGACCGGCAGTTTATGGCCGGCATCGCCTACCACGGCGGCATTCTGCAAACCGGCGCAGCGGTCATTCGCATGGGGCCGGGCAACTTGGCGGCGCAGCTCGACACTATTCTGAACCTGGAGCCTACAGTGCTGGTGGCCGTGCCGTCGTTCATCGTGGCTTTGATTGGCCACGCCCACGCCACCGGCCTCGACCTCAATACCACTTCCGTGCGCCGGATTATCTGCATTGGCGAAAGCATTCGCCAGGAAGATTTCCAGCCCAACGCTCTAGCCCACCGCATCACCGAGGCTTGGCATGTGCAGCTGCACTCCACCTATGCTTCTACCGAAAAGCAAACGGCTTTCACAGAATGCGGCCATGGCATCGGCGGCCACCACCAGCCCGAGCTGTTGATTTTTGAAATCTTGGACGAGCACGGCCAAGTGCTGCCGGCCGGGCAGACTGGCGAATTGACCATCACCACGTTAGGCGTGGAAGGAATGCCCTTGCTGCGCTATCGTACCGGCGATATTTGCGCTTATTACGACGAGTTTTGCGCTTGCGGGCGCACCACGCGGCGGCTTGGCCCCATCGTGGGGCGGCGGCAGCAGTTGCTCAAGCTAAAGGGCACTAGTCTTTACCCGCAAGCCATTTTCAATATCCTCAATACCGTGGGCGAGGTGGCGGCTTATTTAGTGGAAGCCAGCACCTCGGAGCTGGGTACCGACGAGCTGGCAATCAGCGTGGCGCTGCACGCTGGCACCGACGAGGCGGCCGTACTAGCGCACCTGCGGCAGGCGTTGCGGGCGGGCTTGCGCGTGCTGCCGCCGCTGCACATGCTGCCGCTGGCGCAGGTGCAGGCCCGCCAAAACCCTGACAATAAGCGCAAGCCCGCCAGCTTTATTGACCGGCGGCCAGCGCGGCTTCCATCCGAATAACCTTGGCCAGGGGCTTGAGCACGCGGTCGTGCTGGCGCACGAAGGGGTTGTTTAAATCCCAGACGTAGCCGGCCAGCACCGAGCAAATCTGGCGCTTAATCTCGGGGTCGGCGGTGGGCACATCCGAGAAGATGATATCTTGCAAAGACCCGTCGTACCAGCCCATTACGTAGGAGCGGAACGTGTTGACGCCCTGCTGCGTGGGCTCGACATACTCCTTTTGCCAGTCGATAGCTTCCCCTTGCAGCTGCCGGCACGCCAGCATGGCCGCCCGGTGGCCCGACACGGTGGCTAGCGTCACGCCCGACGAGAAAATGGGGTCCAGAAACTCGGTCACGTTGCCGGTAAGCACGAAGCCCTCGCCAAAAAACTGGTCCGTTGTCACCGACCAGCCTTCCAGCGTGCGCGGCTCAAACGCGAAGGCACTGTCGCCGAAACGCTGGCTGGTGTAGTCGTTTGATTGAATGATGGCGCGCAGCATGTCGCCGGGCGTGCCTGCAAATTCTTCAAAAAACGCCGGATTGCCCACGAAGCCGACCGACGTTTTGCCCGTCGAAAACGGGATAACCCACACCCACACATCGGGCCGGTGCGCGATGATGGTGATGCGATTGGGCTCGTCGAACAGCAGCCGGTTGGGGTCCTCGAAGTGGGCAAAGAGGGTTTTGCGGCCCGGTAGATTTGAGGGGCGGTCGAGGCTAAAAAGGCGCGGAATAACGCGCCCGTAGCCGCTGGCGTCAATGATAAAACTGGCCCGGATTTCCTTCTCCGTGCCGGCGGGCGTAGTTACCCGCGTGGTCGAATTGGGGCCGTCGAAAGTGATGGCCGTGACTTCGGTTTCGAACTCCACGGGCACGCCCATGCGCTGCACCTCGTCGGCCAGCACCTGGTCAAAGTCGGCGCGGGGCACCTGCCAGGTCTGGCCCCAGCCTTCGGTGAACTTGTTGCCGAAGTCGAAATCGGCTACGACATCGCCTTTCACAAACTTGGCCCCGAATTTTTGCTGGAAGCCCTGCGCCTCCAGCGCGGGCAGAAAGCCGGCGGCCTCCAACGCTTCCATGCAGCGTGGCAGCAGGCTCTCGCCAATTACAAAGCGTGGAAACTTCGTTTTCTCGACCATCTTCACTTGGAAGCCCGCCTGCTTCACGATGGAAGCTGCCACCGAGCCTGAGGGCCCGGCCCCAATAACGAGTACATCGACGTTTTCGACCAGCATTTTTTGAGGCGCGCGTAAAGTGGGTAAAACGGGCGTCAGGCGGCCCAACTTAGAAGCCAAAGATACTTATGCCTTTGTGGCATTAACACAGGCAGCTTGGCCTCGCAGGGCCCAAGTTACTTGGCCACTAGCCGCTGCTGCCGCTCGGCGCGCTTCTGGTGCACCCAGGCGGGCCAGGTGGTGGGGTCTTCGGCTTGGTACACGCGCACGGTCTGGCCGGGCTGGGGCTTCAGCTGCTCGTCCATACTGGAGTTCAGGATTTTGGCCGCCGTTTGCACGCCCGAGTAGCTGGCCCCGGCCACGCCGTGCGACAAAATGCTGGCCCCGCACAAGTATAGGTTTTCGATTTCGGACTGGTTGCGGAAGGCGAACGGCCCGGTTTGCCAGAAGTTTTTCTCAGTGCCATATACGTTGCCCCGCGTCGCGCTCACGTAAAACTCGTTGGTGAGCGGCGTGCCCAGCTCCTGCCGCACTATGTGCTCGCGAATGCCCGGCATCACCCGCGCCAGGCTATTGAGCAGCTTTTCGGCAATGCGCTTTTTATAGCTCAGGTAGGCACCCGAGCGGGTTTCGCCTTCCGCATCAAATTCCTGAAAGGCTTGATAATCAATAAACGTTACCAACTCCAGGCAGTGGTGGCGGCCGTCGTAGCTGGCGGGGTCTTTGAGGGTGGTGCAGCTGATAAACAGGGCCGGAAACTCGTCCTCGCTCAGGATATCGGCGGCTTTCATTTCGGTGAATACCTGGTCGAGGTCGGGGTTTTTCAGTAGCCAGATGTTACCCGAATCGAGCCCGGCCTGGCGCACGTCCATATCCACCACTAAAAACAGCATGAGCGAAGTCACCGAGTAGCTGGTTTTGGCCAGCTTGGCTTTCAGCTTCTCGCTAATGTGCTCATGGCCCACCAATTGGTATGTTTTTTCGGGGTCGGCATTCGAGATAATACACTGGGCGCTAATCATTTCGCCAGAAGCTAATTCCACGCCCACGGCGCGGCGCTTATTGGGGCCGGCGGCCTCGGTGAGGATGCGCTGCACGGCCGCGCCCGTGCGCACCTCGCCGCCGTGTTGCTTCAGGGCGGTGGTCATGGCCTTCACGAGGGCCGCACCGCCGCCGCTGGGGTAGTAGCCGCCTTCGAGGTAATGCCCCATCACGGCGCAGTGAAACGGGAAGCTGGCCTGGCCGGGCGGCAGGCCGTGGTCGCCGCACTGCACGTTCAGCACGCCTTTCAGCAGGGGGTCTTTGATATGCCAATCAAGCACGCGCCGCAGCGAAAACAGGCCGTATTTGCCGAGTTGCGCGGTGCGAAACGGGATGGTGACATTGTCCCAAAAGCCGTTCATTTTGGGAATAAGGTGGAGCTGCTCGTTTACCTGCTGCACCACTTTCAAGTACTCCCGCAGGCCCTTTTCTTCGTGCGGAAACTGCCGCGCCAGCGCCGCGCCCAGGTGCCCGATGCCAGCCGGCAAATCGACGCGCGCGGGGCCAATCCAGCAGTGCTCGTAGCCGGTCGGGTTCATTTGAAAAAATACCAGGTCGTTGGCAATGCCCAGCCCTTGGTAGAGCTTGGCCGTAGCCTGCTCGGGCCCCAGCATACCGAGGTAGTGCACGCCGGGGCTAAAGCGGTGCCCATCGAGGTAAAAGCTATGGCACCAGCCGCCCGGCACGTAGTGCTGCTCCAGCACCAGCACCCGCTGCCCCGCCCGCGCCAGACAGATGGCTGCCGACAGCCCGCCCGCCCCCGAGCCGATTATAATAGTATCATACGCTGCCATGCTGCGGCCGGGGTTGGTGATGCGCGGGACAAAGCCGCCCCGCCACTACCCGGCAAATTACTGTATGCCTGCCTTTCAACCGCTAACGTAGCCTACTTGGTGCTGCCGGCGCGCCAACAAGTGAGTGAGCGGCCAGCCCCTATTCGCAGCCAGATTTCAAGCGGTGTTTAGAAAAACAAAAACCCCGTTTCCAAGCTGGAAACGGGGTTTCAAAGTAAATGTGGAGATGCAGGGTCTTACCTTTTTACCTAGCTACACATTCACGCCTACTCAGAAACGCTATGACAGGCTTCTGCTGCCGCTCGCAATGTGCAAACGTGTGTAGTTGCGTCAGTTTTCTGGGTGCAAAAAGCTGGGTGCACCCACTTGCTCCCACGCCTTAAGGAAAAGCGGGCCGTAGCGCTCAAGCGTATCGTAGCCGTAGACACTGGTGCCGGAGGTATGCCCAAGCGACGCCTCCTTTAAGTTCTGGTCGCCCTGGCTGCCCCAGAGTACCAGGTCGGCGCCCGTGTGGCGGGGCGTGTGGGTAGACACCACCTGGTAGAGCTGGCGGGCATCCTCGGTGGGCTTATTGGCCCGAAAGCGTACCCGCACAAACGTGCGGTCGAGACCGGCAGCCTGGGCCAGTTCCTTTATATACTCGTTGCGCTTTTGCAGCGTGATAACCGGCGGCTGCCCCTGCCAGTTGCGCCAGATGGCGGCCGCCAGCGGGGGCAAGGGCAGGCGCACCTCGTCGCCGGTTTTCTTCTGGTGAAACTCTAGCACCAGCACCCGTCCTACCCCGGCCAGCTCCTGCTCGGTCACGTGGTAGGCCCGCAGCTGGCGAAAGTCCGAGTCGCGCAGCAGCAGCATGGTTTGAAACAAGGTGCGCTCCTGCTCGCGCCGCAGGTAAGGCAGCGCCGGCTGGTAAGCAGCTAGACTCAGAAACTCCTCGCGCCGCAGCGCCACGGGGCGCCCCTTGCGCACCTTGACCTGTAGCCAGGTCGGAACGTGGCGCTCGGCCAGGCGCAGGCACGTGCGCAGAAAGCTGACCTGCTTGCCCACCGTAGCATCGGCCAAACCTTGCTCATGCAGGTAGGCCAAGTACTGCACGTAGAATGGCTTGGTGAGCTGCGAGATGCGCAGGCCCGGCTGAAAGGCTTCGAGGTGGCCAGCCACCTGCCGCCAGCGCCGGCGCCCATCGCGGCTGCTTTGCGCGTGCTCATCCTCCCATTGCTGCAGTAGCTCGGTGAGCAGCGGGTCATCAACTACTGGGGCTGCCGCCGGCGTGGCCACGGGCTTGGCTACCAGCGCCAGCACCTGCTCGCGGCTGACGGCCTGCCGGTGGGCGTCGGCCTTGTTAAAGAGGTCGGCCAGGTCGGCTACCAGGGCCGTGAGCTTGGTATTGAGGCCTGTGCTGCCGGGCTCGGCTTTGGCAATGGTACGGCCGGGCTTGGCCGTAGCATCGAAGTGCGCCGGCTGGCAGCTGACACCGGTGGCGAGCTTTTCGCGCAGATTATCCCAGGTAACGTCGAGCAGCACTCGGCAGCGGCCTTTGCTGTCGGGCCGGCTGGTGAGTTGGCGAAACGTGTAGTTCATTATTCTTCCGGGCCTTTCTCTTCTTCCTGCTCGTCTTTTTGGCGGTCACGGTCGCGCAGGCGTCGGTTTCTTTCCTTTTCGTCGAGTAGTGTTTCGAGCAGGTAGTGTAGGTCATCCACTCTAGTTTCCATATACTCCAGGCGCTCGGCGCTTTGCCGCTCTGGAGCCTCTGTGCGCTTACTAAAAAACCATTCTACCATCCACAGCTCCAGCACGTCAGCCTGCTTATCACCCTCGTCGTCGAGGCTGAGGGTGAAGGGAATGCTGCGGGGATTATCGGAACGGCAGTGCAGCACGCGCAACGCTTTGCTTACGCGCACACGCTTCACTTGAATGCCGTGACTGCGGCTTAACACTACCATGAGGTTTTCGCTACGCAACTCCAGCCAGCGCTCCGGCCGGACTTGCTGGCAGAGAATGAGGTCTTCCGCCCATAGCGTCGGCTCCATAGAGTCGCCCGTGACGGGGAAGATGATGTAGCGCTGCTTGCCTGGTAGCAGCTCACGCGGCAGCGAAAGCTTCTCTAATTCCTCATACAATTCCTGGCTCTGGTAGCCAGTGAGGTAGTTGGCTGCGGCTTTATAGTTAATGAGCGGCACCAGCCTATTACCGGATGTGTCCGGATGCTCGATGTAGAGGTCAACCGTGACGGGGCCGGATGATACGGAATTATTTTTTGGTGGTATGTCGCCTTTGAGCATTTCGCCCTCACCAAGAAGCAGCCAACGCTCATTGATTTGAGGGTACGCAGTTACTAGTTTTTGCAAGACCTCAAATCCAGGCTTGTTTAGCCGCCCACCAACAAAACCTGCTATCACACCAGACTGCAAGTCTGTAATACGCCCAAAAGCCGACTTATTTCCATCAGAGAAAAAGTTTATCATCTCTATAAGTCGCTGAGCGATAGTGCCTTTTTCTTCTATTTTGAGCATTGCCAAAAGTTTTTCTTGTTATACCTTGACCATATCAAGGTATACCTCGTATGTTTGTAATACCAACACCAACACCAACTAAGGTACGCAAATACAATGGATGCCCCTGTAGAAAAAACTAGCATCGCTGAGCAGCGGGCACAAAAAAAGGCCGCTCGTCGGGCGGCCTTCATTCAGGATATCGCAAAGGCGGTAGTCATTGCCCACCAGACGGGGCAGTATGCAGACGAGGCTGAGCAAGCCCTTGCTGAGCGCCTAGCGGCTACACCTCGCTTAGGTCATCAATAGCATAATACTGGGTGTCGGGGTCTACACCATGCCGATGCCACTGATGCTGAATCTCTCGCTCATACTCATCTAGCAAATAGCGCTCAGCCTGCTCCTGCGTCATGTTGGGCCCGACCATACGGGTCGCTTCGTGCCTAAGCAGCACTAGCATTAGGGACTTGGTCTCAAACAATAGCTTGATAGCAAGCTCATCCCGCTTGTAGTCAATCAAGTGGCTTAGGCGTGGCAAGTTCATAGTTGGGGCAATTAAATTTTTCACAAACCTAACACCAACACCAACACCAACACCATGCAAGAAGAAACTGACTTCCGCGACCTGATGCCGAAAGGCTTCTTGCCGCAGCTCAGCAAGGACTCTGGTGTCACCGACCCTTCGGCTTTGTCGCGGGTGGTGCGCTACGAACAGACTAAACACAAGGCTTGGCCCTTTGCCCTGGCCATCGCCGAGAAAAACGACCCCGATGGCTTCGCCAAATGGGCCGCCGCCAACCCCGAAAAACTACCCAAGGTCGCAGCCTAGGCACTCCCCTACCCTTTCTACTTACCTCTTTCACTACTAACAACTTAGACAATGGCTGCCACAACCTCGCTGCTGCCAACGCTGCCCGACCTTTTCAACAAACGTGTGCGCCACCTCATCACCGACCTGCAAGCCGGTGACAACCTGCACCCGACCAGCAAGCTGCTGGGCTTCCCCAAGGGCTACACGCTGCCCATCTATGGCTACTGCGCGCTTTACGACGCGGACGGCCAGCCTTACCAAGTGCGCGCCTACGTGCGCCCGCTAAGCTTCGAGCAGAAAGGCGTCGTGGCTTCCTCCGAGCGCGAAGCTGTGCGCTTTCGCTTTGACAATCAACGCGAAGTATGGTTTGGCGAGCGCCTAATGTACCTGCTGGAAATCGACCTTACCGACCACGCCGACTGCCTGCGTCTGGAGCGCCTGCCCGAGCGCGTGCTTGCCCTGCTGCCTGGTACCAGCACCTACTACCGTCAAGCTGCCTAATCCTATGGCTACTGCCCCCAGCGTCCAACTATTTCCGGCCCAGGTAGCGGCCGTCGCCAGCTACCTGCTGGCGAATCCTGAGCAAGCGCGTGCCTACGGCCTGGCCCCGGCCGAGTCGGGCGTGCCGCTGGCAGCTGATGCCGAAACCCGCACCTACCACCTCGGCACCGAGCCCACGGGCGGGCGAGGCTACGACGACCGCCTGACGGTGCGCTTGGGCTTGTCGCGCTCGACCATTATGGCCGAGCTCACGCTGTGGCGGGAATATGGCGGGAAGCGGGGCGGGCTGCGCCATATGCTGGGCGGGACCAAATACTGGGTGAGTGAGCAGGCCTGCCGCGAGTGGATGGGCGATAGAAAAGCCGCTGCCTAGTCATGAGCCACGCCCGCGCCCCCTACCACACCGACGCCACCGAGGCCCGCCTGCTGGCTGACCGCGCCTTGGCGCTGGCTCCCGCAAAGACGCAGCAGCCCGAGCCGCCACAAGCCGCCCTGCTGCGCCTGGCCAAGAAAGCCTTTCCCGACCTGACGCTGCGCGTGGGCATGTACTGCGACGTGAACCACGTGAGCGGTACCAGCCCCTGGCGCTACGTGCTGCGGGCCAAAGGCATGGCGCTGGGTGCCACCAAGCTGCAAGCCACAGGCGATACGCCCGAGGCCTGTATCGACGCCTTAATCAAGCTGGTAGGCCCCGTGCGGCGGCAAGTCATTGCCGACCGCCAGCAGGCGCAGCGTGACCACCACAACCAACAAGCCGCCTAACCCATGCGCCACACCGAACCCGACTACTACCACAGCGAGCCCAGCATGGGCTGCCTCATCGGCCTCAGCATCACAGCGGCGCTGGCCGTGCTCGGCTTCGGCGTGTACGAGCTGGGCGGACTGGCCATCCAACTCATTCACAATCACTTCAATTTCTAACCCTTCAGTTTTCGCAGAACATGGAAACCAACGCCGAACAGTATTTGAGCAGGCTAACCAGGCTTAGCAAAACCACTATCTGTGGTGGCCTCGACACGCAGGAGTTCTTTTATAAGGCTGGCGAAGTAGCTAGCCTGGTAGAGGAACTCGCCGCTGCCCAGCGCCCCGTAGTGTACCAGTGGGTGGATAGCACGCAGGTAGCCGCCTTTCAGCACTACCTCGACCACTACCACGACCAGCAGGACGAGGCGCTACAGGAGACCAGCAACGACCACTATGAGCGGTGGCTGGATACGGCTGAGCCCGGTGACCAATACACCGTGAGCGAGAACGACCACAGCCTCGACCCCTACGAGGCCAGCTTCGAAGTGGTGCATGTGGATGAGAGCGAGTATGGTAAGCACTACCAGTTGATTTTCGATAACACCGCGGCTGCCCTGCACTTCGGGTTGGGCTGGGGCGAGAAGCAGTCAAAGTTGGAAGGAGCCCCGCAAGGTGAATAGCCAGGACCACACCCCCGAGTTTGGCCGCTGGATAGCGCCCGGCACGATTAAGGTCAGCGGCCCCAGCAGCCTCGACTACGAGGATGCCGACTTCCCCATCACGGGTGCTGTGTGCGCGCCCCGGCGCGACTGCGGCCACTGTGCTGGCCTGGGTTGCCCCGAGTGCCATGGTAGCGGCGTGGAGAATTTTGGAAAGGAAGCTAGCGGTGCATAGCCTACTCACTCCTCGCCGTGCCGAGGCCTGGCGTGCTGCCCAGCCGACGCCCAGTCTGGCCCAGCTTGAAACACTTATGGCTGCTCGCCGCGAAGCCCGTCAGGTACGCTATGGCCGTGCCTACCGCTGGTCGATTTGGGCGATGCGCGTGGTCTTTATCCTGCTGGCCCTCTTCGTGCTGGCCCTGGCCTTCTTCCTCTTCGGTGAGGAGCGCCCCGAGCGCGTGCGGCCCGAGCTGACGCCTGAGCAGCGCGCCGCGGCCTTCCGCATCCCCAACTCCTAAAACGAATAAAGCCAGACCGTTCGCAGCGGCCTGGCTTCCCTCATTCAACTTTTTACTCGCACAAATATATGTCAGCCAGCCTCACCGTTCACGCCAAAGCCAAAGCCGAACTAGCTGAGCAAATCAGCTTTACGCCCGAGCAGCGCCAGCTCATGAAAGACACCGTTGCCAAAGGCGTCTCGGATAATGAGTTTATGCTCTTCATGCACCTGGCCCAGCACTACGGCCTCGACCCGTTTGCGAAGGAGGTGTGGTGCATTAAGTACGGCGGCAACCCCGCCACCATCTTCACCAGTCGCGACGGCTACCTCAAAATTGCCAGCCGGGACCCGCAGATGAATGGCATTGTATCGGATGCCGTATGCGCCAACGATACGATGGAGCGCCAGCCCGATGGCCGCGTTAAGCAGACGTATGGCAACCCGCGGGGTGAGCTAGTGGGGGCGTGGGCCGTGGTGCACCGTAAAGACCGCGACTTTCCGGCCTACTTCTATGCTCCTTTTAAGGAGTACAATTCAGGTAGTAACCCGACCTGGAAGAAGTACCCCAGCGCCATGATTATCAAGGTAGCCGAGGCGATGGCACTGAAGCGAGCCTTCAGCATCAGTGGGCTGGTCACGCAGGAAGAAATCGGCCTTGACATGCAGGCTGAAGCGGATGCCGGCACCAGCGCTACGGTGGTAGTGGAACCGGCCCCAGCCGAACCGGTGCGTGTGCACGTGCCTGGCACCGTTGCCACCCAGGCCGAAATCGATGTGCGCGAACTAGCTGGCCACCGCACCCGCTTCGAGCAAGCCAGTACCTTGAAGCAGGTAGCACAAATCTGGGCAAAGCTTCCCAGGCATTTGGCTGAGCAACTGTTGGACGATAAGGAGGCAGCAAAGCTGCGCCTTGACAAGCCTGCCCCGACGGCCCCCGCCGCTACCCCGAACCTCACGCAAGAGTTTGTGGACCAAAGCACCACAGACGGCGCAGCCCCCGTCGAGCCCGTTACCGCCCGACAGAAAGAGCAGATTATCCGCCTGCTAGCTCACCCGCTTATCACGAAGCAGGAGCAGACCAAAATGCTGCTCAACATCAACCGCCTGGATACCTGGCGGGCGGCGCAGGCCATCACGAAGCTCAATCGTGCCATTGATGACCGGGAAGGCATCACACCCAGTGAGATGGATGGCCTGCGTCGGGCAGCCTATCGCATGGGTGTCGATTACGAGGCGCCGCTGGGCACTAACCTAAGTGGTGAGCTGCTTCGCCTGTCGGCCGATGGTGCTGCCACTGCCCACGAGCTGCGTGAGCTGATGGCTGACGCGAAGGTCGTTCTGACTGAGGCGGAGCAATACGCAGCGTAGCCACCTCGGGGGTATCGTCCAACTGGTAGGACAAGGGCTAACAAGCTAGAGATGCACGGTTCGAGCCCTGCTACCCCGACGAGAAAGGGCCACCCCGATAGGTGGCCCCCTCATTTTTTCAACCTATTACAACTCAAAGGTATGGCAACAAAAGAAAAGAAAGCCAAGGCGTCGGCAGTAAAGCCAGCCGGCTTTGTGGATGCCGGCGGCCACCTGCTGGCCGTGGGCGACTCGGTACGCTACCAGCACCCGACGAGCCTGCATAGTGGCGGCACGGGTACGCTGACGGCTATTCACCCACGGCAGGATGAGGATACGCCCCCGATTGCCACGGTGCAACTGGATAAGCTGGGAACCTGGAAAGAGGCACCAGCCATTCCGGCGCTTGCTGAAAACCTGACCTGGCTGGCCACGCCCCTGCGCGACAGCCAGGGTGCGGCACTAGCCATCGGTGACCTGGTGCGGGTGCTGCCTGATGTGAGCAAGCGCCTCTCGAATCAGCTGGCTACGTTCTTAGGAGAAGCAGGCACCAACATTACGGGTGCGGCACTGTGCCGCATCCGGCTGGAAAGCGACCCAGAGAAAGAGGATGTGATTTTGACTTCCTTTCTGGTAAAGGCTGAGTTAGTGGAGGCCTTGCCCGAGCCCCCGCCCATCGAGGAGGAATCCGACTTGCCCTTCCTGAATGAGCAGGCCCAGGCCGAGATGCGCAATATCGCGCTGGCCGATATCATCGTCACCAGCAACACTCGCAAAATCTTCGACGAAACCGAGTTGCAAGGCCTGGCCGACAGCATCAAGGCTCAGGGCGTCATTGCCCCCATCACGGTGCGCCCCCACGCCACCGAGGCCGGCAAGTACGAGTTGGTAGCCGGCGAGCGCCGGCTGCGCGCTTCGAAGCTGGCAGAGCAGGTGACCATACCCGCCGTTATCCGCACGCTCACCGACCGGGAATTTCTGGAGGTGCAGCTGCTGGAGAACTTGCAGCGCGTGGACGTGCGGCCGGCCGATGAGGCGCAGGCCTTCAGCAAGCTGCTCAAGAATGACTTTAGTGCGGAAGAAGTAGCACTGAAGGTGGGTAAGCCGGTGAAGTTTGTGTTACAGCGGGCCAAACTAGCTAGCCTGATTCCCAATTGGTTTGAGAAGCTGGAGAATGACACGCTGGATTTGGCCGCCGCCCACGAGTTGGCCCGCTTACCGGTGCATAGTCAGTTGGTAGTGTGGCGCAAAGCGGACAAGGAAATAAGCGCTAACGTTTGGAATGCGCCGAAGGCGCTGACGGATACGTTCAAAAAGAGCTACGTGCGCGAGCTCATCGCCGAAGAGGTATTACGCGACCTCTCAACGGCAATCTGGCCACTCGACGATGCTACGCTAGACCTGAGCGCCGGCGCGTGCACGCAGTGCCCGAAGCGCAGCTCGTGTCAGGGTTTGCTATTCGCAGCCAAAGACCCTGAGAAAGACCGCTGTCTGGATGGGCCCTGCTTTGCTGGCAAGCGCACAAAGTATCTGGCCCGGCGCGTGCGCGAGGTCACGGCCGAGCTGGGCACTGAGCCGTTGCAGGTTTCTAGCTTCTACTCGCCGGAGAAGAAGGAAGGCACTGAGAGTGTGCTGGGTACACGGGACTTCCACTGGAGCCGAGTTGATATGCCCGGCGCGGTACCGGCTGTGCAGATGGATGGCATCGAGGTTGGGCAGTTGCGCTACGTCCTGCTTCGCGAAGTGTTCACCAGTACTGGCTCAACCACTACGAAGGAAGAGCGCGCCGCCTCGTTACGCAATACCCGCACCAAGCGCATAACCAACGAGTTACTGGCTGGCGACCTACGCGACCTGTTTGCCCAAAGCTTGCCCACCGGAGGCGCTGCCGCCAATGCCCTGCTCGACCACTTCCTCGACCATGCCTTGACCTGGGGTTATTCGCGCATCCCCAGCGACACGCTGGACTACTTGGTCGCCGCCCATGGCTGGGCTGCCCCCACCGAGCAGGACCTTAATGGTAGCTACATCAGCGCTGACAAGCCCTCTGGCCATCGGCAGTACATCCGACGGCAGCTCGATGCCATTCCCTCAGTACTGGCCAAAGTAGTGCTCTACTTCGACCTGAAAAAGTTTCGCAACGGGCTGGAGCAGAAAGAGCCTACGCACGCACAGCGCACTCTATTGGCTGCCTTGCCGAAGGAAATGCAAAAGAGTCTATCTCTCGACGAGCGTGCAGCCGCAGCCGTCGAAGAGCGCTTCTATACCAAGAAGGGCAAAAAGCAGGAGGCCACCGCATGAGCAGCGTGCAGACCTACTACTTTCTGCTCACCACGAGCATGAGTCACAGCAAGTACTCCTGGCGACGGGAGTACTTGAAACTCACGCTCGGGGGCAAGCGCGACCGGTTGGAAAAGGTGGTCGAGTGCGAGGACAAAACCATCTACCGGCCCACTGGCCTGGAGTTCGGTTTGCCCTACTACACGAGGCGCAGCAGCAAGCTGGAGTACACCCAGGCCCTGCTGCGCTACCGCAAGGATGCAGCTGAGCGCAAACGCGCGGCCGACGCCGATAAGGCGGCACGCAAGCTGGCCGACCAGAAGCTCAACGGCATCCGCGGTATGGCGGGCCCGCGCCCTATGGTGCAGGTGGCGGCCGTACCGGTGCACGTGGCCACGCCCGTGCAGGAAGCCGACCTCTTCGGTGATTTTACTATCGTCGATACCGAGTACCAGGACAAGCACCTGTTAGAGGTGGCCGCCATCCGCTACAAAAACTGGCAGCCGGTGGGCCAGCTGGTAAGCTACGTGCGCTTCCGGGAGTGGGTCACGCCTCGCACAACCGAACTCACCGGCATCACGGCTGAGGTACTCTACAACGCGCCCCACGAGAAAGCCGTGCTTCAAGCCTTCGTCCAACTGGCTGAGGGCTCCCTGCTCATTGCCCACAACATCGGGGCCGACCGCAGCCAATTGGAGCGCGCCCGCCAGCGCCAAGGTGCGGAGGGCGAGCTGCCCAACCGCTGGTTTTGCACGATGAAACTAGCCCGCGCGCGCCTGCCCAAGAGCACGCCCTGCGGCCTGGGCGAGCTCTGCCAGCGCTTCGGCTTCAGCCGCCACGGCGCGCACCAAGCGCTGCGCGACGTGGAGATGTGCTTCCAGGTGCTGCGCCACTTCCATCAGGAAGACCCTATTCTATCCCTCGACCCTAAGGCGCGCAAAGCCGCGCCCCAGCTTTTCCCTGCCTAAATGCTGCCCATCCGCCAAACCATTAATGCCCTGTCCTGCCTCAATCGCACTGATAAAGCGGTGCTGATTGAGGTTTGCCAGCTTGCCGAGCGCGGTGAGCAGGGCTGGTGCACGGCAAAAAACGACTACCTGATTGAGGCCCTGGCCAGCAGCCTGCGCACCATCACGCGTCGGCTAGCGCTACTCGAGGAGCGCGGCCTACTGCTGAGCCAGGGCGAGGGAAAAGCCCGCAAGCTTTCCCCTAGTGCAGGCCTGCGTGCCTGCTACGCCGGGGCTGATGAAACAGCCCGTCAGCAGGCTATTTCGAACCTGGCCAACCTCGCCACCGAACCTAGCCAACCTAGCCACTTTGAGCCCGCCAACCTAGCCAAAAAATCCCCTGAACCTAGCCAAAGTGGCGAGGTTGGCGCGATTGAACCTAGCCACAACGCGTCATCCAACCTAGCCACTTTAGGCGCTGAACATAGCCACTTTGGGTCGCGCGTATATGGAGACCAGTTTAACCAGGTTATTACCAGTTCTCCCCCTACCCCCAGTGAGTGGGTGGAGGCTCAAAAAAAAATAGCCGACCTCGAAGCGGAAAACCTCCAGCTGAAAGCCGACCTTTTGAAGTTAGTGCCCCCCGTTGCGGCTACCCCCCAAAAATCGGCGTTCGAAACCCAAGGGCCGCGCTACTCGGAGGCTGCGCTCGCTCTGGCCACCACCATGGCCGCGCTCTGGAACATCAGCCGCATGCCCCGCCACGGTGGGCTCTGGGGCCAACTCTGCCGCTATGCCCACGAAATGGAGCAACAGGGCAAGCTGGTTGAGGCAACCAAGCAATTCGAAGGGTATCGCCTGCACCGGCAAAAACGCAACCTCGGTCCCCACAACCTGCAAGATTTCCTGGGCTCCGAGGCCGATGGCTTCGCGGGCCTCTGGTGCCAGTTCGATTGGCCAGCCAAGGCACAGCAGGCTCGAGTTGACGGCGAGAACCTAGCTATTGCTACCACAGCGGCCCGCGTGGTAGCCGGCAACAAATTCAAGAACGACTAATCCCACCTATCCCGTGACTACCCCAACCAACACTACCCACCTGCCTCCCCAGGCCCTGCAATTCGAGCGGGCCATCCTCGGGGCGATGTTGCTGGAAAAGCCCAGCGTGCCACTGGTGCTGAGCCAGCTGCCCGAGGTCGCATTTTACGACCCCAAGCACCAGCTCATCTACGGCGCTATTCAAACCCTGGCCGGCGATGGCCTGGCCGTCGACCAGCTCACCGTCATTCAGCAGCTCAAAGGCGTAGGCATCCTAGAGCGGGCCGGCGGCGCGGCCTATGTGGCTGGGCTGACCATGCACCTCAACTCGGCCGCCAACCTGGACTCGCACAGCCGCATCGTGCTGCAGATGTACATGCGCCGGGTGATGATTGAAGCCTGCACCAAGGCCCAGCAGCGCGCCTACGACGAAGGCCTTGACCCCTTGGACGTGCTGGCCGAGCTGCAAGCCCATTTTCTGTGCCTCTACGCCCTCATCGACCAGCGCCCCGCCCAGACCGTGGCCGACCACTTCGACAGCGTATTTGCTAAGCTCGAAGCCGATGTGCTCAAGCCTGGCCTCACCGGCGTGCCCACCGGCCTGCTGCTGCTCAACGACGCCACCGGTGGCTGGCAGCCCGGCGATCTGGTGGTGATTGCCGCCCGCCCGGCCATGGGCAAAACGGCCGTGATGCTGGCCGAGGCCCGCGAGGCCTCGCTCGAGCACGACAAGCACACGGCCATCTTCTCGCTGGAGATGCCCACGGCCCAGCTGGTGCAGCGCCTCATCTCCTCGGAGGTCGAGGGCTACAGCAACTCGCAGCTGCGCCGGGGCGATATCGCCGGCGGCGTCGACGAGGTGGCCAGCATCAAGCAAAAGGCGCAGCGGCTCAAAACTCTGGGCCACCGCCTGCACATCGACGACACGCCCGGCCTGAGCATTCAGCAGCTGCGCGCCAAGTGCGCCCGCCTGCACAGCGAGCACCCGCTGGGCCTGGTGATGGTGGACTACATCCAGTTGATGAAGGGCAACACCAAAGGCGGCAATCGGGAGCAGGAAATCAGTAGCATCAGCCGCGGCCTTAAGGAATTGGCCAAGGAGCTAAACGTGCCCGTCATTGCCTTGAGCCAGCTGAGCCGGGAGGTAGAGAAGCGCCCCAGCCGCCGGCCGCAGCTCAGCGACCTGCGCGAGTCGGGGGCCATCGAGCAGGACGCCGATATCATTATGTTCCTGTTCCGGGGCGAGTACTACAAAATCGACGAGTACGAAGATGGCAGCCCGACCGCCGGAACGCTGCTCATGGATATTGCCAAGAACCGCAATGGCTCGGTGGGCGAAATCATCGTGGGCTGCAACCTCAAGCGCGGCCTGCTCTACGACCTGGGGCAGGGCCCGGACGACTTCGCCGAGCTAGCCGAAGCGCCGGCCTTCGGTCCGATACGCATCTCGACTACCACGCCGCCTGACCTGCCGTTCTGATGGAAGCCTACTCGCCACGGATGGCTGTCGCTGTGCGCCGCGAGCTACGCCAGGCCGATGGTGCCCGCTTCGAGGCGCTGCTGCGCTACTACCAGCTGCGCGGTGGGCCTGGCCTGGCACTGGCCCAGAAGGAGCAAGCCGAGCGCGCTGCCCGCAAAACGCATAACTGGATTTATAACCAACCGCATAATAAAGCTCAACCATGACCGCAATCAATTTCAATTCCGGCTTCACGATGCTGCCCGGCCTGCTGCCTGACTTCGACCCGCTCACCATCGAGCAGGAGCCGCAGTTCTTCAGTGCCGACCTCAACTACGCCTACCACCATGGTGGGCCTATCACGGAGGCGTTCATTAAGCTGTTACCGCTAGAATGGCGTCAAGCTCCCTTCGTGCTCGATAGCCGTGTGCATATGCTCATGGAGGGCTGGATGCCCTGTATTCCCGGCTGGCACCTCGACGATATTCCGCGCACGCGCAAGGATGGCCAGCCCGACCACCTCAATCCCAGCTACCGCGCTGAACACATTCTGGCCCTGGTAGGCGACTGCTCACGTACCGCTTTCCTGACGGGCAATATCACCTTGCAGGACGTGCCTGATGGTGAGTTGGGTATCGGTGGGCTTTGCCCCGAAACCAGCATCTACGGCAAGTGGCACGCTGATATCGAGCACCAGCTGCAAGGCCCGCCCGGCTGGGCGCCCCAGGTGGAGTTTGCCCCTGAGCGCCGGCTGATTCAATTCAACGACCAAAGCTTCCATCGAGGCACGCCAGCCACCCACGCTGGCTGGCGCTGGTTTGCGCGTGTGAGCCGTGGCACCGAACGCAAGGTGCTCAATAAAGTGCGTAACCAAACTCAGGTGTATCTGCCTGCGCCCAACGCTGGCTGGTAAGCATGAGCCCCTACGACGACCCCGCCGTTTCCGCCGGCGAAATCGCGGACTACCTGCATTCAAACCCCTTACCCGACACAATGGCAACTTATCAAGAAAACTGGGACGAATTCTGGGCTGAACTATGCCTAAATCCTGATGGCTCGGCCAACCTTGACCAAATCAAGCGAGAGCTATCTGACTTTCGAGAAATCATGGATTCCGTTTCTGAGGTCTATGACCACCTCACGAAGGGCCGCATCTCCAAGCCTAATACCTGTGCCAAGGCAGTCATTGGTGAAGTAGAGGCCTTGCAGCAGCAGGATATTGATGATGCTGTAGCCGAGGTTGCAGAAGAGCCTAATTCTATCAAAACCTACCAAGGCTGGGAGGATGGCCCCGAGATGCCTATCACTGAGTACCTCAAGCCAATGGATGAGGTGGATGAGGAAATGTTTATGCACTTCGCGGAGGCGGTCCCTGCGCAGTATCACGTTGGCAACCTAATGCAGTCTGGTGAGGCAGAATTTAAAGACCGTGGTCGCTATCACTACCTGACGTTCGCTGGCTATGGTGAACCTGAGCGGTACTACTATTTGGGCATACTGCCGCCATTCAAGCAGCCGAAGTAGTAGATGCTCCGAACCGCCTCCCGAGTCGATGCCAACCAAGCCCTCATCGTGCGCCACCTGCGTGCGGTGGGGGCCTCGGTGCTTCACGTGCACCAGCTCAAGAACTGCTTCGATATCCTGGTCGGCTACCGCGGCCGCACCTTCCTGATGGAGATAAAAGCCACCGAGAAGGAAAAGCTTACGCCTGGCGAGGCAGAGTTTCAGCGCACCTGGAAAGGCTCTAAATACCATATTGTCTACACACCCGACCAAGCTATCCGCATCATCACTTCTCCGCCCGAAAAGCAGCCGACTTAGCCGCACTAATAGTTCAGGTTATCAGTTTGTTTCGTACCTTACGCACGCACGCTACTTCTGCAAAAATGCCGCTACCTGACCTGCTTGCCACGCCCCTTATCCTGCCCCCGCCCACGCCTCCCATGCCCACGCTGAGCATCACAGCTAAGGGGGTATTGTACCTGCACACCAGGCTGCGTGAGCACCTGGGCCTGAGCTACGGTCAACCCATCAACCTGCTGCCACCCTACGCCTATGGCGATAAGCACTGGTACCTGGACCTACGTCCTACCGCTGCCTGTCAGGTATTGTGGAATGAGAATACCCGCATGCGGGTGGAGAATATCAGTCTGCCTGCTGGCTTGGTAACGAGCAAGCTCACGCTCTACCTGCTGCCCGGTGAGCCGGAGTACCCCAACTACTACCCGCTGCTGCCCGAAAATGCCTTCTCTTCCTAAGCCAATACGCCGCCCCTGGCAACCTGCCCCGGCGAAGAAGGTGTACCAGCAACACACTGCCCGTAGCCCCGAGTACAGTACTGCTCGGTGGCAGGCTGCTCGCGCCGCCCAGTTAGCCAGGCAGCCCTGTTGTGCCGAGTGCCAGCTTAACGGGCGCGTCAGCCCAGCCACGGTATGCGACCACATCCAACCGGTGCGCCTGCATGGTGACTTCTGGGACACGCGCAACTACCAAAGCCTGTGTCGGCCGTGCCACCAGGCCAAGAGCGCTAGTGAGCGGCATGAGCACCCAGCTGGCAAATAATACCATGCCAACTATAGTAAAATGACCTCAAAAAGTGCCATTTTAGCCCAAAAAAGGGCATTTTAGGGCAAAAAAGGGGTCAAAGGGGGGTAGGGGGTCAAAATCCTCACCTGTCATCACCTCTAGACCGTAGCCCAGCGTCCCGAAGACGCGCGTGCATAATTCACTTAGAAAATCCCAACCATGCCAGCCGGCCGTCCTCCCAAGCCAACTGCCATCAAAAAGCTCGGTGGCACGCTTCAGCCAAGCCGCACAAACGCCCTTGAACCCATTCCCGAAGTGGCGTTAGGCATTGCGCCTAATTGGCTGAGCGCCACGGCTAAAGAATACTGGAATGAGATAGGCGGGCTGCTGCTACAAATGAAGCTTATCAGCTACGGCGACACAGCGGCGCTAATGCTGCTTACTGACGTGCTTGCCGAGTGGTGCATGGTGCGGAAAATTATTAAGAAAAAAGGCCGGACCTACCAGGTGCTCACCGAGGGCGGCATGACCTACCGGCCTCGGCCCGAAGTGGCGATGGAATCCGACCTCTGGCGGCGTGCCCATCGCATGCTGGTGGAGTTCGGGCTGACGCCGGCGGCCCGCAGCAAGGTGAGTGCCCTGGGCGCGACCGAAGAAAAAGACCCACTATCTGCGCTGCTCGATGAAGCTAATTAGCCAACCCGAAGGCTCGACTATCTGCGGCCAGTGCTGCGTGGCCATGGTGACGGGCCAGCCACTAAAGACTATCATGGCCACCTTTTGCCGGGGCGGGCGCGGCACCTCGCCCCGGATAGTGCGCTGGGTGCTGAAGTATTACCACTACACGCCGGCGCCAGGCCTGCGCAAATTCAAAGTGAAACACGAGCTGCCGCCGCTGTGCATGCTCAAGATTACCTACCCGCACCGCGAACAAGGGCACTGGGTAGTTTACAACCGTGGCCAGATTTACTGCCCTGGCTACGGCATTCTCGACTACGACGAGTACGCGGCCCGCTACGGCAACTACTTCACCCACTACCTCGGCTTCGACAAACCCCGATGAATACTCTTGAAATCACTGTATCTGCGTTCACTGCACTAGTGTGTGGCGCTGCGCTGTTTACCGCAATTAAAACGCTTCGCCAAGCACGTCGGCTGAAATGACTACCCTCGCCCCCTGGCACCAATACGCCCACGATGCCGTAGCCGCCGGCCGCGCCGAAGCCGCCGTGCAGGATAAGCTACGGCCCATCCGGCTGCGCATCGGCACGCTAAAAAAGGATAAGGACAACGACCACTCGGCCCAAATCGCCGCGCTGGAGCGCAAGGCCGAGCCCCTGCGTGAGCAGCTGCGGGCGCTGCCGCTGCGCGTGGGCCGCTACACCTGGCTGGCCTGCGAGCGCCACCTGCGCGACCTCGACGAAGGCGACGCCCGCGGGCTGTGGTTCGACGAGAAGCGCGCCAATGTGGCCGTGAAATTCTTTTCGCTGCTCACCCACAATAAAGGCCAGTGGGCGGGCAAGCCGCTGACCCTGGAGCCCTGGCAGCAGTTCTTTATTGCCTGCCTCTTCGGGTGGAAACGGGCCAACGGCACGCGCCGCTTTCGGGAATCCTATCTGGAGGTGGCCCGCAAAAACGGCAAGAGCACTGTGGGCTCAGGCGTGTGCCTCGAATTGTTGGTGCTCGACGGCGAGCCCGGCGCGGAGGTGTACACGGCGGCCACCAAGAAAGAGCAGGCCCGCATCGTGTTTGGCGACGCCCAGAACATGGCCCGCAAGAGCACGGCGTTGCTTAAAAAAGTGAAGGTGCAGCAGCACGCTATTATGGTGGCCAGCACGCTCAGCACCATGAAGCCCATGTCGTCGGACTCCAAAACGGAGGATGGCCTCAACCCCCACGGCATCTACATCGACGAGTACCACGCCCACGACAATGACGGGCTGTACTCGGTGCTCAAGTCCGCCACCGGCGCCCGCACCCAGCCGCTGCTGAGCATCATCACCACGGCCGGCTTCAACCGGCTCGGGCCGTGTGCCCAGTTGCGCAAGTCGCTGGCCAATCTGCTCGAAGGCCAGCACCATGACGATTCGTATTTCGTGCTCATCTACTCGCTCGACGAAAAGGACGATGATTGGAACGACGAAACATGCTGGCAGAAAGCCAACCCCAACCTGGGCGTAAGTGTAGGCCTGGACTACCTGCGTGAGCAGCACCAAGCCGCCGTGCGCCTGCCCTCGCAGCAGGTGAACTTCAAAACCAAGCACCTCAACCTGTGGACGGATGCCTCGTCGGTCTGGATTCCCAACGAACTGTGGATGCAGGGGGCGCACGGCACGCCCATCGAGCAGCTGCTCGGCCGCAAGGCCTGGGGTGGCCTTGACCTGGCCAGCGTGCGCGACATTACGGCCCTGGTATTCGTGTTCCCCACCGACGCCGGCGGCTTTGATGTGCTGTGCTGGTTTTGGGTGCCGGAAGAAAGTGTCGACGAGCGCACCAAGCGCGACGGCGTGCCCTATCGCCAGTGGGTCGATGAGGGCTACCTGCTCACTACCCCCGGCAACGTGACGGATTACAACTTCATTAAGGCACAGGTGCAGGAGCTATGCGAGCTATACCTGGTGCAGATGATTGAGTACGACCGCTTCAACGCCTCGCAGATGGTGATTGACTTGACGGAGGCAGGCGTACCCATGCAGCCCTTTGGCCAGGGCTTTGTGAGCATGAATGCCCCCACGAAGGAGCTGGAAAAGCTGGTATTGGATGGCAAGATTCACCATTACGGCCACCCGGTTCTGGCCTGGATGATGGGCAACGTGGAGATTCAGCGCGATGCGGCCGACAACATGAAGATTAACAAAGGCAAGAGCAAGGAGAAGGTGGACGGGGCGGTGGCGCTCGTCGAGGCCTTGGGCGGGTATATGACGGGTGAGGGCCCCGAAACCAGCGTTTACGAAGAGCGTGGCTTGCTAATTCTCTAGCTGCCCCCGCTTTCCCCCGCCCAAAATTGTACCCGCTTAAACAGTATCGGAGCTTTGATGAGTAATCAAGCCCCGCCGTGCGCCTCGACTTCTGGAATTCTTCTGCTGCCCGCTCTACTGCCACTCCGCTGCAAGCGGCCGTGTCGGCTGAGCGTGAGCAGCGTAGTGCGGGTGCAGTTGAGTCGGTCAGTACCGAAAGCAACGACGCCCGCTTGCTCAGCATTCTGGGCTTCGGCGGCGGTACCGTCGCTGGCGTAGCCGTCAACCAGCAGGCTGTGATGAGCATCGCCGCCGCTTGGGCCTGCGTGAACGCCATCAGCCAGGATATTGCCGGGTTGCCCTGCCAGCTGTTTCGCCGCGTGGGCGAAGGCCGCGAGCCGGTCAGCGGCCACGCGGCCACCAACCTGCTCAACCTGCAAGCCTCGGGCCTGCAAAACAGCTTTCAGCTGCGCCAGACGATGACGGCCATTACCCTGCTGCGGGGCAATGCCTACGCCCTCATCGTGCGCGCCGGCAAGCTCAAGCCCGTGCAGCTGCTGCACAAGCACCCCGACGAAACGACGGTGCTCAAGTACAATGCCCGTCTGTGGTACCGCTTCAGTGGCGACCCGAAAACCTACGCCGATTACGACGTGCTGCACTTTCGGGGCTTGAGCCTTGACGGCGTGATGGGCGTGTCGGTGATTCACTATTTTCGCGAAACCTTCGGCAAGAACCTGGCGGCCAGCAGGAGCCAGACTAATTTCTATAACAACGGGGCGCAGGCCTCGGGCGCGCTTCAGACGGATAAAACGCTTTCCGCCGGCGCGCAGCAGCGCCTGGCCGACACGTTTGCCTTCAAGTACACCGGCGTCAACAACGCCGGCAAGCCGCTCATTCTGGAGGAAGGCCTGCAATACAAGGCCATCAGCATGGCCCCGGCCGATGCGCAGTTCGTGGAAGTTGCCAAGCTCACGCGCTCCGATATCGCCAGCATCTTCCGCATGCCGCCGCATAAAATCGGTGATTTGGAGCGCTCGACGAATAACAATATCGAGCAGCAGAGCCTCGACTACGTGGGCGATACGCTCATGCCTATTCTGCTGGCCCAGGAGCAGGAGTATCGCCTCAAGCTACTGCTGCCCAGCGAGGTCGAGGCCTGCTACTTCCGCCACAACCTCTCGGCGCAGCTGCGCTCCGACGCCACGGCCCGCGGCAACTTCTACGCCAAGCTCTTTCAGGTGGGTGCGTTCAGCCCCAACGATATCCTGGCCCTTGAGGACCGCAACGGCATCGGCACCGCCGGCGATGAGCGCTTTATCCCTGTGAACATGGCCCCGCTCAGCCGCATCAGCGAGCTGACCGACGCCGCTATTGCCGGCCGGGCTAAACCTACTAACGCGCCCCCCGCGCCACCCGAAAATGAGTAAGCCCCTACACCTGCCCGAAGGCCGGGAAGCCCGCGTAGTTACTACCCCGCCTCGCATTGAGTACCGCGCCGTTGAGGGCGGTGGCCAGGAGCCGGCGGCGTTTGTAGGCCAGGCTGTGGTGTGTGGCGTTCGCTCGGTGCCGCTAGGCTATCCTGGCTTCCGGTTCGTGGAAATTATCGATGCCCACGCCCTCGATGCCACCGACATGACGGATGTGCTGGGCGTGTTCAACCACGACGAGGACCAGCTGCTGGGCCGCACCCGCAACAGCACCTTGGCGCTGACCCGCACCGCTGACGGCGGCCTGGATTACCGTATCCCTTACGACGGCCAGGACCCCGACCACCAGCGCGTAATGCGCAAAATCGAGCGTGGCGACGTCGATGGCAGCAGTTTCATGTTTCGCGCCAAAAAAGACGACTGGACCGAAGAGCAGGACGCGGCCGGCGGCAGCCTCTACGTGCGCACGGTGCTGGAAATCGAAACGCTCTACGACGTGTGCCCCGTCACGCGGCAGGCTTATCCCGATTCTACGGCTGCCAAGCGCAGCCTTGACCACTATCAGCAGGAGCATCCGAAGCCCGATTTCGATTGCCCTGAAATCGCCCAGCTCAGTCAGCAGCTGGCGCTAACAGCCCGCCAATAAATTTCACTCTTACCTTTTTTCTGCAAAAATGAACCTTCGTGAGCTGCGCGAGAAACGCGCCAACAAAATCAAGGAAGCCCAAGGCATTCTGGATAAATCTCGCGGCGAGAAGCGCAGCTTAACGCCTGAAGAAAAGACCCTCTACGACAACCTGCTCGGTGAAATCGACGTGTTGAAAGAGGATATTACCCGTGAGGAGCGTGCCGAGGAGCTGGCTGCTGAGCAGGCTGGCCAAACCACTCCGCTCACCAACACGCACACCACCACCGAGGCCCGCAGCATTGCCAGCTACTCGCTGCTCAAGGCCGTGCGCTCGGTAATGCCCGGCGGCGCGCCACTTGAAGGCATTGAGAAGGAAATGCACCAGCAGGCCGTGACTGAGGCCCGTGCCGCCGGCGAAAGCGTGCACGGCGTCGGTATTCCGCAGATGCTGCTCACGCCCCAGCGGCGTGACAACTCCATCACTATGCCGACCCAGCCGCAGGACGGCTCGGCCGTGATGTACCAGGACACGGTGCGCCCCATCATCGACCTGGCCCGCCCGCGCACCGTGCTGCGTGAGCTGGGTGCCACATTCCTGACCGGCTTGACCGGTAACATCGGTGTTCCGTCGCTGGCTAGCGGCGCTGTTTCGACCTGGAAGGCCGAGGTGGCTGAGTTGGACAAGTCCAATCAGACCTTCAGCGATGCCGAGATGAAGCCGCACCGGTTGGGCACCTACGCGATTCGCTCCAAGCAATTCCTGATTCAAACGGCCCCCTCGGTGGAGGCTTTGCTGCGTCAGGATTTAGAGAACAGCATTGCCCAGGCCCTGGAGCTGGCTGCTATCACCGGCACTGGTGCAAATAACCAGCCGCTAGGCTTGCTGCTCACGAGCGGCATCGGCGCAGTAGCGCTGGGCGGTGCCAACGGTGGGCCGGTTTCGCGGGGTACGCTGGTAGCCCTGGAGGCCGCTGTGGAGTCGAGCAACATCAACACGACGACGCTTGGCTACCTCATCAACATCGCCACTAAGGCGGCGCTGAAGAACACCAAAACGGATGCCGGCTCGGGTATTTTCCTACTCGACAGCAACGACACGCTCAACGGGTACCCTTACCGCTCGACCACGAACGTGCCCAAAAATCTGACCGTGGGTACTACGGCTGGTGCAGCCTCAGCAGCCATCTTCGGCGACTGGAGCAAGTTGCTCATTGGCCAGTGGGGTGGCCTCGACCTGACGGTGGACCCCTATACCCTGGCTACCAACGGCCAGATTCGCATCATTATCCAGTCGTTTTACGACGTGCTGGTGGCACAGGCTGCTGCCTTCGCTGTGGCAAAGGATATCACCACGAACTAAGCTGGTAAGTGCCCGGCTGGCTGCTGCTGGCCGGGCCTATGGTTTAACGTTTTAGCGCCCGAAACTTATGGAAACTGCTGCTCAAAAGGCTAAAAAACTGGCTGATGATGCCAAAAAACTGGCGAATGACGCTCAAAATGCTGTAAAACAGAACGAAATACCTGAAAATGCGCAGAAAATCAAGATTCTGCGCCCCCATCACGAATACAGCTATTTCGCTGGTGATGAGCCCGCGCTAGCCCCTGAGCATGCCGCCCTGCTTGTGGCTGGCGGTTATGCCGAGCTAGTAGTAGAGGCCGAAACCGCCTAATTCAATTTTATGCTCACGCCCCCGGCGCTTGCCGCCCCGCCCCTCACCCTGGCCACCGTCAAGGCCCACCTGAAGCTCGACCCCTCGGCTACCGATGAGGACGTGCTGCTGGGTGGCTACCTGAAGGCGGCCGTGGGCATGTTTCGGACGGAAAGCAAGCGCCGGTGGCCAGCGGCAGATGAGCCGGTTGATGTGCTGGTAACCACCGACAACAACACGTTGCCGCCCACCATCACCACGACGGTACTGGGCTACACTGACCCGGCCGTGCTCAATGCCGACGAGCAGGGCGTAGCCGAGGCCTGGCTGCTGCTCACGCTGGGCCACCTCTACGAGAACCGGCAGAGCGTGGCCGTGGGGCTGAACGTGACGGAGGTGCCGCTCACGTGCCAAGCGCTGATGAAGATTTTACGCGAGCCGACTATCTGATTTATTATGGAAAACGCAGTAGACGAAGCAGTAGCCACTATTGAAAGTGCAGCTAACGGCATTTCTGGCGCCTCAATGGCGGGCGATGTGGCTTATGCTAAAACGCGCCACGCCGAAATCGTGGAAGCCGTGAAGCAATTGCCAGCGGAGGTGGGCGATGCCATTCGGCAAAAAGCCGACGAGATGCTCGCTATTTGCCCTCAGCGCAACATTCACAAATCCAATACACTGAACTGGGCTATTGCTGAACTGCTAGCGCCTTTCTGCGACTAGCATGAACCTCGGCAAGCTCGACCGCCAAGTATGGCTGCAACAGCCCGTCACGCCCGCCCAAAACGCGCTTGGCGAAGTCGCGCCCGTGTCCTACCAGGATACGGCACTAGTGTGGGCAGAACAGAAGCCGGGCGCCGGCGCTGAGTCGTTCATTGGCCAGCAGCTCACGCCGCAGCAAGTCGTGGTCTGGCAGATTCGCTACCGCTCCGATGTGCAGCCTACCTGGCGGCTCCAGTACGATGGCGTCACCTACGAAATCACGGCCGTGACTGAAATCGGCCGCCGTGTCGGGCTCACCTTAACGACCTATACCCGTGGGTAAAAACCTCTCTTTTGTAGGGATTGAGGAGCTAAGCCAGGTGCTTGATGCGCTAGCGGGCGAAAAGAGGCTCAGCAACAAGGTGGTGCGAGGCATCCTCAATAAGGCGGCCAAGCCCATCATTCAAAAAGCGAAGGAGCTAGCCCCGCGCGAGGACGGCGACTTGCAAAAATCTATCGGCACCATTCCCGGCCGTGGCCAAGGCAAGGGCGAGCAGGTGTATGTCGGCCCGCGGCGGGGCGGCTCCTTCAAGGGCTACGCCGGCCACCTGGTGGAGTACGGTACCGCGCCGCACATCATTCGCGCTAAGGCTGCTGGTGGCCAGCTGCATTTACGGGGCAACGTCTTCGTCGAAGAGGTGCACCACCCGGGCGCCGCCGCCAAGCCGTTCATGCGGCCCGCTGCGGACGCCAAGCTGCCTGAGTCGATTGGTATCATCAAAGACGAGTGTAAAAAGATTATTCTAGACGAGTTTAAATCAGTTTTTAAGTAGTGAAAAATCTACTCGCATTTACCGCCCTATTCGCCGCGGGCTTCCTGTTGGGCAGCCGCCGAGCAGCGAAGCCGACGCAGGTTGAGTTTAGACTGCGTGCCGCTGACTTGGTTGCCTCTATCCAGCAGCAGAATTATCGTGTTCGGGTGACAGAAAAGCCGGCGCTTTGTCGTGCCGACTTATTGGCTAATGATGCATGCGTCTTGACTACTGAAGAGTATATGCGACTCAAAGCTCGGCGTGATGCTGGCGAGAGGCTAACAGATAGCGATTTCGCCGCTTTCTACAAGCACCAAAGGACTGCTTAATAATGGAACCCGGCACCCTGCTCTACTCACTGCTCACCACGGCCGCACCCGTTGCGGCCCTGCTTGGCTATGTAGACCCACAGCTAGGCCAGCAGTACCGCATCTACCCGCTGCGAGCGCCCCAGGGTACGCCGTTCCCCTACGCCTGCTACCAGGTCATCAGCCAAAAGCCCGACGACTCGGCGCAGTGCGAGCTCGACGACTATGCCCGCGTGCAGCTGAGCCTCTTCACTAAAACCTATACCGAGGTCTGCGCCCTCTCGCAGGCCTGCCGCGCCGCGCTGCACCGCCAGCGCGTGGGCACGGTGGCCATCGACCTCGACCAACAGCTCGACCAGTACAGCGACCCCGCTTTCTGCTACTACCGCACCCAGGACTACCTCTTGGAAGGACTCGCT
>JBPBQK010000002.1:0-114332 GCA_050954845.1 Janthinobacterium lividum
GTCGTCAATAATCTGGGCGTAGATGCCCGTGTTGGAGCGGAACACCGACAGGCGCGGGCGCTCCGACGTACCGGACACTTTCGTGCGGATGATGCGCTGAATGCGCTTCCGGCGGGATGCTTTATCGAAAGCCATGATACTAGATTACTTTTTAGCGGCAGTCTTGCCGGCTTTACGACGAACAATCTCACCCACGAAGCGCACGCCTTTGCCTTTGTAGGGCTCAACTTTCCGCAGCGAACGGATTTTGGCGGCTACCTGACCGATAAGCTGCTTATCGATGCTGGTCAGGGTAACGATGGGGTTTTTACCTTTTTCGGTAACGGCGGTAGCCGATACTTCGGGAGGCATGGCCAGATACACGTTGTGCGAGTAGCCGAGCGAAAGCTCAAGCGACTGGCCCGACAGCGCAGCCTTGTAACCTACGCCTACCAGCTCGAGCTTATGCTCGTAGCCGGTGTTTACGCCGGTAATCATGTTGTTGATGAGCGAGCGGTACAGGCCGTGCATGGCTTTGTGGCGCTTCTGCTCGGTGGGGCGGGTTACCACCACGTTACCGTCTTCCATAGCTACCGCGATGTCGCGGTCTACTACCTGGGTCAAGGTGCCTTTCGGGCCTTTCACCGTTACGGTGTTGTCTTTGTCGACCGATACCTGCACGCCGGTGGGCAGGGCAATCGGCAGTTTACCAATACGGGACATATAGATACTAGTGCTTAGCGTTGGTTAGTACACGTAGCACAGCACCTCGCCGCCCACGTTCTCGTTTTTGGCTTCCTTTTCGGTCATTACCCCTTTCGAAGTCGACAGGATAGCCACACCCAAACCGCTCAATACGCGGGGCAAGTTGTCGGCGGCACGGTACTGGCGCAGACCGGGCGTGCTCACGCGCTCCAGCTTGGTGATAGCCGGGGCCTTGGTCGTGGGGTTATACTTAAGGGCGATTTTAATCACACCTTGGACCGAAGCATCATCAAAACGGTAGCTCTGAATGTAGCCCTTGTGATAGAGCACTTTCGTGATTTCCTTTTTGATGTTGCTGGCCGGGATTTCCACTACCCGGTGGTTCGCCTTGATGGCGTTGCGCAACCGGGTCAGGTAATCTGCAATCGGGTCAGTATTCATTTGGTTGGTATTGGCCCACAACTTGGGGCCGCAAAGATAAGAAAATTTCGCAGCAGTAGCTAGCAGCCCTACAGCGAAATTCCAGTTAAGACTACTGGACTCGGCTTTCGGAGCGCGGCCCATGGTTTCTTTCGGCAACCTGCCAAATAGGGTGAGCAAGCTCACGGGTATTCTGTTTTGGGGTGCAAAGGTACTAGGAAGCGAGCGACTTATGCAAGGGGTGGTGCAATTTATTCCGACTGTTTGTGGCTGGCAATTGCGTTAATCGAAGACTTTGGCACTTGCTGCGAGTAGAAAAAGCGCTTTTATAGCCTGCTGATGAGCTTGGCAGCCGCCCTCCTTCCCCACTCGTATACACGCGCTATGCACTTACTCCTACGCTTCTCCGTGGCCCAGCCGCCCGCTAAAGTCTTGGCGGGCTTTACCCGCCAGTTATTTGAAGCTTTAGCGCCTCCTTTTCCGAAGCTGCACGTGCTGCGGTTTGATGGTTGCCAGACGGGCGATGCGGTAAACATTGAGCTACAAGCCGGCCCGAAGCGCTGGCGCTGGGATTCGCTGATTACGGATGATGGCGTGTTGCCCGATGGCACGCACTACTTTGTGGATGAGGGGCAGCAGCTACCAGCGCCGCTGCGGCAGTGGCGGCATCGGCACCTTATTGTGCCTTCATCGGCGGGCGGCAGTGTTATTACGGAGGATATTACGTTCAGTACCGGGCGGCGCTGGCTCGATGTGTTGATTTACCCGGCGATGTGGGCGCAGTTTAAACTGCGGGGGCCGGTGTACCGGCGTTGGTTCAAGTAGGGCGAACTTTGCAGTGCGTTGCGCTACCATTCTATATACTTAGCCAGCGCTTTTACTTATTTGCTGCATCATGCCCGCTACCATCGTTCTCAAGCCCGGTAAAGACCAATCGCCACGTCGCCGCCACCCGTGGGTGTTTTCCGGGGCTATCGCTCGCATCAAGGGCGAGGCTAAGGAAGGCGATGCCGTGCTTGTGGAGGCGGCAAATGGTGACTTGCTGGGTACGGGGCATTTTTCGCCGGGTGGCTCCATTGCGGTGCGGCTGTTTGATTTTGGGCCTGAGGCGCAGCTGCCGAGTCCGACTTTTTGGGAAGATAAACTGCGTAATGCTTATCAATTGCGCCAGCGGCTGGGCCTGGCAACTGGGACTGGCACCACAGATGTGTACCGCCTGACGCATGGCGAGGGTGACGGCTTGCCCGGCCTCATCATTGATGTGTACGGCGATACGGCCGTTATTCAGGCGCACAGCCCCGGCATGTACTTTGCCCGGCATGAACTGGCGGCGGCTTTGCAAAACGTGATAGGTAGCGGGCTGCACGCCATTTATGATAAGAGCGCGGAGACGGTGCCGGCGCAGGCTGTACCCGATGCGCAGAACGGCTATCTGTTTGGCCAGAGCAGCGGCCACGAACACTTGGTGACGGAGAATGGCCACCAGTTTGCCGTGGATTGGGAGACGGGGCAGAAAACCGGCTTCTTCATTGACCAGCGCGACAACCGGGCACTGCTGGCGCGCTACTCGCCCGGCCGCCGGGTGCTCAATACATTCTGTTACACGGGTGGCTTCTCGGTGTATGCGCTGGAGGCGGGAGCTGAGTTGGTACATTCGGTCGATGCCAGTAAGAAGGCTATTGAACTGACGGAGCGCAATGCGCAGCTAAGTGGGCACACCGAGCGCCACGCGGCTTATGCGCAGGATGTGCAGCACTTTTTCAAAAACCCAGTGAGCGAAGCGCCTTACGACCTCATTGTGCTCGACCCGCCGGCTTATGCCAAGCACCTTTCGGCGCGGCACAATGCGTTGATGGGTTACAAGCGCCTCAACTTGGCGGGGATACGCCACTTGGCACCGGGCGGGCTGCTGTTTACATTTTCGTGCTCGCAGGTGGTGAGTGCCGAGTTGTTTGAGGGGGCGGTGCTGGCGGCGGCCATTGAGGCGGGGCGGCCGGCGCGCATTCTGCACCGGCTCACGCAGCCGGCCGACCATCCGGTGAGCTTGTTTCACCCAGAGGGGGCTTATTTGAAGGGCTTGGTGCTGGCAGTGGAGTAAGCAGCCGAACTTTTGCAGCCTATATCTCGGTAGTAGCAGCGTGTTTACTAAGAAACAGAAAGTGTCGCCGTCGCGCCAGCCCGTCGCCCTAGTGGGGGCGGGCGTGGCGGGACTGGCGGCGGCGGTGCGGTTGGCGGTGGCGGGGCACCCGGTCACGGTGTTTGAGGCCAGTGGGTCTTTTGGGGGCAAGATGCACCAGTTTGAGCTGCCGGGCGGCTACCGCTTCGATGCGGGGCCGTCGCTGTTTACGCTGCCGCAGTTGGTGGACGATATTTTTCGTCTGGCGCACCGCGAACCGAGCGATTACTTTCGCTACGAGCGGCTTGACCCGATTACGCAGTACTTTTTTGCTGATGGAACGCGCCTTACGGCTTGGGCCGAAGCCGGAAAATTTGCCACCGAAGTGGCCGCCAAGCTAGGGATGCCAGCGGCGGCGGTTACCGGGTTTCTGGCGCGCAGTGGGCGAGCGTATGACGCCACAGCGGGCACCTTTTTGCACAAGTCGCTGCATAAGGTTGGTACTTATCTCAGCACTGAGACACTAAAGGCAGTGGCGGTTTTACCCTCGTTGGGCCTTACGGGCACGATGCACGCCCGCCACGAAAACGCGTTTGGCAGCGACTCGCGCTTGGTGCAGCTATTCGACCGCTACGCTACTTATAACGGTTCTGACCCGTATCAGGCACCGGCTACGCTTTCGCTTATTCCGCATTTGGAACATGGCATTGGGGCGTTTTACCCGGAAGGGGGCATTTATGCCATTGCCAGCAGCCTGCACAGGCTGGCCGAGGAATTTGGGGTAAAGTTTCGCTTTAATGAACCAGTGCGCGAGATTTTGACGGCGGGCGACTTGGTTACTGGGCTGCGCACCGACCAGGATATTTATGATTTTGGGGTGGTAGTGAGTAACATGGACGTAGTGCCTACCTACCGCCACCTGCTGCCCAGCCAGCCCGCGCCAGAGCGCACGCTCGCGCAGCCACGCTCGTCGTCGGCGCTGATTTTTTATTGGGGAATCGCACGCGAGTTTCACGAGTTGGACTTGCACAATATCTTTTTCTCGGCTGATTACAAACAGGAATTCGACGCTATTTTTCAGCAGAAGACTGTGGCCGATGATGTGACGGTCTACGTTAATATCACCTCAAAAAAGACGCCGACCGATGCCCCGCCCGGCCACGAAAACTGGTTTGTAATGGTAAACGTGCCTCACGACCAGGGCCAGGACTGGTCGGCGCTCACGGCGCAGGTGCGCCGCGTGGTGCTGGCTAAGCTTAGCCGCACGCTGGGCGTTGAAATCGAGCCGCTTATTGAAGCTGAGAAAACCTGGACGCCGCCCGGCATTGCGGCCGATACCTCGTCGTTTGGTGGAGCGCTGTATGGCAGCTCGAGCAATAATGCGCTGGCGGCGTTTTTGCGGCACCCCAACTTTTCGGGCCGGCTGGCGGGGCTGTACTTTTGCGGCGGCTCGGTGCATCCGGGCGGCGGCATTCCGCTATGTTTACTTTCGGCCAAAATCGTGGCCGAGCTTATTGATAATTAAGTTAAGAATTGAGAGCTGCCAGGCAGGCCTTTCCGCTCTTAACTCCTTCCTATGGAGTTTTCGAATTTACCCGCGTCTTCGGCCGCCTCTACTTCGCGGCTGCGCGTGGCGCAGGGGCTGGTGCTACTTTTTCATATTACAGGCTTTGTAGGGCTGGCTTTTAGCCAGGATAAGGCCTTTTATCTGACGTACACGCCGCTGACGCTGCTACTTACGGCGGGGCTGCTCGGAGCTTTTCAGCCCGAGCGCAACTGGGCGTTCTGGCTGTTTGTGATGCAGGTGTTCCTTATCGGTTTCACGGCCGAGTTTCTGGGCGTGCATACGGGGCAGATTTTTGGCAGTTATGCCTACGGGGCCACCCTGGGTCCTAAGTACGTGGAAGTGCCGTGGCTTATTGGCCTCAACTGGGTAGTTATCACATATTGCGCGGGGATGTTGACATCTTACTTACCGATGCCGCTGGTGCTGCGCGTGTTAGTGGGGGCGGCGCTCATGGTGGGGTTCGATTTGTGTTTGGAGCCAGTGGCCAGCCGCTATGATTTCTGGCATTGGACGGGCAATATTATTCCCCTGCGGAATTTCCGCGATTGGTTTTTGCTATCGGTCGTGCTCCAATTCATCTTCATTCGCAGCTCGTTTACGAAGCGTAATCCGCTGGTACCGCTGGTGTACTTGGTGCAGTTGCTGTTCTTCTTTATACTAGGGCTACTTACTACTTAGCCCTAGCCGTAGGGCTGCTCACATGGCCCTTTTTAACTACAAATCCAGCTTGGGAACGGCCCAAATATCTTGGTACTGGCGGGGCAACCAGAGAAATTTTTCGCACTTATTTTTTGTATTATAACCGGGGTAAGTGCCTTAATAGCCAGGCTCGCAAGCTGCTGCCTGACTAAAGGCACACGGCTATTTTTTTCAGCTATCAGCAAACCAGCGTGCCCCGCCGCCAACTCTTGTAGTCAGGCAGCGGGGCGTTTTTATATTATATGAAAAATATCATTTTTTTTGGCGATAGCCTTACGGCAGGCTATGGCCTGCCGGCCGCCGACAGCTTTCCGGCCCGCATTCAGGAGAAATTACAGGCTGCTGGCCTGCCTCATAAAGCCCTCAACTACGGCGTGAGTGGCGAAACCAGCGCGGGTGGCCGGCAGCGCCTAGCCAGTGTACTGGCCCGCCACACGCCCGATGTGTTTGTGCTGGCGCTGGGTGCCAATGATGGCTTGCGCGGCATTCCTGTTCGCGAAACGTTGGCTAATCTGCGCTACATCTTGGTGGAGGTGCGGCGGCAGTTTCCGCAGGCGCAGTTGGTGCTGGCGGGGCTGCAAGTACCCTTCGACCTAGGGCCGCTGGGGGTGCCGGGCCTCACGCGCTACGCCCAGGAGTTTGGTACACTGTTTCGCACTTTGGCTGAGGCTGAAGCCGTGGCATTCGTTCCCTCGCTGCTAGCTGGCGTGCTGGGCCGCCCCGAGCTAAATTTGCCCGACCGGGTGCACCCCAATGCCGCCGGGCAACGCTTGCTAGCGGCTAACGTGTGGGCTGTGCTAGAACCATTATTGCAAGTTGTAGCCATAGCCCCCGCTCCTAAGTAGATGGCGTAAAGGCTAATAGATTATTTCTCTAAGAGGAGCATATCAAAGCGCTATCTATATACCGTTTGCGAAGTACCGTTTATTGAATAGTATAAACTTCTTCGTACACCTCGATAAGGGATTTTCTTAAAACATAACGTTTGCTACCGTTCCTTAAACCAAACAGCCCCAACCTGCTAGCAGGTTGGGGCTGTTTGGTTTAGTTGCTAAAGCAGGCTTGTGGCTATTTTTAGCTTGTGAAAAAGTACTCTCGCCCCGACCATTCCCCACCGCCCGCTTACACCCGTGCGCAGCAGCACGCCGCCCAGGAAACTGCTTTTTGGCGCACGCGCTTCCCACAGGTGCCGCTATTGGGGCAGCAACTGGTACACCTTCCCCACGCTCGGTTTTGGGATGGTGCTATTGACGACGAGCAAGTAGGCTGGCTAACGGCCCGCGTCCAGACCATCGACATGCTGGATATCTACGAGGCTCCTATAACCCGCACCAGTATTCAGCACTTGATGCAATTGACTTGGCTTAAAGAGCTGCGGGTAAAAGGCTGCGCGGAACTGCAAGACGATTGTGTGGCCGACCTCTCGCATATCAAAGGGCTGGAGTTGCTCCATTTGGGTGAAACCGGCATTACCCTCGACGGCCTTCTGGAACTGAGCGGAAACCACCTCAAAACCGTTTTCATTTCGTCGGAGCTACCGGTACTCTCTATTCAGGCGCGTCTCCAGCAGCTAGCGCAGTCGTTGCCGGGCTGCGAGGTCGTCGTCAACCACGTGCCACCGCATGTGCATTTAACTGGCGCTTAGCGCAGCCGCCGCTGGCTGACTGCCGCTGCACATTCGCGGGCTAGGGTATCGGCTTTTATTTCCGCTTTCAAATCAAGAATTCTTCTTCACTATGTAGTGCTAGTGCCTGAGTTTTTGAGCTTCCTAGCCGGCCCTGTTCATCCTGCTAGCTACAAGCCTGCTGCCGGTTGTGCATTCCATTCAAAAAAACTATATCCTAGCACTGCCTAGCTGCCTTTGCATTGTTCCCCAAAAATAAAAAACCCCGTTTCTGATGTAGAAACAGGATTTTTAGTACCAGAGACGGGAATCGAACCAAGGCACCGATACTAAAAACTGCGTTTCCAGCCTGCAAAGGCACTTTTAACGCTGCTAAAGTACGGGGTTTTCCTAGTTATTTGTCGGCATTTTGTCGGAAAACCAGCATCATTACTAGTTAGGGCGATGCTTGTCTAAAATTCGTTCAACGTCCTTTTTAACGACGGACTTAATATCAGCAAGAGTCGATTCGCGAGTAATGCTTGCTCGTTCACGGGGCTTAGCTAAATCGCTAAGAGATTGGCGCTTGGGACCGCTAGCCCCGTGGGTGCGGTCCGGGCAAAATAGGTTCATAGCCATTTTTAGGAATTTTAAGAGGTAGGATGTGCTGTGCGTGTGATTACGCTGCTAATATAATTGAGGTTAAGCTCTGGACGGAAATACTGCTTACGTTTTAACCAGATAAATCCTTCACCCTTAGTAATAACTGCTACATCAACTGGACCTCCTACCGACTCTGAAGAAAAGCTAGCTCTTCTTTTGAGGTACGTCAAGCTAATCAAAGACTCTGCCATATCTGCTAAGTCCTCCTTGGACAAAGTAGCTATGGCATCCAACATCGGTTTGCGATTCTTGGTTTCTATAACTTGCTTCATAGAATTATTTAAGTCTTTAAGTATCCCAGGCCGGCTATCTCTCAACCACTGTTGTACCTTCTCTTTATCACCTTCTGGTAATACCTCTATAACATGGTCCACTACGTGGTCAACAACTCCTGCCATTGACTCAGCTACTGTATCAATTATAAAGGGGTCCATACCCTCCCAGAATGTTTGTATAACATCTGATTGTGCGAAGGGCTCTATACTACTTGGCTTTTGAGAAGATATTTTAGCCTCTCTTTCTTTTACTATCCTCACTTCTCCATTAAAAACAGGTCCTATACGATAAGATACTAGTTGAGGAAAAATATCTTTCTCCCCAAAACCTGCTAACACTACTCCAGACCAAGAGCCCGTACTATCAAATTCGACTTGATGCTGACTATAAGCATAAACGACGGATAACATAGAATCTAGTGTTTCATCGTTCAGCTTAATATCGATACCAGAGGTTTCCCTAACCCATGCCGATAAGTTCTTTTTTATTATTTCCCCATATTCATCATTGAAATTATCAAACGAATATGGAACTACTCTATCTATCAGCTCTTTTTCGCTAAAATTAGTTAAAATTTCAGGTAAAAAATTTGCGCGCAAGACTTCATTAGCCAATTCATTCAAATCAATTTCGGCAGGAGGTGGGTCTGATTGCCAAGATTCGCCAAGCTTTTGGATGACATGGTTGGCTATATCAGTAGATAACCGCAGGACAGCAAGCGCTTTATCTTTATCATCCAATAATCCACTGATACTGTTTTGCAGATATTCAGCGAAGTTTTTTCCGTAATCTGGCAAGTAATCAAATTTAAAATCAACTAGTTGCTTACGATACATTTTAATAATTATCTCCCACGGAATACCAGTTAACTCAGCTGAGTTACAAACCATCATACCTACTGGATAATGGTTTGATATATTAAAAAGCTTATGAGCGTTGTTATAAATTTTTTCTCCGCGACCACCGGTGTGCGTTGTCGCGCTATCTGCTGCTAATGCTACAGCAGTTTTATTAAGAATGCCAAGAATTGCTGTCATAGATTGTCAGAAACTGCTTTCTGATTAGAGATTGATGATAACCGCTTTTAACGGTTTGACTTTACTGAATCAATACGCACGTCCCGAATATGAGTAGCTAGCCACTCGCGAAACATCACCATGTCCTGCTCGTGCTGGTCGGCTCGGATGTGGCGCTCGAAAGTGAGCAAACCCCATCCAATGCTGCCGCCAATGAGCACCGCCCATGGTAAGTATTCCCTGATAAGCTCGCCAGTGGTGCGGTGCTTCACGGATAGCTAGCTCTCCTTATAAAGGACGTAAGTAAGAATGATTGCCCCAACAACTAAGCTATTTGCGTTTCCTCCAATGACAGGATGCGTAGCTATTTGATGTACTGATTTTATTTCGTAGCCCTCATCGAGTGCTTTGTTGAGCATAGGTGGTGTAACCTCATCAGCAAAATCAGGAATCTTGCCGCCAATTCTTACGATGATTGATTTGTAGCCCATAGCTTTTGGAAAAAGAAAGTGTTAAAATGTGCCAAGCCACTCGACAAGGCTTTTAAAGTAGACTATTGCACCTGTGCAGGAGTCCAAGAAACTTCATACAAGCTTGTCACATTGCACAGGCCCAAGCGGCGCACGGTGCGGCCGTGCCAGTAGGTGGCATCGGCCTTGGCTATGTCGAAGTGGGTGCCGCCACCGGCACTGCCGGGGTTGAGAATGACAGTCTGGCCTTGCACATCCCACACGCCATTGCCGCCACCGCCTTGAGTGCTGATGAGGGTGTAGGTGCCATCATTGCGGAAGATGTAGCGGTCACCTTCGCGGTACACGTCTACATTCTTGATGTTGTTGGCCTGGGTGAACTCTGCTGGCTTGAAGCCATTGATGAGGCAGTAGTTAATCTTCCAGGTCTTGGAAGTCAACAAGCTTTTAATAGCAGCCGTTGGATTTTGGGCGTGAGCAGCCAGGCCAGCACAGGCTAGCAGGGCAGTTAGTAAGGTTGTTTTCACTGGTAGTGTGGTGGGTAAATGCTCTGTTACTCCGCAGGGCTCGGCATATTACTTTTTAGCTCAGGCCCAATAAACCAAAGAAAGTTGTTTTGATTAGATGAGCTACTGCGGTTACGTGCTCTGGCGAAAGAGCTAGGTTAGTAACCTGTGAAATAAAAGCTCCCATAAACCAACCTTCCAATTCTTTTTTAGTGAACCGAGTTGCCTTTTCTGGTATTTCTTTAACGGTATCAGTTAGTGTTTTCTCAGCATGGGCCGGCAATGCCAGAGCTATGATTCCACTAATAAGCTGCCTTACTTGCCCTTCTAACTGCCGTAATTCAGCGCTGTTGAACATTTCATTCGGCACTGCTGCATTGAGCGTAAACAACTTAGCGTTGGATTGAGCTTCAGCCCACAAATCAGGAGTGTCATTATCTTCTTTAATAAACTCTGCCCAAGACTGACAATACTCTACACAAGACTCCCAGTACAAGTTACCTCCGTTATCAAATCCTTCAATATCCGGAAATGTACCCATTGAAAAATATCCAGATTTTGCTTCTATTCCCAGAGCAAACGGGCCTTCTTTGGCAAATAAATTATATTTTTCGTTTCCATTTATTTCTCTGAAGTCGGTTGGCTGTAAACCCGCAGCAATGATTGCCGCAAATAAATCGTTACGTTGTTTTTTGAACAGCATTTTATATCGGGTGGGATTAATTGTATTACTGTATTACTTCTTAGCAGAGTTATTTAACAGAAGGAAGATTATTAAGCGAGTTCTGCACCTGCCCCATCTGCTCACTCAGAGCCTTCAGGAAGTTCACCACCCCTCCCCTATTCGGGTTAGAGCTGTTAAAACTGATGCTAGCTTGGTAGCGGTAGAGCTGGCGGACTTCGCTTTTGAGGATGTCGTAGGGGTCGAAATGCTCGTTGAACGAGCGTAGGGTGAAGTGTTGGTCGTCAGGGCCCTTGCGTAGCTCCTTCACGACAAGCCCATCATTACACAATAATACATATACTTCGCCCCACCGTAGCGCGTCGTTCTGTTCAACTTTTTGCCCAAATACTACATCGCCATTGTTGAAACGGTCGCTCATGCTGTCTCCGCGCACCTGGAAGGCATATACACCTTGGCCCAGGCCCAGGAAGGGCAAGTAAAATTTTGGCATGTGCTCGATGTATTCTTCATCGGCGAAGCCTTGTAGGTAGCTGCCTTCGGCCGCTATGGGTACGAAAGGAATCGCATCGTCTTGGTCGTGATTGGCGCTTACTAAGCTAGACTCTTCAACCAAAATAGCAGGGCTAACTGGCTTGATGAGTGGCTGAAATTCGGTAGTGCCTGGCTTCCATATTCTGCCTTTTCCTTTCAGAAGCCACTCACTACGCACTTGTGGATAGGCTTCTAAAATAGATGCCAACATCTCGGTACTAGGCTTACTGCCACGAGAACCTACAACCGTATGCAATGTGGAGTAATTGACATTTGCCGATTTTGCAAATGCCGATACACTCATATTGAGCTGTGCAATTAAGTACTTGATTCTCTGGCTAGGGTTCAGCCTCTCCTCATCTAGTTCTTCTGCAATATTTGACATTATTTTCGATTGAAAAGAACTGTATTTGCAATTGCGAAGTATGTTTGCATTGTCGCAAGTGCAAAGGACAGCACAAAGTACGCTCAACGGCTGAAATGCAAGCCCTATGCCACAAGCGCAGAAAAGTTCCTCCCTTGGAAATTAATTCTGTTGCTCAATGTCTTACGCCCGCAAGTACAAGTTTTGGGATTGGATTTCAACCCTGCCGCGCCAGCAGCGCAGCCAACGGCTCAATGAATTGGCCGCTGCCGTGGGCGTTTCGCGCCGCACGCTCAACACCTGGGTAGATGCCGAGCTGGGCGCATCGCTCGATGTTTCATTTGAAGCCGTGTTGACAATCAGTCGCCAATTGGGCCAAGACCCACTCGCGGCCCTCAACGTGGCTCCTGCCCAGGCCAACCAAGTAGCCATCGCTCAAGCCGCTTAGCGCTATGATGCCGCCCATCACCCAGGAGGAATTGCTCGGCCTGCTGTGCTGCCAGCTCCCCGCCATATCGGAGGCCGAATTGCGCCCCACGGCCACGGCTCTCTATCTGATTTTCAAAGCAGGCGCAGGCACTACGCCCGCCCTCAAGCCCGCACCTAAGAAGCAGCGCCAATTCAAAGAAAAGTCGGTGGCTGAATCGCAAAAACTCAAACGATAATGGCTCAAGCACTTACTCCGCTCGCCCAAATCAAGGTCACGGCCCTCACCGCCAGCTACGATGCCCTCGACACCGTGCTCTACGGCGTGGGCACCCAACACTCGCGCGGCAACTACGACGAGGCCACCTACAACGAAGCCGAGCGCATGATTCAGGCTGACATGAAGGCCCTGAGCGACAAAGTAGAAGCTATCACCGGCAAGCCGCTGGCCGTTTTCGCCTAACCTCATGCGCCAGCTTACTACCGCCCTGCACCAGCACCCGCGCACCGTGGCGGCCGTAGCCGTGGCAGTAGTGGTGCTGGCGCTCTACCTGCGCCGCATGAAAGTCTCTGCCGCCATCGCTGCGAAGCTTGCGATTTTTCCTGAGCCTAACCGTAGCCGGTTTTCGACCCTGATTGCGGCATTTGAGGCCCAGGGCTTCACCGTCTACATCACGAGCACCTACCGTGCGGGCGAAGGCAGCCTGCACGGCAAGTGGCGCGCCGTTGACCTGAACGTGATGAAGGGTGGTAAGCTCTACACCTCCAAAACCTCTAAAGCTGAGTGGGAGGCTACTGGATTACCCGCGTTAGCGGTGCAACTGGGCTTCCGTTGGGGTGGGCACTTCGTCACGCCCTGGACTTTCAACGGCGTGACGCACCCAGCCTATGACCCTATCCACTTCGATTTAGGGCTAGCATAATGGCAAAGCTTCGCACCCAAAACGACGGGGCCACGGCTAACCACCTCACGCCAGCCGAGCGGGCAGCCATCGGTGGCTACCGCGCTGGCGGCACCGACCCCAAGCACTACCGCGCCGAGTACGACCGCCTGCACCGGGCCTACAGCCTGCCTGAGTGCCACATCTACCACGATGCTGCGGGCGAACTGGTTTGCAAGGTCATTAGCCACGAGACAGATACGCCCCACCCTGGCACCTTACCCCGCGTGTTTGCTCGCCTCACCGAGCTGGTGGATTTACTGCTTGATAGCCCTGCTGTAGCTCAGCAAGCCACTCTTTTTTGATTTTCTGACCCTGCGACGTTCGGCCCCGCAACTACGGCGGGGCGGTGGTTCGACTCCACCCAGGGCCACAACCGCTGAGGGTATCGACGCAATGCTGAGGAGCAACGTCGTAGCGTAGGCGGTGGCACGACCGATGGGTGATTCCTAAGTCAATACGGGGCCAGCTACTCCCCCCACCTGTGGCACCAGCCGGGGCGCTTGCGCCCTGGCTGGCCTTCGGGCCGAGTACCATAAGCTGAGCACTCAGAGGGAGTGCCAAACGAGAAAAAAACCTAACGCCTGTTCAGCCCGCCCCACCAATGGCCGCCAAGTATCCCTATCCCATGTCATTCAAAGATGCCGCCCCGCTCCTGCGCGAGATGGCTGATTTGCTGGCTAAGCAGGAAGAGAAAGACGCGGCTGCTGGCAAGCTCAAGGATGAGCAGCGTGAGAAACGGCGCCTGGCCCTCACCACGGCCCAGCAAGTGCTACAAGACTACCTGAATACCGGCGCACCCGCGCAGCACTGGCAGAAAGGCCAACAGAAAGAGCTTTTTTAACCCGTTTGCTTGGCGCTGTAAACCAGTTGTTAAGCCCTTCCTAGATAATAAAGAAACGCTCGGGGAAACCAAGCAAGCCAACATGAAACAAGCCTACCTAGTGCTGCCGGGTGCCGATGCCGAGCCTACACGCGACGAATTGACCCTACGCGTAGCCCGCAACCGCAAGCGCAGCAACCGCAACAGCAGCCTTAAACGGGAAGCAAATCGCATGGCCCTGGCAGCCGAAGCGCACCGCCTCGCCCACGTTGACACACTGACCGAAGATGCTCAAGACACGCTCAAGCACCTCACGCGCCGACTGGGCTCGTGCTCGTGCCACTCACTCTACCGCGAGCACCTGGCCGGCGACCAGCCGCTAGAATATATTGGCTCCGCGACCTGTAAACACAAGGTTTGCCCCGTCTGCAACAGCGAGCGCAGCAAACGGCTGCGGCGCAAGTGGCTCACCTACCTCACGGCCCACCCCGAGCTAACGACTGAGTACGACCTCATGCACCTCACGCTTACGGTGCCGCATACGGCTGTAAACGGGTTTCGCGGCGAGCAATTCTACGTGATGGCGCTCATCAACATTTTTAAGGAGCTGCGGCGCGAGTGGTGGTGGAAAGAGATGGTGATGGGGGGCGAATACGGGGCCGAGGTCACGCGCAACAGCAACGGATTGCACTTCCACATTCACAGCTTAGTATTCGTTTACAAGGGCTTACAGAATCGCAACGAGCTGCACCGCCACATTTTGCTGCGCTGGAACATGCTAACGCTCGACCGCACCGCCCAGCGCCATCAGTTCGGCCCCGACGAGCTACACGCCATCGGCAAGGGCAATAAGACGCTCAGCCCCGCCGACCTCGCTTGTTTACTACCCCAGGGCTCGACCCTAGTAGGCTTGGAGAGCTTGTATACTTATTCTGACAAGAAACGCGGCTGGTCGGAGCGCTGGGACGAAGAGCGCAAACAGTGGAAACAGTATGTAAACGGCAAGAATCTCGACAGCCTCATGTCAGGTGTGATGGAGTGCCTGAAATACCATTTTGAGCCGTTTTCACTACGTAAACACGACTCTGACGAATACGATATGGACTTGCTGGTAGACCTGCTGCCCAAGATGAAGGGCAAGCCACTATACCAGAAGTTCGGGGCCTTTCGTGGGGTAAAGGAGCTGAACATAAACGCCCCAAAAACAGCCGCAGGCGAAGCCGCCGAGCTACTGGCCGACTTCGCCCACGAGGAAATCATCAACCCCGATACACTCCAGGAGGCCGAACGCGACGAGTACACCTACTTCATCGCCAGCACGGCCAGCGTGTATCACTTCCCAGATACCGGTTTACGGCCTAAAATCGGCAAAAACGCGCCCCGAAACTATATCCATGAGGCCCGCAATATGGCCCAGGCCCTGCGCTTCATGATTGACTTGAGCATCCACCCTAAGTCCGTGTAAACCAATGAATCGCATTACTGCTAAGGAAGCACTTGAACTATACTATAAAGCAAGGGAGCCGCAAGCAAATGACCTGCTTAATAAGATAGATGCTGCTATCAAAGCAGCCGCTAGTAAAGTGCAAGCTTGTGCGCTGGTTTACACGCCATTTATAACGCGTGGAACGGTTGATGAGGTGCTAATAGACCTCAAAAAACGTGGTTTTAAAGCATCGTTTAGCAACGACCCTACTGCACATTTCACTATCACCTTTTAACCCCACTGTAAACCAATGCTTCAACTCACAGCAACCGGCAACGTTGGCAAGGATGCCACGCTCAGCAAAAGCGGTAACGACACTGCTATCAATTTTTCCATTGCGGTAAACCGCAAGTACCGCAACGGCCAAGGCGTTGAGGTCGAAGAAACCAAGTGGATTGACTGCACTATCTGGCGTAAACAGGGTGAAAACACTGATATTGCCCAGTACATCAAAGCCGGTACGAAGATGCTGGTACAGGGCCAGCCTGACATTCGCTGGTATGTAAACAAAGATGGTGAAGTAGTGACGGTGCAAACCATGCGCGTATTCAGCCAAGAGTTGCTGTCGGCTAAGAAAGAAGAGGCTACGCCTGAGCAGCCCGAAGCCGAGGCCGGTGCCCCTACTACGACTACTACTACCAAGACTAAAGTTAAAGCTGCCGCAGCCGCTAACTAATCACTGTTTACAGCCATCCACCGCATGTCTACCACCGCCCAACAAGCCAAGATTCAGCCTTACAACAAGCAACAGCTTGCCGACCTGTATCAGATTGGGCGGTACACCTTGAATGCCTGGCTAGCTGAAGTACCCGAGCTGGGCAACTACGTGGGCCGCCTGTTTACCACTGAGCAAGTGAAGAAAATATTCGACCACTGCGGCCCGCCTACAAAAGCTTAGCCACCCCACGAAAGCCCGTTTACTACCAGTGAACGGGCTTTTTTGTGCTTTAGCAGCTGTCTATCGCAGCCAGATGCAGCCAAGCGCAGTCAACCGGTTTTAGCGCTGTAAACAGAACAGAATTTTGGGTAAACCCGCAAAAATCGGCTACATACCCATGAAATTTTTCCAACGCATCAAGCTGCTCGCGGCCACCGTTGCCAGCTTCTTCAAACAGAATTTTCAACACATCGACAAGGTGTTGACCGTGGTAGACATCGTGAAGGCTGCCGCTGACAACCCCGCCCTCGACCTACTCGCGGCCCTGAGCGGCCAAGGTTGGTCAGCCGACTTGCTCGGTAAGATTCGGCAAGCCCTCACGGTAGCGATGGACACGCTGAGCCTCACGGCGGCCTGCACCAAAGAGCCCGATGAGGCTGCGAAAATTGTGTGCTTCCTCAAGGCTCTGCGCAAGTTCACGCCAGCCATGCGCGCCGCCGTTTACAGCAAGCTCGCCACGTTGGTCACGATGCACCTCAGCGACTACACGCTGACCCAGGCCGAAGCCGACACCTTCACGCAGCTTGCTTACGCTGACCGCAAGGCCAACACGCTCGCGCCCTCCGCAGCGCCCTCCGCAGCACCCGCCGAAGCCACCGCCTAAGCAATGGCTGACGAAAAGCCCCCCGAAACCCAGCCGGCCCCTACTCCTACCGTGGACAAAGGGCCGGCCCCCATCGCCTCCGTGCGGTGGAGCAATCCGAAGCTCGCCCAGGAGTTTGCCGAAGTAGTAGCCTACCGCCAGCGCAAGGGCAAGAGTAAGAACGGCTCAGACCTCATCGAGCAGATGTTTAAGTACCTCAAAAACAATCCGTGGGGGGATTTCCCAACCGGCAAGTAAACATGGCAAAAGCCCTTAAAATGCAGCCCGCACAAGCCCCCACTGCTACCATTCCCACCCCACTAGGCCCCGATGACTTGATGGTACCCAAAGGCATGATGCTGGTCAACCAAGAAGCTTATGAGCGACTCACCGAGGTAGCCCAACAGCTCATCCAGCAGAAGAAAGACCTGCGGGCCAAAAACGACGAATACAAAGGCGACATAACCACGATGGTCAACTGCTTTGCGCAGCTCGCCCCGCTCGTAGGCAATGGCGGCTTTAATCCGTCAAGCATCATGGCCTTGATGAAAAATAAGGATAAGCTCATGGCCGCTATCGGTCCGATGGCCCAGGTAGTAGACAAATACACGGCCCCCGCTCCGGTGCCTCAGCTCGCCGAGTAAATGGCTCTTGACCTACTAGAAGTACTCGGCCAAGCCACGGAGGCGGTAAACAACGACAACCCTACGGACTTCTCGCCGATTGATACAGCCGCGCCTGCTATCGACTACACCGAGGATTTTGGCCCCGAGCCAGCTATTCCCGAAGCCGAAGCCGACGAAGACGAGCCCACTGCCGCCCCCCTTCCTACCCCTGAGGATGCCCGCAAGTCGGCCCGGCGCTGGATTGACTTCATTGACAACATGCAGAAGCCGGCGCTTATCGCCAGCTACCGCAATGCCATTCTGCGGCCCGGCGACGAGGCGCGCATGGATGCTTACGAGCAGGAGCGGGCGGGCCGTGGCCGCTACTCCATCGAAGACGCAGTAACCGACGACAAGGACTTTTACTACGTCCTGGCGCGCGCCAAAGAGTTTGCCGAGCTGTGCGACAAAGCTGCATTCACCGAGGATGAGAAGCAATCGCTCACGGACCCGCTGGCCGAGGTACTCGAAAAGCACAGCCGCCTACAGCTGAGCCCCGAAATGGCTTTACTGCTAGCCGTGGCAATGGTCATGCTGCCTCGCGTGGCTCCCCTCATCCCACAATTCCGCAAGGGCTTCAACCTGTAGACAATGAAAAGGATATTGTCTTTTTTAGGTATGCTGTGCTGGGCGTGGCTAACGGGCTGCGCCGCTGCTCAGCACCCCATCGGCCCGGCCCGCGTGACCGTGTTGGAGGAAGGGCGCGACTACCAAGGCTTTAGCACCGCTCCCCAAAAATGCCAGCAGCGTACGCTACCACCACCATCCCAACCCCGCCGCCGCGTGGCCTACGGCAAACGGCGTTGGATAATCCTGTAGCGCATGGCCGACTCGACACGCGGCCACCTGGCGTGCTTGGTAGTAGGCCGCAAGCGCACCGGCAAGAGCACCCGCACCAACGAAATAGCCAAGGCTTACTACGCCAAGCACCCCGGCAAAAAAGTACTGATTATTGATGTCAACGGCAGCCCCGCCTACCGCGAGCACCAAGAAATCAACCGCGAGCAATTCAAGCGCTGGACGAAGGGCATCAAGAGGTTCTATGAGTCCGACCACGAGGAAATGTTTGCTTTCATTATCAAGTGGTTCAGGAACGGCCTGATAGTATTTGAAGACTGCACCAAGTACATTGACCCCAACCCCAGCCGACAAATCAAGACGTTTTTGGTAGACCACCGCATGTGGGATGCTGACCTGGTTTTCACTTTTCACAGCTTGCTGCGGGTGCCGAAATTCTTTTGGGAGATGACGGCCTACATCGTGCTCAAAAAGACGCAGGATACTGAGAAAGAGATACAAGGCCGCTCAATTCCCAATAAAAACGAAGTAATAGCCGCTTGGCGCAGGGTGCAATCCCATAAAAACCCCTACCACGATGAGACAGTGGAAACCCTGATATGATACACGCTCGCACCTTTATCACCGATATATTCCGCGCCTGGGGCTTCGACTCGCCGGCCGATTATGCAAAGACGGTGCTGGGCGTGAAAACCTTCAGCGCAGCCATTACGCCCGTTGCCCTCAAAGTGGCATTTGTGGCGCTGGGCTACGGCCTCACTTTCTGGGGCTCGTGGGTGTGGCACCCGCCCGGCGCATCATTCCTCATCCTGGCGATGGACTTAGCCAATGCGTGGTACGGCTACCAAGTAGCCCGGCAAATCAAGGCTGAGAAATTTAAGCTCATCAAATTTCAGAAAACCTTCTCTATCATGGTTTCTGATATTCTGGCAATGTCGATGGTACACCACGGCACCAAGTACTTGCCCCACGCCGAAGGCTTGCGCGACATGCTTTTTAGCTATTTGTTTGGTTTCAAGTTCACGGCCATTTTCAACCACTGGGTACTGCTCAAACTGCAATCAGGCAGCTTTGTCAGCTACTTCCGTGAGTGGATGCTGCGCTTTCTCACTACCAAAATGGGTGCTGAGGTAGTCGATGCTGTGCAAAACCGCCCACCCACCCCCGAGCCCGAGCCACCAACCGCCCCGCCCGTCGATGAGCCAGCCACCGAAAGCCACCAGCCGTGACGAGCTGCGCAAATCCTACGGCGCTAGTAAGCGCACGTTTCGCCGCTGGCTTAAACTGGTAGGCATCACCCACCGCCGCCACATTCTCACCCCGGCCGACGTGCAGCGCTGCCAAATTCACCTCGGCGAGCCTGAGGCGCAGTGAGTTGCAGTAAAATGCAGTTGAGCGCACGAAAGCGGCCAAATGTGGCCAGCTAGCCTGATAGTTAGTCGTAATGTTGAGGCCAATTCAAGCACAACCATTCACTAACTAACCCGCGCTGTCATGCCGAAAGTTAACTGGGGCGTAGTCGTGTCCGCTGTCATTGCGGGCGTGGTCGTACTGCTCATTCAAGAATTTGCCTTTAAGCGCAAGCTCAATTCCTCGACCGGTGAAATCACCTCTGAGGTAGGCATCTAACCCATCACTCGACAACCTTTTTACGACGATGAAAAAGCTACTTTCTATCGGTTCGATGGCACAATTGATGTCGCTCGCACTGGCAAATACAGGCACTGGCGGCCGTTATGCCGGAGCTACCGGCTTGCAACTGGCTAGCGACGCGGCTTACACTGGCCAGGGCGACCCCGATGTGACGTTCATGGGCAACGTGCAAAACTTTGCGCAGGAGGGCCACATTCAGCGCCGCTTCGGGTTCAGCATCACCAACAGCGCCGAATCTGCGCGCACGGTGCGGCTGTTTTCCGGCTACAATACTGACGATGCCACCGCTGCGCCTGGCCAACTCAAGGATGGCGCATTCAACGATACGCAGGGCCGGGCCGGCCTCACGGCCTCGTCTATCAACTCGCGTAAGACCATCAAGGGCTTCCAGAACTATGTTCTGTACAACCCTACCCGCGTGCTCCAGATTCGCATCACCTGCCAGGACCGCTCGCAGTTCGACCAAGAAATCAGCGTGGGCAGCCTCGACCCGTTCGTTGATACCACCAGCTACCCCATCAACCCCGGCTTGGCGTTCAACAGCAGCACGTTCAGCGACAAAGTTGCCGACGTGTCTACCGATGGCTTGCAACTCGATGACAAATCGGACATTACCTACACGATTGAGGCCGGTGCTACGGTAACCTTCATCCTGTTTGCCGGTGCTAGCCTCTCGCCCTCGCAGGCACTGGCCGTGAAGGCTGCGGTAGCCAAAAACAACCTCATGCTGAGCTAAGCCAAGCAAGCACAACCACTACCTATCATAAAAGGGCCCGGCCGAGCGGCCGGGCCCTTTTTGTTACTCCTGATGAACGCACTAGCTAAATCAACCGCCGACCGCCTCAGCCGCGCTATTACTTTGGCACCTAGTGCTATGCGCGAGCTGCTAAGCCGCTATGATTGCGTAGTGTCAGCCTCGCCAGAAACCTTGGCCCTTATGGCCGATGTCAAAGGTGAGGCCTTTGCCGACGACCTCTTTATTCTACTAGGCCAAGCGGAACGCGCCACCGGTGGCCGCTACGCCAATGCCACCGGCACCGATGGCAGCGCTACTGTTAGCCAGCAACGCTCAGCGTTGGGCCAGGGGTTAAAATCCATTGTGGACTTTCTCAAAGGTCAGTTCACGATAAGTGGCAGCGCAGGCGGAGTGGACTACAACGCCACCAACGACCAAGCCCAGATGCCCACCGAGTCGCCGCGCATTATGGGCTTATCGCAGCCGGTATTCATTGCTGGCGTGGTAATGCTGCTGTTGGCTGTGGTATTTCTGCTAGTACGCCACCAGCAGAAATGAGCGATATGACCTTGCACCGGGTGGCTGGCAATCGACCGCTAGCCGTGCTTGACTTAGCGACCGGACAGCTCTATGTAAATGGCCCGCGCTGGGACTCGCTAACGCCCGCTACGCGCCGGTTTGTCTACCTCCACGAGCTAGCCCACTGGCAAACCCGAAGCGATGACGAGCTGCTAGCCGACCAACTAGCTTTTGCCGCCTACGTGGCTGAGGGCTACCAGCCAGCCCAGGCCCAAGTAGCCTTGCAGTACGTCCTACGGGGCATCAATACCGATTTGGCTCAAGTAAGGCTACGATTCATGCACCGCCGAATTATCAATTATTAATCAACGCCTTATGGCTAACGAAAACTTCCTTGTTCGCTGCGGCCGGGCCGTAGCTCAAAATCGCAGCTTTACCGCTACTGTGGCCGATGAGCAGCAAACTATTGAAGTAGAAACAGCCCAACAGGTGCTTGACTACTTCGATAAGTTGAATGTGCCTACCCGTGAGGAATTCAACGACTTGCCCATCACCAATCAACTTCAACTGGCGGCTACTCTACCCCTCTTCACTGCTTAATAAAATGGCTAATAAAACTAAAAAAGCGGGCTCGAAAGGCGGCAAAAAGACTAAGACTAAAGCCGCGTCCAAAGCCAAAAAAGGCCGGGTGAAGCTGTCGCCTGAACACGCAACCCAGGCGCGCAAAATGCTACGGCAAATCCGTGAGTGGCAGGAAGAGGCTAAAAACGGCAAGAAAGGCAGCCAGCGCAAGCTAGTATTCTAATAATCAACAACTATCATGTTAAATTTCACAGGCATTTTATCGTCGGCCGGCACCGGGGCGGCCGCAGGCTCAGCTATTCCTGGGGTAGGTACCGTTGCCGGAGGCATTATCGGGGGTGCTACTAGCTTTATCAGCGGTTTGTTTGGTGGCGGGGTGCCTGGCCACGAACACGCTGACGAGGACAAAATCGCGGCTGCTGTCGGCATCACGCGTGACCAGGCAGGGTGGTTATGTGGGATGGTAGAAGAAGAGGCGGGTAAGGGCGGTCCGAATTACGATGATATCGTGAAGGACTACGCCTCTCATCCCGAAGAAATCCTCGGCCTGATTCCTCGCTACAATCGCAAGCACCCAGAAAGCGCCATCTATCCGCAGCAAACGGGTAGCACAGCAAACCAAGGTATTAATACCCAAGCCCAAATGCAGGCGGGATATACCTATCCATCTGCGGCAGGGGCTTCTGCTGTCACTGCACCATCGACAGCTACCCCGCCCTACCTGCCGAACACGCCCGCCACTACGTCAGCCGCGAATAACGCGCCCACTACTACCGACCACACGACTACTTACGCTCTCATCGGCGGTGGGGCACTCGCGCTAATCATTGTCCTAATCCTCTTACTCAAAAAGTAAAATGGTCTACGCTAAGGACACCGAAACTAAAATCAAGGCCATTGCTGACCAGCATAGCCTAAGTGTGGAACAGGTTCAAACGCTATTTAACTCTGAGGCAGAACGCACTGGTATTAAAGACTTGAATAACAGCATTCAGTGGTTTACCGACCACCCTGATTCGCTCGATAATGTGCTGAATGCCTACAACGTCGATAACCCTACTGCGCAAATCAAGCCAGGGGCTGCCAAGCGCAACAAAATTATTGTCATCGCAGCCGTCCTGCTGGTAGTGCTGGGGGTGGGTTTTATGGCTTATAAAAAATTCAAAAAATAAGATGGCAGAAATCATGACTTTCGCCCCTATTGAGAAGCCCGATTCTCAAGCTGCTCAAGACGTTGATGCAAATATCAACGCCCAAGACGCTGATGAAGACGAGTTGCTCAGCGATGTTGAACTAGCGACGGTAGCGGTTACTGGCCAAAAACGCCCTTGGCTGCGCACCGCTTCATTATACAAGGCTGTGGGCTACCGTGGCCCCGCGTGGCTGACTGCTCAGGAAAACTGGGTATACCTGGTGATTGTGGCGCTGATAGCTGGCGGCTTGTACTGGCATTTCAAAAAGAAATAGCATGAACAAGGTCCTAGCTGTGGTAATGACCAATCGGCCCCTCCAAATTTTTCTTATTGCCGTGGCGGTGCTGGGCCTTGTGTACTGGTACGGCCGCCGCAGCATCTCCGATACACTCAAGTACGACCATCCACTGCCCAACTCGGGTAGCGGTATTCCTACCAATTGGAGCGCTACCGCCGTGAAGTTCGCCGATGACCTGCACGGCATTATCGACGGGCTTTTCACGCTGAGCGGAGCCAAAGACCGGGTATGCTCGCAGGTGCTGGCGCTGACCGATGACCAGATAACGGCCATTTACAACGCCTACAACCGGAAGTACTGCACCGACTCGTCGGCCACGCTTACCCGCGACCTCGACGGGGAATTTTGGCGGCCAGTGTCCGGCAAGCTCGGCGATTTAGTGAGTAAACTCAAAAGTCTAAATCTTCGATAATTATATGTTCCCTCTCGTCGGAATCCTCGTTGCGGTTGGGCTGCTTTTAAAGCAGAAGCACAAGTCAGCTGCCCCTGCTGCCAGCACGGCAAAGTCTACTAATGCAACTGTCAGCAGCCAACCCAACACGGCCACCAGCTCGGCAAAACCCGTCACGGTCATCAAGCCCAAAGCTGCGGCCACAGTTAAGCCCAGAGCAGCCACCAGCACCATTGAGGGCTATGTAACTCCCGGCATAAATGCCCAGGTCAACGACCTACTCGGCCAGTGGGGCAATACTAACCCCAAAGTGCTGAACCAGACGCTACCCATTGGCCAGTATAACCCGGCCACCAACAGCACCGGCTACCAAACGCCGCCCATCGTGCAGCAACCCACTTACAGCCGCTACTAAAATGACGCTTCAAAGCCTCCTTAATTCGACCATTCTCACGAACCTCGTGGACGAAGGCAAGCTGCCCAGCATGGACGTAAACGTGTCGCTCAACTCGCGCTCGCTGGTAGACCTGTTTGCGGGCGCATTCTTCACGGCAGTAGCCGTGCTGCTGGTTATTCAACTCATAAAAAAGTTGTAGCCGTGGCCCCGCTTATCCTCGAAGACAAAGTATCGACCAATCGGGCCGCATTCGTGACCAGGGTGCGCGACATAGCCAATAAGCTTGGCTGCGACCCCAACTGGCTCATGGGCACTATGTACCTAGAATCAGGCCTACTGCCTACCGCCAAAAACCCCAACGGTGGCGCAACTGGCTTAATTCAGTTCATGCCCAAAACCGCGCAAGGCCTCGGCACTACCACGGCCGCGCTGGAAAAGATGTCCAACGTGCAGCAGCTCGACTACGTGTACGCCTACCTCAAGCCGTGGACGGGCAAGTTCAAGTCATGGTTTGACTTGTATCTGTGCATTTTCTATCCCGCTGCGATTGGCCAGCCTGATAGCTACGTGCTGGGCAACACGCCCGCTATGATTGCACTCATCGCCAAGCAAAACGCTGGCTTCGACGTGAACCACGACGGGCAAATAACCAAAGGTGAGTTCCGTGCTAGCTACCTCAAACGGTTGCCGGCCGCTTACCAATCCTACCTCGCAACAGAAAAAAAAAGCGCGTAGCCCTCACATTGATAGTGGTAGCGTTGGTTTGGACCGCGTGGCACTATCGGCGTGAGTTGCGCACTCAGCTCGATAAATTATGGCATCGCGTTTAACGAACACAGCTAAAACATTACAGCACCTTTTTCAGCGAGCGGTGAAAGGGCTGACAGCCGATGTTGCTGAGCCAGAAGGGCCATTTGTAGAAGAGGAAGAACAGCACTGGTACGACTTATTGCAAATCGTGCGTGCTACTGCTATTATATCTCCAGAGGTTTTCAAGGGTTCCTACGCGACTACCGCGCAGGATGCCCGCGATAAGTGCCAAGGTAACAGTGCGCCCAGCGTAACGCGAACGCGCATCAGCACCGTGAGTTTGGTTGACGCCATCCGGCTTGCTACGCTCGATGCAAAAGCCGCGATTGTGTGCCCGGTATTCAACGCTACCTACACCACTACGGCAGAGGACTACACCGCCAAGTGCGGCTCGGGCACCAGCGGGGCCAGCGTGACGGGCTACGGCAGCAGCGGCAAAGACCAGGCTACGGCCGATGCTACCGCTAAGCAGGACGCTATCAGCAAGATAACGTGCCCCATTCCGCCCAAAACCTACGGCATTACGCTGAGCCGTGCCGTGCCAGAAGGTGGCTCGGTCAGCTTCTCGACCAGCAACAACCACCAAATCAGTTTTAACGGCATAGCCAACACGGCCGGCGCGCCGGCCGACGTGGTATTTAGCTGGAACGGTCAGACCTCTTTCGCCACTATTCCGGCCGAGTACATCGGGCAGCCTTTTGCCTTCTACGATGCCACCGGTAACCAGCACGACCTCGATAGCAACGGCCAGCAGGCCCGCTTCATTGATGGCACTGTAACGTTCTAACTATGGGTAATCTGACTAAAAAATTCTCCATTATCGAAGTTGCAAGTGGCCTCGATATTGTGCTGGCTGACCTAGCCGCGCTGCTGGGGGCCAACGTGCTAAAGATTTACGGGCCGAGCACCGGCTCGGGCAGCTCGCGCCAAGGCTACACGCCCGGCGTAGGGGGCACGCTCTCGGTGCTCAAGCCGGGGTTTGGCTACGAAGTAATTTCCAAGGGTACAGCCATTGATTGGGAATTGCCGGGTGCGCGTGTGCTGTACGGGGCCATTGCGCCCATTCCCAGCAGTATAGCCATTATAGACAATGGCGATGGCACCCTCTCTATTACTGGCTTACAGCCCAATAGCACTGACAATGGGTTGGCCCTGCAAAACCCGGTTGTTCTTACGCCTCCCCCCTCCACGCCCCCCACGCCGACTACACCCACTACACCCACCACGCCGACTACACCCACCACGCCTACCCCGCAGGAAGATGCGGATTTTCTGGCTTACGCAGCCAAAAGTCAGGAAACGGACGTAACGACGTTAGCAGCGATTAAGACCTGGATTACTTGCCTGAAAACCAATAATCTGTGGGCTAATTTGCTAGTGGGCTACATGGCGACGGGTAATACCCAGCTCGCGCACTCGCTGAACGTACGCGACGTGAACGCTTACCAGGTGGTGTTCCCCAACGGCGCTTCTTTCTCGACGGGTGGCATCCAGTGGGACCCGGTGGCGCAGACCTACGGGGTAACCAGATTCCCGTTCGCGTTGCTAAAGGTGGATGATTTGACGATAGCCTTCAACACGTCGTCCGACACCGGCCCGCAGCTCAGCGCGGAGTACGGCGGGTACTTCACCAGTGAAGATGGCAGCGAAGGCCATTTTGACCTGCTGGCTGACCTTGGCGGCGAGGTGTACTTCGAAATGAAATACGGCGGCACGAGAACGCTGACCCAAGCCACTCGCAAAGGCCTAAGCCTCATTTCTGATACCCCTGCGACTGGTACGCTGGATTCCAACCACATAACCCTCTATAAGAATGGCATCCAGTTGGGGGGAGTTGGTGACGGTGGCGTTGGGAACAGTGGAAACTATACAAGCGGGGAGCTGCTGCTCGGGTGCCGAGCGCCAGGTTCGCTGCACAGCGACGCGCTGTTTGCGGGCCTCTACGTCTTCGGCCGCGGGCTGACACCAACTGAGGCGGCTGCATTTACTACTGGCTTACAACAATTTAACGCTGCCCTGGGCCGCCCTAGCTTTTAGATGAATACGCCTACGCCCTTTTTCTACCCCTTGCCCCCGGCCGATGCGGACGGTAAAGTGACCGTCAAGCTGCCCGGCACGAACGCCAAGCTGGCCGTGGTGGGTAAGCTTGGCACGACCACGGCCCTGGCGAGCAAGGACATTGCCGCGCACCCGCGCTCGCTGCCCGTGGTGCTGAGCGACGTGATTGGCAAAGCCACGGCGCACTGGCCTGGTGCCGACGTGGACGTGACGGGAGCAGTCGAATTTAACGACACTTACACGACTAACTACGGCGACCAGGTGCAGGCGCAGTTAGCCCTTGGTCAGCAAAGCCTGCACATCGACCGGGCTATTTTATGTACGCCTTCGGACGGTAACCCCATTTTGCTGCACAGCAATCAGGAACTGTACGTTACCGACACCACGAGTGGTTTAATCGGGGCAGTAGATAACTACGCCCTTATTAAGAATGCCAACCCCACCTTCGACCCCGCTGCCATCCTCGACCACAACCAGCTCATTGATGGGGGCATCTACAACGGCCGGGGCAACCGCCAAAAATTTGCACTGGAAACGGGCTGGCCGGGAGTATTGCATTGGTGGGGTGGCCGCGATAATACCATTCGCAATGGCCGCTCTATGGGCGGCAGAACCTTTGGGTGGCACGTAATGAACCAGATTGACCTACTGGTTGAAAACTGGCTATTCGAGGCCATCAATGGTGAAGTAAACACTGATGGCGGCCACCGCAACGGCTTTCTGCTGCGAGCTTTCTTCCTGTACTGCAAGTATAAAGGCCTGGGTGACGACTGCATTCCAATCAACGGCTCGTCGGACACCATTAAAAAAGACTGGGCTGCCAAATTTGGCAAAGCCGCTGCTGAGGTCTTAATCTACTTAGGCTTTGACCAGTTCGGCGGGCAAAGTCAGGTCTATGACAATTTCGTTGAGTTCATCGACTGCTACCAGGGCTGCCGGGTAAACGCCATTGACTTTCTCATTGAGGACGTTGGCGGTCATAGCTGGACAGGTAACTTATTCAACTACTGGTTGAATATCGAGAATTTTGCTGGTGATAATATTTCACGAGCGCCGATGGTAAAGCGGGCGCATTGGGAAAACATCGCCGTGCGCAGCGACTACCGCTCGAACGCGGCCACCACGTCGGAGGCGTACATCCGTGCCGACACGGACGACGTGGGGCTGGGCGGCTTTACTACCCCCACGACACCGGGCCGGATTCGCAATGACTTTACGCAGCTTTATCCTTCGCTAAAAATCGAGGGTTTCAAGCACACGACGCTGTACTGGCGCAACTACTACGCCAACGACACCGACCCGAACACGCAGTTCACCATGCCGCACGTGCTGGTGAAGGATTTCTACTACGCCACGCCGCAGCAGATTTTTGTTGACAAGCTAGCCCTGAGTGGGTTGCGACACAAGCGCGTGGCCCTGGCCGCCGTCGAAACGTCTATTTTCACGTTGGCGCGGGGCTCTATTACGCTGGTAGATGCTAGCGACTGCCAGTTTGAAAACGTGCAGTACCTGGTCGATTTATCGTCAGAGGTGACGGTTGATACGCTCGACCTGCGGGGCAGCAGCCGTACCAACAACGCCGGGGTCGATGTCATGGCCCGTCTCGTGCACATAGCCAACGGCTGCTTGCTCAAGAAAATCATTATGCCAATGGGCTTTACGGGCGGGTGGGCCGACCTGGTATGCGGGCCTGGTGCGGCCACGGTGGGTATCATTCAAACCAGCTAGCATCGCTCTTATGAAGTCTCCCATTCTCGCGCAGCCTGGCCGCGTGTCCTACGATACCGGCCGGCAACATATTTAATAATTAAAAAATGGCAACTAAATCTTACCTCCACCTCGGCTCACAATTTCCAGTCGGCATCCGCCGAAACAATCCCGGCAACCTCCGCAAAGGTAAAAACGTGGATTACCCTGGTCTAACAGAGCGGGTTGACACTGGCCGTGGCCCCCAGTTCTACGCATTCGAGAACATGGCCTACGGAATGCGGGCCATGATTCAGCTCGTGCTCTCACGCATCACCAAATCGGGCTGCACTACCATTGCCAAGCTAGGCCCCAAGTATGCCCCGCCTTCCGAAAACAACACTGCTTCCTGGATAGCCGAAGTAGCGAAGAAAGCGGGCATTAAATCCACGGCCACCCTCGGTACTGACAAGGCCACCATCAAAAAGTTGGTCATGGCTATCGTGTCGAAAGAAGTAGGCAGCCCGTGGCATAAAGGTACCGTAACCGCCACCATCGAAGGCCAAGATTTTGAGGACGGCTGGGCGTTGTTACAGACCACCCCGATGCTAGCGTGAAATTGCACTGACAGCACTGCCGGCGCAGCTGGCCATCGAAGCCAAAAATGCCCCTATTGCGTGGAATCGCACTAGGGGCATTTTATTGTTTTGTCTTTTTCTAAGAAATCAAAAGTTAGGCATTGCTGCCAATCCTTCTACATCCGTGAGTACACCCAGGCCACGTAGGTAGTTCATGGTGGTGGCCGCATTATCGTGGCGGCAGTGCCTGCGCACTAACTCGATATTATCAGTAGCTAAGTACAAGTTAATGGCCCCAGTGTGCTTGTAGCCATAAATAGTGTAAGCTGGGTCGGTAATACCCAGGCTAACAAGTAACGCGCGGTGGTGTTTCGGGAACCAGTATGGCCCCACTGGCTCAGGCCCAGGGTGACCCCGGTGGGTGAAGATATGATAGTCGGCCGGATAGTCTCGCAGGCCCAGGTCGGCAATCATCTTCTCAAGCTGCACCGGAATAGCAACGTGCTCAGGCTTATCATTTTTGGCAGTGCTGGCGGGCACCAACACAGTACGCGGGTGTAGGTCACGCACGCGTAACAGCCGCAGTTCGCCCCCACTCCTGATAAAACAGTAGTAAATGAAGCTAATAAAAAGAAGCATTTGCTCATCACCACGGCGCAGTAGCTCATCGCGCACGGCGGCGCGCTGGGTATCGGTGTAGGGCTTGTGCATGGCCGATGGGGCCACCTTACGTACGTCAATGGACTTGCAAGGATTGCGAGGCAGCAACTCCATTTTAACCAGAAAATTAAATGCAGTGCTGAGAGTATTACGGTAGTGGTTAAATGATTTATTGCCCGTCAGCGACCCGTCACGCTTCGGCCGTTTGCTAATAAAATCCATGAATGCGCCCAAATGTACTGGCGCCACGAACCGGGCTGGCATTCCGCCTAGCGCCGGGTATTCGCGCAGGCGGCGCAACAGCCGGTTATATTCCTCTACGCCCCGCCGTAGCGCCTTCTGGCTTAGCACGTACTCAATCGCCTGCACCACCGTAGCCTTTCGCATATCCAAGGGCAGCGAAGCCGAGGGGGACACGCCCGCCGTGAAGCCCGTTGCTATCAGCTCGCGGATTTCGGCTAGTTTGGTCTTGGCTTGCTTGCGCCGCCCAGCCAGCGTGTGATATTTATTTAAGCCCTCAAATCTTTTTCTTATAAACCGGCCCTTATCAGTGTCCCAAATGCGATAATCTATGTACCAAGTCTTGCTTAAATCACCCCCGGCATCATACAGCCGTGGTTCATAGTCTGGCTCTAGCATCTGTCGGAATGTTGTCGGAATTTAAAATTATTTCAATAAAAAACCGCCTTCCCAATCTGGAAAGGCGGTTTTTAAAAGTACCAGAGACGGGAATCGAACCCGTACTTCCTTACGGAAACGGCATTTTAAGTGCCGCGTGTCTACCTATTCCACCACTCCGGCGCGGGTTTGGTTTTTGCCCCTATAATTCTCGGTTAGCGCATGGCAGTTGGGGCAAAGGAACTGCAAGTTAAGAAGGCGATGGTCATTATTTATACCATTTATGTGGTGCAGTTCTAATGGGATAGACTTATCTAGCCACTCAGTCAAGCCACAACGTTCGCACCTTTCTTCCTTTAAGCCATATTCTATCAGTCTATTACGTAGCCTAGCAGTAGAAGTGTAAGGAGAATTTTCAATTAATATCCCTTCCCAAGAAAAAGGCTTACCTAGCATTCGGTACCGTGGCCCGGCGTTCCAACCTTTGCCGGTAAAATGGCTCGTATCTAGCCCTAGCCGCTGCATCCGGCTTTGCACTGTTTTGTAGTTGCCACCCGCCGGCACCAAGCCAATGCGCCCCAACACCTGCCGCACCGATAAGCTTTCGGCCACTGCTTGCCGAAACTCCTCATCAGTACTCAAGCACTTGCGAGTAGCAGCCATTGGAAAATGTTTAAAAACAAAAATGCCACCCGAAGGTGGCATTTTCTGGAGCGGGAGACGAGGTTCGAACTCGCGACCTCGACCTTGGCAAGGTCGCGCTCTACCAACTGAGCTACTCTCGCTTGAGGTTTTCGCTACCTTGGTGGCGAATGGTGATACAAAGGTAGGCAAAATGCCTTGCAATGCAAGTAGAGGGCCTAAAAAAAGTATGGAGCCAGAGCTTTTCGCTTCATTTTCAAGCTCAAAAATTTTTATTAGCCCCGATAAATGTAGCGCAGCTGAACTATCGGCCGCCCGATACTGTGTAGGCGGGCGTAGCTTTGCTCAGCTTAATTATTGGCCTACGGGTCGAGTATTCCTTTTCTCTCCTCTATGGCTGCTCCCAGCTCCTTCACCGTCACGGCGGCGTCCGAACCGCACCGCGTGCGTACTCGCCAGATTATCCGCGCTCACCCCGAGGTGAAGCAACTCATGACCCGCAACCCTGGCACCTTCTGGATTGGGCTGGGCTGCGTGCTGGCCCAGGTGGGGCTGGCGGTGGCGCTACGCCACCAAGCTTGGTATTGGTCGGTGCTGGTAGCGTACCTGGTGGGGGCGTTTTTCTCGCACACGCTGTTTGTGGTGATTCACGAGGCGGCGCACAACCTGGTTTTTCGCACCCTGAAGGCCAACGTGGCCACGGGCATTCTGGCCAATTTTCCGTCGGTGTTTCCTACGGCTATCAGCTTCAAAAATTTCCACATCAAACACCACGTTTTTCAAGGCGTGCACGAACTCGATGCCGACCTGCCCGACTGGTACGAGGCCAAGTTGATTCAGCATTATAGTCTGGGCAAGGCCGTGTGGCTGTTTTTCTTCCCCGTGTTTCAGGTTATCCGCACCCTGCGCTGCGCCGAGGTCGTGACCATCGACCGCTACGTGGTGGCCAATTTTGTAGCCCAAATTGCCTTTAACGTGGCCATCGTTTACTTCTTTGGCTGGACGGCCTTGCTCTATCTATTCCTGAGCTTCTGGTTTTCGGTGGGGCTGCACCCGCTGGGGGCGCGCTGGATTCAGGAGCACTACCTCACGCTGAGCCCCGACCAGGAAACGTATTCGTACTACGGCCGCCTAAATGGCATCAATCTCAACGTAGGCTTTCACAACGAGCACCACGACATGCCGAGCATTCCGTGGAATAATTTGCCCAAGCTGAAGCAAGTAGCACCCGAATTTTACGAGCCGCTGCTGGCGCACAAGAGCTACACCAAGCTGTTTTTCCAGTTTCTGTTCGACCAGGAAATCAGCCTCTACTCGCGCATTACGCGCCACGAGCGGGGCACCGCCACCCTGCGCGACCAAAGCGTGCCCGACCGCGAGCTGGTGAATAATTAAGGGGTTTTGAAAATAATTTCTAACTGGGAAAATCCAAAAGATGAACCTGGGCCGTAGGTGCCAACACAACAGTTCCAACTTTTCTTTTTCCTAGTTTCATGAAACTCTCCTTCGCTTCGCTCGCCCTAGTAGCTCTCCTCGGTGCCGGCACCATTCAGTCGGCTTCGGCTCAGAAAGCTAAAACCGTAATGGTAGGTGGCGCGCCCATGTACCCCACGAAAAACATCGTGGAAAACGCCGTTAACTCAAAAGACCACACGACCCTGGTAGCCGCCGTGAAAGCTGCTGGCCTGGTAGAAACCCTTTCCAGCCCCGGCCCTTTCACCGTGTTTGCCCCCACCAACGAGGCCTTTGCCGCGCTGCCCGCTGGCACGGTAGAAACCTTGGTGAAGCCCGAAAACAAGGCTACGCTCACCAAAATCCTGACCTACCACGTGGTAGCCGGCAAAATGACCTCGGCCGATTTGGCAAAAGCCATCAAGGCCGGCGGCGGCAAGGCTGAGCTGACCACTGTACAAGGTGAGAAGCTAACGGCCATGATGAAAGGCAAATCCATTGAGGTGAAAGACACAAAAGGCGGCATCGCCACCGTTACCATCGCCGACGTGATTCAAAGCAACGGCGTGATTCACGTAGTGAACAAAGTGCTGATGCCCTAATTGCAAACGGGTTTAGTTGGAAAAGCTGCCGGTCATACATTGACCGGCAGCTTTTTTCGTTTTGCCTAAAAACAAGATAGCCGCTTCTGAGCTACCCCTTCCGGGAAGCCTCGTGCTGAAGCACGTATCTTGCTTATGGGCAATTTTTGCGGATGCCTAATGGGCCACCCCCCAGCACTGAAATAGCCCAGGCTACGGCAACCTAAGCAAGGTCGACTCGCCCCAGCGTTGTATGTTAGGGCATGAAATACTTTGTGGTAGCTGGCCAGTTGCTTGGGCTGACTTTCTTTATACTCGGGCTAGCTGGCTGCGACTCGACCCCGCGCGAGCGCCAGGCCACGGTGCGCCAAGAGCTTACGAAGCTCGATACCGCCGCCCGTACGTCGGGCCGCACCTTGCGCCGGGTGGGCCGGCAGGTAGCGCGTTTCGACTCGGCCAACCACGCCCGGCGGGCGGTACCCCTGAGCCCGCATCAGCAGCAGTTGGTAGACCAGCAGCTGCTTGGCAGCTATGCTGGCCGGGTGGGCAGCCTCACGCCGGCCACCATAGCGGGGGCCTATGGCGAGCTGCTGCGCGCCACCCGGGCGCACCGCGCCGGCTGGCAGCTGCGCGACTGGGACTATGCCCAGCACACCTACCAGCGTCTGAATACCCAGCTGGCCCGCATTCGCCTCGACCTGCCGGCCCGCGACGAGCTGCGCATCCGGGCGTGGCAGGCCGAATTCACGGCCCTGCGGGCCGGGCGCACGGCCAAAGACCTGCGCACTGCCACCAAAAGCCGGTAGCCGTTGTTGAGAGCAGTATGCAGGCGAATATTATTGTGCTCGATTCGTACTACGAGCCATTGGCGGCCCACCTGGCCCGCACCAAGCTAGAGGCGGCGGGTATTCCGTGCTTCCTGACCAATGAAAACCTGGTGTCGCTCAACCGCATGTATAGCCCGGTGGCGGGTGGCGTGCGGCTGCACGTGTACCAGCGCGATGCCGCCCAGGCGGCCGAGGTGCTGCGCGACCCGCCCGTGATGCAGGCGGTGCCCGGCGGCTTGGCCGAGCCCGCGGCCGAAGGCTCGCAAGCCCCCGGCGCGCCGTGCCCACGCTGCGGCTCGCACGAGGTCACCTACGATGCGGCAGCCGAGCCAGGAAGGGCGCATTGGTTTGTGGCACTGCTATCGCGGCTGCGGCGCTACCCCTTGCAGGGGCGGGCGCACCATTGCTTTCACTGCGGGCTCAATTATTGAGGCGAAAGCCAAGGCGGCGCGCCACCTGGAAAAAGTAGCGCACAGGGACAGGTACCAACCTTTTGGCTGGCAAGCGGCTTTAAGAGGACATGGAAAAAACGTCAAAACGAGTGGCCCTCATCACGGGGGCCAACAAAGGACTGGGCCTGGAAATAGCCCGCCAGCTGGGGCAGCAAGGCATTGTGGTGGTGCTAGGAGCCCGCCAGGGCAAAGCTGATGCGCCCGCCGCCCAGCTGCGCACCCAGGGCCTCGACGCCCAAGCTGTAGAGCTGGATGTGACCAATGCGGCCGACATCGCGGCCTTGCCCGCTTTCTTCGAAACTACCTTCAGTCGGCTTGATATCTTGGTCAATAATGCCGGGGTGCAGCTGGATACTGGCTTCGACACTAGCCCCGATGCCTTGCGCCAGACGTACGAGGCCAATGTTATTGGGCCTTATGCCATTACGCAGGCCCTGCTGCCTTTACTGCGGCAGTCGCCGACCGGGCGCATCGTCAATCAGAGTAGTATTCTGGGCTCGCTGGCCACCATTAGTGCGGGGCAGGGCGGCAGCTGGGCCACACCGGGCTACACCTCCTCGAAAGCGGCGCTGAATATGCTGACGGTGGTGCTGGCTCAGCAGCTGGCCGATACGTCTATTAAAGTAAACGCCGCCCACCCTGGCTGGGTCAAAACTGACCTAGGCGGTCCTGGTGCGCTACTGGAGGTGAGCGAGGGTGCCCGCACGGCCGTGCGCCTAGCGCTACTGCCCGCGGATGGGCCCACGGGCGGCTATTTTCACGAAGAAGAAATGCTGCCCTGGTAGGCCATTCGCTAACCGCAACATATTCAGCAAAAGCGCCATCTTTGCCGCATGAACCGGTACGGATGGCGTTTCTGCGGGTGGCTGCTGGCGGGGCTGCCGGCTAGTGCCCAGGCGCAGGCCTTAGTGGGCGATGGCTTGAAAGGCGATTATTATGAGGGTCTCAATTTCAAGAAGTTTGTATTGACCCGGCACGATGCAGCACTTGATTTTAATTGGCACCAGAACAGCCCAGCCTCGGGCGTGCCCGCCGAAGATTTTTCGGTGCGCTGGACGGGCTACCTCGTGCCGCCCGCCACGGGCCATTACGTCCTGCACCTGACTGTAGATGACGGCATGCGCCTCTGGCTAAACGACCGCCAGCTGCTGAACGAGTGGCGCGGCCAATCCATAAGCCTCTACAAGCTGGAGGTGGACTTGAAAGCCGGCGTGCCCTATGCCCTACGCATCGACTACTGCCAGTATGGCTACGACTCGCGGGCCCTGCTAGCCTGGGAGCGGCCCGACAAACCCGCGGACAGCTCGTGGCGCAATCTGTGGGGCACAGCCAGCAGCGCGCCGCCCCCGGAGGTTATTCCAACGCGCTACTTATTCAGCCACAACCCCGTTGCGCCCGTGGCCCCGGTGCCACCACCCGCCCCAGTCGCGGCCGCCAAGCCCACGCCTTCCATTGCACCGCGCCCCAAGCCGCAGGTGGCGCGCCGGGTAGTAACCTCAGCACCAGTGGCCAAGCCGCGGCGCGTATCGCCTGTGGTTGTTGTTCCAGTGAGTACACCTCCTCACATTGTAAGTCCTGACTCCGGCAGAGCGGCGGCCGTGGCCACTCGCCTGGCGGCCGGCCAGGCGGTTACGATGCGGGCGCTGCACTTCGAGCAGGGCAAGGCAGCCTTGCTCCCGAGCGTGCAGGCCAGCCTCGACACGCTGGCGGCTACGCTGCGCCAGCATCCCGCCCTGCGCCTGGAGGTGCAAGGTCACACCGACAACCAAGGCGATGCCACGTTAAATCGCCAGCTATCGCAGCAGCGCGCCGAGGCCGTGTGCCATTACCTGGCTACCCATGGCGTAGGGGCCGAGCGACTACAACCCGTGGGCTACGGCGGCAGCCAGCCCGTGGCCGACAACCGCAACTTAGACCTACGCGCTCAAAACCGGCGCGTGGTCTTGCGGCCGTTGCCTTAGCATAACAGACTTGTTTTTAAGTTAAAATTTGCGTTGGTCATGCAGAGCGTAGCGAAGCATCTCGCTCGCACCGTTGCTAGCGTAAGAGATTACTGCACCACGCGAGATGCTTCGCTGCGCGCTGCATGACACAGAACCTTTTTACGCTGGTTATCTATAGCTAAGCTCGTACCTTACCGGCTACCGGGCGGCGGCTTTTGCTACGCACGGCCGATGCTGGCTTGGGCTTGGGGGCGGCGCGCTGCACCGTCACGGGCAGGGGGGCTTTGGCTAGTTTGGCCCGCTCTAGCAGCCAGGTACGCAGGTAGTCCAGGCCCTCGGGCGAGAAGGCGGCCTGGCGCTCGCCGGCCACGATGGGCCAGTTGGACGGGTCGGGCTGAAACCAGTGGTTGACGCCCGACAAACGGTGCACTTCGACCGGGGCGTGGCCCAAGTGCAGGCCTTTTTGAAGCACGCTCAAGTTGCGGCCGGCGGCTACTTGCAGGTCGGCAGTGCCATTGAGCAGCAGCACCGGGCATTGCACCAGCGGCAAGCCAGTAGCGGGATTAAAATCAATAAAATAGCGCGACCAAGGCGAAGTCAGTTCGACGGCGCGGGCGCGGGCCATGCTCTCGCTGAGGGCAGTGTTGCTGCTGCGGAGCAGGGCCACTACTTTGGCGCGGGCGGCGGTGTTGTTTGGGGTTTGGCGCACGGCATCCACCAGCTGGTCATACAGCGCCTGGGCAGCTTTTATTTGGGTGCCATCGGTGCCAATGAGGCGCATAATTTCGCCCTGCTGGCGGCGCAATACGTCACGCCCCGGCTGGCCGTAGCCGGCCAGCGAGGCCACGAAAGCGGGGCCATTCTGGGGCTGGGCGGCCGCTAGCAGGGCCACGTTGGCCCCTTCGCCGTGGCCGATTAGGCCTACTTGCTGGGGTGCAATGAGCGGCGTTTTGCGCAGAAAAGCCAGCGCGGCCTGCGCATCGCTGACGAGGTCGGCGGTGGTGGCCCGGGTGTAGTCGCCGCCCGAGCGGCCCACGCCGCGGTCGTCGAAGCGCAGCACAGCGATGCCGTGGCGCGTGAGGTAGTCGGCCAGAATCCCGAACAAGTGGTAGCCTTGCAGGTCCGAATCGCGTTCTTGCGGGCCTGAGTCGGAGAGTAGGGCCACGGCCGCGAAGGGACCCTCGCCGCTGGGAATGGTAAGCGTGCCGCTGAGCCGCAGCTTGCCCGTAGGGTTTAGAAAGGTCACCTCCGACTCGCGGTAGGGTGGCGTGAGGCGCAGCTTTTTGGCGGCCAGGGCGGCAGCGGGGGCCGCGCTGCGCTCCAGCACCAAGTCAGTTTTGAGGCCGGGCTGCTCCCAAGTGCCGCTGAGCTTATCGCCCCCAGCCAGCACTTTGCCCTCGAAGTGGCTGCCCGCCTGCTCGATGCGCAGCGTCAGGTCATCGCCCTTCAGCTCAACCTCGACCGGCATGCGGCTGATGCGCTGCTGCGGCACGTCGAGGGCCGCGTAGTAGGTGCCATTGCTGAGCGGCACGATGGTAATCATAAGGGTGAGCGCGCCGCCGGGCACTTTTAGCGGGCCCTGCCACTGGCCGTTGAGGCGAGTGGGTTCTTCTTTTTGGTTTTTGGCGTGGCTAGCGCCGCTGGCCCACAGGGTGAGCCCCAGCAGGAGAAGTAACAATTTTTGCATAAAGTAGCACTCTTATAAGAAGGAAAATTATACGTTTCGTAATACTCTGCAAAATACTCATCAAGCAGTATTTAGCCGCTAGCAATAGCCGTGTTTACGGAAAGATAATATTTTAAATTATGGCTAATCAATATTTTACAAATAGTGCAATTCAGCAAAAAGCTCGGTGCTAACTGCCAATTGCCATTTAGCGGTAGATACGGAAAGTCATACTGCCTCTGCGCCCGCCCAGCTAGCGCGGCCGGCCAGCCAACGCGGCCGGTTTTGCGTAAGCAGGAGCCCCTATTCTTTGTCTTTTCCTATGTCAACCTCCTCCTCCGCTCCCCAGCCTCCCAAGCGCCCCACCGCCAAGGACATGTTGGAACACGCCCAGACCCTCCCCTACCCAGCCAAGCAGGCCGATATGAAGTTTCAGCCGCAAAGTAGTCTGGCTGCCTACCGCGCCGCCGGCAAGCTCGAAGGCAAGGTGGCTCTCATTACGGGGGCCGACTCGGGTATTGGCCGCGCCGTGGCAATTGCCTTCGCTAAAGAAGGGGCCAAGGTGGCTATTTTGTACAACGAAAACACCGAAGACGCCCAGGAAACCCAACGCCTCGTGCAGTTGGAAGGCCAGCCGTGCCAGGTATTGCAAGTAGATGTGCGCGACCGGGCGCAGGCCTTTGCTGCCGTGCAAGACGTGCTGGCCGAGTATGGCCGCCTGAATATTCTGGTGAATAATGCCGCTTTCCAGATGGCGCAGGAGAAGTTTGAGGACATTCCGGAAGCGCAAATCCGGCGCACGTTTGACACCAATATCATGGGTTACATATGGATGGCGCAGGCCGTGATTCCGCACTTGCAGGAGGGCGACTGCATCATTAATACGGGCAGTATTGTAGGCATTGTGGGCAATAAGCTCCTCATCGACTACACGTGCTCGAAGGCTGGTATTCATGCGCTTACCAAGTCGCTGGCGCTGTACCTGGGCGAGAGAAACATTCGGGTGAATGCCGTGCTGCCCGGCCCGGTATGGACGCCCAACATCCCCGGCACCATGCCCATGAGCGAAGTCGAGAAGTTTGGCCACGAAGTAGCCCTCAAGCGCCCCGGCCAGCCCGAGGAGTTGGCCCCGGCCTATGTGCTGCTGGCCTCGCAGGATGGCTCGTTTATGACCGGCTCGCTGGTGCACGTCACGGGTGGCAAGCTCAGCAGCGACGAGTAACCTACGGTAGCGTTTGCCCGTTCTTAAATAAAGCGGGCGGCAAGCTGCTTTCCAATGGAATAGGCAGCCTGCCGCCCGCTTTAGTTTTTAGCCGAATTATGACTTTTCAGGAACTGCTGCCCACCGACCACGTTTCGGCCGCCACCCGCGCCGCGCTCACGCAGCGGCTGGATGCTACTTTTTCGGCGGCCCCCTACGAGCCGCAGTTTTTTGCCCCCGCAACGTACCAGCTACTGCAGGCGGTGGCAACCCGGCTGTTTCCGCAGCCCGAGCGGCCGGTACCCATTCCGGTGGCCCCGGCTGTGGATGAGCGCTTGGCCAAAGGCAAGTCGGATGGCTGGCGCTACGATGCGCTGCCGCCCGACCGCGAAACGTATCGCATGGGACTGGGTGGCATCGAGCAGATTGCACAAGCGCTGTTTAAAGCTGATTTTGAACAGCTTGCCCCGGCGCAGCAAGACGAAGTAATCGGGGCCCTGGCCGCGGGCAACCCACCCGGCGAAGTGTGGCAGACGCTGGCCCCCGACCGCTTTTTTGAAGAAATGCTGGCCGAGCTAACCGAAAACTACTACGCCCACCCCTGGGCGCAGGATGAAATAGGCTACACGGGCTATGCCGACCTGCCAGCCTGGACGAAAATCGGCCTCAACGAAAAAGAACCGCGGGAACAGTGAGTGAATGACTGAGTGAATGTCAGCTTGCCTGATTTCTTCTTCTCATTCGCCAATTCACTCATCCACTCATTCACCCACTGCCACAATGCCCGACGAAGAAATTGCCGAAGAAGGGGTACTGACCCCACCCGAAACCGCCGTACAAGACCCACTGCTGCGCGAAATTCTGGCCGAAAATCAAACTGCTGATACCCCGCAGGAGCAGCCGCAGCCTACTCTTGAAAAAGATGAAGCGGTTGACTGCGTGGTGATTGGCCTGGGAGCAGGCGGCGCACCGCTGCTAGCCCGCCTGGCCCAGGCCGGGCTAAAAGTGGTAGCGCTAGAAGCCGGCCCCTGGCACAATCCCGAGCAAGACTTTGCCACCGACGAGAAGGCCCAGGACTTCTTATTTTGGAATGATGAGCGGCTGGCGGCCGGGGGCAACCCACTGGCCATGGGCCGCAACAACTCGGGCACCGGCGTGGGCGGCTCGACGCTGCACTACACCGCCTACACGCCCCGCCCCCTGCCCGACGACTTAACGCTGAAAACCGAGTTTGGCCAGGGCGAAGACTGGCCGCTGACTTATGAGGAGCTAGCCCCCTATTTCGAAGAGGTAGAGCAATTTCTGGGGGTGTCGGGCCCCACGCCTTACCCCTGGGGCCCCGCCCGGCCCAAGGGCTACGCCCTGCCGCCGCTACCCCTCAATAGCGCTGCGCAGTTGATGGTGCGCGGGGCCGAAAAGCTGGGTATTCGCACCTCGCCGGCGGCCAATGCGGCCTTATCGGCCCCGTACTTTCAGGAGGGCGTGGGCTGGCGGCAGGCGTGCACCAACCGGGGCTTTTGCCAGGCTGGCTGCTCCAACGGGGCCAAGTCGAGCATGGATGTGACCTACATTCCGCTGGCGGTGCGCTACGGGGCTGATATTCGGCCCAATAGCTACGTTACGGAGATTGAGCGCAATGCTAAAGGCTTGGTGTCGGCGGTGGTGTACACGCAGAATGGGCAGACGCACCGCGTGGCTTGCCGCAACTTGTTTTTGTGCGCCGGTGCGGTCGAAACGCCCCGCTTGCTGCTGCTGAATGAGTTGGCGCTGAACAGTGGCCAAGTGGGCCGCAACCTGATGGCCCACACGGGCATCCAGGTTTGGGGCACGTTCCCCGACGAAGTGCGGCCGACCAAAGGTATTCCCGGCGGCTTGATTTCGCAGGATACGCACCGGCCCAAAGATGCGGACTTTGTGGGCGGCTACTTGCTGCAAAGCATTGGGGTAATGCCGGTTACGTTTTCCAGCCAGGCGGCGCGGGGGCGCAAGCTGTGGGGCCAGGCCATGCGCGACTACATGCGGCAGTTCAACCACATTGCGGGCATCAATATTTTGGGCGACTGCCTGCCGCACGCCGATAACTACCTAGAGCTGAGCGACGAGCTTGATACCCGCCAAGTAGCCAAGCCGCGCCTGCACTTCACGGCCCAGGAAAACGAGAAGCGCATGACGGCCCACGCTGAAAAAACGATGCGTGACATTTGGGCGGCGGCTGGGGCTACTGATATCTGGTCGTTTGACCGCTATGCGCACGTCATTGGCACGGCGCGCATGGGGTTGAGTGGCGACGATGCCGTGGTAGACCGCGACGGCCGCGCCTTCGATGTGCCGAACTTATATATCTGCGACAATTCGACTTTCCCGAGTGCGCTGAGCGTGAACCCGGCTTTGACGATTATGGCGTTGAGTTTGCGCACGGCCGACCGGTTTTTGGCGAGTGTGCGGTAAGCTTTAGCTTACCGCCATATTCTTGATTTTGTGTTAATTACTTCTTTTACGGCAAGCTAAAGCTTACCGCACACTATGAAATCTTTTCTCACCGAGATAAGCAAGAAATTCGGCGACAAGGGCTACGAAGGCGACCAGTACGGCGGAGCCAGCGGGCACAACGGCAACGGCCTGCCCACGGGCTTGCCCAATAACTTCATGTTTGCCACCGGCATCGAGTGCTCGTACCCCACCATCGACCACGGCAAAACCCGCCGCGACCTGCTGGCCGAGTGCGACCACTACAACCGCTACAAGGAAGACCTGGGTTTGGTGAAAGAAATGGGTTTGAAGGTGTTGCGCTATGGTCTGCCGTACTACAACATTCAGACTGCCCCGGGCAAATACGACTGGGAATTTGCTGACCTGGCCATGAATGAAATCAAGCGCCTGGGCATTACGCCGGTGCTCGATTTGATGCACTTCGGGGTGCCCGACTGGCTGGAGAATTTTCAGAATCCCGACCTGGTGGTGCACTTTGCTGACTACTGCGAGCAGGTGGCCAAGCGCTACCCGTGGGTGCGCTACTACACGCCGGTAAATGAGATTTACGTCACGGCCAAATCGAGCGCCAAGGACGGCTTGTGGAACGAGCAGCTAAAGTCAGATAAGGGCTTTGTGACGGCCCTCAAGCACACCGTGGCGGCCAGCATTATGGGCACCCAGCAGATTGCCAAGCACCGGCCTGACTGTGTGATTGTGCAGAGCGAATCGGCTGAGTTTACGCACGAGCTGCACGCCGAGCACACGGCCCCCGTGCAGATGGAAAACAAGCTGCGCTTTGCCTCGCTGGATTTGCTCTACGCCCACCACCCCGACGGCGAAGTAGTCAATTACCTGTACGACAACGGTATGACCCGCCAGGAGTACGATTGGTTTATGGCCGGTGAGCCTCCCGGATACCAAGTAATGGGCAACGACTATTACGGCCGCAACGAGAAAATAATGCTGCCCAACGGCGAAGTATGCACCAGCATGGATGTGCTAGGCTGGGCCAACATCACCCACGACTATTACCAACGCTATAAGAAGCCGGTGATGCACACCGAAACCAACGTATTTGAGGCCGACCAAGCGCCTATTTGGCTTTGGAAGCAGTGGGTCAACATCTTGCGCATCCGCAAGGAAGGCGTGCCGGTGCTGGGCTTCACATGGTATTCGCTCATCGACCAAGTGGACTGGGACACCGGCCTAGCTCAAAAAAACGGCAACGTAAACGCCTGCGGCCTTTACGACCTCGACCGCAAGCCCCGGCCCGTGGCCGAAGCCTACAAAATGCTGCTTCAGGAATACGGCCAGATTACCATCGTGCCCCACGGCGAACTGTTTGAAGTAACCGACCGCCCGGCTACACTCAAGGTCGAAGTGTAGTGTTGAGCTAAATATCCATGCTCTGCATGATTAATGCAGAACTTAGCCACTTACTTTTACGCGAGTGGTCAACGAAGCAGCGTGCCCCAGCAGCGAATAAATTTTCGCTGCTGGGGCACGCTGTTTTTGCAGTAAGCTGGTCTGTCTGAAAGTGGCCGCCCGCGGGCCCAAGCGCCAACTACCGCCCGGCCACAGCCGATATTACACACGCCCTTTTCACTTAGAATGACGGACTTAAATTCCTAACACTGGAACTACTTGCATCAGGCTGGCGCTTGCGTAACTTGCGGGCACAACCCCTTGCACCCACCCTCGTTGTTATTGCATAGTTCTATGAAATTAACCGTTCCGCTGCTGCTGCTTGTCCTGCTTTTCGGGGCATTGCCAGCTGCCGCCCAACGAATAGTAGTTACGGGCCAAGTCGTGGAAGCGCAGTCGGGCGAACCGGTGCCGTTTGCCTCCATCTTCGTGCCCAAAACGACCATCGGCATCACGGCCGATGCCGATGGCAAGTTCCGCTTTGCGCTTTCGACCGCGGCCGATTCGCTGGCTGCCTCCTCACTAGGGTTTCTCACCCAGCGCAAGCACCTCAGCAACGAGCCGCAGCAGAGCGTGCTCTTTCGCCTCAAGAAAGGCGGCGGCGTAGCCCTGGGCGAAGTAGTGGTGCGCCCCGGCGAAAACCCGGCCTTCCGCATCCTGCGCGAGGTGCAGAAACACAAGAAAGAAAACGAGCGCAATGCCCTCTCAGCGGCCGAGTTTGACTCGTACAACCGCATCGAGGTGAGCATGGCCGACCTTCCGAAGGCCTTGGCCAACCGCAAGGTGGTGAAGGATATACGAGCGCTGGCCGTGCGCCGCGGGGCTGCCGCCGCTGCCGACCCCGATGCCCCGCTGCCTCTTTTTGCCTCGGAAGTGGGCTCAAAAGTGTACCAGAAATACGGCCCGCTACGCCGCCGCGAAGACATTTTGCACAAGCAGATGCGCGGCGCTGGCCCCCGTGAGGGCTCGGTACTGAGCCAGATGCTGGGGTCAAACTTCCAGAATTTTGACTTTTACCCCAACTGGCAGAATATTCTGGGTAAAGATTTCATTTCGCCCATCGCCGATGGTGGCCGCCTGACCTACGAGTACGACTTGCAAGACTCGGTGTTTGTGGACAAGGACTGGTGCTACAAAATAGCCGTGACCCCCAAGCGCGACCACGACCTGGCCTTTAAGGGCACCGTCTGGATTTCGGCCGAGAAATATGCCTTGCGGCGCCTCGACCTCGTAGCTAGCGAGCACTCCAACCTCAACTTTGTCAGCGACCTGCGCATTTACCAGGATTTGACCTCGCCCACCCAAGGCCCTGGCTTGGCGACCCGCACCCGCCTGGTACTGGGCGTGCGCCCCTACGAAAAGCAGGCCGCGCTGCGCGTGCGCTTCACTACCGTCAACTCGAATTTTGTGCGTAACCAGCCGCATCAGGAAGGTGGTTTTTACGACATTCCTATTGTATCGAGCATTCTGGAGCCGGGCACCGACTCGGGCACCAGCAGTTTGGTGAGCGGTATATTGCCGAGTGGGGTAGCGGAGGGTTATTTCGACAAAAACCGCCCCGATACCCTGAGTTTGAGCGAGCGGCAGGTATTTGCCGTGCTTGACTCGGCCCGCGAGCTGCCTTCGGTACGCAGCACCCTCGACTGGGTCGACTTGTTTATCAACGGCTACAAGCGCGTGGGCGGTGATAAGAGCAAGATTGAGCTGGGGCCGATTATCAACACGTACTCGCGCAACAACTTTGAGGGCAGCCGCTTGCGGCTGGGCTTTCGCACCACGCCCATGTTCAGCCGCAATACCGTGACGCAGGTTTACGCGGCCTATGGCACCATGGATGGGCGCTTTAAGTACGGGGTAAAGGAAACCTACATTGCCGAGCGGCGGCACTGGACGGTATTTACCGGTGAATACCGCCACGATGTGGAGCAGGTAGCTTTGCTCGACAATGATTTTCTGCCTGATAATAACCTCTTTGTGGCAGCTACCCGCTGGGGCCGCTTCACCGAGGGCCGGGCCATTTTGCGCAATCTGGCGTCGGCCAGCCTGCAACGCGACTTGTTCCACGGCTTTACCCAGACCGTGACGGCGCGCTACCAGGGCATCAAGCCGCTGCACCCGTTCTCGTACTACGACACCCCCGACCACACGGCCAACGCGCCCCTGGGCCGCGACCTGAACCTGGCGGAGCTGGTGTTCGAATCGCGCTACGCACCCGATGAAAACCTGGTGCAGGGCGAAAACCGCCGCCGCGCCATCGGCCTCAAGAAGCTACCCGTCTTCACGTTTCGCTACACGATAGGTGCCCGCAACCTGTTCGACGACAGCAACCACCCCAGCTACCAGAAATACAATTTGCTCATCACGCACAGCCTGTCGGTGGGGCACTTTGGGCGGCTGGCTTACCGCGCCGAGGGCAGCTACATTCCCGATGCGGTGCCTTACCTCATCTTGAAAACGCCGCTGGGCAATGAAACGCCGTTCTTTAACATCAACGCGTTTAACCTGATGAACTACTTCGAGTTCGTGACGGACCGCTCGGTTTCGCTGCGCCTCGACCACCACTTTGAGGGTATTATTCTGAACTCGATTCCAGGTATTCGCCGCTTCAACTGGCGCTTGGTCGCCACAGCTAATGCCTTGTATGGCAACCTCTCGCAAACCAACCAGAATCTGCTCCCACCCTTCGATATGCAGGGCCACCCGCTGGTGCGCCTGTATTCGCTGCGCGGCGACACGCCCTACGTGGAGGCGGGCTACGGTGTTGAGAACATTTTCAAGTTCATCCGGGTCGATTTTATTCACCGCCTCACCTACCGCAACCTGCCCAACGCCAACAACTTTGGTATCAAGGTGGGCGCGCAGTTCCGGCTGTGAGTTTCTCACCGGTTAAAAACAGAAAGGCTCCGAGACAGATGTTTCGGAGCCTTTCTGTTTTAAATCAAACCCAAGCATTGCTTGACGTAACTATGTAGCCACGAGCAGATTCGAACTGCTATCAAGCGTTTAGGAAACGCCTATTCTATCCCTTGAACTACGCAGCCAGTGCACAAAGGTACGTTTTGCAAAGCCTAAGCTTACTTCTGGAGTTACATCTTATAAGCTAACACGATGGCAAACGACAGCGCGGTGAGAATCAGCCCCACCATGAAAATGGAGTAGCTCACGCGCAGCAGCTTGTACTTGCGGTCGAGCACCTCGCCGAGGTAGTAAACATCGGTGACCATGTTGTTGTAAAGCGTGTCTTTCTGGCGCATCAGCTCGCGCATACCTTCCTGGAAGCGCTGGAGACTGAGCTTGGTAAACTGCCCGAAAAACAAGAGGTTAACGCGGCGGTTTGTCGCGATTTCGGGGTTGCGCTTGAGCCACTTGAAGCTCGTGACATCGGGCTGGGCCGAGAGGATAGCCGTGGTGACCGAGCCCAGCGCCGTGAGCAGCAAGATGCTCATGGGCACCGCCAAAATGGGGTTGCGCGTGAAGCTGGTGCCGCCGGTGGGCGAGAGCACCGACGACTTGGCCCCTAGGTAGGTGATGATAACCGACAGGATAACGGCGTTGAGCTGAATCATCATGCCCGCCTTTTTATCGGCCATATCGCTCAGCTTCATGTGGTTGGAGTACATGGTGCGGAACATGGTTTCGATGCCCCGCTTGGGCTCGGCGAAGGTATCGGTGGCCTTCTTCTCCTTCTTCTTGGCTTTCTTCTCGGTCTTTTTGAGGTGGTCGCGCTGGTCTTCAATGTTGGCTTTCAGGGCCTTTTTATAGCGGTCCTTGCCTACCTCGGACTGGTACTTGTGCTCCAGCATAAAATTGAGCTGCAGCTCGGCCCAGTCGGGGTTGGAGTACGACTTGTCGAGCGCCAGCTCCCACTCTGTGCGAATGAGCTCGGCCCGCGAGCGGAAGTCGTCGGCGGCGAGGTTGCTCATGTCGGCATCCACCAGTATTTTTTCGAGCTCGGTATTGGCCGTTTCGTTGCGGTGGGTAGCTCGGATGAGGTTTTTGATGACCTCGATGCGGGCGGGGTCCACTTGCTTTTCCTTGAGCCAGGCCTCGGCGCGGGCCATGCTTTTGTACTCGTGGCCGTCGTAGGTGTCGAGGTAGCCGCTGTCGTGAAACCAGGCGGCGAGCAGCAGCTCTTCGGTTTCCTTGGCTGAAAGCTTGGCGGCATCGGCCAGGGCGTGGGCCTGCTTTACCACGTAGGTGGTGTGGGCCAGGGTGTGGTAGGTGAGGCGCGGGTCGAGCTTTTCTTTTAGCAGCGGCTCCACGTAGGCCTGGGCCTGCTGCACCAGGGCCGAAGGCTCCGACTTGGGAGCTTTGGGCGGCTTAGGGGCAGTGGCGGCCGGCAGCTCGGGCGCGTCGGCCGCGGCGGCGGGGAGGGTAGTAGTAGCCATAAGTATGCAAGAAACAACACAGGACGGGCGCGGAGTTCGGCCCGCTGGATGGGCTTTCAACGCGAAGCCCCGGCCACGGGTTAAGATTAGCCTCAACCGTGAGCGAAGCCTTTACGTAGGCAGCGGCCAACTGGGTCGTAATTTTCGTACAGCAATGGGCCGATGGGGAATGCTGGTAGTACCGGCCGCGCCCCCGGCTTTTCTCTTTTTTCTGCTTTTACCTTACTTATGAGGCTAATTTTCCGCCTGACGTTATTTTTCAGCTTGTTGGCCACGCTGCCTTTCGCCGCTCATGCTCAATTGGAAGAATTGGGCGAGGCCGGCGAGTCGGACTTCAACCCGCCCCCCGGCTACAAGCCCAACTACCGGGGCAAGGCCCTGGGCTGGGAAAAACACCTGCCACCCGACTCGGCCCGCATTCGCTACTCGGTGTTTTTGATTGGCGATGTGGGCAACCCCATTTCGGCCGATAAGGGCGGCGAGCCGTCGCTCAACTTCATGCACAAGCAATTGATGCAGATGGGCACCAACAGCTCGGTGGTGTACTTGGGCGACAATATTTACAACCAGGGAATGCCCCGCGAGGGGGCCTACGACCGCAAGATTGCCGAAGGCCGCCTGCGCACCCAGCTTGATGCCCTAAAAGGCTACAAGGGCGAGAAATACATGGTACCCGGCAACCACGACTGGATTCAGGGCATCAGGGGCGGGGCCGAGCAATTGCTGCGCGAGCAGACCTATGCCGAGCACTACCTGGCCAGCGACTCGGCGGCGTTTGCCTATACCGGCGACTTTCTGGTGCCCCGCAACGGCTGCCCCGGCCCGTATGAAATCCGCCTGCGCGACGACTTGGTGATGATTGCCATCGATACGCAGTGGTTTCTCACCGACCAGGCCAACCGGCCGTTTGGCGATGCCTGCGGGGCTGATAATGCCGAGGAGGCGTTTGCCCAGATTGAGCAGGTTATCAAGGATAATCAAGACAAGCACATTCTCATCGTGACGCACCACCCGATGTACTCGGATGGCATTCACGGGGGCTATTTTACGTTTGCCGACCACGTGTTTCCGCTCAGCATCGTGTTTAAGTATGCGTTTGTGCCGCTGCCGGTTATTGGGTCGATTTACCCGCTGGCGCGGAAATACGGCGGGATTAACCAAGATATTCCGGCCCCGGTGTACCAGGAATACCGCAAGGGCATGCTGGCCATTATGGCCAAGTACCCGAACATTATTTACGCCAACGGCCACGAGCACAACCTACAATACATCGAAAACCCCGATGTCAACGCCTACTTTATCACGAGCGGCTCGGGCTGCAAAACCCAGCACGTGAAGCCTGGCGCGGGAGGCGACGCGTTGTTTTCGGATAAGGAAAAGGGCTTTGCGCGCCTCAATTACTACGACGATGGGCAGGTGTGGGTCGAGTACCTGATTCCGAATGACAGCGACAAGGGCCAGAGCGCCCGCCGCGTGTACCGCCAGCAGGTGTATGCCGAACTGGGCCGCGGCCGCGCCACCGCTAAAACTAAGGGTCCCGGCGGCCCCGTAAACCAGGAAAAGCCCGACGCCAACCGCGTGCAGGGCATGGGCGCGCCCGCCGCCACCGCCAACACCCGCAAGGGCAACCAAAGCAAAGACGACCTCGAAACCGCCGCTGCCAAAGCCGCCGGCAAGCCCATGGGCACGCCCGTAGTGACCTCGACCACCAAGCGCCCCGACTACAAAGACAGCACCGTGACGGTGGCCATCAACCCGGTTTACAACCAGCACAAGCGCTTTCACAACTGGCTGCTGGGCGAACACTACCGCGCCGAATGGGCCACGCCGGTAGCCTTCCCGGTGCTCGATATTAAGACGGCCGAGGGCGGGCTGATTCCCTACAAAACGGGCGGCGGCAAGCAAACGGCTTCGCTGAAAGTGCGCAACGAGGATGGCTATTATTTCACTATCCGCGGCATTGATAAGGACCCCGCCGCGGTGCTACCCGAGGGCTTCCGCACCGGGCTGGCGCTGGCCGTGCTGCAAGACCAAATATCGGCCCAGCACCCGTATGCGTCGTTTGTGCTGCCGCCGCTGGCCACGGCGGCCGGCATCTTGCACACCAACCCGCGCTACGTGTACGTGCCTAATGACCCAGCGCTGGGCCAGTACCAGCAGGGCTTTGCCGACAAGCCGGCCGCCCTAGAAGAAGACGCCAAGGGTAGCCAAGACAACGACGCTTCGCTGGGCTTTGCCAAAAAGCTGGTGAGCACCGACAAGATGCTCGAAGAGCTGCTGCAAGACAACGACAACAAGGTGGACCAGCCGGCTTTTGCCCGCTCGCGCCTGTTTGATATGTGGATAGGTGACTGGGACCGCCACGAAGACCAGTGGCGCTGGGCCCAGCACAAAACCAAGGACGGCGACAAGATTTTTACGGCCGTGCCGGAAGACCGCGACATTGCCTTTTTTAAGGGCGATGGCGTGCTGCCCTCGCTGATTTCGAAGAAGTTTGCGGTGCGCAACTTCCAGAATTTTGGCTACACCTACGGCGACTACAAGGGCCTCAACCAGACTGGCCTTTCCAACGACCGGCTGTATCTGAGCGGCGTGAGCCGCGCGGAATGGGTGAAGCAGGCCGAGATTATGAAGGCCCAGCTGACGGATGCTGTCATTGAAAAAGCTTTTGCTGAGAAGTGGCCCAAGCAGATATACGCCGAGCACGGGGCCGAGATTGTAGCCAAGCTGAAAAGCCGCCGCGACCTGCTGCCCGACGTGGCCGCCAAGTACGCCGATTTGATGAGCGACATCGTGGAGGTGCGCGGCTCGCAGAAGGACGAGAAATTCACCGTGACGCGCCTGCCTGACCACAAAACCCACGTGGTGATGCAGAAAATCAGCAAGAAGGGCGCGCTGAGCAAGGTGCTTTACGACCGCACCTTCGACCGCAAAACCGACGAGATTCGCCTCTACGGCATCAGCGGCAACGACGTGTATGACCTGACGGGCGACGAGCGCCAGGGCCACAAAATCCGCATTATTGGGGGCACCAGCCGCGATAGCATCATCGACAACTCGCGGGTGGCAGGCATGCGCCACCGCACCCAGGTATACGATGCCGACACCGGCAACGTGATTATCAACAAGCTAGGCGAGTCGCGCCTGCGCCTAGAGCCGGGCGTGGATGTGAGCCGCTACGACCACCCGCACCGCTTCGACCTCAAGGACTATCGCCTCAACTACACCGGGCCGGCGCTGTTTTTTGGGTATAACATTGACGATGGCTTGCTCATCGGGGGTGGCATCACGCACCGGCGCTATGCCTTCCGGCGCGAGCCATACAGCTCGGAGCAGACCCTGACGGCCAACTTTGCGCCGGCCCGCGAGGCGTTTAACATGCGCTACGCGGGGCAGTTTACGAGCGTGTTTGGGGGCAAAACCAACCTGCACGTGGCGGCCCAGTACTACGGCCCGCAGCTGCTGTACAACTTCTTCGGCATCGGCAACAACACCCAGAATGCGGCCGTGGAAAACCACGACCAGGCCACCAACCGCTCGGTCAATAGTGCCTACCGCATTCGCTTCGACCGCTTTTACGTGGCCCCCACGTTTGAGGTGCCGGTGTCGTCGTTTGGCAAGATCGGCATTGGGCCGCAGTTCGACCGCTTTCGCGTCGAGCAGTCGCCCATCGGGTCGGTGATTGCCGACAGCATCAATGCCAACGGCACGCGGCCAGGCGCGGCCTACCAAAACGAGCGCTTCGGCGTGCGGGCTTCCGACTTCCAGGCCACCAACTACCTGGGCGGGCTGCTGTATCTCGACTTTGGGGCGCAGTCTACCCCCAAAGACCCGCGTATCGGCATTCAGTGGCACAACGAGTTTCAGTACAACTTTCAGCTCGATAAAAACGGCCTGCAGTACGGCCGCTTCGCCACCGAGCTCAAGGCCTATCTGACGCCTAATTTCCCGTTCCGCCTCACCTACGCGGGCCGGGTGGGCTGGCAGCACAACATCGGCGACTACCGCTTTTACCAGGCCAACACGCTGGGCGGCACCACCAACCTGCGCGGCTACCGCCGCACCCGCTTTGCGGGCCGCGATGCGCTCTACGGCAACTTCGAGGCGCGCCTGCACTTGTTCAAGTTCAACGCCTACCTTTTCCCCGGCACCTTCGGCGTGCTGGGCCTCGCCGATGCGGGCCGCGTGTACTCAGGCAATGATACGCGCACCGGCATTGCGGCCTTTCACTCGGGCTTCGGCGGCGGGGCGTTCGTCAACATCCTCGACCAGGCGGTTATCAACGTCACGTACTCATTTGGCGAGGAGCGGCTGGCGTTTGTGGGGTTTGATTTCTTGTTTTAGGGAGTTGGTTTTTGGGCAATAAAGAAGCCCCGGCTGCCAGAGTGGCGGCCGGGGCTTCTTTAATGATGGGCAGCCCTAAGCATTTTGTGCTTGTGCTGCGCTGATTGCCCCGATGGTGTAGGTGGCTTTGCGTAGGTTGGTAGTGGTATGTACCACGGTTTGTCTTACGAGGGTGCCACTACACTCCTGCCCAACGTGGAGCTGCTGAATGGCAGGCAGCAGGGCATCAAAATAGTGAGCCGTAAGCTGGCCGCGTTGGTTATCGGCCAGTTCCACGGTGCCGCGTAGGCTAAGGCTAATGACGGTGCCGGAGAAGTGCAGTGTGATAGGAGCTTCGGCTTCTACCCGGCCTAGCATGTTGCCCAGTGAAACCAGGCGACTTTTGCTGCCATGCCAGGTGCGAAACTCTTCGGCTGGCGTATCCCAACTCATATCGGCTTCTAGGCCAAAGTCGTGCAAGCCTTTCAGGTACCGCTTGAGGGCGATGATGCTATGGTGCCCTACGCCGGAAACCTGGTCGAGTAGGGCGGCGGGCGCTTTCGCATCGAGCAGATTGAAGGTGCGGTCGAGTGCGGTGGTAAGCAGGCTGTAGCCAAACAAATCGGGGCTGACCTGACCGGAAATGAACAGGCGGGTAGAGCCGGATGCGACGCTGGCCAAGCGCAGGTCGAGCCGCCGCGCTACTTCCTCTTCTAGCTTTTTGGTGGCCTTGGCCCCGGCGGCTGTATAGAGTGAGATGCGCTGCACGGTGTCATTGAGTGCCCCCGTAACCGCCGCTAGCGCATTGAGTGGCAAGGTGCCACGCACAGCCGACTTGCCAATAAGGCGAACTTCTACAATTTCCTTTTCGCGCTGCTGCTGTGCTTCTAGGATATTGAGGCGCAGGCTTTCGGCCCGCTCGCAAGCTTGCGCATAGGTAAGTTGGTAAAACTCGTTGGCGGGCGACTGGTCCGTGAGTAGCTCGTACTCGCGGGCCTGGGCCGAGGCGTCTTCCCGCAGGGCTTGCAAGTGCGTGATATTGCTCATGCGGGGTGGGTTAGAGGGTTAGTGTAAAAATGCCCTTGGTAGTGCCGTCGTGGTTGGTAGCAAAAGTGCGGGTCCAGTAGCGCCGCCGCTCCGCGTCCTGGATGTTTACGTGGTACACGTCACATTCGTAGCGGATACGGACGCGCTCGCGCTCATTAAGCAGCCGCGAGAGGCGGCTTTGCTGAGCGGGACTGAGCCGGTCTACGTCGTGCGGGGCCAGCAGTACTACCAAGTCAATGTCGTCAGGTTCGGGGCAACGGGTGGTGAAGGAACCGTCGAGCCAGATTTCCATAGGGAGTTGAAAGGCAGCCAACTCGGCTAAGTAAGCCAGTAGGCGGCTTACCATACGCTGCCGGCCGGCTTGGTGTAGCATGTCAAAGTCGTCGGCGAAGTAGGGCAGCAGGTCGGCCGGTGCGAGGGGGTGGAAGCCACTAGGCGAAATAGGGGTCCATGATATTTTCATAACGGGCTGCTAGAGGGCCGGTGGCTGCTGCCCCTGGTAGGTGCGGCCATGCGAGGAGGAGTTACTTCTTTTTGGCGCGGGTGCTAGCTGGGCGAGCCGGTGCTTTTTTGGTAGCGGGCTTCTTTTCCGCATCAGTCTTCTTCGCATCTGCCAGCTTTTTCGCAGCGGCGGCCACTCTTCTTTTTGCTATTGCTTTTTGCTGGGCAATTTCTTTCGCTTTAGCAGCAGCTTCCTCAGCTGGGCTGGCGTCGGCTACACTTTGCACCCGTTTAAGCGTTTTATCAGTCAGCTTGGCTTTAGTAGAAACAGGTTTAGGTTTGGCGGCTGGTGTTCGGAAGATATTTCGCAACTCGCCATACACGCTATCCATTAACTCCTCCCGCTGGTTTTTATTCATCTTTGATAATGGCATGTGTGGACCATTCATGGCTTGCAGTTGACTCAAGGGTGAATCCTGAAAAGCCCCAGCACATGGCCGCACAATGATGGTGAGCAGCGTAGCACCTTCTTTGTCGGCAGCTTCCAGCAGAGGGGGTAGCTCTTCCGCATGAATGAAATCAGAAGCTAGGAAATCAGCACTTACCAGAACAATGCCGACCCGAGCCATTGCCAGCTGCTTATGAATTTGCTCGCGCCAACGAGCCCCTTTACGAATTTTCTGGTCACTCCATATTTCCACTTTCTGCTCGCGCGTCAATGTTTCCAGGTGTATGTTCAACATTCGTAGCCATTGCAAGTCAGCGTGGCTGTAACTGATGAAAACGCTGGTGCGGGTGGTGGGCATAGAGGCGAAAGTACGGCGGCACTGCTAACTAAACTAGCCAGTAAAAATAGTACTGTTGCATTGGCTACCCCAGCCGCGCCAGCACTTCAACCAGCGGCTGATATAACGTACTAACCCGAGTAGCAGCGTAGTACACCGCGGCAGTTGCCAGCCTTTGCCACAACCCCACCGGGCCGGAATAAGTACAGCCAAACTCGCTCGGCATTTACTAGGTTGGTTATGCGTCAGCTTCATTCCTAATGACCTTGCCACCTACTCCTTCACCCGAAGCGGCAGCCCTTCCCACCGCCGACCACCTGCTCGATGCCCTGCCCTTGGGCCTGCTGGTGCTGGGGGCCGGCGGCATTGTGCAGCGCCTCAACCAGCAGGCGGCCGCGTGGTGGGGCCTGGCGCAGGCCGTGGTGCAGGGGCAGCCGGTGGCCAGCCTGGCACCGGCCAGCCTGCCGGTGCTGCTGCACGAGGCCTTGCAGCAGCTGGCGGCGGGGGCCGAGCTGCCCGCGGCCACCTTCTTTGTGCCCGCCCGCCAGCAGTGGCTCACCCAAACCAGCGCCCGCCAAGCCGGCCATACGCTGGTGTACTGGCAAGATGTGACCGCCCAGCAGCTGAGCGGCAACCAGTACCAGCACCTAGCCGAGGATGCGCTGCGCCAATCGGAAGAAAAATACCGTACGCTTTTCGAAACTATGGACCAGGGCTTTGCGGTGTGCGAGCTGGTGCGCGACGCGGCGGGCCAGCCCACCGACTGGTACTACCTGGAGCTGAACCCGGCCTGGGAGCGCCAAACCGGCCTGCCCCGCGCCACGGCCCTGCACCAGCTCGCCAGCCAGGTGCTGCCCAGCCTCGACCGGTGGTGGCACCAGCTCTACGGGCGCGTGGTAGACACCGGCGAGCCGGCCCGGTTCGAGCACTACGCCAACGCGCTCGGGCGGTGGTATCAGGTCACGGCTTATCCGCAGGGCGGCGAGCGCTTTGCGGTGCTCTACGACGACATTACCGCCCGCAAGCAAACCGAGCAGCAGCTTCAGGCCCTCACCACCTCGCTCGAGCAGCAAGTGGCCGAGCGCACCCACGCCCTGCAAGGCAGCAACGACCTGCTGCAGAGCATGTACGATACCAACCCCTTTGCCATGTCGGTGCTGCGGGCCGTGCGCGATGAGACCGGCACTATCACCGATTTTCGCATCGACATTGCCAACCTGGAGCTGGCGCGGGCCACCCAGCGCCTCGACCTGGTGGGCAAGCTGTACCTGGCCGAATTTCCCGGTTTGCGCGCCGTGGGTTTGTTTGAGGTGATGCTGCACGTGCTGGAAACCGGTGAGCCGGCCAGCCTCGAATATTACTACGGCCAGGATGGCTTCGACCTGTGGTGCGCCTCCATGTTTGTGCGGCTGGGCGATGGCCTGGTGGCTTCCAACCTCGACATCAGCGCCCGCAAGCGCGCCGACGAAGAGCTGCGCAAAAACCTGGGGCTGCTGCGGCAGTCGGAGCAGCTAGCCGGGCTTGGCAACTGGGACTACGAGCTGCACACGGGCATCTTCACGTGGTCGGCGGGCATGTACCGGCTGTTTGGTCTGCCGCCGGGCAGCCTGGTTTCGCCCCAAACCTACCTCGATTTTGTGGTGCCCGAGGACCGGCCCATTGCCGAGCGCCTGGTGCACCACCTGCGCGCAGGCAGCTCGGGCTTCGAAAAGACGCTGCGCATAGGGGTGGCGGGCCAGGTAAAAACGCTGCGCCTCAAGGCCCTTATGCAGTATGACGAGCAAGGCGAACCCCTGCGCATGCTGGGCGTGGACCTCGACATCAGCGCAGTGCAGCGCCTGGAGCAGGAAAACCTGCACATGCGCCTGGGCCAGCAGCGGGCGCGCATGGCGGCCGTGCTGGAGGCCCAGGAAGAAGAGCGCCGCCGCATAGCCGAGAGCCTGCACAACGGCCTGGGCCAGATGCTGTACGCCACCAAGCTGCAGCTCGACCAGCTAACCCAGGCCCCGCAGCTAGCCACCACGCCCGCCCTGGCCGCCGCCCACCGCGAGGCCACCCGCCTGCTGTCCGAGGTTATCCAGCAGGTGCGCATCCTCTCGCACGAGCTCACGCCGGGCATCGTGGCCGAGTTTGGGCTAGCCGCCGCCCTGCACGACATTTGCAGCAGCCTTAGTAGCCCCCAGCTGCGCTGGCAGTGCCTGGTGCACCTCGATGCCGAGCAGCCCCTGGCCCTGCCGCTGCAAGTGGCCGTGTACCGCCTGACCCAGGAGGTAGCCCAAAACATAGTGAAGCACGCCCACGCCACCCAGGCCACCCTCGAAGTCGAAACCCTGCCCGGCTGGCTGGTGGTGCGCGCCGAAGACAATGGCCAGGGCTTCGAGTCTACGGCCACCACCACCGGCATCGGCCTTAAAACCTTGCGCCACCGCGTGGCGCTGCTGGGCGGCACCGTGCACCTTAGCTCGGTGCCCCAGCGCGGCACCCAGCTTCAACTACGTATTCCACTGGCTAATACCCTTGCCTCATGACTCACTTATTCATCGTCGACGACCACGCCGTACTGCGCAATGGCTTGCGCGCTATTCTGGGCCAGGAGCCGGGCATTGAGGTGGTAGGCGAGGCTGCCAATGGCCAGGAACTGCTCGACCAGCTGCCCACTACCCCCACCGATGTGGTGCTGCTCGACATGAATATGCCCCTGCTCGATGGCATTGCCACGGCCCAGCGGCTGCACGCCGAGTACCCACAAGTGCGGGTGCTCATGCTCTCGATGGTCGACCAGCCACGCAGCATTGGGCAGGCGTTTGCGGCCGGGGCGCACGGCTATCTGTTGAAGAATGCCGATAAGAGTGAGATTCTGACCGCCATTCAGACTGTGGCAGCGGGCAAGCGTTTTTTGTGCTCGGAGGTAGCCCTGAGCCTGCTCGACACCGTGCTGGCCATTACGACCCAGCCGTCCACAGCCCCCCTCAACGTGGCCTCGCCCCTCTCGCGCCGCGAGCAAGAGGTGCTGCAGCTGGTGGCCGAGGGCCTCACCACGCAGCAGATTGCCGACCAGCTTTTTACCAGCAAGCGCACCGTCGAAACCCACCGCCAGAATATCCTGGGAAAAACCGGGGCCAAGAACACGGCGGCCCTGGTGCGCCACGCCATTGCGCAGGGCTTTTTGCGCAGCGACGAGGACGGCGGCAGCTAGGCAGGCACCGGCACCGGCTGGCCAGTCATAATTTCCAGAAAAAGCCCCGCAGTACGTCCTGCGGGGCTTTTTTGGGCGCGGCCAAAGTAGCCTCGGCTATATCCTTTCGCCGGGGGCTGCCGTTAGCTGGCCTAGTTAGTTAGGGTGCAGTGCCCCAGCAAAAACCTCTTTTAGTACGCCTTTATGGACCAGCCCATCTCGCGCCGCCAACACGCTTTTACCGATTATTCCTACGTGCCGCTCGTGTCGTCGGCCCCCACTCTGCTGGGGTTTAAAGACGAAAAGGCGGCCACTACTTTGTGCCACGTGCTCAGCACTACCGTATTAGTTTCCAGCTTATTCACCCGCGCCGAGTGGGGGCCCATTCCCGTGATGCCGTATAAAGCGCACCTGGCCATCGACACGCTGGGCGGCCTCACCGCCCTCACGGCCCCGTGGCTGTTTGGCTTTGCCAAAAACAAGAAAGTGCGCAATACCTTCCTGGTCATCGGGGTGTTTGGGCTGATTGCCGGGCTGCTCTCCAAGCCCGAGGAAATGCCCGCGCAAGCCTAAGCGCAGCGCCTGCCAAACAGCCATTCACGGGTTATTCACGTAAGCAGGCCGGTTCCCTCTTTTTAGCTGGGCATCGACCTGCTTATGCCGTTATTGCCTACCCAAATTCGCATTAGTTATTGCTGCTTGCTGGGCGCCTGGGCGCTCGCGGGCACCGCCCGGGCGCAGGAGATACCGCGCATCTACCCAGCCCCCGCGCCCACGGCCCTCGACTCGGCCCGCGGCGCCCCCGACCTCAACGACAAGCAGCAGTTTGCCAACCCTTCGGTGCTGGGCATGGGGCCGAGCAAGGGCATTATCCTGCACTACGAGCGCACCACGCCCTTTAGCGTGGCGGCCACAGGCCAGGTAGCCGGCGTGAGCGACTACAACACGGACGCCAAGCGCAACGGCCGCCTCATTTTCAAAGGCTACATTCCGGCCTGGAACCGGCCGCACCTCAAGATTATCGTGGGCTTGAACTACGACCGCGAGGAGTTCAAATTTGACAGCAAGCCCACTAACTACAGCCTGTTTGACAACCTCGAAAACAAGGGTCTGAAAAGCACCGGCGTGCAGTTCGCCTTTATTCGGCCGGTCGATGCCGTGCATTGGTATTTGGCGCGGGTCAAAACCGAGCTATCGGGCGACTACACCTCGGGCACGGACATCGGCGACACCAACTACCTGCGGGCCTCAGCCGAGGCTTTCTATGGCTGGAAGCGCAGCCCGCGCTTTTCGTGGGGCGTGGGCTTTCAGTACGGCTACACGTTTGGGCGGCTCAGCTTGTACCCGGCCATTATTTACAACCGCACCTTCAACGACCACTGGGGCGTGGAGGGCGTGTTTCCGGCCCGCGTATCGGTGCGCTACAATGCCACCGAGCGCTCGCTGTTCTACGCGGGCTACTCGGTCGATGGCTTCAACTACATCGTGGCCCTGCGCCAAGAGCTGCCCCTGGGCACGGGCAAGCAGCCCCTGCGCAGCCTCGAGCTACGCGAAACCGAAGTAAAATTCCGGCTGCGCTGGGAGCGCGAGTTGCTATCGTTTCTGTGGCTGGGAGCCGAGGGTGGCTACCGCTACAACTACGCCTTCGATGCCTTCGACCGCACCAATGCCGACCGCGACCGCATCATTCGCACCAAGCTCGGCGGCGCGCCCTACGTGAGCCTGGAGGTATTTGCGGTGCCGCCCCGCAAGCTACTCGAAAAGGCGGGTGTGCGGCGGTAAAGAGCTTAGGTTAAGAAGAAAGCTAGTTGTCATGCTGAGCGTAGCACAGCGGAGTCGAAGCATCTTGGCCGCTTCACCCGAACTGTTCAACGAGGCGGTAGAGATGCTTCGACTTCGCTGCGCTCAGCATGACAGACAGTTTAAGCTGATTTTTTCGCCCGCCGCCGGCCCGCCAGCTTTTTCAAGTACTGGTACTCGGCCTCCTGCGCCCGCACGGGCGGCGCACCCTCGGCCGAGAGCAGCAGGTGGTTGTCAAAGTCACGGGCTTTCAGATTATCGGCGCGCTCTAGGTCGAGCAGGTGGCGCACTTCGGCGCGCAGGGGCTCGTCGAGCAGCGGGAAGGCGACTTCCACGCGGCGGTCGAGGTTGCGGGTCATCCAATCGGCCGAGGAGAGGTACACTTTTTCTGCGCCGCCGTTGGCAAATACGTAGATGCGGGCGTGCTCCAGATACCGGTCGAGCAGGCCGCGCTGGGTGATGTTTTCGCTGAGTGCGGGCTGGCCCGGCACCAGGCAGCCAATGCCCCGAATGAGCAGCTCGATGCGCACGCCGGCCTGGCTGGCCTCGTAGAGCGCGGCTATCATGCCGGTGTCTTCCAGCGCGTTCAGCTTCAAGATAATATACGCTTCCTTGCCTTTGCGGGCGCGGGCGGCCTCGTCAGCTATCAGCTTCAGCAGCTGCTTGCGCAGCGTAAAGGGAGCCACCAGCAGGTAGTTGAGCTGGGTGGGCTCTTCGCCAGTTATGAAGTAGCGAAAAACCTGGTCTACTTCGGCCGCAATTTCAGCGTTGGCTGTGAAGAGGGCGTGGTCGGCGTAGAGGCCCGCCGTGGCCTCATTGAAGTTGCCGGTGCTGAGGTAGGCGTAGCGGCGCAGCGCATCTTGCTCGCCCTCGCGCCGCGTGATGAGCAGCAGCTTGGCGTGGCACTTAAGCTCGGGCGGCGTGAAAATGACGTGCGCCCCGGCACGCTGCAATTTCTCGGCCCAGTGCATATTGCTTTCCTCGTCGAAGCGCGCTTTCAGCTCCACCACGGCCGTTACCTGCTTGCCATTTTTCACGGCTTTGAGCAAAGCTTTGGCCACAGCGCTCTTGGGGGCCACCCGGTAGAGCGTGATGCTGATGCTGCTCACGCTGGGGTCGCTGGCTGCCTCGCGCAGCAGCCGCGGCACAGCATCAAAAGACTGGTAGGGTGGGTGCAACAGGTGGTCGCGCTGCGCAATGGCGGGCAGCAGCAGCCCCGTGCGCGGCAGCGAGGGGTGCGCCAGCTCGGGCCAGGTGAGATTCAGCAAGTCGGAGCGCCCAAAGCTGGGGAAGCCAAAAAAATCGCGGAAATTGTGGTAGCGGCTGCCTTCCACCAACTCCTCATCTTCGATGCCGGTCTTCTGTTTTATCGCCCGCAGCACCTCCTTGGGCATTTCGGGGTCGAAGAGCAGGCGGGCCGGGTAGCCGGTGGCGCGCTTGGCCAGGCTGCTGCGAATTTTGGCCAGCAAGTCGCCCGATACTTCTTCCTCAATGTCCAGCTCAGCATCGCGGCTCAGCTTGATAGCATTGACCTGCACCTCTTTATAAGCTGGGAACAGGCTGGCCGCCCCCACGCGCACCACATCGTCGAGAAACAGCACCTGATGCGGGGCCTCGGGGGTGCCCGCGCCGCCGGGCAGCGGCACAAAGCGGCTGCCGTGGCGCTTGGTGGGCAACTCCATCAGCACCACGCGCTCGGCGTCAGCTTTTTTGGTTTTAACCTGGGGCTTGGTGAGGAAGAAGGTGAGGTAAACGGCCTGGTCTTTCAGGAAAAGCTGGTGCAGCGTCTCGTCCAGCACCACCGGCGAGAGCAGGTCGCGCACGTGCTTTTCGAAGTACTGCTGCACCCAGGCGTGCTGCGTTTCCGTCAATTCTTCGGCGCTCAGCAGCCGGATGCCGGCCTCACTGAGGGCGGGCAGCACCTGCTCGCGGTAGGTGCGCCCAAACTCCACTTGCTGGCGGTGTACCTCGGCCAGAACTTCGGCCAGCACGCGCTTGGGCTTGGCTTGCAGCTGCGAGCGGGTTTTCTTCTTGAGCTTTACCAGCCGCCGCAGCGTGGCCACCCGCACCTTAAAAAACTCGTCGAGGTTGCTCGAAAAAATGGCCAGAAACTTTAGGCGCTCCAGCAGCGGCACCTCGGGGCACTGCGCTTCTTGCAGCACACGGGCATTAAAGCGCAGCCAGCTCAGGTCGCGGGGCAGGGTCTTCAAAAGCGTTAAAAGTTAAGAGTTTTGAGTTAAGAGTTAGGCTTGGCGAACGCTCGGGCTTAACAGTGCGCCTTGTACGCAACTTTGGGGCCGGGCAGCAATAATCTAACGCCACTGGCCCAACTCACAACTTATACTTAACACCTTGAAACACTTTCCTTACTTCTCGTTTTTGGGGCTGTCGAAGAAGTAAAACTCGGCATTGGCCCGCTTCACCTCAGCCCAATTTTCAACCTGAAAGCGCAGGCAGAGGACGCCGGCCGTGGGCATTTCGCCGCTCAAGGGCGAGGGCGAGAGGTAGTTGGCCACGTCGGTAATAGTGGGGTTGTGGCCCGTGAGCAGCACCGAGCCCGCCTCGTCGGGCAGGGCCTGAATAACGGCCAGCAGCGTATCTAAATCGGCCTCGTAGATGCTGGGCTCCACCCGGATTTTGTCGTGCGGGTAGTGCAGTTCGCGGGCCACAAGCACGGCCGTACTCAGGGCGCGCACGGCCGGCGAGCTCACCATCAGGTCGAGCGCGAGGTGGCGCTTGGCCAGGGCCTGGCCTATGCGCGGGGCATCGTCGCGGCCCCGGTCATTGAGGGGGCGTTCGCGGTCGCTCAGGTCGTCGAAGCTCCAGCTCGACTTGGCATGGCGCATTAAGTACAGCGTTTTCATGGGGCAAAACTACTTCAGCTAACGGTTATCCGGGGACGTTTTTGTTATCTATCAGGAGCGTTCATCATGCTGAGCGTAGCGCAGCATAACAGTTTAGAGGCTCTTAATAACGGCTAATTGCTGCTTGATTTCCCCAAATAGCGGCCGGGCCGCCACCTCGGGCTGCGTGCAATGCCGCAGTAGATTTTGCCAAGCCTGCCGGGCAGTCGGCCCCGCCGCAGCCGCGGGGCAGTGTGCCAATAGCTCTTCGAGCAAGCAGCCAAACGCCCGCACCTCCAGCTGCTGCAAGGCTTGGGCGATAGCCACGGCGGCGGGGTCGAAGAAACACGCGGCGCCGAAGTCGCCCAGCAGGCTTTCGCCCGCCTCGGTGTAGAGAATATTGTGCGCGTATAAGTCGCCGTGCATAATGCCCTGCGCGTGCAGATGCGCCGCCGCCGAGGCAATGCCGAGCGCCATTTGAAGCGCCGCTTTCAGGCTGAACTCGGTGCCCGGCGCGTACACATCGCGGGTGCAAGTGGCCAGGCTGGGCGGGCCGGCAAGGTTGCCAAAAACCGGGTCGATAAGCTCTAGCACCAGCCCTTCGGCTTGGGTTGGGTGCTGGGCGATTTTGCCTTTCACGGCAATCAAATTGGGGTGCTGGCCGGCGCTGATGCAGGCGGCCATCTCGCTGTGCGGCAGGCCGTCGCTGGTTACGGCTCCTTTGAAAAGCTTGACGGCTACTTCCGTGGGCACGGCCGCGCCCCGGTGCCACCCGGCCCGGTAAATAACCCCCGACGCCCCCTCGCCCAGCTGCTGCTCGATGTGCAGCTGCCCCCACGGAATAGCCGCAATAGGATGCCTAGCCACCACCGCCGCCTCGGCCACCGCCGAAAACGGGTTGCCCGCGTAGGCCAGCCAGCTCAGCCGGGGCATGGCCAGCAGCCAGGCCGGCAGCTCGCTGAGCTGGTTGGCGGCAATGCGCAGCAGCTCCAGGCTGGCGCAGTTAGCAAGCGTTTCGGGCAGGCTGTTGAGTTGGTTGCCGGCCAGCATCAGCTTTTGCAGCTGGTGGCAGTTACCAATTTCTAGCGGCAATTCTTCCAGCTGGTTATCAGTCAGAATAAGCCACCGCAGCTGCGGCGGCAACGCGGCGGCGGGCAGCGTGCGTATCTGGTTGGCCTTAAAGCCGACCATGCTCAACTGCGGACACTGGCCCAGCACCTCGGGCACGGTGGTGAACTGGTTATCGGAGCAGAAAAGCACGCGCAGCTTGTGCAAGCGCGGCAAGTCGTCGGGCAGGGCTGACAGGATATTATCCGACAGGTTAAGGATTTCGAGCGAGTCGGCGAGGTCGAAAATCTCGCGAGGAAACTCGGTGAGACCGGCCGAGAGGTCGAGGCGCGTAGCGCCGAGTAGTTGGCCGGCGCGCAGCTGGTCGAGGGTATGCAAAGTAAAAGCAGGTTACAGTTGTCATTGCGAGGAGGAACGACGAAGCAACCTTTCCTTCACGCCTAGCGAACGTTCGCTGGTGTAAAGGAAAGGTTGCTTCGTCGTTCCTCCTCGCAATGACAGACGGCTACTCTGCCACGGCGTCGTACTGGCCGTACTGGTTGTTGCTGTAGGGGTACCGTATCTGGTACAGCTCAGCCACTTTGCGGCCCAGCAACTCGCGGAGGGCTTCGATATTCTCTTTTTGCTGCGCCGAAATGAACACTACCGGGTCGTGCAGCCGGGCCATATAGGTTTCTTGCAGCTGCTCGAGCGGCGGGCGCGGCGCGGGCTCCGAAAAGTCAATCGGAAACTCAGCGTCGGCCTCATCGTCCGTGAAATTCGGCATCGGGTCAGCGTCCTGCTTATACTGGTCTATTTTATTGAATACCAGCAAGGACGGCTTATCCGACGCGCCAATTTCGCGGAGCGTTTCGTTCACCACTTCCATGTGCTCCTCGAAGGCCGGGTGCGAAATATCCACGACGTGAATCAGCAAATCGGCCTCCCGAATTTCATCAAGCGTGCTCTTAAAGCTTTCGATGAGCTTGGTGGGCAGCTTGCGAATAAACCCAACCGTATCGCTTAGCAGAAAGGGCACGTGGTTGTCGAGCACCACTTTGCGCGTGGTGGCATCGACGGTGGCGAAGAGCTTGTTTTCGGCAAAGACTTCGGCCTTGCCGAGCAAATTCATTATCGTGCTTTTGCCCACGTTGGTGTAGCCCACCAGCGCCACCCGGATGCTGCTGGCGCGGGTCTTACGCTGGGTGTGGGCTTGCTTGTCGAGGTCTTCGAGCTTTTCCTTGAGGAAGGCGATGCGGTCGCGCACAATGCGACGGTCGGTTTCGATTTCCGTTTCGCCGGGGCCTTTCATGCCCACGCCCCCCCGCTGCTTGTCCAAGTGGGTCCAGAGGCCGGTGAGGCGGGGCAGCAGGTACTGGTACTGCGCCAGCTCGACCTGCGTGCGCGAGGTAGCTGACTTAGCCCGCAGGGCAAAAATATCAAGAATGAGCAGCGACCTATCCACGATTTTCACTTGCAGCTCGGCCTCCAGATTGCGCAGCTGCGAGGGCGACAGGTCATCGTCGAACACGACCATGCTGCTTTTCTCGTGCGTCACGTAGGCCTTGATTTCGGCCAGCTTGCCCTCGCCCACGTAGGTGCGGATGTCGGGCTTTTCGAGCTTCTGCACAAAGCGCTTGGTGGCTTCGGCCCCGGCCGTTTCAATCAGAAAGGCCAGCTCGTCAAGGTATTCGGTGGTTTGCGCGTCGTTTTGGCGGCGCGGGGGCACGCTCACCAGCACGGCGGTTTCGCGCTCTTTGGCCGTGGCGTAGGTTTTCGTTTTGAGGAGGTGGTTGGGCAGCTTGGTATCGCGGCGGGCGGGCGTGTAGTCGCTGGCCCCGATGTGGCGGGTGCTGCCCTTGCCGTTGTTGTCTTTCGATTTTGACATTCAGAGAGTGCGCGGGTTAAGCGCGCTGGATAGTTAACACCAATTATAGCAGAATCGTTGAATAAATAACGACCCGCTCAGCAGGTTGTAGCTCTACGCAATAATTCCAAAATTACGCCGACTTATTTTTGAGATATGCCCATTACGTCCTTCGCTCAACTCGACCCCAACGGCACGTATTCTTACGCTGATTATATCTCTTAGGAGTTTGAGGAATTGGTGGAGTTGCTGCGCGGTAAGGTCGTGCGCCGCGTGAGTACTCCGGTTGAACTACATCAATCGGTAGTGGGCGAATTACTCGGTGCTTTCGGTACCTATTTGAGGCGGCAGCGATGTCAAGTACGAGTTGGCCCCTACGACGTGCGCCTACCGCAGCACGGCACCGCCGGCCAAGCCATCTACACGGTAGTGCAGCCCGATATCTGTGTCATTTGCGACCCTCCGGCGAGCAGATTATCAGCGTGTTTGTGCGCGACGCGGGCACCGGGCGCTACCAGCTGGCTGGCGAGTACGCCGTCCCTGGCCCCGTGCCTTGCGCCACGCTGCCCGGCCTGGGGCTGGATTGGAGCGATATTTTTCCGGAACCTGTAAAGTAGCCTTATTCTAACATAAAAAAGCCCACTCCTGGCTGGGCCAGAAGTGGGCTTTTCCATTGGGGAATTCGCCTTACGGCGCAGTCGCCTTCGGCTTGGCGCTGCGCGCAAAGTCCCCGGCTTTCACAATCGTCAGCTTGCTGTAATCGAGGTATTTCTTAGCGGCGGCGTTCACCTGCTCGGGCGTGAGGGCGGCGATGCGGCGCTCCAATTCCGCGTCGTAGGTGAAGGTGCGGCCTTCTGATTTCGTGAGGTACTGCGCCCAGGAGCTGGCCACGTTGCGGTCGTCGGAGCGCTGCACCTGGAAGCTTTGCAGGGCAGCCGACTTGGCGGCTTTCAGCTCGTCGGCCGTCACGCCATCTTTGATAAGGCGCTCTATTTCTTCCTTATACGCTTGTTCGAGGCGGGCCGAGTTGTCGGGGTTGTAGATGGCGTAGGACATGAAGCTGCCCACTTCATCATTGTCGTCGGCGTACATATACGAGCCCACGCCGTAGCTCACGCCCTCTTTCTGACGGATGCGGGTGGCGAGGCGCGAGTTCAGGAAGCCATCGCCTAGGATGTAGTTGGCCATGTACAGCGCCGCGTAATCGGGCGAGTCATCGCGCATGGGGTATTTCATCGACGCTACGAACATGGCGTTAGCCTTGTCGTTGGTTTGCAAAGCCTGGCTCTGGGCCGTGCTTGGGAAAATCTTTAGCGGAATGCGCGTGTAGGCGGTGCTGGTTTTCCAGGTGCCCAACTGCTTGTCCACGCGCTGGCGCAACGTAGCTTCGTCGAAACTGCCGACTACCGCCATCGTGGCATTTTGCGCCCCATAAAACTGCTTGTAGAAGGCGCGCACGTCTTCCACTTTCAGCTCCTTGAGGGCCGTAATTTGGTCGTCGAACGAAAGCGTGGCCAACGGATGGCTTTTGGGGTAGGGTTCGCTGAGGCGGGTGGCCAGGTTGAAGGCCATGGCCTGCGGGTCTTGCTTCTGGGTTTCGAGGCGGGCCAGGCGCTCTTGTTTCAGCTTCTCAAACTCATCGGCCGGGAAAGTAGGATTGCGCAGGCAGTCGAGCGCGATATCTAGCACGCTGTTCAGGTGCGTTTTATCGGTTTGAATGCCCACGCTGGCCGTTTGCCCGCCGCCGTAGAAATACACCTGCGCCTTGGCCTGGTCGAAGGCATCCTTAATCTGGGCGTAGGTGCGCGTTTTGGTGCCCCGGTCCAGCATCGAGGCCGTCATGGAGGCTAGCATAGGCTTGTTGGTGAGGGCGGTTTCGGAGCCGTAGCGCAGCTTTATTTCGGCGTTCACGGCGTTGCCCCGGTTTTGCTTTTGCAGCAGGGCGTATTTCAGACCGTTCTTTTCCTGGCCCAGCTTAGTGCGGGTGTCGATGTTGGCGGGCGAGGGGTCGAAGGCTTCGCCGGCCGCGATGGCGGCTTCGCCCTTGTAGTTTTTCACCAGCGAGGCCACGTCGGGCGCGGTGGGTACAGTGGTGCGGTCGGGCTTACTGTCGGGGATAAACTCACCCACGGTGCGGTTGCTGGGCTTGAGGTAGGTGAGGGCCACGCGCTGCACGTCGGCAGCGGTCACCTTGCGCAGGTTATCGCGGTAGAGGTAGATGAGCCGCCAGTCGCCGGTGGCCATGTACTCGCTCAGGGTCAAGCCCAGCTCGTCGCTTTTCTGGAACAGCAGCTCTACATCCTTGAGCAGCTTGGTCTTCGCCCGGTCCACTTCCTCGGCCGTGATGGGCTGTTTGGCAATGCCATCGAGCGCCCCAAACATGGCCGTGCGAGCCGAATCGAGCGAGCGGCCCACGCGCACATCGGCATAGAAATACGCAAAGCCAGGGTCGTGCAGCGTGGGCGTGAAGCCCCATTCGCTGGCAGCTTTCTTATTCTCCACCAAGGCTTTATACAAGCGGCCCGAGGGCTGGTTGGTAAGCACATCGACCAATACATCGGTGGCGGCGTAGTCGGGGTGCGTGCCAGCCACTACGTGGTAGGCCACGGCTAGGCCCTGGGTGTCGCCGGGGCGGCGCAGGGTCACGCTACGCTCGCCGTCCTGCACGGGCTCGGTGGTGTAGGTAGCGGCTAGCACGCGGGTGGGCTTGGGGATGGGCGCGAAGTATTGGTTGACCAGCGCCAGAGTCTTGGCGGGGTCAAACTTACCGGCCACCAGCAGCACCGCATTATCGGGCTGGTAGAATTTTTGGTAGAAGGCCTTGAGGTTGTCAATCGGCACGCGCTCAATGTCATCCTTTGAGCCGATGGTCGATTTGCCGTAGTTGTGCCAGAGGTAGGCCGCGTTCAGCACGCGGTCCATCAGCACGCGGCTGGGGCGGTTTTCGCCGCTCTCAAACTCGTTGCGCACCACGCTGAACTCGCTGTCCAAATCCTTCTTAGCGATGAAGGAATTAACCATGCGGTCCGACTCCAGGTCGAGCGCCCACTTCAAGTTCTCGTCCGTCGCCGAGAAGGTTTCGAAGTAATTGGTGCGGTCGTACCAGGTAGTGCCGTTGGGGCTGGCCCCGTGCTCGGTCAGCTCCTGCGGCACATTGGTATGCTTGGTCGAGCCCTTGAACACCATGTGCTCCAGCAAGTGGGCCATGCCACTTTCGCCGTAGCCCTCGTGCCGCGAGCCCACCAGGTAGGTGATGTTGACGGTAGCCGTGGGCTTCGACTGGTCGGGAAAGAGCAACACCCGCAGCCCGTTGGGCAGCCGGTATTCGGTAATCCCCTCTACCGAAGTCACTTGCGTGACGCCCGCCGGCAGCGGGGCAGCTTTTTGGGCTAAAATGGGTTGGGCCGCCAGACTCAGCGCTAGGCCAGTTCCGAAGAGCAACAGGTGTCTCATAGGTGAAAGAAGAAATGGTTTGCAGAATAACGCTAAGTAACAGCACTTTTCGTATGCCACAATAGTCCAGCCTTCCTATTTTTCACCATGCTCAGCAGCAGTGGCAGCCTACTACTTTAAAGTCAGCGAATAAGCTACTACCTGCTCAATCTCGGCAGGCGTCAACTCTTTGCTGAAGGCGGGCATTTTGCCCATACCGTTGGTTACCATGTAGGTACGCCCCATGGCATTGAGGTTGCTCTTGGTGAGGTCGTGGGCTCCGCTGGCCCCGAGGCGGCCGTCCGGGCCGTGGCAGCGGGCGCAATTTTGGCGGTATAGGCGCAGGCCGGGCGCGGGCGGCCCGGCAAAGGCGCGGCCACTCAGGGCCAGCAGTAGCAGGATAGTCGAGGATAGTTTCATTACGCAACACAACACGAAAACTGCGCCGAAAATAACCGCGCCGCCGCTTTATGTAGCGTCCGCGCCGGTTTCTCGCCCGACCTTTGTGCTGGACAATGAGTGAATGAGCGAGTTGTGGATGAGTGAATGAAACTAGAATCATTCGCTCACTCACAACTCGCTCATTCACTCACTCACTCATTCACTCATTCACCGATTGCCCAAGTGCGCGTTGCTGTCGTTATAAATACCTCCTGGAACATCTGGAATTTCCGGCGCGGCCTGGTCAAAGCCTTGCAAGCCGCCGGCCACGAGGTACTAGCCATCGCGCCGCCCGATGCCTACTCGGGCCGGCTGGAAAGTGAGCTGGGCTGCCGCTACGTGCCCATCCTGATGGAAAACAAGGGCACCAACCCCCTCAAGGATGCGCAGCTAACCCGCCGTTTTCTAGCGATTTACAAGCGCGAGCAACCCGATGTGGTGCTGCACTTCACCATCAAGCCCAACATCTACGGCACGCTGGCGGCCCGGCTGGCGGGCGTGCCCAGCATCAACAACGTGAGCGGCCTGGGCACGGTGTTTCTCATCGAAAACCTGGTGAGCAAGGTGGCGCGGGGCCTATACAAACTGGCGTTTCGCTTTCCGCACAAGGTATTTTTTCAGAATAACGATGACCGCGAATTGTTCATCCGCTACGGGCTGATTCGGCCCGAGCGCACGGGCCTAGTGCCCGGCTCGGGCGTCGACTTACAGCGTTTTCAGCCGCAGATGCAACGCGAAAAGCCAGCTGGCGAGCCGTTTACCTTCCTCATGGTGGCGCGGGTGCTGTATGAGAAAGGCATTGTCGAATACTTCGAGGCTGCCCGGCAGGTACGCGCCGCGCTGGGGGCCGATAAGGTGCGCTTCCAGTTGCTGGGCAGCATCGATGAAGCAGGCGGCGTGGGCGTGCCCCGCACTACCTTCGAGCAGTGGCTAACCGGAGGCCAGATAGACTATCTGGGCACCTCCGACAACGTGGCCGAGCACCTGCACCGCGCCGATTGCATCGTGCTCCCCTCCTACCGCGAAGGCACGCCCAAAACGCTGCTCGAAGCCGCCGCCTGTGGCAAACCCCTGGTAACCACCGATGTACCTGGCTGCCGCGAGACCGTGCAGCACGGCTACAATGGCTACCTCTGCGAGGTGCGCTCGGCCGACGACCTGGCCGCCAAGCTGCTGCAAGTGGCCCAGCTGCCGCCCGCCCGCCTCGCCGCCATGGGCGCCGCCAGCCGCCAGCTAGCCGAAGAAAAATTTGACGAAAAGCTGGTGCTGCGCGCGTACCTGGCCGCGGTGGGTGAGGCCGGGCGCCTATCGTAGCCCCAGCTTTGTTTGCTGTGCTCCATTAGTTTTACGTCTTCTATTCTAGCCAACTCCTTCGCACCTTTCACGCACTTTATGGAAGTTATTACGCATTCATTGCCCGGCCTGCTTGAGTTTCGCCCGCGCATATTCGGCGACCCGCGCGGGGCTTTCTTCGAGAGCTTTAGCGCCCGCACCATGCAAGGGCTGGGCTTGCCGCACCTCGACTGGGTGCAGGATAATCAAAGCATTTCCAAAGCCGGCACCCTGCGCGGCCTGCACTTTCAGCGCCCGCCCCACGCCCAAGCCAAACTAGTGCGCGTGGCCCAGGGCCGCGCCCTCGATGTAGTAGTTGACATTCGAACGGACTCGCCCACCTTTGGCCAGCACGCCAAGGTGCTGCTCACCGCCGAGCTGGGCAATGCAGTGTACGTGCCCATCGGCTTCGCCCACGGCTTTGTGGCCTTGGAAGACAACACGCTGTTTCTCTACAAATGCTCGGACTACTACGCCCCCTCCGCCGAAGGCGGCCTGCGCTGGGACGACCCCGCCCTGGGCATCGACTGGGGCGTTAGCGGCGAGGCATTGGTGTCGCCCAAAGATGCCATCTTGCCCACGCTAGCCGAGTTGGAGAGTCCGTTTTAAGCGATTAGCTACTGCTTTTTCTTTTCTTTCTGCTGACGAGCAAGTGTCTGGATGGCCGCGGCGGGCGGGGCAAATGGCAGCGCGGCCAGCCAGTACAGCACTTCGTAATAATCTTTAAACCAGCTATATTGCGGCAGCAGCGTGGCCAGCCGCAGGCGCTGGTGCGCGACTTGGGCGGCGGCCGTTTGCCCGGTGCCTAGCAGGGCTACGCTCTCGTAGGCGAGCAACAGCTGGCCAAACAGATTATTGGCCTGGGTGAGCAGCTCGGGGTAGCGCTGGTAGACATCGGCCAGGAAAACCAGTTGGTCGGCGGGCCGCCCGGTCAAAAACAGCGCCTCGCTGACAAAGTACTGGTAGCCCGCCGCGAAGCCCGTAAACTACTTCTTGCAAGCCCAAGCCTGGTAGCCCGCCCGGCACGCTTTACCTGAATATTGTGCCCGTTAAGAAAAACCCGCATACCCTGGGTGAAACTGGCTGCCAGTTATTCGAAGTAACCAAAGAGTACTTATCGATAACCGAAGTACCCATTCACGACCGGCCTGTTAGAACCGAGTTTCGCCAGGTAAAATAAACGTAGCTACGCCCCGCAAGTGGCAGCTTACAACTGCTGGCTACCGAGCTACTTTTTACAGCAGCGGCAGCAGCGTCTCCAGGCCCATGCCCCGCGAGCCTTTCAGCAGCACCAGCTGCCCGGCCACGGGGTGGTGGGACAGCCACTCGGCGGCGGCCGCTTTACTGGCAAAGTACTGCGCGGTGGGGTGTGCCTGGGCGGCGGCCTGCATAAGTGGGCCGATGAGGATGGCACTGGTTAAGTGCAGCTCGGCCAGTAGCTCGCCCACGGCCCGGTGCTCAGCGGCGCTGGTTTCGCCCAGCTCAAACATGTCGCCTAGCACCACTAGCCGCACTTGCCCGGCCGGCGCTGGCCGCCCGGCGAAGCTGCGCAACGCGGCGGCCATGCTGCTGGGGTTGGCGTTGTAGGCGTCGAGTATCAAGTCGTTGCCGTGGTCGGTGTGCACCAGCTGCGAGCGGTTGTTTTGCGGGTTGTAAGCGGCCAGGGCCGCGGCCACGTTGGTGGCCGGCACGTCGAAGAACGCGCCCACGGCGGCGGCGGCGGCCAGGTTAGGAAAGTTGTAGTCGCCCGTGAGCTGGGCGGCTACTTCGGTGCCATCCCACAGCCGCAGGTGTAGGGCGGGGTCGGCTTTTAGGAAGGTGGCCGCGTAGGTATCGCCGGGGCCGGGGTACGTGGCCAGCACTGGCGCGGGGCCAGCGGGGCTGGCTCCTACGGCCGCGGCCGCCACGCCGGGGATTTTGGCATCGAGCGTATTGACGAACAGCGTGCCGCCGTGCGCCGCTACGTAATCAAAAAGCTCACCCTTGCCTTTGGCAATGCCTGCCTCGCCCCCAAAGCCTTCGAGGTGTGCCTTTCCGATGTTGGTGATGAGGCCGTGCGTGGGCTCGGCCCACTGGCAGTAGTCGGCGATTTCGCCCCGGTGGTTGGCCCCCATCTCTATCACCGCAAAGTCATGCGCTTCGGGCTTCAGGCGCAGCAGCGTCAGCGGCACGCCAATGTGGTTGTTGAGGTTGCCGATGGTGGCCAGCACGTTATATTTCTGCGCCAGCACCACCGTCAGCAGCTCCTTGGTGGTGGTTTTGCCGTTCGAACCCGTCACGGCCAGCACTGGGCCGGTGAAATGGCGGCGGTGCTCCAGCGCCAGCGCCTGCAAGGCCGCCAGCGGGTCGGGGGCGTAGGTATACTGCGCGGGGTTTTGGGCAGCCAGCGCCTCGTCATCGACCACGGCGTGGCTAGCCCCTTGCGCCAGCGCGCCGGGCGCGAAATCGGCCCCGCGGAAACTGGGCCCATTGAGGGCAAAAAACAGCGTGCCCAACTGGGGCTGGCGCGAATCGGTGCTAACCTGGCCCTGGGCGGCGAGGTAGCGGGCGTAGAGAGGCGTGGATGTCATTGCAGCCGCAAAGTAACTGTCATTGCTTCGGCGTGCCTCCTCGCCCTGCCAACTACCTCCTACCCCGTCACTGGCTTGCCTGCCTCATTACGTCACCACGCGGGGCGGGCTGGGTTGCCCATCTACCACAGCGCGCAGCAGGTAGCGGCTGGGTGGCAGCGCAGCCAGGGCAGGCAGCAGCTTATCACTAGCACGAATCCAAGAGCAATTACTAATTATATACTAAATAGCTGGTTATGCAACCTGCAAAACTACTTGCTCTCTCCTTTTATTTGAAATTTCCGATTCAAGCATTTCGGTAGTAGCTTGCCGGTTAGCCACTCCCGAACCTTAGTTGCGCGCCACTGGTTGCTCGGTAATTAAGCCGTAGCTAAGCCTTTATCTCAATTGACTGTATGACGTTTCGCCTATCGTATCTGCTTTTGTTGGTGCTGCCGCTGCTGGGGGTAGCGGGGCAGGCCCGTGCCCAGGCCGCCGGGGCCAATTTTGGCTTTGAGGAAGCCAGTGTGGCCAAGGTGGTGCAGGGCACCGACACGCTGGCCCACGCCTGGGCCGGCGGCCTCAATGCCCCGCAGTTTAGCAGCATCGACCTCAACTACGATGGCCAGCCCGACCTCTACGCCTTCGACCGCCAAACCACGCGCAGCTATACGTTTCTCAACGTGGCCGCCCCTGGGGGCGGCCGCCGCTGGCAGTATGCGCCGGTGTATGAAAATGCGTTTCCGACCGATTTGGAAAGCTGGGTGGCGCTGCGCGACTACAACTGCGATGGCCAGGCCGACCTGTTTGGCTACGTTACTGGCGGCAATATTCGGGTGTATCGCAACATGGGCTCGGCTAGCACCGGGCCGGTGTTTGAGCTGGTGAAGGGCGAGCTGGACTTTGCGCTCACGCCCACCGCCTCTTACAACCTGGCCACGGGCTACTACAATATGCCCACCATCCAGGACGTGAACGGCGATGGCCGCCTCGACGTGCTCACCTTCGACTACATCTCCTCTAACCGCCTGGAGCTGTACCTGAACACGGGCACCGGCAGCTGCACCGACCTCAACTCCTTTCAGCGCACCAGCAATTACTGGGGCCTGATTCAGGCCTGCGCCGACTGCTCTTCGTACCAGCCCAATGGCTCGGTCCAGTGCCAGGTGCTGCGCCCGCAGCAAACCCTACACAGCATGGGGCACAACATTGTGATGACCGACCTGAACGGCGACGGCGTGCTCGACCTGATTGATGGGCGCGATAACTGCCCGCAGCTGGCGCGCCTGCTCAATGCCGGCACCAACAGCGTGGCCAGCTTTATATCGCCCAACATCACCAGCAGCTTCCCGCTTGCCACGCCGCTCACTACGTCGGTTTTTCCGGCTCCTTTCCTGATTGATGCTGACTTTGATGGGGTGAAAGACCTACTAGTATCGGCCAACCAGGTCGATAACCTGGCCGACCACAAGACGATGCACCACACGGTGCAGCAGTTTCGCAACGTGAGCGGCAGTGCCAGCGCCGTGCCCAGCTACACCCAGGTGTCGGATGGCTTTCTGCAAAACGACATGATTGACGTGAGCGAAGGCGCCGCGCCCACCTTTGGCGACATCGACGGCGACGGCCTCACCGATATGTTGGTGGGCAACCAGGCCGACCTGGTGAACGGCTACTACCGCGCCAGCCTAACCTACTACCGCAACGTGGGCACCCCCCGCCGCCCGGTATTCCGGCTCATCACCGACGACTACCTAGGGCTGGCCGCTACGGCAGCCCTCACTCCTAGCAGCAAATTTGAGAGCTTGCGCCCCTTCTTGGTCGACCTCAACCGCGATGGGGCCATCGACCTAGTTTATTCGGTAGCTACTGACGGCGGCAACCAGCTGCGCTTTATTTTGAATACGGCGGCGGCCGGCCGGTCTGTCAACTTCAACCCGGCTCAGGGCGATTATTTCCGGCCGGCGGGCGGCACTACGCCCATCGCACCGCTGGCCGGCGACTCGCCGTGCTTTTTCGATGTCGATGGCGATGGCTACGTGGATTTGCTGCTGGGCTCTAATGATGCCGCTCAGCCGGGGCCGTTGCTTTACTTCCACAACCGGGGAGCCGGCGCAGCTACCAACAACCTGTTTACGCTGGCCAACAACGACTACGGCACCATCCGCAACAACGACCCCCATATTTTCAAGCTGAGCCCCGCGGTGGCAGACTTCAACGGCGATGGCCGCCCCGACCTAGTAACGACCGATGGCACCGGCACCCTGCATTTTTACAACGACTTCCGCAGCCAGGGTGCGCAGTTTGTCGACCGCACCGACCTGGTGTATAACAGCTTGGTTAATAGTTACCAGCCCGCTCGCCTTGGCTGGGGCACCGTCGTGCGCTATGCGCCCGCCGCTGCCGACCTCAACAGCGATGGCACCCCCGAGCTGTACGTGGGCACCGAGGCCGGGGGCATTATTAGCTACCTGCCCAGCACTCGCACGCTGCTGGCCACCCACCCCGCGGCGGCCGCCACCCTGGGCCTGAGCGTGTACCCCAACCCAGCGGGCGCGGGCCAGTCTGTCACTATCGAAACGGCGCAACTCACCAGCCTGCGGGTATTCGACCTCACCGGCCGCGTTTTGCGCCAAGATGCTACTACCCAGCGCACCCGCACCCTCAGCCTGAGTGGTTTAGCGGCTGGCATCTACGTGGTGCAGGCCATTTCACCCGATGGCACCATGGCTACCCAGCGGCTGGTAGTGGGCCAGTAGCACTAGCACTATGCCCACCGCTCTTGTTTTGAATTAGCTGAGTCAGAAAATTGGTTGTCATGCTGAACGCAGTGAAGCATCTCTACCGCTTCATCCAAACCGTTCAACGAAGCGGTAGAGATGCTTCACTGCGTTCAGCATGACGACTGACTTCCATCGTTCTATTTAATTCAGGCAACAAGTTCTAGTAACGAAAGAAGCCCCGTAGCTACAGCTACGGGGCTTCTTTCGTTAGCGTGTGTCTTTAGCGCAATAGCGTTTCGCGCTCAGCCTCTGCTACTTTGGCGCTCATCTCGCGCACGGCCCGTGCGATGCCTTCGGCATCGAAGCCGCACTCTTTATAGAGTTGGTCTTGGGTACCATGCTCCACCACGCGGTCGGGGATGCCGAGGCGGCGGGTGGGCAAACTCACGCCTTGCTCGCTGAGGAACTCCAGCACGGCCGAGCCGAAGCCACCTTGCAGGCAGCCGTCTTCGACAGTGACGATGGCGCGGTAGCGGCGGGCGATGGCTAGCAGCATTTCCTCATCGAGGGGCTTGCAGAAGCGCATGTCGTAGTGGCCTACGTCGAGGCCTTCGGCAGCCAGGGCATTGGTGGCTTTCACGGCATAATTGCCGATGTGACCGATGCTGAGGATGGCCACGCCACCCATTTCGCCCTCGCGCACCACGCGGCCCGTGCCAATGGCCACGCGCTGAAGTGGCGTGCGCCACTCGGGCATTGCGCCCTCGCCGCGGGGGTAGCGGATGCTAAACGGGCCTGCGTTTTCGGGCAGCTGGGCGGTGTACATCAGGTTGCGCAGCTCCTGCTCGTTCATCGGCGCACTCACCACGATGTTAGGGATGCAGCGCATGAAAGCCAGGTCGTAGCAGCCGTGGTGCGTGGGGCCATCGGCCCCGGCGAAGCCGGCGCGGTCGAGGCAGAACACGACGTGCAGGTTTTGCAGCGCCACGTCGTGCACCACCTGGTCGTAGCCGCGCTGCATGAATGACGAGTAGATATTGCAGAACGGCACCAAGCCCTGCGTGGCCAAACCGGCCGAGAACGTGACGGCGTGCTGCTCAGCAATGCCCACGTCGAAGGCGCGCTCGGGCATGGCGGCCATCATAATATTCAGGGACGAGCCGCTGGGCATGGCCGGGGTCACGCCCATTATTTTGTCGTTGGCCTCAGCCAGCTCCAGCAGGGTGTGGCCGAAAACATCCTGGTACTTCGGCGGCTGCGGCCGGTCGGGGACTTTGGTGTAAATCTCGCCCGTGATTTTGTCGAACAAGCCCGGCGCGTGCCACAGCGTCTGGTCTTTTTCGGCCAGCGCATAGCCCTTGCCCTTCACCGTGACGCAGTGCAGCAGCTTGGGGCCGGGAATGCTTTTGAGGTCATTCAAAACCGCTACCAGGTGCTGCACGTCGTGGCCATCGACGGGACCGAAGTAGCGAAAATTCAGTGCTTCAAACAAGTTGCTTTGCTTCAGCAGAGTAGCCTTCATGGCGGCTTCTACTTTGCGGGCTATCTGCTGGGGGTTGGGGCCAAACTTTGAAAGTTTGCCCAGCACGTTCCACAACTCGTCGCGCACTTTGTTGTAGGTGCGCGAGGTGGTAATGTCGGTGAGGTATTCCTTGAGCGCGCCCACGTTGGGGTCGATGCTCATGCAGTTGTCGTTGAGCACGACAATCATGTTATTGCGCAGCGCGCCGGCTTGGTTGAGGGCTTCGAAGCTCATGCCGGCCGTCATCGAGCCATCGCCGATAACGGCAATGTGCTGGCGGTCAAACTCTTTTTTATAATCGGAAGCCACCGACATGCCCAGCGCCGCCCCGATGCTGGTGCTGCTGTGGCCCACCCCGAAAGCGTCGTACTTGCTTTCCGACATTTTGGGGAAGCCCGACATGCCGCCGTAGCGACGATTGGTGGGGAAGCGGTCGCGGCGGCCGGTCAATATTTTGTGGCCGTAGGCCTGGTGGCCCACATCCCACACCAGCTGGTCGTAGGGCGTGTTGAAGACGTAGTGCAGCGCCACCGTCAGCTCGACCACGCCAAGCGAGGCGCCGAAATGGCCGCCGTAGATGCTAACCGTGTCGATGATGAACTCGCGCAGCTCGGTGCTTACTTGCACCAACTGTTCGGGGCTGAGCTTCTTAAGGTCGTCGGGCGAGGAAATCTCCGCCAAGAGCGGACCAGGTTCAATCATCATCGGGTAGGCGTGGGCAGTGAGGAAGCAGTGGGTAACCGCCGGGCCGGCTAAACGGTTGGCCGGTTGAGACAAAGGTACGACAGCACGGGGCGGGCGGTTTCCACTTTGAAATGCAAAGTTAATGCCTGGCCCGTGGGCAACCAACCTTTTGCCACCAGATAGCTTGGTCAGTGAGCCGGGTGCAAGGGGCTATTTCTCAACCGCCTGTTTGCCCGGCTTGGTCGGTAAAATCCGTGCCTCAACCGACGATTTCTAAAAATACAGGTTACCAAGTGCAACTATCTACCATCAATTACGCACTTTGGCCGTTATCAATTTTTATGAAGAAGACTACATTAGCACCTGCCCTGTTTGCGGCAGCTTTTTTGGCGGCTCCGCTCCTGGGCTTTAGCCAGGGTGCGCCCGGCGGGGGCCGCCCGGCCACGGCTACTGCGGCTGTTCCGCGGCCCACGAGCGGCCGCATCACCGGCACCGTGACCGAGGCGGCCACGGGCAAGCCAGTTTCCTACGCCACCGTATCGGTGCTCGATGCAGCAGGCAAGGCCATCAACGGCGGCGTAGCCGGCGACGATGGCAAGTTTGTGCTGCCGGGCATTCCGGCCGGTACTTACACGGTGCAAATTACCTTTTTGGGCTTCAAGGACGAAACCCGGCCCGGCGTAGTAGTGACCGCCAATGGCACGCTGGACCTGGGCAGCATCAAGCTGGGCGCATCGGCCCAGGCCCTGAAAGAAGTGGTGGTGACGGGCCGCAAGCAGCTCATTGAGGAGCGCGTGGACCGCACCATCTACAACGCCGACGTGGACAAAACCACCGCCGGCGGCGATGCCACCGACGTGCTCAAGCGCGTGCCGCTGCTGAGCGTGGACCTGGATGGCAACGTGAGTTTGCGCGGCTCCAGCAACATTCGGGTGCTGATTAACAACAAGCCTTCGACCATCGCGGCCAATAGCATTGCCGACGCACTGAAGCAGATTCCGGCCGACCAGATTCAGACGGTGGAGGTGATTACCTCGCCTTCTGCGAAGTACGACGCCGAGGGTTCGGGCGGTATTATCAACATCGTGCTGAAGAAGGACAGCAACCTGCACGGCGGCTCGCTGAGCGCCGACCTGGGCGCGGGCCTGCGGGCCAGCAACCTGGGTTTGAACGGCAGCTACCGCACCGGCAAAATGGGCTTTTCGCTAGGCGGCTTTGGGCGGGCCAGCTACAACCAGCCGGGCAGCTTCGAGAACAACCAGACGACGTACGACACGACCCGCACCTTCTTGGCGAACAACCGCCAAACGGCCGACACGCGCCGCAACGATGCGTTTGGGCGCTATACGCTGGGCTGGGACTATGACATCGACAAGCACAACTCGCTGAGTGCCTCGGTGGCCTACGGGCTGCGCAACAGCTACAACTACCAGGACCGCCTGAGCCGCTTTGGCACGAGTGGGGCGCTCAGCGACGTGCGCAACGTGAAAACCACCGACGAGTCGGGCACCGTGGATGCCAGCCTCAACTATACGCACACCTACGAGGTGCCGCAGCGCGAATTCAGCATTCTGACGCTGTATAGCCGCAACAACCGGACGAACAACTACCAGAACGACATACTGGGGGGCACCGACTACAGCACTACCGCCAGCCGCACCCGCAACGACAACGACAGCTACAACCAGGAAATGACGGCGCAGGTGGACTACCAGTCGCCCACCGTCAAAAACCAGCTGCTGGAGCTGGGCGTAAAGGACATTTACCGCAAGGTGAACAGCGAGTACGCCTACTTCATCACCTCGGGCGGCGTCGATAATTTTATCACCGACCCCAACCAGGTAGCCAATAACTTCAACTATCGCCAGAACGTGGCCTCGGGCTACGTCACCTACACCATCGGGCTGCCCAAGGGCTTTACCCTGAAGCCGGGCGTGCGCTACGAGTACACCACCATCAGCGCCGAGTTTTCGCAGGGCAAAGACAAGACGCCGAACATCCCGGATTATGGCGTGCTAGTGCCCAGCGTGAACCTGTCGCGCAAGTTTGACAATGGCAACGTGCTGAAACTGGCTTATAACCGCCGTATTCAGCGCCCTTCGCTGCAATTTCTAAACCCCAACCGCCAGGCTCCTAACCCGTTGCTGGCCACTATCGGCACGCCCGACCTGAAGCCTGAGTACACCAACAACTACGAAATAGGCTACAGCACGATAGTAAAGCAGAAGCTGAACCTGAACATGTCGGCCTTCGTGCGCAACACCACCGGCTCTATCCAGGGCGTGCGCACACCAAACGGCGACACCATCGAGACGCGCTTTGCCAACATTGGCAAAGAGGATGCCTACGGGGCCAGCCTCTACGCTAGCGCAAACGCGGGCAAGCTGACTCTGAACGGCGGCATCGACTCGTACTACGCCGTGCTGGACAACCAACTCAGCGACGCACTGTATGCGGCTAGCAATAAAGGCTTTGTGTTTAACGTGCGGGGCCAGGCCTCCTACGCCTTCAGCAAGCAGTGGACGGTGCAGGGCTTTGGCTTTTACCGCGGGCAGCAGGTGCAACTGCAGGGCTACCAGAGCGGCTTCGGGATTTATAGCCTGAACATCCGGCGCAATTTTACCAATGGCAAAGGCGGCATCGGCTTTGGGGCTGAGAACTTCTTTACGGGTAAAATCAACCAGCGCAGCGAAATAAACTCGCCGCTGCTGGTGCAGAACAGCACCAACGTTATCCACAACCTGAACTTCAAAATCAACATCAGCTACCGCATCGGCAAGCTGACGACCGAGCCGCGCCGCAGCCGCAAGAGCGTGACCAACGACGACCTGAAAGAAGGCGGTGACAATGGCGGCGGTGGCCTGGGTGGCGACACCGGCGGCCAGAGCGGCGGCGCTCGCTCGGGCGGTGCCCCAGGCGGCCAGCGCCCAGCTGGCGCACCTGCCGGGGCCGGCCAGCGCCCCGGTGGCTATCCCGGCGCGGGCCAGCGCCCCGGTGCCCCCACCGACTCGACCCGCACCACGGCCCCGGCCGACTCGCTGCGCCCCGGCGCCACCCAGCCCGATAGCGTAGGCGGCCGCCCGGCCGATGGCACCACGCCCGCCCAGCCCGCCAACGGCTCGCCCACTACGCCCGCCACTTCGCCGGCCCTGAAGCCCACCAACACAACCTCGCCCGTGGGCCCGGCCTCGCCCGGCACGGCTACCCCTAATGGCACCGTGCCGGCTGGGCAGACTGGCGGGCGGCCGTAGGTAAATGAGTTGTTAGCAGAAGTTTATTTTTAAGGGGAAATCGGCCCGGTCAGCAACTGCTGGCCGGGCCGATTGCGTAACTGGCACGTTCACCGGCTCCTCACTCCTCGGTCGCACTACTTTTGTCTCATGCCCGAAGTCCTTTCCACTCCCCCACCCACCGACGACCAGGATGCCAACCTTTTGCGCCAACTGCGGCCGGCGCGCCTGGTGTGGCCGGTGCTCATTGGGCTGGGCGTGGTGGGCTTTCTGTTTTGGCGCAGCTACAAGCCCGGCGGCCTCGCCCCGCTAGCCGATGCCAAGTACTCGTGGCTACTAATAACCCTGCTGGTGCTGTGGGCCCGCGACCTGGGCTACATCTACCGCATTCGCTACATCACGCAGCGGCAGCTGAGCTGGCGGCAGGCGTTTGAAGTCATCGTGATTTGGGAATTTGCGTCGTGCGTGCTGCCCTCGGCGGCGGGCGGCACGGCGGCGGCCCCGGTCATTCTCAACAAGGAAGGCATTCCGCTGGGCAAATCGCTGGCTTACACCATCGTCACGGCTTTTCTTGACAATCTTTACTACGTGTTTATGGTGCCGCTGGTAGTGTGGCTGGCGGGCTCGGCTTTGTACCCGCGCGAGCTACAGTCGGCGTTTGTTGAGAGCCTGCGGGTGCTGTTTGTGGTGAGCTACGTGGCCGTGACGGCCTACGCGCTACTGCTCATGTACGCGCTCTTTGTCAACCCCGTATCGGTGCGGCGGCTGCTGGTGCGGCTAGCGTCGCTGCGGTTTTTGCGGCGCTTTCGGCCCCGCGCCTACGCCCTGGGGCAAGACATGATGAACGCCTCGGCCCAGCTGCGCGGCGCGGGCTGGCTGTATTGGTGGCGTGCTAGCCTGAGTACCTTCTTCGTCTGGACGGCCCGCTACGCGGTAATCGGCTGCCTCATCGGGGCCTTCGTGCCCATGACGACCGACGACTTCCTGTTCATCTTCGCTCGCAATATCACCTACAAAGTGGTGCTGCTGCTGGCCATCACGCCCGGCGGCTCAGGCATTGCCGAAGGGGCTTTCCCCACGTTTTTCCAGAGCTTTATCGGCACCGCGACCATGACGAGCTTTATGGTGCTGCTTTATCGCATCGTCACGTATTACTTCTATCTGGTGCTGGGCACGTTGTTTTTGCCGCGCTGGGCAGCACGGGTATTTGGGGTGCGTAAGTAGGCTGGTAGTTTAACCGTGGACAGCTGTTTCACTATTTGAGATGAATTTTCTCGACTTCCTGAAGGGAATTTTCAATACCCAGGCACTACCCTCAGCAACTTTGCCCGCGACACCGGCACGCAAGCTGATACCAGCTGTAAACCACGGAGAGCTTTATATTGCCAGCCATTTAGTTGATATTGAGCTAGAAGCAGTAGACTTCACCCAACGTTTTGGGCCCGATTTCAATGCCTTTGTATACCAGCCAGACGTCGCAAACTTCATTCGCCAGCAAGTGCTGTCCTTTCGCTATCCAGGTGTACAACACGTTGAATGTTTAGATACTAGCCATTGGCAAGAAATTCACTACCTCAACTTTCCAGGCCCCTTTTACACCGGCAACTCAGATACCTGTGATACGGGCCCTTACGAGGCTCCGAACAATGTATTGCGCGACAACCACGCGATGGAGTTTGTATTTCAGCAGCCCCAGAATTTTACAGAGTTTCTATGTACCCTTGATGCGGCAGCGATAGAAGTGCTTGACAGCTATTCCTGCGATGGCAACGAACACTGGACTTACCGCCTCTGCCGAGAATGGTGGCGCAGCAAAGCAGAAATAATCCGCCGCCTGAGCACCCCGGCCTTTCACGAAACCAACGGCTCGCGTACCCAACTCTACATCGACTACCTCAACGGCGCGGCCGAAACCGACCTCCGCAAGTATTGCTACTTTCTGGAAAACGGCCACTACCCTACCGAAAGCGATACCTTGCCTCCCCTCTAACGCTCACGCTATGGCGCTGCCAGGGCCCCACCCGGCCGCCGGTAGCTTTCCCAAAACTCGGGGCGATATGGTACCTCCACTGGTGGCCCGCTGCCTTTGGACACTGCGGGCGGTGGGCCAGGCGCGGGCAAGGGCGTAAAGTAGCTTTCGGTAAAGGACTGGGTATAAAAAGCTTTGTGACCCAATTGCCGGCCGGCTCTCACCGACTCACCCACGCTACGGCGCACGTAGTAGCGGCCATTGGCTGCCTTGGCATAGTCCACAACGTGCGTGGTGCGGTCGGCCGTGTATACGTTGGCGTATAGGCGCGCCACGAGGGTCGGGCGGCCGTAGTTTTTGCGGGCTATGGCATTTATCTGGGTCGTATCATCTTCCCACAGGGCCTCGTAGCGCAGCACGGCATAGTCGCGGCGGCGCACCAGCAGCCGCCCCTGGTACACCCCCGTGTGGTAAGTGCCCGAGCTGCGCAGGTTGGCGCGCTGGGCCGCAAAACTCACTACGTACAGCGTATCGGCCCCTTGGTAGCGCTGGCTGTCGAGCTTGAGCAGGAAGCGCTTGGCCCCGCCGGACTTGAAGAGCGGGGCCGTCCGCACTGGGTCAGCGGCCGCCAGCAGGTAGCCTTGCGGGTTGCCATATTGCTCAACCTCGGCTACTTGCGTCAGCGGCTGGCCGCGCTGCACCACTATATGCCGCTGCTCCGTTTCCTGAAAAATGTCGTCTTCGTGCTGCAAAAAGCCCCGCGTGAAATCGCGAAACCCAGCCGGCACCCGCAGCCGGCGCACCAACTCGTCTTCCAGCCGCAGCGTGTCAAAGTTGCTGAGGCGGCGGTGCGTGTACACCTGAGTGGCGTAGTCCTGCTGCTCATAATTGGCTGGTATTCGCTTGATTATGTTTTTCAAAATAACCTCCGGCGTGGGCGGCGCGCTACCCGCCACGCGCACCGATTCCAAGGCGTAGGTGGCGGGCGTCAGCAGCACCGTCAGCTCCTCATTGCCGAGGGGCGACTGCACCGTGGCCACTTCGTAGCCCAAGCTGCTGACTTGCAGCCGGGTGGGCCCCGGCAAGGGCAGGGCAAACCGGCCGTTGGCATCGGCCACCGTGCCTTTGCCCTGGCCGGGCAGCACCACCGCCGCGTAGGGCACCGCCTGGCGGCTGCGCTGGTTTAGCACCACGCCCCGCACCGTGCGCACCCCCGACACATCGGCCAGGCGCACCACGCGCCGCACGGTAGTGCTGCCTTGGCCGGGTGCGGGATTAAGCGAGCCCGGCACGGCCGCGGCGGCCACGCTGGACGCCACACTATCGGGGCGGGCGGCGGCACTATCGGCCGCTAGCCACTGCGGCGGCACCACTTCCTTCAGAAATAAAAACCCATCGACCACCTCGCTCCAGGGGCCGGCCAGCGGCTGGTAGTCAAACGCATACGTAGTGAGCTGCAAGCCCGGCGCATCGTGCTTGAGGCTCACAAACGCGTAGGGCGCGGGCTGGGTGGCGAGGTAGGCTTCGAGGGTGCCGGCGGCGGGCTCGGGCACGGGCACGCCCGCGGCGCCGGGCAACCCGTGCGTGCCGCCGCCCGCCAGCGTGCCCAGTATGTAGGCTTGGTTGGGGCCGAGGGCCTCCTTCACGGCGCGGCCCATGGGGCGGTAGGCACGCAGTTCGTCGCTGCCCAGCACCTCTACGCGGTTGGCAAAGTGTGGCAGCGCGCCCCAGCAAATTACTTTTTCGGCGGGGTGCTGGCGCAAGTACCACAGCAGGTTATCCGCCATTTGGGCATCGCGGGGGTTGCTGTCGGCGGCCACCCAGTCGGCGCGGGTTTTGGCGCCGGGGTCGTGGGCGGCGTAGTCGCGGGCCAGCGCGCCAAGGCTGCGCAGGCACTGCTGCCAAAACTCGGCCTCGGCGTGGCGGGCTGCCGTGGGCGCGGCCGCGGCTTTGCGCAGCAACTGGTCGGCCTTGGCTAGCTCGGTGGCCCACTCGGCTGGCTGGCAGGTGGGCGGAAAGGCAAATTGCCCGGCCATGTAGCTCACTACCTCACTCAGTAGCTCGTAGTTGATGGCTTCGCTGCCTTTTTCATCGTCCAGAAAATCTTGCAGGTCGTCGACTAGGTCGTCGCTGTAATCGCCGCTCAGCTGCGGGTCGAAGCCCATCACGCGCAGCCCGTCCGGGCCCACCAGCGGCACCACGGCCTGAAACTCCCGCGTCTGCATCCAGATGGGGAAAATGCTGCTTTGCAGGTTTTTACCAACCGACTTGCCAATGGCTATTTCGCGCTGGGCTTTGTGCAGCTCAAAAAAACCACTCTCCATGGCCAGCGTGGTGAAGCCCATGCGCTGCTGCAAAAACGCCACCAGCCGGGCTTTGGCGGCCAGCACATTGCCCTCGCCGTGGGTGGGCTCACCCAAAAAAACCACCCGCGCCCCGCCGATTTCCGAGCGCAAAAACTCCAGCTCGGCAAACGTGGTATCGGCCGGGCTCACGCTGCGCAGGGCGCGGGCGGGCACCGGCGCAGCGACTTGCGCAGCCGCTTGCCAAGGCTTGGCCAGCGCCAGCACTGCCAGCAATACCCCACAAAACCAACGCATTATTACCCCTTGACTCATCATTAGTTAATTCATGTTGCAGCGCACTATGCCACGGCTTGTCCAAAGAGGCGAGTAAGCACGCCCCGGCTGCAACGGGCAAACGCAAAAAAGCCCCATGCCAACGAGGCACGAGGCTTTTTAAGTATTCAGCGCTTGCCGGTCGGCTTACTCGGTTTCCAGCATCAGCTTGGCCCCGCCGCTGCTCACTAGCGTCAGCTTATTGTCGGTCAGGGTTTCCACGTTGAACGTGTTCGAAGTAGTGCCGCCGTCGGGGGTCAGCGTCAGGGTCTTAGCGGTTTGGTCGAAGGCAAACTTGCCTTGCGTGGCCCCGGCAGCCCCGGTCATGGTGTAGGTATTGTTGGAAAACACGTGCAGCGACTCTTCTTTCTGTGCGTCGGTTTGGGCCACTTTATCGCCGGCGGCGTTGGTTTCCTTAGCAGTTTTCCACACTTTGCCGTTGGTGCCGTACAGCATATTAACGCCTTCTACTTTGCCTTTATCGCTGCCACACGAGGCAGCGGCAAATAACAGAACAAACGCGCACAGCAAAGAAGCTAGGTAAGGCCGCAAGGCCAGGGAGGAGCGATTCATGGGGGTAAAGGGTAAGGGTGAAAGAGCTTTAGGTACTGGTTGCCAGTGTTGGGCCTGCTTACGCGGTGCAATTTTTTTGGTTATTAATCATAACCTTTGCCCAACCTATTCGTAAGTATTTTCCGCTAACCAGCTTATCGGCTTGCCGATTTTGGCTGGGGGCTCATAGTTTTACTTTTCACGTTACTATCTACGGCCATGGGCTTACTGGATTTTCTTACTAACGAGGGCGATAAAAAGCCGGTAGAAGCCGCCAAGCCCGCCGCTACTGGCACGGGCACCGATTTTTTCGGCACCAGCGCGGCCGCTACCACCGGCGAGTCGTACACCATCGTGAGCGGCGACACGCTTTCTAAAATTGCCAAAAACCACTACGGCGACGGCGCTAAGTGGCACCAGATATACGAGGCCAACAAGGCCATCATCGGTAGTAACCCTGACCATATCGAAGTTGGCCAGGTGTTAACCCTACCTAGTCTCTAGGTACTTTTTGCAGAAAAAAGGTGAGAAAAGCCGCTCCAGCTTTGGAGCGGCCTTTTTGTTTTAAGCAGGTGGGCAAACCCCGCCTGGTCCGGCCTGCGGCCGGCAGTTGTGCATCGGCAAACTGTTCCTATATTTGCCAGCACCAACCTGGTACTCCCCCGCGATAGGCGGGGCAGTGTTTTTAAGTTTTATACAGAAGCGGCGAGAGATTAGGCTCCGTGACCCGCTGGCAACCTTCGCTTGTAGAAAGGTGCCAATTCCTACCCCTGCCCGGCGTGCAAGCCGGCACGGGAGCTATAAATCGAGTACCATGCAACAATCGCTTTCCTTCGTTTTCCTGCCTCTGCCAACTCCGGCCGCCGTGTGCGGCCTGGCTCGGGCTGCTGTGTTATTTGGGTTATGCCGTGCCGGGGGCAGCGTTGCCGCCTGGGCTGGGTGGGCGGGCTGTTGCAGCGGCTGTTAGGGCACGGCCCCACCGGTCGAGGGCCGGGGTTTACTTACACACTTAGCGGGTTTTTTACTAGTTGGGGCACCACTACCCGGCTTTGCGACCTCCTTCATTCCGGGTTTTTCACTTTCCTTATGCTTCAGTTTGTTCGCCAGCTTTTTTCTCGTGCTAAGCCCGAAACTGACTTGTCCTACGGGCTCCTTGAGCAGCTTGGCATCGACAAACTGCTGGCAGCCGCCAACTGGAACGCCTTGGAAACCAAGGCTGCCCAGCTGCCCGCCAACGACCTCACCCGGCTGCTCGATGGCCTGTGCCTCACGCACCGCTATGACCAGGTACTCACGCCTTACCTAGCGGCCGGCAGTTCCGAGCTGCGGGCACTGGTGAAGGGGGCGCACGACGTTTTTCTGGCTTGGGAATCGCGGGGTGCGTTGGTGGCATCGGCCACCAGCCAAGAGCAGGTCGATGGCTTTTATCACTACCTCGGCCAGGCCTTAGAGCATCTAAACCAGCCGTTTGAGAACCCGGCTTTTCAGGCTGAGGCGGCGGCGCGACTGGTGCGCGTGGGTATGGGCCTGGGCGAAAGCGAACTCTTTCAGGAAGCCTTTGAGCTGTGCCGCGAGCTGGCCCCCACGCACCTCATGGGGCACTTCAATTACCTGCGCGCCGTGTCGCCGTGGTGGCACGGGAGCGTGGCCGACCTCACGGCCTTTGTCGATGCCATTGCCGACCCGGAGCTGCACCGCTTGTTTCAGCTTATTTATTTGAATGAGCTGCACAGCTTTTTTAGCCATGAGCTAGGCAGCGATGCGAAGGCCACGGCGCAATTGCTGCACGACTACCGGCCGCGCATCGACGCGGTGCTGGCTGGCCCGGCGGCCGAGGGCACCTCGCTGGCCGCCGTGTACTACAACAACTACCTGGCGGGCCTGCACCACCTGGTGGGCAATACGCCCGCCCGCAACCAGCTTATCCGGGCCCAAGGGCCGCACCTCACGCCCTACCCCTGGAGCTACTTCGGCCTGACCACAGCCCACAGTGTACAGCAGCTGGCTAAAAATTAATTCCTTGGCTGCCAAGCTACTGAAGTGCTTCAGCGGGTAGCAATTCGGCTCCATCCCTGTTTTTTACTTATCACTAACTCTCTCATTTTCTTGCTCATGGCCACTCAAAACCTGCACTTCGAAACCCTTCAGCTCCACGCTGGCCAAGTGCCCGACCCTACCACCGGCTCGCGAGCGGTGCCTATTTACCAAACTACCAGCTACGTGTTTAAGAGCGCGGAGCACGGCGCTAACCTATTTGCCCTGAAGGAGTTTGGCAACATCTACACCCGCTTGATGAACCCGACTACCGATGTATTTGAGCAGCGCATCGCGGCGCTCGAAGGCGGCGTGGCGGCCGTGGCCGTGGGCTCGGGGCAGGCGGCGCAGTTTATCGCGCTCAACAACATCTTGCAGCAGGGCGATAACATCGTGAGCAGCTCGTACCTCTACGGCGGCACCTACAACCAGTTTAAGGTGGCTTTCAAGCGCTTAGGCATTGAGGCACGCTTTGCCGAGGGCGACAGTGCTGAGAGCATAGAGGCGCTTATTGACGACAAAACCCGCGCCATTTACCTCGAAACCATTGGTAACCCGAGCTTTAGCGTGCCCGATTTTGAGCGCGTGGCGGCCGTGGCCCAGAAGCACGATATTCCGCTGGTGGTGGACAATACTTTCGGTGCGGGCGGCTACCTGTTTCAGCCCCTCAAGCACGGCGCCAACATCGTGGTGGAGTCGGCCACGAAGTGGATTGGTGGCCACGGCACCAGCATCGGCGGCGTGATAGTGGACGGCGGTACCTACGACTTTGGCAACGGCAAGTACCCGCAGTTCACCGAGCCCAGCGAAGGCTATCACGGCTTGGTTTTCAATGATGTCTTCGGTAAAAACGGCCCGTTTGGCAACATCGCCTTCGCTATTCGGGCCCGCGTGGAAGGCCTGCGTGACTTCGGCCCGGCCATCAGCCCGTTCAACTCCTTCCTACTGCTGCAAGGCCTCGAAACCCTGAGTTTGCGCGTGGAGCGCACCGTCGAAAACGCCCTCAAAGTGGCGCAGTGGCTCGAGCAGCAGCCCCAGGTGGCCAGCGTCAATTATCCTGGCTTGGCCAGCAGCCCGCACCACCAGAATGCGGCCAAGTATTTGACAAAAGGATTCGGCGGCGTGCTCTCGTTCACGCTGCACGGCAGCAAGGACACGGCCACTGCGGTTATTGATAATCTCAAATTAATCAGCCACTTGGCCAACGTGGGCGATGCCAAGACGCTTATCATTCAGCCCTCGGCCACCACGCACCAGCAGCTCAGCGAAACCGAGCAAACGGCCTCGGGCGTGACGCCTACGCTGCTGCGCCTGTCGGTGGGCATCGAGCACATTGAGGATATTCTGGCTGACTTGGGCCAGGCGCTGGCCGCCGCTACCACTGGCGCACCCCAGGATACTACCGACGAAAGCACGCCCGACCCGCAGCCCGAGCACGTGCAGCCGCTGGAAGTGTAATTATCGGCTTTAAAGATTGTCATTGCGAGGAGGAACGACGAAGCAATCGCATCAGGACGGGCCGCGCTGGCTCTGCTCAGGTGCGATTGCTTCGTCGTTCCTCCTCGCAATGACAGCCGTAAGTATTTAGCGCTATGAAAGAACACATTTTCAACCTCCCCGACCCCTTGCCGCTGGAAAGCGGTGAAACCCTGGCCGGGGCCCGCGTGGCCTACCGCACCTGGGGCCAGCTCAACGCCACCCGCGACAATGTGGTGTGGGTGTGCCACGCCCTCACGGCCAATGCCGACGTGCTGGATTGGTGGCCGGGGCTGTTTGGGGAAGGTTATTTCTACGACCCGGCCGACTGGTTTATCGTGTGCGCCAATATCTTAGGCTCGTGCTACGGTAGCACCTGCCCGCTCGAGGCTGACCCCGCAACCGGCCAGGGACGCTACCAAAGCTTTCCGCTGCTCACTATTCGCGACCTAGTAGCCGCCCACGAAGCGCTGCGGCAAGAGTTGGGTTTAACTCATATTCACACGCTCATCGGCGGCTCGTTGGGCGGGCAGCAGGCTTTGGAGTGGGCAACAACGCAGCATGAAATAGTTGGCCATTTGGTAGTTATCGCAACTAGCGCCCGGCACTCGGCCTGGGGCATTGCCTTCAACGAAGCCCAGCGCCTAGCCATTGAGGCCGATGCCACTTACCACGAAAACCGCCCCGGCGGCGGCGATGCCGGCCTGGCCGCCGCCCGCGCCGTGGCCCTGCTCAGCTACCGCGGCTACGACGCCTACCTGGCTACCCAAACAGAGCCCGACCACGAGCGCCTGCGCGACTTTCGAGCCAGCAGCTACCAGCGCTACCAGGGCGACAAGCTGGTGGCCCGCTTTGACGCCTACAGCTACGTGGCCCTCACGCGGGCCATGGACTCGCACAACCTAGGCCGCGGCCGCGGCGGCGTAGCCGCCGCGCTGGCCCGCATCCGGGCACGCACGCTGGTGCTGGGCATCACCTCCGATGTGCTGTTCCCCCTGGCCGAGCAGCGCGAAATAGCCGCGGGCATACCAGGCGCAGTTTACGACGAGTTGGATTCCAGCTTCGGGCACGATGGCTTTTTGCTGGAAACGGTGAAGATTACGGCGGCGCTCGAAGGGTTTTACGCGGCTGCTTTGGCGTAATCAGCTACTGCTGAACCTAAAATTTAGCCGTAGCTGCTTACCAGCTAGTAAGCTTCTTACCGCATTTTACGTGTTGCAATCGGTGGTTTGCAGCCTGTACAAGGGGCTACTAGCTGGGGTTCTGGCTTCGGTTGAATACTTCTAGTTTGTTATAGTTGCGATTGGTTTATTATCTACTCCAATCGCCTTGACTTTACCAGCAGTGTCCAGCAGCATGCTGAGATTACCCGGGGCCTCGAGGACGAAAAAATGCGTAGCATCCGTGAAATACATTCTCCACGCAGTTGTCTTATTAACAGCTAGCCACAACCCGTCCTTTTTTAGCTCAATTGCCCAGTAATCATCTTCCATTTTATACTTGCCAACATAGGCTTGTAGCACGTTAGTCGGCTGCGAAACTTGCTTCAGCTTAACTGGCACATAATAGTTTTTCCACTTATAAGTGGTCGCGACGCTGTTGATGATTTCTTCAAACAGGGCGCTATTTTCAGTATTTGTCAGCACGACCACGCCATTGCCGCCGTCCATGCTGCCGACGTACTGGCTCACAAACCCTGCGTCAGCACCCCCGTGCAGGAAATACGGCACGCCCTTCTTATTACTGATAAACACGCCTAACGCAGCCACCGAATCGATATAGGGCGTGAGGCGGAGTTTGGTCATTTCCTGCGAGAGCACCTTGGCTGATTTGCCCTGCAACGCCCGCTGTGTTTCAATGACATAAGCCGCTAAATCCGTCGCCGTTGTCCACAGACCGGCCGCGGCTTGCTCCGGATACAGATGGTATTTTCCGGGCACTAGCTTCCCGTCGCTGTCATAGCCACTGGCCAGCAGGCGTTGCTGCTCGCCAGTTGGCGGCTGCGTGAATGAGCTTGCCTGCATGCCCAGGGGCTTGAGCACGTTTTCATACATGAATTTATCGTAGGGCAGGCCGGTCACGTCTTGTATCACCAATTGGGAAATGGTCGTGCCGCCGCCCGAGTATTCGAACTTGAGACCCGGCGCATACTGCGAGCGAACGGCGGGAGAGTTAGCTGGTTTTTTCCCATTTAGTACTTGCGGGAGCGCCGGCAGGGCGGTTCCTACTTCGTAGCCGTTAAAGCCGTGCACGGTTAACCCCGCCGTGTGGCTCAGCAAATTAGCGAGCGTTATTTTTTTGCCCTTAGCCAAGGAGTCATAGGGGAATTTCCACGATTTCAGATAGTCGTTGATATCGGCGTCAAGGGTGAGTTTTTTGTCCTGCACCAGTTTCAACACGCCCATCGCGTTGAGCGATTTGCTGTTGGAGCCGGCCAAAAACAAGGTGTTCACTGTTACGGGCTGCTTTTCTTCGGCATCAGCCATTCCGTAGCCCCTGGCCCACTCCACTTGGTAATCTTTTATCACCGCAATGCTGACGCCGTTGGCGTGGTAATACGCCATGCGCTGCTGCATGGTCCAGGTGGGCAACGGGCCCTCCAGGTTTCGTTCGGTCTGGAGGTGTTGCTCTACCTGCCTGATTTTCGCTTCTATTTCCTGGGTGTATTTCTTGGCTGTTTGCCCATACCCCGTGCCAACAGTGAAGCTAAGCAGGCAGGAAAACAAGGCTGTTCGGACAGCGGTAGCAGGTGTAAGCATGAAGAAGGCGAAGAGTTCAGGTCTTGACACCTGCTGTTGCGTAGCGAAGTAAAATACCTTGCGGGGTATGAATTTTTATTCCAACTAAATATAGCGAAGCTTATACTTTTAAAGGAGTGGGTTCCAACTAAAACACTACGCGGAGAATCTACTCCAAAAATGGCTATTCGTAGCACTTTTCCCAGGCTTGTCTTCGAAGCCCGATTATGTAAAGTGGCTTTTCTAAGGAAAAGGGAAACGTGCAGTTGGCTACTGACTCTCGCTTTTGTTCTATTCAGGAGCGGCGTAAAATGCGCTCAATCGATAGTAGCGCCATAGGTGACCTTTGCCAACTTATCATTTTGAAAGTACAGCGTTACGAGTGCCATTGCTTCTAGATTAGATACTTGGAGAATATCTAAGCTGCGAGAAATGCCTAGCCGTTTCAGTATGGCGCTCTTCGTACTGCCAAGGGTCAAAATAGGGGCTAGTAGGGGCTCTGAGCTGGTAATAGTGAAGGAGGCGGGAAAGGTGTTATCAGGGCTTTTAAAACAAGTGAACTTGTTGACTCCGTGCGAGAAGGAAACCATTCGCCCACTACCAGCTTGCGGGGCTTTGGTGGTAGTAGGGTAGTGAGCGGCCATTAGCCGGGCGTAGGATACCCGGTCCAACAAGGAGTTGATAAAAGCATCATTTACCGCCTCTGAGTGCTTTGGCTGTTGAACAACCGAGCCTTGATGGCTCACTGGGTTGGTGGTTAGCAAAGCGAGTAGCAGAAGGCACATACCAGTTGATGAGGTTAGGAAGGCTCAATATCGGTCTTTATGCAGTATCGCATTCGAGCTTGTCACCTTACTTAAACCAACGTTTAGGAAACGTGACAAGCTCGATTGAGAAACCATTTTAGTTTTACTCAAACACAACGCGCACCGGCACTTGCCCCGCAAAGCGCACCGCATACAACCCAGCCGGCAGCGCCCCACGCACCAACTGAGCATTCTGCGCCTGCGGGCGGAAGCGCCGCACCACGCGGCCGGCCACATCGAGTAGTTCGGCTTCACCAAGCTGGGCCCAATCGGCGGGCAGCGCTAGCTGCACCGCTTCCTGAGCGGGGTTGGGATAGGCTTGGATAACGCTGGCAGCCGTGCCGGCACGGGCGGCCAACGCCACCCCAGTACGCCGCAGCAACGGCCGCAAAAAGTCGCGTACCGTCCAGAAAGTGGTATCGGCATAAACCGAATTCGTCTCGAAGGGTACATGGCCGGCTTTGCTGAAGCGGCGCAGTACATTGGTGATACCCAGCGCCGTAGCCCGCGGATTGAGGCGAGCGCTGCCATAGACGTACTTGGGCGGCAGCGGGAAACCCACCTTGCCTTGGGCGTAAGGCACAGTAGTGTCGGCGGTGCCGTGGGCGCTGCACAAGGGCGCATTGCCCGCCTCAATAATGGATGGGTTTTCGGTGGCCCCGCTCAGGTTGATAACGGCGGCCACGGCGCTAGAGTAGCCGGGGTTACCGCTGTTACCCTCAATGCCGCCCAGCGCGGCGAGGTTGACATAGGAAGGCACCTCGCTGGCTTTATCGAGGTAGCCAGCTTCGAGCGCCGCGAAAGCCCCGGCCGACGAGCCCGCCGCAATAATGTAATTGCTATACACGCGGTACGTTTTGGCGGTGGCCGCATCCTGGCGGAAGAAGCGAATGGCCGCCTTCATATCGAGCCCGCCGCGCACGGCAGCCGTCGCAATCTGCGGAGTGTCAATGGGCTGCGCCAGCCCCGTAAATGTGAAGCCCACCCGGTATTCAATGCTGGCCACCACGTAGCCCAGCCGCGCCAGCCGCGTGCAAAACGCCACCGGGTATGCATCGGCCTTGGCACCGCCGACGAAACCGCCGCCGTGGGCAAAAATGATGAGCGGCCGCCGCTTCACCGTGTCGCCGGTGGGCTGGTACACGTCCATCACCAGCGTTTGGGTGGTGCCCGTATAGGTGGTGGCCGCGCCGTAAGTCACGTTACTTGTGACCGTGACATTGGCAAAAATCGGCTGGTAATACCGCCCGCGGGCCGTATCAATGGGGGCCAGTTGGGCGAAGGCCAGGCTGGGGCCAGCCAGCAGGAGCAGCGTGAGCAGGAGGCGGTAAAGTTGATTCATAACGATGGGGCCGCTGGCAGGCGGCGGGTTTGGTTGGGGTTGAAGGCTGGCGTAAAGCTACTTGCCAACGTAGGCGTTGGTGCTGGGGTTGATGCGCTGGCTATGTTTTCTTTGTGCTTCCGGCGATATAGGCGCTGGCATATGTTTTATGGCTAGTATCGCCCCTCCTTTTTTGCAACCCGGCCAGCGCGTGGCCATCGTGGCCACCGCCCGCAAAGTCAGCTTCGCCGAAGTAGCCGCCGCCCAGCAAACCCTCGCCGAGTGGGGACTGGACGTAGTGCTGGGCGAAAGCATCGGGGCCGCCCAACACCAGTTTGCCGGCGACGACGACCTGCGTCGCCGCGACTTCCAGCAACAGCTCGACGACCCCAGCATCCGGGCTATTTTCTGCGCCCGCGGCGGCTACGGCACCGCCCGCTTGGTCGATGAGTTGGACTTCCGCCACTTTGCCGAAAACCCGAAGTGGGTGGCTGGCTTCTCCGACATCACCGTGCTCAACGGCCACCTGCTGCGGCTGGGCTACCAAAGCATCCACGGCGTGATGCCCTTTGCCTTCCAGCAGCCCGGCGGCGAGCTGGCTCTGAGCAGCTTGCGCCAAGCTTTATTTGGTGAATCAACTACCTACGAAGCCTACGCACACCTGCTCAATCGCCCTGGCACCGCTACCGGCGAGTTGGTAGGCGGCAACCTCAGCCTGCTGCACACCATCACCGGCACCAGCTCGCAGGCCAGCTTTGCGGGCCGCATTCTCTTCCTTGAAGACCTCGACGAGTACCTATACCACATCGACCGCATGCTGCTGCACCTGCACCGCAGCGGCCAGCTAGCCGGGCTGGCCGGGCTGGTAGTGGGTCACTTCTCCCAAATGCGCGACAACGCCATTCCCTTCGGCCAGGAGGCCTACGAGATTATCGACCACTACGCGCAGCGCTATAATTTTCCGGTCGGCTATAATTTTCCCGTGGGCCACGAGGCCGACAACCGGGCGCTGGTGGTGGGCCGCCCGGCCACGCTGGTAGTCGGGCCGAGCGGCAGCACGCTCAGCCAGTAGGCTATTTCTGGCGCTTGCGTAGCGCCTGGGCCACTGCCCCGGCCACCAGCCCGCCCACGGTGTACCAGGCCACGGTCATAACCTGCGTTTGGGGTGTGCGGCCGCTGGGAGCGGTGCCCAGGCCCAGCGGGCCAGGCAGCGCCACGCCCCCTACCCCGGCCGCTACGCCCAGTGCCAGGCCGCGCCGCAGGCTATGCTTACTGCTACCCACAAAGCTGTAATACAAGGCATTGCTTACCAAATCACCAGCCATCGTGAGCAGGTAGGCCTGCTGGTCGTCGGGCTGCGGAGCATCGGCTTTGGCAAAAAGCTGTCGCAGGCCGCGTTCGCCCAGCAAATCCATGCGCGGAGCATCCTGGGGGCGCAGGCGGCGCACAGTTTCGTGCAATACATTGAGGGCAACGGCCCCGGCGAAGCCGGCGGCGAGAGAAGGCAGCAGTTTCATGCGAGCGTAGTCGGTTACGGGATGTCTCCTATCAGACGCGTACGGCGCGGCCGAGTTGCGCAAAATGCGGCGAAGTATTGTGCAACTCCGGCACGGCGTATTATCTTTGCAGCCCCAGCGGCGCAAGCCAGTGTGGGAAACGCCGATTTAGCTCAGCTGGTAGAGCAGCTCATTCGTAATGAGCAGGTCGTTGGTTCGAGTCCAATAATCGGCTCTAAAGTAGAAACCCGAGCAACACTTGTCGCAAGTGTTGCTCGGGTTTTTTGCGTTTGGGGCGGGTGAGGTTTACTGGCGTGGAGGAAGACGGGTGCCGTTTTCAGTGCTAGCACGGATGCGGGCGGGCAATGCATAAGGCGTGCTTTGCGGCTGGCTAACTGCCATTGAGTTATGGCAATAAAATACTTAGCGATTTGTATTCAGGATTACTTGAAAAGCTACATTCCCAAGCCGCTTTTCAGAATTGAAAGCCGCCTGGAAGAAGCCGACAAGATGCACCGCCACACTAGCGACTATACCGCCTTGAGCGGCCAGCCTTGGCCCCAATGCCCAGGCCTTCACCACCCAACCTGAGCCGGGCCAGCGCTTGATTTATACTTCGCTAAACAATAGCTTCTATTACCCCAGTACTCCGCAGCCGGTACTGGCGGTGCCCATAGGCAGTAGTCAGTCGAGTGCTACTTTTCTCTTCAAGTACCCATGAGTAATCTTATCGCTAAGAATTCCTCCCAGCCAGCCTCGCTTCCCATGAAGTATGAGGTGTTGGATGGGCAGTCGGTTAAAATTTCAGTACTAATCGGAGTTGCCCGAACCGGAGCAGTTTTCTTTTTTCTAGACGATGAACCTGTTATCACTGTGGCGGGCCAAGTAACTGTCACACCTCGCACTGTCACGTTTGCCGAAGGTAGCAATGTGCGGGGGAAGGTGCTGACGGTGGCGGCAAATGTTCGGCAAGGGACTGCGGTGGGCACCGACAAATGGAGCATGCACTATACGCTTAGTGGCGGCAAACCAGCCTCTGCCACCTTCGTGAACTCCTACACTGGCAAGGGACCAATTGTGGCCTTCCAAGATACCATTACGTTCAACTAGCGCCCATGCTTAAGCAAGCACTTCCCTACTTCGCTTTGGTGCTGGGCCTGCTGCCCGCACACTGGGCAGCGGCCCAAACAACGACGGATAAGGTGACGGACCTCCACACCCCGTCGGCCCCTGGTTTTGTGCTGCTGGGCGTAGAGCCCACAGCCATTGAAAAGCCGACCACGCCCGCCGCCTTTGCGACCAGTTTGCAATCGGCCCTCACCACATCGGGGCTGCGCCCCGGGTACTCGCTGGAAGTAGCTCCTTACTGGCTGAAAAACAGGCCTACTCTCACTATTGAGGAGTATCGAAACCCTAGCGTTCTTCAGAATATTCAACAGACAGCTTCTGTATCGCTGGCTACTTCCAGCATTGGCAGTAGCGGCACCGGCCTGGGCTTTGGGGTACGAGTCCAGCTTTTTTCTGGCAAGATTTCCACTGCCAATGCTTTCACTGTGACTAATCAAGCCGATTTGCAGGCAAGCTTGCCGATACCAGTACAAGTTGCTATCCGAAGTGCTCTAAACAATGTGACACTCCTCCCGACTGCTACTATTACGACCGCAGCAGCGGGCGGCACGCTCGTCAGCACGGTTGAGAAAATCATTCGGAATCATATCAGTAATAATATGACCACCTTGGTAACACAAGTGCTGACCGCTTGCCCAGCCCTTACGCGCGACGTGATTGAGGCAGAAATCAATGACTATACCAATACTTGCATCGCCAGCCTTAGAGCGTATACCGGCCCACTGAATACACGCGCTGACCTTTTAACCTGGCAGGGCTTGTTAAACGCCCAATTACTAGCAAACCCTGCGGTTATTGACATCACGGCAAAAGAAGTGTCGCTGGACAAAGACCGGCACGGCTTTCTGTGGGATGTGGCCGGGGCGGGGGTGCTGGTTTTTCCTTCGGGGACCTGGGACCAAAGTCAATTTAACAAGCTGGGCATCTGGACTACAATTGGTTACGACATGGGCAATCTAGATGTGCTCGGTGTGCTGCGCTACCTAAATCCAGTAGGCACCCCCGACAGCTCCATAACCATTGACGTAGGCATCAAGCTCAATTACAGCAAGGGGGGCCGCCTGAAAATAGGTGCCGAATACCTGCGACGCCAATACCGCCGCGACCGTAAAATAGATGTCGGCAACGGGTTTTATGATGTTGTGCAGCGTCGCAAGGAAACTGAACGCATTGATATCAACCTGAAATACAAATTCACAGATACCATTTCCATTACTTCAACCATCGGGAAAGGCTTCAATGACCTGAATTTTAACACCAACAACGTACTCACCATTTTGGGGCTGGAGTATAACTTGTCAGAGTATAAGGCAAAACCCAATCCGTAGCTCAATCGTGCGCTCACTACAACCCATTCTCATGCGCAAAATGCACCAGCTCGGCCACGCCCCGAATGCCTAGCTTCTGCATGATATTGCGGCGGTGGGTGCCCACGGTAAGCTCGGCCAGCGACAGTCGGGCGGCGATGGCGCGGGTCGATAGTCCCTCGCGAATCAAACCCACGATTTCGCGCTCGCGGGTTGAAAGCAGGTTCAGGCGCAGCAACATTTCGGCCGCCTGCCCACCTTCCGAAATAGGGGCGGCTGCCCGCTGCCGCGCCGGAAAAACCAGCTGCCCGGCGTGCACGGCCCGAATGGCGGCCAGCAGCGCATCGGCCTCGGCCGACTTATCGACAAAGCCCTGGGCCCCGGCCTGGGCTACCTGCGCTACCAGCGTGGGCGACACCGCGCTGCTAAATACCAGCACCCGCAGGGTAGGCCACGCCCGGCGCAGGCGGGGCAGCAGGCTAAGGCCATCGTGCGGGGGCGGCAGGTGCAGGTCGAGCAGCAGCAGGTCGGCGGGCGGGGCGGGAGCGGCTTCCAGCAGGCGCAGCAGCTCGTGGCCGCTGGCGTACAGGCCCACCACTTCCAAGTCGGGCTCCTGGCCGAGCAGGGTCGCCAGCCCCCGCGCCAGGGCGGGGTGGTCATCGACGAGCAGCAGGCGGCAGGCAGACATAAGCGAAGCTAGATAAGAAGCAGGAGAATGCCAAAACCGACTACCAAGCTACCAGCTTCGCGCCAGCAAACTACTAGTCTAGTGCCAACTACCACTTGCTACTCAAGCCAGCTACGCTGGCAGCTCGACCACCACAGTGGTGCCCTGGCCGGGCTGGCTGCTCACCTGCACCTGGCCACGCAGGTAGCTGGCGCGGGCCTGCACGCCCCGCAGGCCCAGCCCGCCGCTGCGCGGCGGCGGGCCGTGGAGCTCGAAGCCCCGGCCATCGTCGGCCACGCTGAGGCGCAGGCTGCCAGGAAGGCGGCGCACCTCTACCAATACTTGTTGGGCGGCGGCGTGGCGCAGGGCGTTGTGCAGTAGCTCGGCCACGATGCGATAGGCGGCTTGCTGCGTGGCGGCGGGCACCTCGGCGGTGGCGGCCTCGCACACGCATGCTATGTGCGGGCCTTCGTCGGTGAGGTTGAGGGTTTCGATGAGCAGGGCCACGGCTTCGGGCAGCGGGGGCTGCTCGGCGGCGGGGCTGGGCAGCAGCACTTGGCTGAGGGTGCGCACCTCGTGGCGCAGTTGGCGTAGCAAGGCTTCGGTTTGGGCGTGGGTTTCGGCCAGCAGCGGCGGGGCCTGGGTGAGGGCCTGGCGCACCAGGCGGCCCTGCCAGGCCAGGTGCAGGGCCGTGAGGCCGGGAGCCAGGGCATCGTGCAGCTCGCGGGCCAGGGCCTCGCGCTCCTCGTCCTGGGCCGCAATGAGGCGCTGGCCGGCGGCATCCTGCTCGCGCAGGCGGCGCAGGCGCTGGTCGGTGGCTTGGCGCAGGGCACGCCGAAAGCGCCCCATCAAGAGCGTGCTCAGTACCAGTAGCTCGGCTACCAGGCACCAAGCCAGCGAGTTGGGGCGCACAAAATCGACGTAAATCAGCCCTGAGTAATTGAGCATCAACTCCAGCGCGCCCCACATAAACAGCACGTAGGTAGCCGCATACATGGCCGCTAGCCGGCGCTGGGCCGGGTGGCCCCGCCACCACACCACCGCTAGGGTGCCGGCCCCCGCCAGCAGCAACCCCCACAGCAGCACCGTGCGCGTCCCCATGAGGGCCAGCAGCGCCCCCGGCCCCAGCGGCCGCAGCCCCACGGCCAGCAGCGGATACGCCAGGGCGTAGGTTAGCGCGCCATTGCTGAGCCAGCGCGTGAGCTGGTGCAGCCGGGGCCACCCCTGCCGCAGGCGCACAAACAGCGACAGAATGCGCAGCCCGCAGGCCTGGGCCAGTAGCAGCACCCCAAATTGCCCCATTTGCCAGCCCACCGTGTACATCACCTGCGGCAATAGCTGAGCATCAATACTGTCTTCCATGAGCAAAAACCACGTCATGCCCACTACGTAGGCCCCGTACCAGAGCAAGATGCGGTCGCGCAGAAAGGCGTACAGGATGAGGTTGAACAAGATACTGCCCACGTACAGCCCCAGCAGCCACACCCAGGAAGTGAAGCCCAAATAGTTCTGCTCGTAGCGCAGAAAGCCTTCGGTAGTAGTGACATCGGTAAACATCAGCCAGTTGGCCGCCTTATTCTCGATGCGCAGGTAATACACGGCCCGGCCGCCGCTTTCCAGCCAAAACGGCACGCACGCCACCCGCGCCGGAAACGGCCGCCGCGCCCCTACCACCCAGCTACTGACGCCGCCCACGCGCCGCAGCGGGCCGCGCCCGCCCGGCTGCACATAGAGCGTGGCGCTATCCACAAAGGAGTAGATATTCCACACAAAATGCGTGCGTTGCGCAATAGTATTCACTGCCGCCACGCGCAGCCACAGGCGGCCGGGCTGGTAGCCGGCTTGCAGCAAGTCTTGGTGGGGCAGCCGCCGGAAGCGGCCCGCCGCCCACAGGCTGGCGGCCCGCTCGGGCGTGGCCGGCTGGTTGGTCGCATCAAAGCAGTAGCTAAAGAAGCGGGCGGCCAGGTCGTACTCGGCGTAGGTTAGGCGCAGGGTGTCGGGTGCAGGCTGGGCGACGGCCGTAGCCGCCGCCGGCCTCAGCCAGCTTATGAGCAACAGCCAGCCCAGCAGCAAGTAGCGCATAGCTCAAAAGAAAACTGGCCGCAAAACCAGGCGGCGCAAGGTGAAGAAGAGGCGCACGCTGGCACCCTGGCAGCTGAGTGCCGGCGGCGCCAGCCATCAGGCAGCGCCCTATTGGCGCAAGCTACTCCAGGAAAAAATATATAGCAATTAGCCCCAACTAGTCGGCCTGCCCCGCCTTTCATCCGGCCTGGCCTAACCCCGGCCGGCTAGCCGCGTACACGCAGGCTTAGCCTATGTCAGCATCCTCTTCCTCTAAGCTCTCGCTCTATGGCGGCATCGCGGCCAACGTCGCCATCGCCGTCAGCAAATTTGTGGCCGCCTACGTCACCGGCTCGTCGGCCATGCTCTCCGAGGGCATCCACTCCTTAGTCGATACCGGCAACGGCGGCCTGCTGCTCTACGGCATGAGCCGCAGCCAGCGCCCCGCCGATGCCCAGCACCCCTTCGGCCACGGCAAAGAGCTGTATTTCTGGGCGTTGATAGTGGCGGTGCTCATTTTTGCCATCGGTGGCGGCATGTCTTTTTACGAAGGCATCAAGCATTTGGAGCACCCCGAGCCTCTCACCGACCCTCTGTGGAACTACCTCGTGCTGGGTATATCGGTGCTGTTTGAGGGCGCGGCGGCGGGCCTGGCCATTCGGGCGCTGCTCGAAAAGCAGGTGGCCGGCGGCAGCTTCTGGCAGACGCTACGCACCAGCCGCGACCCCGCCGTTTTTGCCTCGGTGCTGGAGAACGTGGCCGCCGTGGCGGGCCTGCTCATTGCGCTATTGGGTGTTTATTTTGGACATTTACTTAATAATCCGCTTTTCGACGGCGGTGCGTCCATCATCATCGGCTTGCTGCTGATGGGCGTGGCCGTGCTGCTGGTGTCGCGCACCAAAGACCTGCTGACCGGCGAAGGCGTGAGCGAAACCACCGCCCAGCAAGTGGTGCAAGCCGCCAGCCAAGTACCCGGCGTCACGCAGGTGCGCCCACCCCTCACCATGTACCTTGCCCCCGACGATGTGATGCTGGCCCTCGACGTAGACTTCGACGACCACCTAACCGCCACCCAAGTCGAAGCCGCCGTAGAAGCCGTGCAAACTGCCATCCGGGCCGAACATCCCGAGTTTCGGCGCATCTTCATCGAAGCTAAATCACTGACTGGACGGTAATTTTTAAATTCTGTCATGCAGAGCGCAGCGAAGCATCTCGCGTGGCGCAGTAATCTCAAAAACGCCAGAAGTTAGTTCCCCGAGCGAGATGCTTCGACTTCGCTGCGCTACGCTCAGCATGACGAGAAACGAAAAAACAATTAATCTATGACTGCACACTTGAATACTACTCCTTTCCAATCCTTTTGGTGGGGCGGCTACGAATGCACCGACCAGCTCAATGCCTTCGGCAACCGCGTCGATTTCCTGCCCCTCACCGGCCACCTCCAAATGCTGGACCAGGATTACACTGACCTTCAGCCGTTTAATGTAAAAACCGTGCGCGAAGGCATTCGCTGGGCGCACATCGAGAAAACGCCTTACCACTACGACTGGAGCACCGTGAAAACGATGCTCGACGCTGGCCAGCGCCACGGCATTCAGCAAGTGTGGGATATGTGCCACTTCGGCTTTCCCGACGACCTCACGCCGCTGCACCCCATGTTTGCGCGGCGCTTTGCGGCCTTATGCCGGGCGTTTGTGAATTTCTACCGCGCCGAGCGGCCCGAGGGCGTGCTCATCGTGACGCCCATCAACGAGGTGAGCTTTCTGAGCTGGGCCGGCGGCGAGGTGCGCGCCACCTCGCCCTACGCCGTGCGCCTGGGCTGGGAGGTGAAATACGCGCTGATGCGCGCTTACATCGAGGGCACGGTGGCTTTGCGCGAGGCCGACCCCAGCATCCGCATCCTCACCACCGAGCCGCTGGTGAGCATTGTGCCCCCGCACGACCCCACGCACGCCCAAAAGCGCGAGGCCAAGCAACACCACGAGTGGCAGTACCAGGCCACCGACATCCTGGCTGGGCGCGTGAGCCCCGAGCTGGGCGGCCGGCCCGAGTTTCTGGATATCATGGGCTTCAACTATTACTATGATAACCAGTGGGATGTGAGCACTGGCCGCCGCCTGGGCTGGAACGACCCGCAGCCCGACTCGCGCTGGCGCAACCTGCGCGAGCTGCTCAAGGAAGCCCACCGCCGCTACAACCGCCCCATCGCCATCACCGAAACCAGCCACCCCGGCATCGACCGGCCGCTGTGGCTCAAGATGATGGGCCGCGAGTGCGCCGCGGCTTTGCAGCAGGGCGTGCCGCTGCTGGGCGTGTGCCTCTACCCCATTATCGACCGGCCCGACTGGGATTTTCTCGACAACTGGCACCACTCGGGCATGTGGGATGCCGCCCTGCGCCCCGATGGCCCGCCCCACCGCATTCTGCACCAGCCCAGCGCCGAGGCGCTGCTGGCCGCCCAGGCCACCGTGGCCCAGGTGCTCGACCGCAAGCCCGCGCTGGCCCTCAGCTAAGCAGGTTGCTTTTGGTTAAATTTCACAACGAGACGCTCCCACCGGGGCGTCTCGTTGTGCTTAATATCAGGGCAATAGAACATACGCTACCACTTGATTACTTGCCTAGAAAAGGCAATACTCTCCAGCTAATTCCGTTGGGCCGAACTGGCTAATAGTAGGTTAACTGCTTGCCTAATGCGCTGCTTTTTTGTATCTTGCCAGTAGTCACCATACTAGCGCTTGCCCTATGGAAACTCTGGCCTACCTCTATTCGCCCTTGGGCATGCTTGCCCTCAGCGCATCCGATGCGGGCCTGCACGCCGTGCATTTCCTCGACCGCGAGGCTCCCGCGCCCACCGAGCCTTCGGCCCTGGCCGCTTGCTTGCAAGAGCCTTACCACCAGCTAAAAGCCTACTTCGGAGGCGAGCTTCGTGAGTTCAACCTGACGTGCGTGCCCACTACGGGCACCGACTTTCAGCGCCAGGTGTGGGCCTCGCTTTCGAGCATTAGCCACGGCCGCACCGCCTCCTACCTCGACATTGCCAAGCTGCTGAACAACCCCAAATCGGTGCGCGCCGTGGGGGCCGCCAACGGCCAGAACCCGCTGTCCATCGTGTGGCCCTGCCACCGCGTTATCGGGGCCGATGGCTCGCTTACGGGCTATGCGGGCGGCCTGGTGCGCAAGCAGTGGCTGCTGGCCTTCGAGCAGCCCGAGCGGCAAGGGTCGTTGTTTTAAAATGTGTTGTAAGCTTTAGTTTGCCGTAAGCCAGTTGCATAGCTGCTTACTATATAAACCCGGCAAGCTAAAGCTTACCGCACAGCTGCCAGCCGGTGCAGCTCCTGATACAACTCATTGTTACTCCACAGCAGCTGCGTTACCATGCCCACGTGCTTTTTGCCGGGCAATACCGTGTATTTCGGCGGGTGGCCTAGCTGCGTGAGGCGGTCCCGGAACTTGGCCCCGCTGCCGCTGATGCTGGGGTACGTGTCGCCGCCGATATACATGCTGTAGGGCGGCGCGCCGGCCCGCACGTGGTAGAGCGCCGAGGCCTGCCGCCACACTGCGGGGTCTTTACTGAAGGGCACGAGGTACTGCGCATCGCCATCATACTGCATTTTGGTGAGGTAGTCGAGCATGTCGAGGCCAGCGGGGTCGTCGAGCAGCACGGCGTGGGCGGCTGTGGCGGGCAGGCCATGCTTAGCCAGCAGCGTGTCGGAGCCGGTGGCGAGCAGCGCGGCCAGCCCGCCGCCCGCCGAGTGGCCCATGAGCACGATGCGGGCCGGGTCGCCGCCGTACTCCTTGATGTGGGCTACCGTCCAGGCCAGGGCGCGAGCGCAGTCGTCGGCCTGCTGGGGCACCAGCACCTGCGGTGCCAGGCGGTAGCTAATCACCACGCCCACAAAGCCTTGCTTGGCCAAGCGGCGGCCGATAGCTTTGTATAGAATGTCGTTTTTGCTGCCGCTGTTCCAGCTGCCGCCGTGGATGAACAGTACCACCGGGCGCAGCACAGTTGCTTCTTTTTTAGGCTGGTACACGTCGAGGCGGTGGCGGTTGGTATCGAAGTCGGGGGCCGAGGCGGGCACGTAGGCAATATCGGGTACGCGGTGGCTGGCGCGGGCCACGGCCCACTCAGTGGCCAGCAGCACCACGGCAACGGCCAGCAATAGCCCCAGGGGCAGCAGCGCCAGCAGGCGGAAATAGCGCATAAAATCAGCAGCAACGCGGCCCAACTAGTAGTGGCCGCAGTGGCTTCACCTACGCCGGCACCGGCCCGGCGGTTTGGGTGGGGTGGGCACAACGCCGCCAAACCTTATTTTTGCTGACTGCCTCGCATTGAGGCGGTTTCTACTCGTACTACTTACGCACTTTTCGGTGGCTTTCTCTTCGTTTTTTTCGCGGCCCTTGCTGGGCGCGGTTGTTATTACGCTGCTGGGGGTGGCCAGCTACCTGCCCGCCCAGGCCCAGCGCGCCAAAAAAGGGGCTGCGCCGGCCGTCGAGCTTACCAGTGCTTCGCGCCTGCTGCCGCTGTATGGCGGTGCCAGCGCGGCCCAGGCCCAGCAGTTTGTGGGCGCGGTCGTGCTGGCCGATGTTGACCGCAGCTTTGCTTCGCGGCCCGAAGCCAGCAAGTTTTTCAGCACTAAAGGCTTTGAGTATCTAATTGAAAATCAGCCCGACACGGCGGCCGTGCGCTTTAACCTGGCCTGGGTGCTCGACCCCCAAAACCCCGACCCCTACCGCGGCCTGGCCGTGCTGCTAAGCCGACGCAAAGCCCCGGACGCCGCGGTGCAGGCGCTGCTGCTGCAAGGCCTAGCCGTGGCCCCCACCAATTCGCTGCTGCTCACCGATGCTGCCACCACAACCATCGAGCGCTACAACCAAACCAAAAAGAAGAAGGACCTGACCGAGGCCGCGAGCTACGTGCAGCGCGCCCTGCTGGCCGACGCCACCAACGCCAATGCCTGGCAAACGCAGGCCCGCGTGCGCTTTTTGCAGGAAGACTATGCCGGGGCCTGGGAGGCCGTGCACAAGGGCCGGAATATCAACATGACCAGCCTGGACTTTGACCTCATCAGCGAGCTTAAGGACAAGCTGCCCGACCCCCAGGGCACGTTTAAATAACTGCGCAAGCAGCCCTTCTCAAGAAGCCCCGCCGAAGAAATTTGGCGGGGCTTTTTTGTGGGAAAACCGCTAGCAAATGACACTAGAGGCACATGCTCAAGTCAGTTTGCCGGGGTAGCTGGCGCGGCAAAATCTTCTGAAGCAGCCAACGGCCAAAACCAGTGACAGCACTGATTATATATTATTTTTTATATATAAAATTTGTGTAACAATCCCGCTGCTACTGCTCCGGCAGCGGGGCGATTTTGCCCCTTATTCTCTTCCTAACTTACCCACCCCCATGACTCAAGAAGAAGCAACCCGCCTGGTTGGCAGTATCTACGACAGCATTTTTGATACCATCACGAAGGCCGCGCCCGGCAATAAGCCTTTGATGCCCCCGGCCACCACCATGCTATCCTTGGCCAAGCCCGCTATTGCCATCACGGCCAAGGACTTTCGCAACCCCTGGACGCCCGGCAACCCCGTGCCGGCCGGCATACCGGCCGCCCTCAACACGGCCGCTTTGGTCGATGATGCCATCAAGTTTTCGGGCATTTATACCCTGAGCGGCGTGGGCATTTCTGAGATATACAAGCAGATAATGGACAGCGTGCACATTAAGGCGCAGGCCCCCAACCCCGCCAACGACAAGCAGCTCGATGATGCCTTTGCGGTGCTGTACCGCAAGGTGGAAGTGACGGACTCCGAAACCGGGGAAAAGAGCATGAAAACCGTCGAATCGACGCTGCTCACCGACTATAACACCAATTGGCAGGCCTACACCGCCGCCCAAAGCGTGTACACGGCCGCCTACCTGGAAGCCCAGAAAACGCTGAGCGGCAAATCTACCTGGCCCATGATGGCCCCCAGCTACCAGGTGCCCGTGAAGGTGGCCTACGACAAGTGGCGGTCCAACTATGCCGATAAGGTAGAGCAAGCGCAGTCTATTATGACGGTGAGCTCGCAAAATGGCCTCAGCAAGGCTTTTCACAATGCCCAGGAGGTATTTGAAAGCTACGGCGCCGTGCTGGAAGACACGGACGGCGGGATGGCCAAGAAAATCTATCGCTCGACCCTGCTGCCTTCCGACTGGTATAGCCTCACTTCGGCCGGCACGTGGGCCACGTTCGACTCGAAAACCTCGAACACCAGCACCACCAATTCGAGCGACTACACGGCGGGCGGGGGCTCGGCGGGCTTTAGCCTGGGTATTTTCTCCGTTGGCGGCGGTGGTGGCCACTCCACTACGAGCAGCCATATGGACACCGCGACAACTGATATTAGTGTCACGTTCTCCTATAAATTGGTTACGATACGGCGGCCGTGGCTGACCTTCAGTTTGTTTGGTACGCAGGGCTGGGACATGACCAACCTGTACAAAAAAGGCAGTATTTCCAACGGCAGCAAGGTGGGCCAGAGCGCGTCGAAAATGGCACTGTTGCCCACGTCGTTTGTAGTGGTGAAAGGCGTGACTATTAAGGCCAAGTGGTCGCAGAAGGACCGCGATTTTATTAAAAAGCAAACTAATGCGGGCGGCGGTTTCGGCATCGGGCCGTTTCAGATAAGCGGCTCCTACGCGCATTCTAGCAGCAAGGAAACGTTTACCTCGTCGATTGCGGGCGACTCGATTATCGTGCCGGGCGTGCAAATAATTGGCTGGGTAAGCCAGGTGGTGCCGTACAGCCCATCCTTGTAGCGGCTTGCGCTGGCTGCCGCGCGCCCGTGCGCGCGCGGCAGCCAGCGCAATGCTTGCACCTAGCGGCTTTATTCTTATTTGCCTAGAAACCAGCACCATGGCAGACGTAGCAGAACTCATCGGGGCGGCCTACGACGCCCTGTTTAAAAGCGTGAACGTAGGCAGCAACACGTATTTGCAGCTGGCCTGGCCGGGCATTGCCCTGAGCCCGGCCGATTTTAAAGACCCGGCCAACCCGGCCGGCCCCTACGACCCCGGCTTTGCCGAGGAAACGTTTTCGTTTTTGAGCAACATCGCGCCGGTGTTCGACGCGACGCATTTTACCAATTCGGGCTTCGAGATTGATGACTTGTACCAGCTCGTTATCACGGGGGCGGTGCCGGCGGGGGCCGCCCTCGACCAGCTACTCACCAACCCGGCGTACAAGCTCTTTAGCGACGCCCAGTTTGAGTTTGTGAATGCCCAGCGCGGCAGCCGCAAGGACCCCAACGTATTCTACTACCCCTGCCAGGCCTTGCCCTCCGACTGGTACACCGAGGCCAACGCCAACACCTGGCCCACCTTCAGCACCGGGGGCGCGCAGCCGCCGCCACCCCTCGGCCAAAGCCAGTTCGGCAATCGCGGCGGGGCCGGCCTGCTCCTCAAAGGCTTGTGGCAGCTAAAGCCCGCCACCGACGAGCAAGCCGTAAAAGCCAGGCTCCAGCAAACTATCCAAACTAAAACCACCCGCCTGGCCACCCAGCTCCGCCCGGTAATCGGTAAAAGTGCGCGGCCTCTTGAGCGCAATTTTATGCTGGCGGCTAAAGCCCTGGTCGGGTCGCCCATCCTAGCTACTGGCCCCCGGCTGGCGGGCAGCCCAGCCGTGCCCAGCCCAGCCGCTGCTCCACCAACGGCAACGGCTCGCCAAAATTTTGTGCGCCTTAATGCCTCCATCGACCTCAAAAAGCAGCTGCGCCCCGACCCGCTGCTGAGTGCTGACCACCTCACGCCGGCCTTGGTGGGCCAAACCACCATTGACCTAAAGCGCTTCGAGGTGATGCCCAGCAAGCAACTCACCTTCAATAAGAAGCTCATTCTGACTTCTTTTTTGAATGAGCAGCTGGTCACACAGCCCGTTTCAGCCGCTTCCAAGAACTTCTCCATCTCGTTTCGCTACGCGCAGGTCACCATCAATCGGCCCTGGCTGAAGCTGGCCCTGCTCACCACCCGCAACTGGTATATTCCCGGCACCCCTGCCGATGCCTACGCCACCGGCGCAGCCAGCGCCAATGCGGGCATGTTTGCGCTGCTGCCCACCAGCTTCATCGTCATCCGCAACCTGAAAATCACCGCCAGCTGGTCGCCCGAAGACCGGGCCAACGCTAGCCGGGCCGCCGCCTTCGGCCCCTTCAGCACCCAGGGCAGCACCTTCACCAACGACACCCTCGAAATGCCCGGCCTGCAAGTAATCGCCTGGATGTCAAGGCTGATGCCCGAGCTCCCCCCGCTCAAAGACCCAGCTCTTTAAAAATGAGCAATTAACAGTGAACAATTAACAGACTGATTATTCGGTCTGCTCATTGCTCATTGACTTATTAGAGTGGTTTCCAGCTTGGTATATACATCTGCTCGTCTTGCGGAGCACCTCACGAGACCCCTTTGGGGCCGGCCCCCTCTCCGAAAAGGAGAGGGGGAGCCTAGCGACTGCTTGTGTTCGCTTACATCAGATTACGGTCGGCTCCCCCTCTCCTTTTCGGAGAGGGGGCCGGCCCCAAAGGGGTCTCGTGAGGCGCTACGTTAGACGAGTATACACCAATTTGGCAATCGCTCTAATAAATCATTGCCCTAAAACAGGCTTCCCTGCACCACCTGCGGAATGGGCCGAGGCGGCGGCACCACAATGCCCGTCAACTCCTGCATGCGTGCCAGAAAGTGCTGCGCCCAGATGGGCGCGTGGCGCACGTCTTTTTGGTGAATGAAGATGTAGGCCGCGTGCAAGCCTTGCTGGTACCAGCCGGCCAAGCGCTCGGCCCACTCGTCGGCGCGCTGAAAGTCGCTCGGTAGCAGGCCGTGGCCGTTGAAGCGGATGAAGGCAATGGGGGTGGTGAGGCGCTGGGGCAGCACGTCGCGCCGGCCGGCTACGTCGGTTATTACCAGCGTTTTATTCAAGGCTTCGAGGGTGGCGAATACGCTATCGGCCAGCCCACGGTCAGAAAACCAGCGGGGGTGGCGCAGTTCCACGGCCAGCGGCACCTCGGTTGGCCAGTCGAGTAGGAAGCGCTCGAGGCGCGGCAGATTTTCGGGGCCGAAGTGCGGCGGCAGCTGCAAAAAGCAAGGCCCCAGCCGGTCCTCCAGCTCCACGATGGCACGGGTGAAAGTGAGCGTCAGCGAGTCGGTATTATACAGCTCGCGCTCGTGGCTGATGCTGCGCGGCAGCTTGGGGCAAAACCGGAAGCCCGGCCCCACCGCCTCACGCCAGCGCCGCACGGTGGGCGCATCTGGTATGCGGTAGTGCGTGGTGTTTAGCTCTAAGCTATTGAACTGCTGCGCGTAATAGTGCAGGTACTCGGGCTCCTTGATACCCAGCGGGAAGTATGAGCCCAGCCATTCTTTATTGGTCCAGATGGGGCAGCCTACAAACAAGCCCGGCGCGGCGGGCACCGAGGGCTGGGCGCGGGCCAGCACGCGGGCGGTTTCGGGGTGGTCGGCGGGCAGCCGAAAATCAACGTGGCGCAGGTCGGGCAGTCGGCCAAAATCCATGCTGCGAAGGTAGCGCCCCGGCTGCAAAATGGGCCGGTATATACGACATAAATAGCATTTATGCAACCCCGCTCCGAACCAAGGATTTTGCCAAATGCCAAAATTTTACACCCGTCGCAAAGTCTAATTTTTACCAATGTCTTGTAAAAGTACAATAATAGGCCTAAAACTGCCTTAACTAAACACAAACGACGGTTCTAGTGGCGCATCTACTACCCTCGCTTTTGAATTAAATGCAAGTTTTCTACAAAAAAGACAATTAGTAACAATTGACAAATGCGTTAGCAAAGTGGAATGGTAGGTTTTTGAGAAGGGCCGACCTAAATTCGGTCAGTTACCATCCCAAAAAGCGCATGACGCTCAAGCGAACTACTTTTCTGACTTCCGGCCTTCTTTTCATTGGTTTTTACTTACTGTTAGCCTGTGGGTTAGCGCTGCCCGCCTCGGCCCGGTCGCACCGGAGCCACAAGGCGTTGGCCCCGGTTGCCGCCCTTACCTATACTACTGTGCTGCGCGGCCGCGCCTCGTGGTATGGCCGCGAGCACCAAGGCAAGCTCACTAGCAGCGGCGAGCGGTTCAATCGCTTCAAGTACACCTGCGCCCACAAGACGCTGCCCTTCGGCACCCGCTTGCGCGTCACCAATGTCACCAACGGCAAGTCAGTAGTAGTACGCGTTTCCGACCGCGGCCCCTTCCGCCACCAGCGCATCTTGGACTTGGCCGAAGTAGCGGCCCGCCCGCTAGGCATCGTGTCGCAGGGCGCGGCCAACGTTATCGCCCAAGTAGTACCGGCCACCACGCCCCTCGGCCCCGCCAGTGCTCCTACTAACTTACTGGCCATTCAGGCGGCCGACCCCGAGCCCGCGGCCGCCTTTGCCACTTACGACCTGCCCAGCGCCGCCGACAGCGCGGCCGTAGCCGCCGCTACTATGGCTCCCGCCACTACCCTGGCTCCGGCAGCTCCGGCCACCAGCCCCGCCCCAGTAGCGCTACCCACTGGCCCAGTTCTCGCTACCAGCCCGGCCCCTCGTTTTTTGGTACAGGCCGGCACCTTTGCTGATACCTTAAATGCGCAGGCCATCCGCACCCGCCTGCTGGCCCTCGACCCAACTTTGAGCGTAGCGCTTAGCCAGGAAGTAATTGACGGCCACCTCCTCAACCGCGTGCTGGTGAGCCAGCTCGATAGCTGGCTGGCCGCCGAAACCGTGCGCCGCCGCCTGCAAGCCAAAGGCGTGGCCGGGCTAGTGCGCAAAATAATCGAACAGCCGCAGCTAGCGCTGGTTACCCCCCCGGCCGGGCCGCCCGCCGCCCCTTAGTGCTTATTACCATTGCATCAAAAAGGCTCCTCATTGCTAGCAATGAGGAGCCTTTTTGGTAAGCGTGTTTGCAGACTACTCGGCGTCAGCCACGCGCTTTACTACCACAATCGACACGACGGCCAGGGCCGCTACGGCCAAAATCATCTGGGTCGAAGTGAAGTTTTTAGATACTTTGCGTAGCAGGGTGCCGCCATTTTTGAGCAGGTCGTCCATGTGCTCAGTTTTGCCCTGAAACACGTTGACGGCGGCTTCAAAGGTGCGAGCGATATCTTCAGGCTGAACTTTGTCGAGGATTTGTGGGGTGTCCATTGGAGGAAAGTAAAAGAGTGAGGCAGCCCCACGAGCGAGGGCCGGTGCAAGCCCCTTTACGGAAAAGCGCGCAGCGCGTTCCTGCCGAGCTAATTATTCGCCTGCTTTCTACTCCACCACCACTAGCTGCGAGCTGCTGCGGCTGCCCTCGCGCACCGAGCAGTGGTAGGCCCCGGCGGCCAGGCCTCGCAAATCGAGCGGTACCTGCTGCGGGCCCGTGCCCAGCGTGCGGCCATCGACGGGCCGGCGCACCTCGCGGCCCAAGCCGTCGAAAATAACGAGCTGCACCGGGCCACCCTCGCTGGTAAACACCACCGTGGCCTGGTCGCCTACGCTCGGATTGGGGTACACGCTGAAATTGGCCACCGGCCGAGCGCTGGCCGTGGCCAGTGCCGTGGGCTTGATAACCGGCACGTAGGGAAAGCTTTGGCCAAACAGCGTGGTAAGCGTGGCCGGCGTCACCTGAAACCAGTCTTTGAGAATGCTGGTGTAAATGCTGCGGAAGTCGAACTGCATGGCAATGTTGTCGTTCACGCCGGCAGTGGCGGGCAGTGCAGGGTTAGCGCCGTGCACAATGGGGTTGGCCTTGGAGCCAAACACCAGCAGCGGGGCCGCCGAGCCGTGGTCGGTGCCCTGGCCCGCGTTGGACTTGATGCGGCGGCCAAACTCCGAGAACGTCATGCCCACCACCCGGTCTTCTACGCCCAGCCGCCGCAGGTCGTCCTGAAAGGCATTGATGCCATCGGCCACCTTGCCTAGTAGCGTGGCGTGCGCACCTGTGGTGGTGCTACCCGTGGCCGGCACCTGCAAGGAGTGCGTATCGAAGCCGCCGAACTGGCACACGTAGATGCGGGTGCTGAGGCCGCCCGCTACTAGCTGGGCTACTATTTTGAGCTGGTCGGCCAGCGAGTTTTGGCCGGCCGTGGGGTAGAGCGGCGAGAGGTTGCGGGCCCGGCCCGCGGCGGCCTGAATGGTGGCCGTGTACACCTGCGTCTGGCTGATTACCTGGCGAATAAAGGTGAGTTCGTGCCCGGCCGGCGTGTTGGGGGCCGTGGCCACGCCGCCGCTCAGCAGCTGGTAAAACGACGAGGTGCTGGCAATGGCCATACCCATATTCACGGTGGGGCCCTGCACGCAGTTGCTCACCACCGAGCCGATGCTGATGGCCAGCGGGTCGGGGTTTTGGGTACTTGGGTAGCCAGTGGGATAGCCTGGAAACTCGCCATCGAGGTAGCGCCCGCCCCAGCCAGTATTCCAGGTCACGCTCGAGTCGGAGCCCGAGGTCCAGATATCAGTAGCGCGAAAGTGCGAAAAGTTGGGGCTGGGGTAGCCCACGCTCTGCACCACGCCCAGCTTGCCATTTTGGTAGAGCTGCTGCGCCGTGGCCATGGCCGGGTGAATGCCGGTGGCCGTGGTGAGCGGCAGCACCTGGCTTTGCGGCAGAGCGATGTTGGCGCGGGCCGCCATTAGGGCCGGGTACTGGTCAAGCGGGATAATCATGTTCAAGCCATCATTGCCGCCTTGCAGCTGAATGATAACCAATACCTTGTCGGTAGCCGTGGCTGCATTGGTAAGCGCTGCCAGCTCGGCCGAGTAGCCATACGCCCCGATGGGAAAGCCGCTGAGCACCGCTGCGCCCGCCGAAGCGACGGCCGTAGTTTGTAGAAATTCGCGCCGTTTCATAAGAAGTAAATTTTTGTCATTGCGAGGAGGAACGACGAAGCAACATTTCCTTGGCGTGAGCAAACGCCAAGTATGCGGGAAGGAAAGGTTGCTTCGTCGTTCCTCCTCGCAATGACAACGCGTTAAGAATCAACTCAAGTGATACTCGCCCAGCACGGCCAGCGCCTTCAGCATGGCCACGAGCTTGGTGAGCACGGCGTTTTTGCGGGCGGTGTTGGTGGGCGCGGCCAGGTACATATTCCACTCGGCGGTCCACTCAAAGTCGGGCAGGCCGGGCAGCAGCGCATTTTTGAGGAAAGCCAACTGACTGGCCGTCAGTGCAAGAGGCACCATGAGGCGCACAAACTCATCCACTACCAGGTTGGGGTCGGCGGCCGTGGCGGTGGGCATGGCCAGCAGCAGCGCAATTGGGTCGGCCTTGATGGTGGCGCTGTTGCGGGTGTAGCCGGTGCCGATAAACAGGTCGGTGGCTTGGTTGCGGCGGGGCAGCGTCACGGCGTTTATCCACAGCTCGTGGTACTGCGGGGCCTGGTAGTAGGCCACCCAGCCGGCCACGTTGGGCGGGTCGCCGAGGGTTTGCTGCTGCAC
>JBPBQK010000003.1:0-101597 GCA_050954845.1 Janthinobacterium lividum
GCCAGGTGCAAGAGACGGTCGAGAAGTTCTCGCAGGTGCTTAAGGAAAATAGCGCCGACCTCATTTCTACTGAAGCCTGGGGCTTGCGCAAGCTGGCTTACCCAATTCAAAAGAAATCCACTGGTTACTACTTTACCCTGACCTACAACGGTTCGGGCAATATCGTAGACGTACTGGAGCTGGCTTTCCGCCGCGACGAGCGGGTAATCCGCTTTCTGACCACGGTGCTCGATAAGCACGCCGTGACCTACAACGAGCGCCGTCGCAACGGCGAAATGAACCAGCCTAAAGCCGCTCCGGCTGAAGCTGCTGCTTAGTAACCCGTTAGTAAGTAATCACGATGGCTACCTCGAACAACCGCAACAACAACCGCGACAACGGCAACAAGCCTGTTGACACGCGCAACAAGTACTGCCGCTTCAAGAAGAACGGCATCAAGTACGTGGATTACAAAGACCCGAACTTCCTGCTGAAGTTTGTGAATGAGCAGGGCCGCTTGCTGCCCCGCCGCATCACCGGCACCAGCCTGAAATTCCAGCGCAAAGTGGCTCAGGCCGTGGCGAAAGCCCGTCACCTGTCGCTGATGCCCTACGTAACTGACGCCCTGAAATAGACCTTAAAGCAATGGAAATCATTCTGAAAGACGACGTTAAGGGTCTGGGTTACAAAAACGACCTCGTAACGGTAAAATCGGGCTACGGCCGCAACTATCTGTTGCCCCAGGGCCTGGCCATGCTGGCCGACAAATCGGCTAAGAAAATCGTAGCCGAGAACGTGCGCCAAGCTGCTCACAAAGCCGAGAAAGTGAAAGCCGACGCGCAAGCCGTGGCTGACCAAATCGGTGGCCAAGTATTCGAGCTGCCGGCTAAGGTGGGCGAAACTGGCAAAATCTTCGGCCGCGTAACCACGCTACAATTGGCTGACGCATTGAAAGCTAAAGGCATCGAGGTAGACCGCAAGCGCCTGAGCTTCGACCAGGAGCCCGCTACGGCTGGCGACTACACCGCTACCCTGAACCTGCACAAAGAAGTGAAGCACACGATTAATTTCCGTGTAGTAGCTGCCTAAGTGCTAGGTATCAACCTATTCGAAAGACGCCCCATCGTAAGGTGGGGCGTCTTTTTTTTGCGCCTACCTTTGTAGTTCATGTTCAGGACTGAATTAACTATTGCGCCGCAGGAGCGGCTACTACCGCGCACGGCGCGGGTGCTGACGGTGGGCTCGTGTTTTGCCGACAGCATCGGCGAGCGGCTGCGCCTGAATAAGGTAAATGCGCTGGTCAATCCGTTTGGCACGGTATTCCAGCCGCTAGCGCTGGCGCAGCTACTACGGGCCGCCGCAGGCGAAGAGCAAGACTGGCAGCAGCACGTGGTAGAAGCACGCGGCCGCTGGCAGAGCTACGATTTTCATAGCACCATCGGGGCCGAGTCGCCGGTCGAGCTGCTGCAAGCCATCCAGGATAAAGTGCGCCAGGTCGGCGAGTTTATTCGCACGGCCGATACGGTAGTGCTCACGCTAGGCACCGCCTGGGCCTACCGCCTGCGCGAAACCGGCGAGCTAGTGAGCAACCTGCACAAGCTACCGGCTGGCCTGTTTGAAAAAGAGCTGCTGACGGCTGACGAGATAGTGAACGGGCTGGCGGAAGTCCACGCGCTATTGCGGCGGGTGAATCCTGAGATTCGCATTGTGCTGACGGTAAGTCCAGTGCGTCACATCAAAGACACGCTGCCGCTGAATGCGGTGAGCAAGTCGGTGCTGCGCGTGGCCTGCCACTACCTGAGCGAGTTGCTGCCGAATGTGAGCTACTTCCCGGCCTACGAACTGCTGACCGACGATTTGCGCGACTACCGCTTCTATGCGGCTGATATGCTGCACCCGTCTGATGTAGCCGAGGATTATATCTGGGAACGGTTTGCGCGGGCGTATTTCGATGCGGATTTCGGGCGCTTCCGCAAGGAGTGGGCCGCGGTGCGGCAGTCGCTGGGCCACCGGCCGCTGCACATCGGCGCACCCGAGCACCGCACCTTCCTCGACCAAACCCGCGAGCGCCTGGAGCGCATGACCAGCCAAGGCGTGGACGTGCGCCAAGAGCTGCGCGACGTGCAGCGTCAGCTAGCGGCCTTACCCCCACCCCGCCCAGTGCGCGTGCCCGAGGTGGAGCCGGACGACGACGAGGAGCGCATCGACATTGGCGATGGCATTGCGGTAGAAACGACCGCTACCACGCAGCCAGCGGAGAATAACGCATCGCAAAATCGCCGCAACGACAACCGCCGCGATGGCCGCCGCAATGACCGCTCGGGCCGGGACCGCCGCGATAACCGGCCCACGCCAGTGCCGCAGCCAATCGCGGAAGAGCCAGTTTTGGAAGTAATAGCTACGGAAGTCGAGCCCGCCGAATCGGTAGCAGCATCAGTAGAAGCGTTGCTTGTTCATCCAGAGGCAGAGCTTTTAGTGCCGACGCCAGAAGAAGCCGGTTACCCAGCCAAGAAGAAGAAGCGGCGTTCGCGTGGTGGAGCTAAGCGCACGGCCCGCAAGAACGCGGCTCGACAAGCTGCTGAGCAGGAAGATGACCAGGTTACTTCGGACGACGAAGCTTCGTTGATTGAAGAGGAGTCATTCGCAGACAATGGCTCAGAGGTAGGCGAGTTTGCCACTGAAACGTCAGTTGAGGAATTGGTTGTACCAGTGTACGCTTCTGAATCAGAGCCAACTGATACTTCTACTGACGACGTGCTACCGGCCGCGCAGCCAACGCGCAAGCGTGGCACCGGCCCTACTCCCAAGAAATCGAAGGTTATCACTAAATCGGGTCTGGTGAAGCGCGGCCAACGGGGCAGCCTATACCGAGCGGCCACGGAAGCAACTGAGGCACCGACGCCAGCACCCTCATCGGCCCCGATTATCTCGCCTCCCATTATCCCCGAGATATTTATGGAGCGGCCGGCTAGTGATTATGCCGTGCTAGCACCGCCTCCCGCCGAATTAGATTTAGCTGCGACCGTACTAGGATTGTTTTCTTCTAAGCCGAGAGCTCCCATTGCCACTCCACCCAAACGGGGTCGGCCCAAAGCGGCGGCTACTGCCGCAGAAGCTACTACGCCTACGGATATCGAGCCAACGCCGATTAAAGCACCTGAGCCAATCAGCCCCGTTATAGCTGAGCCAGCCGCAGCCGCTACCAAGCCAGCCAAAGCGCCCGCCAAAAAGGCTGCGCCTCGCTCAGCAAAGACCGCAAAACCAGCGGCTAAAAAACCAACTGCCGCAGCCGCTAAGCCCGCTGCTACTAAAAAGGCGACGGCAAAACCTGCGGCTAAGCCGGCTACCCAGCGCCGGGGTCGGCCGCCCGGCACAAAAACGCCACCGGCCACCGAGGCACCCGACGCTTAACTTTCTCAAAACCCAGCCCCATCGGCTGGGTTTTGTTTTACCCAGCCTTTCTGTTTCATGTCTGCCTCCTCCCCTACCCAGCCGGCCAATCGCCTCGCCCACGAAACCAGCCCCTACCTGCTGCAACACGCCCACAACCCCGTGGACTGGTACCCGTGGGGGCCAGAGGCGCTGGCACGAGCGCAGGCCGAGCAGAAGCCTATTCTCGTGAGCATTGGCTACGCGGCCTGCCACTGGTGCCACGTCATGGAGCGCGAATCGTTTGAAAACGAGCAGGTAGCGCGGGTGATGAACGAGTATTTCGTCTGTATTAAGGTTGACCGCGAAGAGCGGCCCGACGTGGACCAGATTTATATGGATGCCGTACAGGCCATGGGCATCCAGGGCGGCTGGCCACTCAATGTAATGCTGACGCCCGAGGCCAAGCCGTTTTATGGCGGCACCTATTTCCCCTCCGGCAATTGGGTGAAGCTGCTCGAAAACATCGCCCAAGCCTACGCCGGCGAGCACCGCGCCGAGTTGGAAGGTTCAGCCGAACGCTTTGCACAAGCCTTGCAAACCAGCGAGTTGGAGAAATACAGCGCGGCGGGCGACGGCCCCAGCGCGAGCGTGAGCGACGAGGAGTTTAAGCTGCTGGCCTATAATCTCAGCCAGCGCTTCGACCGCGAGCGTGGCGGCACCAACCGCGCCCCGAAATTTCCGATGCCCAGCCTCTGGCGGTTTTTGCTGCGCGCCTACCACATTTCGGGCAGCCAGAATATTTTAAATCAAGTCAACCTCACGCTGCGCGAAATGGCGTGGGGCGGCATCTACGACCAAGTGGGCGGCGGCTTTGCGCGCTACTCGGTCGATGGCGAGTGGCTGGTGCCGCACTTCGAGAAAATGCTGTACGATAATGGGCAGCTGCTCAGCCTCTACAGCGAAGCGTACCAAGTGACGCGCGACCCGCTGTACCGTGAGGTCGTGTTTCAAACCGTGGCCTGGGTGCGGCGCGAGTTGACCAATCCTGAAGGCGGATTTTACTCGTCGCTGGATGCCGATAGCGAAGGCGTAGAAGGGAAATTCTACGTCTGGACGCGGGAGGAATTGCAGGTAATTTTGGGCGATGAGGAACCCGTGGCGGCCGCTTACTACAACTGCACGGGCGTGGGCAATTGGGAGCACGGCAACAACATTCTACATCGGCGGCAGTCAGATACGGACTTTGCCAAGGAGCATGGCTTGGAGCCGCACGTATTGGCCAAGCTCATCCACGGCTGGCAAAAAGCATTGCTGGCGGCCCGCGCCCACCGCATCCGCCCGGGTTTGGATGACAAGGTTTTAACTGGTTGGAACGCGCTTATGCTCAGCGGGCTGGTGGCCGCCTACCGCGCTTTCGGCGAAGCTGAATTACTAGAACTAGCCCTGCGAAACGCAGATTTTTTGCAGCAAAACCTGCGCAACGGCCCCCGCCTCTATCGCACCTGGAAGAATGGCCGCGCCACCATCAACGGCTTTCTGGAAGACTATGCGCTGGTCATTGAAGCTTATATCAGCCTCTACGAAGCCACGTTCACCGAAAGCTGGCTGCACGAGGCTGAGACGCTGACCGCCTACGTGCTTGATAATTTCTTTGACCCCGCCGAGCAGCAGTTTTTCTACACCGATGCCAGCGCCGAGCCGCTCATCGCCCGCAAAAAAGAACTGTTCGACAACGTTATTCCCGGCTCCAACTCGGTGATGGCGAACAACCTGCTGCGGCTAGGCCGTCATCTGGAAAATGCTCACTACCAAGAGCTAGCCGCTGCCATGCTGGGCCAGGTACAAAGCCTAGTAGTGAAGGAGCCGCAACACCTCACCAACTGGGCCAGCCTCTACGTGGCGCTGTTGCGGCCGGGGGCTGAGGTGGCCATTACGGGGCCGCAGGTCGAGGCTTTTCGGCGTGAGCTTACACAGTATTTCCTGCCGAATGATATTATGGCTGGGGCTTTGACTACTAGCGATTTGCCACTATTAGAAGGCCGCGCTGGCACGGCCGAAACTACTATTTATGTGTGCCGCAACCGAGCCTGCCAGTTGCCGGTGCATACGGTGCGCGAGGCGTTGGGCCAGTTGGCGTTGGTCGAGCAATAAGGCGCCGTTTTTAAACCATCCGCCGGCTGGTCGGGGTTATCTTTACTATTCGCCTGCCGCTAGTTATTTACCGTGTCCCTTACGTTCGAATTTGCTTCGCCTACCCCCGCACCAGCGCCCGCGCCCGACCGCGTGACGCTGTTTGTGGACGTGATTTTGCCCCTGCCGCTGCCTAAGCTCTACACCTACCGTGTGCCTTATGAGCTGAACGACAACGTGGTAATTGGGGGCCGGGTCATCGTGCAGTTTGGGGCCAAGCGCACGCTAAGCTGCATCGTGGCGGCCGTGCACGAAACGCCGCCCAAGGACTACCAGGCCAAGTACATTCTGGAATTTATCGACGATGCGCCTGTCGTGACCCAGCCGCAGCTGAAGCTATTTCGCTGGATGGCAGAGTATTATATGTGCACGCTGGGCGAGGTGATAAATGCCGCGCTGCCCTCAGCGCTCAAGCTCAGCTCGGAGTCGCGCATTCAGCTGCACCCGGCCTACATTGCCGAGGGCAGCCCCTACCCGCTCGATGAGAAGGAGCAACGCATTGTGGATGCGTTGAGCAGCGAGGATGGCAAGGCGCTGACTTTTACCGAAGTCGGCGATTTGCTGGAAGTGACTTCCTTTCACAAGGTTATCAAGTCGTTGATGCAGAAAGACGTCATCTTTCTTTTCGAGCAGATGGCCGATAAGTACTCGCCCAAAGTGGTGAAGAAGGTGCGCCTGGCCGAGCATTTCGTGACCACGGCGGCCGTCGAGCAGCTGTTTGAAGACCTAGCCAGCAAGCCCAAGCAGGTTGATGTGCTGCTGAAATATTTGCAGCGCGTGCCGGTGCATCACAACGAGCACCTCAACCATTTGGGCATTGAGAAGGCAGCGCTCACCAGTTCGCCGCACCTCTCGGCTTCGGCTGTGAACACGCTGATAAAGAACGGGATATTAGAGCAGTTCGACCAGATAGTATCGCGCTTTCCGCTGGATGAAAACCCGGTGGCGCAGATGCCTTATCAGCTCAACGAGGCGCAGGTGATAGCCCGCGATGAGACGATGGAGCTGTTCAGCCAGAAGAACATCGTGCTGCTGCACGGCGTCACGGGCTCGGGCAAGACGGAAATTTATATCGACCTCATTCGCAAGGCGATGGACGGCGGCGGGCAAGTGCTGTACCTGCTGCCCGAAATCGCCCTCACGGCCCAGATTGTGACGCGGCTCATGCGCGTATTCGGCTCGCGGCTGGGCGTGTACCACTCCAAGTTCTCGGACAACGAGCGGGTCGAAGTGTGGAATGGCGTGCTCTCGGGCCGCTTTCAGGTGGTGGTGGGCGTGCGCTCGGCGGTGTTTCTGCCGTTCGATAGCCTGGCGTTGCTCATTGTGGATGAGGAACATGAGTCGAGCTACAAGCAATATGACCCCGCCCCGCGCTACAACGCCCGCGAGGTGGCCTTGATGATAGGCAATTTCCAAGGAGCCAAAGTGCTGCTAGGCTCGGCCACGCCAGCCGTTGAAACCTACTACCAGGCGCGCCTGGGCCGCTACGGGCTGGTAACGCTGAGCAAGCGCTTTGGTGAGGCCGGGATGCCCGAAATCGAGCTGATTGACACCCGCAAGCTGCGCGCTGATAAGAAGATGCACAACCACTTCTCGGCAGATTTGCTGAACGCGATGGAAAGCAAAATCGCGCAGAACGAGCAGGTTATTCTTTTTCAGAATCGGCGCGGATACGCCCCCGTCACGGCCTGCAACGACTGCGGCTACATTCCGAAGTGCCAGAGCTGCGCCGTGAGCCTCAGCTACCACAAGCACGCCCACGAGCTGCGCTGCCACTACTGCGGCTACCACGAGGGCATGCCCACGCAGTGCCCGGCCTGCGGTTCGCGGGCGCTCCGCACCCAAGGCTTCGGCACTGAGAAGCTGGAGGACGACCTCAAAATCATGCTGCCCCAGGCCAACGTGCAGCGCATGGACCTCGACACGACCCGCGCCAAAAACGCCTACCAGCAGATTATCGGCGACTTTGAGCAGCAGAAAACCAACGTGCTCGTGGGCACGCAGATGGTGACTAAGGGGCTTGATTTTGAGAACGTGAGCTTGGTCGGCATCGTCAATGCCGACGCCATCATTCACTACCCCGACTACCGGGCGCACGAGCGCGCTTACCAGATGTTTGTGCAGGTGAGCGGCCGGGCGGGGCGTAAGGGCAAGAAAGGCAAGGTATTAATCCAGACCGGCGACCCGACGCAGGTGATATTCGACAAAGTTATCCGCAACGACTACCTCGAATTTTACGAGTACGAGCTAACGCAGCGCCGCGAGCACGAGTACCCACCCTTCACCCGCATGATAAAGCTGACGGTGAAGCACATGGACCAGGAATTGGCCCAAAAAGCCGCCATCCTGCTCACGCAGGAACTGGCCGACCGGCTGGGGCGCGACATCGTGCTGGGGCCAGAAGCGCCGTACATTTTCCGCATCCGCAATTTCTTCTTGCAGGAAATCGTCATCAAGCTCAGTCGCGAGCACACGGTGCTCAAGCAAGCCAAGCTGGACATTTGCGCCGCGCTAGACGTGGTGCGCGACCAGAAGGAGTTCCGCCAGGCCCGGCTGGTAGCCGATGTGGACCCAATGTAATGAATGCTTTTGCACAAAAAAACGCCCCGACTGCACGTGCAGCCGGGGCGTTTTTTATAGTGGCTTAACTCGACCTAAGCTTGGTCGAGCACCCACAGTACTAAGAATACCAAGCCAATGATGAGGAAGATAGTCCCAAGAATGGCAAACACGTTACTCACGCCGCTGAACAGCAACACGATAAGACCTATAAGCCCGAATAAAATCGCGCTCCGCAGGTTGCTATCAAGGCCGCCACGCGCGGCACTGGCATCCTGTTTTTTCAGCTGCGGCAGCTGAGCCGTCAGCTTGTCAAGCTTTTTCGTGATTTTGCGGAGGGCCAGGCGCTGCATCACGTTAAACTTGGGCGCGGGCTTGGCAGTGGGGGCAGTGGCTACCGGGGCAGCAACTTCAGTAGGCACTGCGGCTGCGGGCACCGAGGCAGCCGCAACAGCTGGCGTAGCTGCCACGGGGGCAGCACTAGTGGCCAAGGGTGCCTTCACAACGGCCGATTCCTCGGCGGCTACGGGCACGTAAGGAGCCGCTTGGTCAGTAGCGGCCTGCGGCTGGGTGGCCACGGATGCGCTAAGTGGCGTGGTAGCCGCGCGCGAGTTGCTGGCGTAATCGGCGCGGCTGCAAGCGCCCAGCGAAAGTGCGCCAGCCAATACTACTGCCAAGCGGCCGAGGGATAGAGTTAGGTTTTTCATCAGGTGAAAAAGGTGGGGAGTGAAAGAAAACAGGCTTCCCTACGTTGGGAGAAGTAATTTGGCTGCTTCGCCAGCGGCATTCAGCGTAGCCGCTGGTTATACTAGCGGTTTGGCGGCCCTGCCTACCGCTACTGAACGCCCAGGCACTCACTGCTGTTGTTTGCCCAGTTTATAAAGGATAAGGATAGGATTGTCTATGAAAAATGCCGTTGTGAGGTGGATGGTAGCGGGCACGGCCGCCGCCGCAGGGGCTTGCACCCAGCTACCGCTGGAGTCTAACGTAGCCTCGCAGGCTTTCTTGCGTTCGGATATTTCTACGGCCCACCCAGCCGATTCGGCGGGCTACGAAACCCGCCCGCCCCGCGACCCCAGCGGCATTGGCCGCTACTATCTGGGCCGGCAGATTGCCCACGTAATGGGCCATGAAGGGGCAGATTGGCTCGAGCGCGACGACCGCCGCGAAGAGGAAGGCACCGAGCTGCTGGTCAAAGAATTGCACCTCAAGCCCACCGACGTAGTGGCCGACCTGGGCGCGGGCACGGGCTTTTTTTCCTTCCGCCTGGCGCCGCTGGTGCCCAAGGGCAAGGTGCTGGCCGAAGACATTCAGCCCGAGATGATAACCGAGCTAAATCAGCGTAAAGCTAAAAACCACACCCCCAACGTGGAGCCGCTATTGGGCACCACCACCGACCCGCACCTACCCGCCAACGGCGTCGATGTAGTGCTGCTGGTCGATGCCTACCACGAGTTTGACCACCCCCGCGAGATGGGCCGCGCCATTCGCAATGCCTTGCGCCCCCGCACCGGCCGCCTGGCCCTGGTAGAGTACCGGGCCGAAGACCCCAAAGTGCCCATTAAGCCCATCCACAAGATGACCGTGGCCCAAGCTACCCAGGAAATGAAGGCCATCGGCCTGGAGCTGGTGGAAGTGCGCGAAACCTTGCCCCAGCAGCACCTTATGCTGTTTCGGAAACCGTAAAAACCGTTTGTCATTGCGAGCAAAGCGAAGCAATCGCATCAGGACGAGCCGCTCGGGTTCCGTTCTGGTGCGATTGCTTCGCTTTGCTCGCAATGACAACGAAGTTTTACTTCTTCATCAAACGTTCGATATCAGCTAGTTCCAACGGAATATCGGCCATTAAATCATCGACACCATTGGCGGTGAGGAGAAAATCATTCTCCAAGCGAATACCCAGCTTTTCTTCGCGGATGTAAATACCGGGCTCATTGGTAAAGACCATACCCGCCTCGAAGGTGCGGTAGCGGAAGCCCACATCGTGCACGTCGAGGCCGAGGTAGTGGCTGTTGCCGTGCGGGAAATACTTTTTGTAGAGCGGCGCGTCGGGGTTCTGGTTTTTCACGTCGCTGGTGCTCAGTAGGTCGAGTTTAATAAGCTCTTCGCTCATCTTCTCGCCAACTTCCTTGTGATAGTCTTCGATGTTATTACCGACTACTAAGCGGGTTTTAGCAAATTTAAAGACGCTGAGCACTGCCTCGTACACCTGGCGCTGGCGCGGCGAGAACGTGCCATTAACCGGGATGCTGCGCGTGAGGTCGGCGTTGTAGTTGGCATACTCCGCGCCGAAGTCGAGCAGCAGCACGTCGCCGTCCTGGCACTGCCGGTCGTTGGAAATGTAGTGCAGAATCGTGGCGCTTTCGCCGCTGCCGATGATGCTGGTGTAGGCCGGCCCGCGCGAGCCGCTTTTCACAAACTCATGCAGAATCTCGGCTTCAATCTCGTATTCCCATACGCCGGGCTTCACAAAATCGAGTACGCGCCGGAAGGCATTACCCGTGATTTCGCAGGCGCGGCGCAGCAGCCGAATCTCCTCGGGGCTCTTGATGGCGCGCAGCTGGTGCGTGAGCTTGGCAGCGCGGCGGTACTGGTGCAGCGGGTAGCGGCGCTGCATGTCCTTGATAAAGCGGGCGTCGCGGGTTTCGACCTCCACCACCGAGCGAATGTGCTCGTTCGAGTTCAGGTACACGTACTCGGCCTCGTTCATAAGCGCCGGCAGCACGGTTTCGAACTGGTCGAGCCACATGATGGTCGGGATACCGGATACTTCGCGGCCTTGCTCCTTGGTCAGCTTGTAGCCTTCCCAGACCAAGATATGCTCCGAGGTTTCGCGCAAAAACAGGATTTCGCGGTACTTGGGCAGCACGGCATCGGGGCAAATGACGAGGATGCTTTCCTCTTGGTCAACGCCGGAGAGGTAGAATAAGTCGTTGTTTTGCCGCAGCGGCAGCGTGCCATCGGCATTGGTGGGCAGAATGTCGTTGGCGTTGAAAATGGCCAGCGACTGCGGCGGCAGCAACTCGCGGAAGCGGCGGCGATTTTCGATGAACAGCTCGGGGGCGATGGGTCCGTAGCGCATAGAGGGAGGATGAGATTGGAGGCGCAAGTTAGGGCCGCCGCCACGGCAGCGGGCCGCCACTTCTACGGGCTAACTTTTGTTGGCTGACTAGCAAGCCCCTACCCTGCCGGCTGTTGCCAGCCCGCCGCCCCAGGGGTAACTTTAGTTTTCAATCATCAACGAGCAATTAACGGCTGTCAGCTTATCTATTACCCGATTCGGATAATAAATAGCTGATTTTCTGCTCATTGACAATTGCTCATTGTTCATTTATCCGCCGTGCCCACCTTCTCGCACCTGCACTCGCACACCCAGTACTCTTTGCTCGACGGCCAGGCCAGCATCGGCGCGCTCATGAAGAAGGCGCAGGCCGATGGCATGCCCGCCGTGGCCCTCACCGACCACGGCAATATGTTCGGGGCGTTCAACTTTGTGGCCGAGGCTAACAAGTACAACGTCAAGCCGATAATTGGCTCCGAGTTTTACATGGTGGCCGACCGCCACAAGAAGACTTTCCTGCGCGAGAAGGGCGAAAAAGACAACCGCTACCACCAGCTGCTGCTGGCAAAGGACCAGGCCGGCTACCACAACCTGGCCAAGCTCAGTTCCTTGAGCTACATCGAAGGCGTATACTCCAAGTTTCCGCGCATTGATAAAGAGCTGATACTGAAGTATCACGAGGGCCTCATTGCTACGAGCTGCTGCATCGGGGCTGAGATTCCGCAGGCGATTCTCTTTGAGAGCGAAGCCAAGGCCGAAGAATTGCTAAAGTGGTGGCTCGACGTATTCGGCGACGACTACTACATCGAGATTCAGCGGCACGGGCTGATGAATTTCGACGGCACCGGCAAAAGCCAGGAGGACGTGAACCAAGTGCTGCTGGGCTTGGCTAAGAAGTACAACGTCAAGGTTATCTGCACCAACGACTCGCACTACGTCGAGCAAAACGACTACGCGCCCCACGACCTGCTGCTGTGCGTGAACACGGCCGAGGAGCGCGCCATTCCGGTCGGCGACTTCGAAACGAACTACTACACCATCCTCACCGCCGACCAGCGCGTGCACTACGGCATGCTGGAGGATTTGCGCAAGAGCCACAGCCACGACGACCATGCCCGCCGCATGCTTTCGCGCATCGACGAGGAAATCCAGAAGCCGCCGAAGCAGCGCCGCCGTCGCTTCGGCTTTGCCAACGACCAGTTCTTCTTCAAGAACCAAGCGCAGATGAACGCGCTCTTCGACGATGTGCCGGAGAGTGTGGATAACACCAACGAAATTGTGGATAAGGTCACGCCGCCCAAGCTGGCGCGCGATATCCTGTTGCCCAACTTCCCGCTGCCGCCCCAGTTTGCCACCGCCGATGCCTTTTTGCGCGAGCTAACCTACGTAGGTGCCTTCGGCCCCGAGGCCGGCAATGGCACCGTGACGATGAATAAGCCACCCCGCTACTCCGAGCGCACGCCCGAAATCGAGGAGCGCCTGGATTACGAGCTGCGCATTATTCAGACGATGGGTTTTGCGGGCTACTTCCTCATTACGCAGGACTTCATCAACAAAGGGCGTAGCATGGGCGTGGCCGTGGGCCCCGGCCGGGGCTCGGCGGCGGGCTCGGCAGTGGCTTACTGCGTGGGTATCACCAACATCGACCCCATTAAGTATTCGTTGCTGTTCGAGCGCTTCCTGAACCCGGAGCGCGTGTCGATGCCTGATATTGACATTGACTTTGACGACGTGAACCGTCAGAAAGTCATTGACTACGTGGTAGATAAATACGGCAAAACGCAGGTAGCCCAGATTATTACCTTCGGCACCATGGCCGCCAAGTCGTCTATCAAGGACGTGGCGCGGGCGATGGAGCTGCCGCTGCCCGCCGCCAACGAGATGGCCAAGCTGGTGCCCGAAAAACCCGGCACCACGCTATTTGGCGCGTTCCGCGACGTGCCTGAGCTACAAGCACTCCGCGAGATTGACGACCTGAAAGGCCAGATTCTGGCGCTCGCCGAGCGCCTCGAAGGCTCGGTGCGCAACACCGGTATCCACGCGGCGGGTGTCATTATTGCGCCCGACGATATCACGAACTACATCCCGGTTTCGACCTCCAAAGACTCGGACCTGCTCGTGACGCAGTTCGACGGCAAAGTGATTGAGAGCGCGGGCATGCTCAAGATGGACTTTCTGGGCCTCAAAACCCTGACCATCATCGTGGATGCCATGAATTTGATTGAGCGCAACCACGGCGTGAAAATCGACATCGACAATATTCCGCTCGATGATGAGAAGACCTACGCGCTTTACCAGCGCGGCGACACCATTGGTACGTTCCAGTTCGAGTCGGAAGGTATGCGCATGTACCTCAAGGATTTGAAGCCAACCAATATCGAGGACTTGATTGCGATGAACGCCTTGTACCGCCCCGGCCCGATGCAGTTTATCCCCGACTTTATTAACCGCAAGCACGGCCGCGAGCCCGTGGAGTACCCGCACGAGCTGCTCAAGCCCATCCTGGAATACAGCCAGGGCATCATGGTGTACCAGGAGCAGATTATGCAAACGGCCCAAATTCTGGCGGGCTACTCGCTCGGAGGGGCTGACTTGCTGCGCCGCGCCATGGGTAAGAAGGACATGAAAAAGATGGCCCTCGAACGCGAGAAATTTATTAAGGGCGCGGGCGAGCTGCACAAGATTCCGGCGAAGAAGGCCAACGAAGTCTTCGACGTGATGGAGAAATTTGCCGAGTACGGCTTTAACCGCTCGCACTCGGCTGCCTACTCGGTAGTAGCGTATCAGACTGGCTACTTGAAAGCTAACTACCCCGCCGAGTACATGGCCGCCGTACTCACCAACAACATGGGCGATATTAAGAAGGTGACCTTCTTTATTGAGGAAGCCCGCAAGCAAGGCGTGGCCGTACTCGGCCCCGACGTGAACGAAAGCGAGCAAAAATTTAACGTACCTCGCGAAAACCAGATTCGCTTTGGCCTCGCGGCCGTGAAGGGCGCAGGCGAAGCGGCCGTACTCGAACTCGTAGAAGAGCGCCAAAAAAACGGCCATTTCTCCGACGTTTTCGACTTTGCCAAGCGCGTAAATCTGCGCGCCGTGAACAAAAAAACCTGGGAAAGCTTGGCCCAGGCCGGTGCGTTCGATAGCTTCGAGAAGTATAACCGCCGCCAATTTATGGATGCCCCGGCCGGCGACCAGAACCTGATTGAGAAGGCGCTGAAGCTTGGCCAGCAGCACCAGGCGGCTAAGGAATCGGCGCAGCACAGCCTCTTTGGGGCGGGTGCCTTCGGCGCGGTGGCCGCGCCACTGCCCAAGGTGGCCGACATGGAAGAGTGGAGTGCCCCCGAGAAGCTACGGCGTGAGAAAGAGGTAGTTGGCTTCTATCTATCGGGCCACCCGCTCGATACCTTCCGCATGGAAATCGACGCTTATTGCACCTGCGCTTTGGATAAGCTAGAGTTGCAAAAAGGCAAGGATGTGAACATTGCCGGCTTGCTTTCGGCCGTGACCTTTCGCACGACCAAGAGCGGCTCGCCAATGGCCTCGTTCAACGTCGAGGACTACGATTCGAGCATCAACCTGGCGCTTTTCCGCGACGACTACACGCGTTTTAGCGCCCTCATCAATCCCAAAAACTACCCGCAGGAGCAGGTGCCGCCCATGTTTATCCGGGGCAAAATGGAGCTGCGCTACGGCACCCAAGACCAGTGGGAATTGAAGATAAAAACGATGGAGCCGCTGGCCCAGGTAGCCGACAAGCTCAGCAAGGGCGTGCGCGTGAAACTGGATTTGCGCACCGTGACGGGGCCGATGATTGACCGTTTGCAGGAAGCGATTGAGCACGCTAAGGGCTCGAAGCGGCTGGAAATTCAGTTTGTGGAGCCGCACGAGCGGCTGGCGGTGGATATGTTTTCGCGTCGCTTTCAGATTGAGCCTAAGACCTTTATTGAAAAGATGCGCGAGTTTGAGTTGGATGTTTGCTCGCTGATTTAATCAGCATGAACCGCCGCTGAACTTTATACCACCTGCGTTGTTTTACTCCCACTCCGCTACCTTGCGACCGCGTTGGCCGTACACGCCGGACGTAGTTTCACTTAAAAAAACCTTAGCGTCATGGCGCATAAAGCAATTGAAATAACCGACGCCAACTTCGAGGAGATTATCAACTCGGATAAGCCTGTTCTTGTAGACTTCTGGGCCGAATGGTGCGGCCCGTGCCGCATGGTAGGTCCGGTGGTAGAAGAACTGGCCGGCGAATACGAAGGCAAAGCCATCATCGGTAAGGTAGACGTAGATGCTAACCCGCAGACTTCGATGAAGTTCGGCATCCGTAGCATCCCCACGCTGCTGGTGTTCAAGAACGGCCAGATTGTAGACAAGCAAGTGGGTGCCGTGCCTAAGCACGTACTCGCTCAGAAACTGGAAGCCCAGGTAACTGCTTAAGCAGCCCTACCTCTGCCTTATAAAAAAAGCCCCGCGCCTTGATTGGCGCGGGGCTTTTTGGTTTGTGAAAAGGAGTGGCACTCCGTTTTTGCGTCTGGGCAAGACCTAATGCGGAAACGGAGTGCCACTCCTTTTTACAGCTACCTACCGTACCTGGCCATCGTGCTTCTGGCGGTAGATGGCGCGGCTAGCGCTGCGCTCATTGCTTTTGATATCGCGGCGCTCGGCGGGCGTTACTACGCCATCGGCGCGGGCGGCGCGCTTTTCAGCGGTGACGCCGGCTTCGCGGCCGCGCATACGGGCGGCTTCGGTGCGAGTAAGCTCGCCGGTGGCAACGCCCTGACGGATGCGGGCGCGCTGATTGGCCTGCGGCGCTACTTGGGCAAACGTGGCGGTAGTGGCCAGCAGCACAAAGGCAGCAGCCGAAAATATATTTTTCATAGTGAATGTAGGTTGTGAAAAAGGAGGAATAAGCGTTACGGTAGGTAGATGCGATGTAAGGCGGCAAGTTTAATAGCTGGTTCTAAAATCCTGCCAGAAGTTAGTTTAAAGGCAATATTTTGTTGGGTTGTAGCGCGGGCTTCTGGTATGCGGGCCAGTGAGCCCAGCGGCAGCGCAAACTGAAAACCCGCGCTGCGGGATAGCAACTCCAAAGCTGCACTATATTTCCGCCTGAATGGCAGTTGGCCCTTCAGTATCACCCTCTACCTCACCTTATTTTCATGAAACGCCTTTTCACTCTTCTGGCTGCCTTTGCGGTAGCTGGTGGCCTCTCGGCCCAAGCCCAAACCACGCCGGCCACGACCACAATGAGCAGCAGCTCGTCGAAAATGACGGCCACCAAGACAACTCAGGTTCCGGCGGCTACTAAATCGGCCACCACTACCACCAAGTCGAGCACCATGGCTATGCCTACCAGCACGACCAAATCGACTAGCACCACCAAAATGAAAGCCGACGGCACGCCCGACATGCGCTACAAGGCTAACAAAACCACCACGACGACCACCAAAACCAAGATGTAATGCCCGGCGCACGCCGACGATAAAGTCCTTCCCGGCCAATTCGGGAAGGACTTTTTTTGTAAGCTTACCGGCCGGCCGGAGTTCTCATTTTCAGCTTATTATATCATGCTTTTAGCGCTCACAGTCGCGGTTTTTTACACCATTTTGGGAGTACTCGGCGGACTGCTGATACTCTTGCTGCTGGCCAAGTCGCTGCTTGGCATCGTCGTGATTGGCGAGCTGGAGGTTGGCATTGTGGCCAAGAAATTTGCCCGCACCAGCCTGGGCGCGGGCCGGCTTATTGCCTTAGAAGGCGAAGCTGGCTTGCAGGCCGATACGCTGGCACCGGGCTGGCACTTCTTTTTATGGCCTTGGCAATATGCCGTCACGAAAGAGCCGGTAACGGTGGTGCCGCAGGGCGAAATCGGGCTGGTGGTGGCCAATGGCGGCGGCCCCATTCCGGCCAGCCACATGCTGGGCCGCGTCGTGGTGTGCGACGATTACCAGGATGCCCGCGCCTTCCTGACGGGTGGGGGCGAAAAAGGGCGGCAGCTCGGCATCCTCACGTCGGGCACCTACCGCATCAATACCGCCTTGTTTACCATCATCACGCGCCGCAATGCCGAGGCGATGGGCATGAACCCCAACGAGTTGACGATATACCGCGTGGTGCCCGACGCGGTGGGCATCGTCACGACGCTGGACGGCATCCCGATTGAGCCCGGCGAAATAGCCGGTCCGGTTATCCCCGAACACGATAATTTTCAGGATGCCCAGCGCTTTTTGCTGGCCGGCGGCCGGCGTGGCCTGCAAGAGCAGGTGCTGCTAAGCGGCGCTTGGAACCTCAACCCGTGGTTTTGCCGCGTCGAGCAGGTGCCCATGACGGAGATTCCGATTGGCCACGTAGGCGTCGTGATTTCCTTTGTAGGCCGCCCGGCGCAGGACGTGAGCGGGGTTGATTTCACCCACGGCAACCTAGTTGAAGTGGGCCACAAAGGCATTTGGGTGACGCCGCTTTACCCCGGCCGCCAGCCCCTAAACACCCGCATTATGCGCGTCGAATTGGTGCCGACTACCAATATCGTGCTCAACTGGGCCACGCGCACCGAGGCTCATGGCTATGACAACTCCTTGAGCAGCATTACGGTGCGTTCACGTGATGGCTTCTCGTTTAACCTCGACGTAGCGCAGATTATCCACGTGGCGGCGCTGGATGCGCCCCGCGTTATTTCGCGGGTGGGCTCGATGCAAAACCTGGTCGACCACGTGCTGGAGCCCATCGTGGGCAACTACTTCCGCAACAGCTCGCAGGAGTACACGGTGCTCGACTACCTCACCAATCGCGCTGAGCGCCAGAGCGATGCCGCTAGCTTTATTCGCGTGGCGCTGGCCACCTACAACGTGCAGGCTGTGGATACGCTCATCGGCGACATTGTGCCGCCGCAGCAGCTTATGACCACCCAAACCGACCGCAAGCTGGCCGAAGAACAGCGTAAAACCTACGAAGTGCAGCAGGCCGCCCAAACCCAGCGCCAGGCTCTGGTGCGCGAAACCAGCATCGCCGACATTCAAAGTGAGCTGGTAAAAAGCGAGCAAGGCGTAAACATTGCCGAGCTAAATGCCAACTCCCAGGTGAAAAAAGTACGTGGCGAAGCCGAAGCCGCCAAGCTGCGCGCCGGTGGCGAAGCCGAAAGCACCCGCCTGCGCGCCATTGCCGACTCGGAGGCTACGCGCCTGCGCGGCGTAGGCGAGGCCGAAGCCATTCGGGCCATCGGCCAAGCCAAGTCGGAGGCGTATCGTGTGGGCGTCGAAAGCCTCGGCACCCGCGAGTTTACCACCCTGCAACTGATGCAGATAATCGGTGACCGAGGCGTAAAAATTACCCCCGAAGTGCAAGCCAATAGCAGCTCCGGTACAGGCGGCCTAGCCGATGCCCTACTGGGCCTGCTAGTGCGAGCCCAGAACAATGAAGCACCCAAATTGCCCGCCCCTACCCTGCCGCCAGCCGAGCCGCAGAAGTCTGAAGAACAGGCGTAATAAACCTAAGTAGCGGCGTACTGCCTCGCAACTTGCGTTATGAAGAAGCTTATCTGTCTCCTCATTTCTGGCTTGCTTTCGAGCCAGCTGGCAAACGCGCAAACTGTCAAGTCTAAAGGCACGCTGATAGTTGACGCCAAGCTGGTTTCCCGCTTTATCAAGCAGACTTATTTATTGAGAAAAGTGGCAATTAGCCAGTCTTTCAAGAAAAAAGTCAGCTCAGTACCAGATTGGCTGATTCCGTCACCAGGAGATAAGTTGGTCACCTACTCTCAACAAGGCGACACCCTGTGGTTCTACCAGTCAGGCCAGACTGCCACGCTGTTAGGGTGCAGCCTGAACAATGCAACTCACTTTGCTGAAGCCGTCCCGTTCTTAGCGAGTACCAAAGAAGTACTTTTTGCGGGAAAGCATAAAACCCGCAACGTGTTTACTGTAACAGATTCAGCTGTACTCGGGCAGTACATGCTGATACTCAAATTTCAGGGCAATCACATCCGGCACTTACTCTTTAACCTCGACACGTCGACCTTTTAATATTGCCCTGCCAACAGCGAGGACTTTGTCACCATATTCTCCTACCCCGCTACCGATACCGGCGCATCTTCCAGCTGCACTGAGCGGCTGAAAACCTCCTCTAGTGAAATCAGGGTTTCGGTGCGCTCTACGCCTTCTATTTGCTGCACTTGGTCGTGCAATACATTGCGCAGGTGCAGGGTGTCGCGGCAGGCAATGCGGGCAAACAGGTTGTAGCTGCCGGTGGTGAAATGCAGGCTTATTACTTCGGGAATTCCCCGTAGCTGCGCAATTACGCTGTCGCAAAAGGAGCTTTTCAACAAGTAAATTCCGAGGAAAGCCTGGATACCGTAGCCTACTTTTTGCAGGTCGAGGTCGAGCGTAGCGCCCCGCACAATGCCTAGTTCTTCGAGGCGCGTCATACGCACATGGATGGTGCCGCCCGACACGTGGAGTTGGCGGGCAATCTCTGAATACGGCAGCTTAGCGTCCTGCATCAGCAGGTTCAGAATGCGGCGGTCGGTGTCGTCGAGTTCGTAGGTGCGGGACATGAAGGAACAAATATAATAGAAGTTTCAAAAACGAGCCGCATTTTATGCAAATTGAATAATTTTTAATCTTTTTTCGAATACAATTTGCAAACTTTATTTTTAGTGCCTTATCTTTGTATCAGCAAACGCAAAAGGCGTGGCTAAGAAAACCTTGTAGTGTGGTGAAACTGGCAGACACGCCCTCCTATCTCGGGGGTGAAGGCTCCCGGGATAAACTGTAGCTTTTCGGAGCCACAGCTAACCGCTTCGTGGAGGTTCAAGTCCTTCCGCTACAGCCCAGCAAAAAGGCGACTTCCCTGCCAGGAAGTCGCCTTTTTTGTTATCGGGCCAGGCCCATTTCAAGGAGTTTGCCAGCCCAAGCCACCTTACTGCTTAGCCATGCCTTTCTGCTGGTGGTATTGGCTCACGCCCCGGTCGAGGAAGCTGCTGAACTGGGTTACATCGGGCTCGTAGGCCACGGGCGCGGTGAGCGGCTTGTCGGTGGGGTCGTTGGGGTCAAGCACCACGTAGTAGGGCTGGGCATTGACGCCGTAGTGCGTGATTTGCAGGTCGGCGTTGTGCTTGCCGAGGGTGGTTTTCAGCTGCTTGTCGCGGGGCGACACGTATTGCTCGGCGGCGGGCAGCTCGGCTTTATCATCCACATACAGCGCCACCACCACGTAGTCTTCGCGCAGACGCTTAAGTACTTGCGGGTCGCTCCAGACGGTGGCTTCCATCTTGCGGCAATTCACGCAGGCGTGGCCCGTGAAGTCGATAAACAGCGGCTTGTTTTGCGCCTTGGCGCAGCGCTTGGCCTGCTCTAGGTCGAAGTAGCCGGGCAGGCCGTGGGGCAGCTCCAGAAACTCGGCGTAGCGCGGGGCTTCGCACTGCGTGGGCAGGCTGGTTTTGGCGGGCGCGCCGCCTTCGCCGCCGCTGGCAATGGAGAAGTCGTGGCTGCTCTGGGGCGGCAGGTAGCCGGCCAGCAGCGGCAGCGGCGCACCAAACAAGCCCGGAATTAAATACGTCATAAAGCTGAAAGCCAGCACCGCCATCAGCAGCCGGCCCACGCTGAGGTGGTCGAGCGGCGAGTCGTGCGAGAGGCGAAATTTGCCCAGCAGATATAGGCCCAGCAGTGCCGACAGCACTATCCAGAGCACCAAGTATACGTCGCGGGTGAGGAGGCCCCAGTGGTAGGCCAGGTCGGCCATGCTCAAGAACTTGAGAGCCAGCATCAGCTCCACAAAGCCCAGCACCACCTTCACCGTATTGAGCCAGCCACCCGAGCGGGGCAGGCTTTTAAGCCAAGTCGGGAAGATGGCGAATAACGTGAACGGTAACGCGAAAGCCATCGAAAAGCCCAGCATGCCAATAACCGGCGTAATGCGCTCGCCCCGCGTGGCCAAACCCAAGATGCTAGCCACGATAGGCCCGGTGCACGAAAACGACACCACCACCAGCGTGAGCGCCATAAAAAAGACGCCGCCCCAGCCGCCTTTGTCGGCCTGCGCGTCAATCTTGTTGACCATGCCGTTGGGCAGCGTTATTTCGAACAGCCCCAAAAAAGACAGGCCGAATACGACAAATACCGTAAAGAAAATCAGGTTGGGCAGCCAGTGCGTAGCAATCAGGTTAGGGCCTTCTTCGCCCAGCACCGCCGCTACCACCACCCCAATCAGCACGTAAATAACGATAATGCTGAGGCCATACACCAGCGCTTTCAGCATGCCGCGCTGCCGGCTGTCGTTGCCACTCGTAAAAAATGATACTGTCATCGGAATCAGCGGAAACACGCACGGGGTAATGAGCGCGCTTAGGCCAGCCAGAAAAGCGATAAAGGCAAACGCCAGCAGACTTTGCTCGGCTGGCTTGGCGCTGGCCCCACCCACTGCCGATGCGGTGGCAGCAGCAGCCTTGGGTGCCGCTGGCGCAACCGTGGCAGTAGTGTTGGTAGTGGCCGGAGCTGGCGCGATGGGCGAAGCCACTGGCTGCCTAGGCGCGGCCGAGGCAGCTGCGCCAACGGTAGCAGCCGCGGCGGGGGTGGCCGGTGCGGTAGCGGCACTAGCAGGCGCGCTGGGTTTGGCCACAGTGGGCGTAGCTGCTGTGGGGGGCGTAGCAGCGGCACTGGCCGCGCCAGCCACCGTGAGGGGGCCAAATGTGAGGGCGTCGTTGCCGGGCACGCACTTGCCGTCTACGTCGGTGCAGCTTTGGTAGTCGGCATCGGCCTTGATGGTGAGCGCTCCGGGCTGCAACACTTTGATGCGCTGGCGAATCTGGCCGGTATTTTCCCAGTACGCCACCTCACCTTTGAAAACCGGGTCTTCGGCGTGGTGCGATTTTACCGATACCGGCTTGCCCACCAGCTCGTAGGCCGGGCTGGGCTGAAACTTGAGCGTGAAGACTGTAGGGCCGACATCATCGCCAAAATCGGTGGCGTAGAGGTGCCACTTTGCGTCAATTCGGGCGTTGATAATTAGCTCTAGCTCGGTGCCAACGGCGGCTTTAGGCTGGCTTAGGGCCGTGCTCAAGTGCGTGGGCGTGAGTATCTGTGCGCCTCCTAATCGGCTCAGCAGTAGTGCTATAACTAATAGACCAAAAAATCGAAAATGCTTCATGCTTGCTTAACAGAGAAAGGGCAAAATAAGATACGACCGCGCACTCTTGGCCGACAATCAATTGCCTCGGCATCAACTCACCCCGCTAAACTCCGTACTTTTGACCCGATAAAGGCTGCCCGACCGTCCGCGTCTGAGGGGAGCCGACTACATGGGCTTAAAAATACTGCTTACCCTGTTGCTGGTTTTAGTCAACGGGTTTTTCGTCGCCGCCGAATTTTCGCTTATCCGGGTTCGCCTGTCGCAGCTCGAAATAAAGGCTAAGGAGGGCAGCCGCCTGGCCGGGCAGGCGCTAGGCGTGGTCCGCCGCCTCTACGACTATTTATCGGCCACCCAGTTTGGCGTCACGGTGGCGTCGCTGGTATTGGGTGCTGTGGGCGAAGAAGTATTTACCGAAATATTCCTGGACCTGCTGCCTAAGATTCACCTCCCCATTACGGAAGCTACGGCCCACACCATCGCGGTGGGTATGGGGCTGGTTATCCTTACGTTTCTGCACGTGCTTTTTGGCGAGCTCTTCCCGAAGGCGCTGGCCATTCAGCGGCCCGAGGCGGTTAGCTTGGCCTTGGTGCTGCCGCTGCGGGGGTTTTATTTCCTCACGCTGCCACTCACCTGGTTTTTGTCGAAGGCCTCCAATCTGCTGCTGGGCGCAGTGGGCTTGCGCAACGATGCCCACGGCACCGAAGCCCACACGTCCGACGAGCTGCGCCTGCTGCTCGACCAAAGTAAGGAGAGCGGCGAGATTCAAGACTCAGAGCACGAGTTGATTGAAAACGTCTTCCAGTTCAACGACCGCCAAGTGCGCCAGATTATGGTGCCCCGCACCAAGCTGGCGGCCCTTGACGTGAACGCCCCCGAGGACAAGCTGCTCGAAAAGATTTTCAGCGAAGGCTACTCGCGCCTGCCGATATACGATGGCAGCATCGACAACATCGTAGGCGTGCTCAATGTCAAGGACTTGCTACCCATTGTGCGGCGCGGCGAGCCCATTGAGCTGGCCCGCATTATGCGCCCGGCCTACTTCGTGCCCGAAACCAAGAAAATCAACCGCCTGCTGCGCCAGTTTCAGCGCAAGCACATCGTAATGGCCATTGTGAGCGACGAGTTTGGCGGCGTGGCCGGCATCGTCACCATCGAGGATATTATGGAGGAGCTGGTGGGTGAAATCCAGGACGAGTACGACAACGAGGTGCCGGTGGTGGAGAAGATTTCCGACGTGGAATACCGTGTGAGCACCGCCACGCCCATCCCCGACGCCAACGAGTACCTCCCCTACCCCCTGCCCGAAGGCGACGACTACGAAACCGTGGGCGGCCTGCTCAACGTGCTCTACGGCAACATCCCGGAGGTGGGCGACGTGGCCGTGCTCGAGCCCTACGAGTTCCGGGTGCTCAGCCGCACCGGCCGCGTGGTCGAGATGGTGCAGCTGCGGGTGCTTTCGCCCAATACTACACCCGATGTCGACCCGCTGGCGGCTTAGTCGGGCCGTGAAACACTCTTGGCGGCGGGTTTTCTATAGGTAATGCGCTAGCTGTACTCGCCATCTTTGGGCTGTAGGTCTCGCGAGATGATGCGAATGAGGTCAGCAATCTGCCAAACAAACCACCCGCCCAGCAGGGCTGTCCCGATAATGCCCACTACTACCAGGCCAGTCCCTGGATAAACGCTCCCGAGGAAGCCTATCACTACTAAGCTGAGCCCTACTACCACCAAGCCAATGGCAGCAGCTCCCCGCCCGTAGTAGCCCAGGTAAAAATTGTGTAGGCTGAGCGGCAAGTAGGTGATAGACAGTGCTGCCAGTAAAATAGCGATAAGCCGCGAACGGTGGCGTACTGGCTTATCACGTAACTCGGGCTGCTGCTGAGGAGCTCGCACTGCCACGCTGGCCGCAGCGCGCGCAGCTAAAACCATGGGTAACGCTGGAGCTTGCCCACGCACCCTATGCGGCCGCCTTACCGGGCAGTGGGCATTGCGCCGAACCGGCTGGTAGCTTTTCGCTGAAAGTGCGCTTGGGTGGGCCACCACCGTTATTGTTGCACTTTCCGGCTCCGGCAAGGGCGTTAGCATCTGATAGCCAGCCCCGGCAACGGGCTGAAACTGGTAGCTGGCCCGCTGGCAGGCCCCCAGGCTGCTGGCTAGCAGCACCGCCAGCAAATAGCCACCCAAAGCAGCGGTAGTGGGCAAACGCATTTTGGCAAAGCCGGTAATAATCATAGTGCCAAAGTAGCGGCGTTGCCAGTGCCTGAGCAAGACCAAAGATGTCTCGTTCAGACTTTAGTTCGGGCGGCCAGGGCGACCTTGGTGTGCTTCAGCACCATTAAATGGGCGCTTGTGCTTCGCTTTACCTATATCTCGAAGGACTTTACCAACTCTGGGCACTGCTGCCACTTTGCCTCAAAACCAGCTGGCGTACAGCTGGTAGTTAGCCGCCGTGCGGCGCAAGCCTGCCGCCTGAGTTTCACTCACGGGCTTGATTTTCTTAGCGGGTACGCCGGCGTAGAGGTAGCCGGGCTCGCACACGGTATTTTCCAGCACCACGGCCCCGGCCGCGATAAGGCAGCCGCGGCCCACCACGGCGTGGTCCATCACGATGGCCCCCATGCCAATGAGCACATCGTCCTCTACGGTGCAACCGTGCACCAGCGCCCGGTGCCCAATGCTCACCCGCGAGCCGATGGTGAGGGCGGCCTTTTCGTAGGTGCAGTGCAGCACGGCCCCATCCTGGATGTTGGTTTCGTCGCCGATGCGTATGCTGTTCACATCGCCCCTAATGACGGCCGTAAACCACACCGTGCAGCCCCGGCCCAGCACCACATCGCCGATAATGGTGGCATTATCAGCCAGAAAGCAGTCGGGGCCGATAGTGGGCATAATGCCGTGAACGGGAAGCAGGAGAGCAGGCATGAGGTGTAATGCAAAAAAGTGGCAGACGGTAAATGCTGCTTAAAAGTAGACTACCTTTTGCCGATAGCTGCCTACAACTTTTCTCCGCTATGCTTACTCAACCCGCTCCCGGCCCCGTATTCAGTGAAACTCAATGGTTCTTCCGCCGCTGGTGGTGGCTGATGCTGGGCGCTGCGGTGGTGCTAATCGCGCCGTTGGTGGCGGCTATTCACCGGCCGCACGGGGAGCAGGCGCTATTTATCGCCGCGCCGCTGGTGCTGCTTGCGCTGGCAGGTTTGTATTCACTAAAACTCACCGTGCGGGTCGATACGTTTGGTATTCATTATCAATATATTCCCCTTCTGAATCGCTGGCGGCATTGGCCCTGGAGCGAGTTGCGCAAGTGTTACCACGCACGTATTCGCCGCTGGGCGACTATGGCGGCTGGGGCATCCGGGGCCTGCCCAGCAACCTGGCTTACAACGTGTGGGGCCAGGCGGGCTTGCAACTCATTTTTCAAAGTGGCAACAAGCTCTTGCTGGGCACCCAGCAGCCCGAGGAGCTACGAAAGGTGTTGGTGGCTTTGCAAATAGCCGCCCCTACCGGCCCCATAGCACTAGCAAACACTTGATACTAAGCGCGCAGTAACTGCTTCCACGTACCTTTTTCCCAATTATATTTCAGTGTGCTGGGCAGCGCCTGCCAGAAATACTTGCTGGTTTCGACCGCGAAGCTGGGCTGCATGTAGCAGTTGATGGTGCAGCCTTCGCACTGCGGCAGGCGGCCTTCGAGGGCGGCCAGGCGCTGGGTTTCGGGGGCGTTGTAGAGGTCGAAGAGCCGGCCTTCAATGGGGAATTTCTGCTGGCCCAGATGGTAGCAGGGCAGCACTAGCTCGTTGCTGGGCGAGATGACTAGCGTGGTGCTGGCGGCCCGGCACACGGGCGCGGCTACGTGGTTGCCGCCATCGCGCCGCAGCGCAATAAAGCCTTCGTTGAGGTACACGCCTTTCTTTTTGCCGAAGGCCGAGAGGTAAGTTAATTCTTCCTCGGTGAGTTGCTCGCCGGTTTCGACTTCGCCGTATTCAAAAGCCGGGTTTATGATGAGTACTAAGCCATTGGGCTGCGTAATGTCGCGGTACACGGCTTCCAGGTCAGCCAGGTTTTTGCGAAAGACTGTGAAGAGGATATCAGGCCGCTCGCCCAGCTCCTTGGCCACGCGGATGCTTTCGAGCACAAAATCGTAGCAGGCCACGCCCCGGCCCAGGTCGTGGGTCTGGCGGTCGGCCGAGTCGAGCGAGAAGTGCAGCATATCGACCAGCCCGCGCAGCTTCTCCGCATTTTTGGGGTAGAGCAGCCCGTTGGTCGTCACGGTCGTGATGAAGCCCACCTGCTTGGCCAGCGCTAGAAACTCGGGTAGCTGCCGGTGCAGCAGCGGCTCGCCGCCCGTGAAGTCGATGACTTTTACGCCCAGCCGCTTGAGGTCGCGCAGGTTGCGGTCCACATCCTCCAGCGTGATATAGGGCGAGGGCTTCTCCCAAATATCACAGAATGAGCATTTTGCATTGCAGCGGTACGTAACGTAGTAGTTGCAGAGGACGGGGTGGCGAACGAGGCGCATGTATAAAGGTAGCTTGTGCGATAAGCTTCAGCTTGCCGTTTAACAGCCTCTCCCACTAATTGTCTCCCTACGGCAAGCTAAAGCTCACCGCACATTCTAGTGCGGGAGCTTGCCCCAGGCATCAGCGTCCCAGTGCTGCGGCGTGGCGGCCAGCGCCTCGGGCGTGGCTTCGCCAAAGTGTTCTTTATAATAATCGCAGAAGCCTTTGAGCGGGCAGCGCGGGCAGTTGGGCCGCTGAAAAAAGCAAATCTGCTGCCCGTGCCAGTAGTTGTGCTTGTGAAAATTAAACAGCCCCTCCGGGTCAAGTTCTGGTTTCAGCATGTCGAGCAGCACGTGGTGGGCTTTTTCCACCGATACCTTCGGGCCGATTACTCCTAGGCGCTGCATCACGCGGTGCACGTGGGCATCGACAGGCAGCACGGGCTTGCGAAAGTTGAAGAGCAGCACCAGTGAGGCCGTTTTCAGGCCAATGCCGGGCATATCGGTGAGCCACTCCATGCTGCGCTCGGTGGGCCAGTTGGCCAAAAAATCGAGCGAAAAGCTGCCACCCGTCTCAGTTTTGATGCGCTGCAATATCTCCTGGATGCGCGGAGCCTGCGTGGCCGGCCAGCGCGTGGTGCGAATGGCGTGGATAAGGTCGTCGAGCGGGGCGTGCAGCACGCCTTCCCAGTCGCCGAAGGCTTCGAGCATGCGGTCGTAGGCCAGCTCCTCGTCGGCGTGGGTGGTGCGGTGCGAGAGCAGCGTCGAAATAAGCTCACGCATGGGCGTGCGCCGCGCCGCCGTGGGCACGGGCCCAAAAAACTCATTTAGCAGGGTGTGGTCGGCAAGCGCTTTGGCCAATGGGGGCGCAGCATAGGTGGGGACGGCAGGCATAAGCGCTTGTACCGTTGCGCTGACTGGCAGGTTGTGGCCAGGCATAAAAAAACGACAGCTTCGGGCGAAGCTGTCGTTTTTCAAAAGAGAAGGTCGGCCTAGAGAGTGCCTTTTTTGGCGGCTTTCTGCATCTTCTCGTTGGCGAAGATGGCTACCTCTACGCGGCGGTTGGCAGCTTTGCCAGCCACGGTGTTGTTGTCGCCCACGGGCTGCGACGAGCCGTAGCCCGTAGCCGTGATGCGGCTGGTATCCACTCCTTTGGTAGTCAGCTCGTTGGCTACGGCCTGGGCGCGGCGCTGGCTAAGCGGCTGGTTGATAGCATCGGTGCCCGACGCATCGGTGTGGCCATCGATAGTGATGTTGGTATCAGCATACTTCTGGAGCGTGGCAGCCAGCTCATCGATGTTGCCAGCGGCGGCCGGCGTCAGCGACGACGAGTTGGACGCGAACAGAATGCCCGAGGCAAACGTGATTTTGATGCCCTCGCCCACGCGCTCTACTTTGGCACCTTCGAGGTCGCGGCGCAGCTCGGCGGCTTGCTTGTCCATTTTGCGGCCGATGAGTGCGCCCCCTGCGCCACCCACCACGGCCCCCAGAATGGCCCCTTTAGCCGTGCCCGACTTGCCGCCGATGACGCGACCCAGAATTGCCCCACCAGCCGCGCCGCCCAGGCCGCCAATGATGCCGCCCTTCACGGTTTTGCTCATGCCGGCGGGCTTATCGGTCGATACCGTCGTGGTCTGGGCCTGGGCAAAGTGGCCTACCAGCAGCAGCAGGGCCAACAGGTAAGAAAAAGAGAAACGTAGAGTTTTCATGGAATGAAAAATGGTAAAAAAAGAAACTACCTGCGTGGTGCAGGCAGCTACGCTTGGCAAGTACGGCACGTTGCAACCACCTTGCCAAATATTGCCGCAGGCTAGCGCAGCTTTTACTCCAAGGTGCCATTATTCCTTGGCAAAGGCACAAAAAAACCCGGCACTAAGCCGGGTTTTCGTTTGCTCATAGTAGAATCGGGAAGCGCAGTCAACTACTTATTACGGTAGTTATAATAACGAGCCGGGTCCTTCTTTTTATCTTGGTTGCGGCCAATAGCCCCACCACCTACGACCCCAGCGCCGGCACCTACTACGGCCCCGGTTTTGCCACCTATCAGGCCGCCTACTACAGCCCCGCCTACGCCGCCAGCCACAGCACCTTTGGCCTTGCGGCTCCAGCCTTTAGGCTTGTCCTGGGCCTGGGCTACCGTGCCAGCTAAAAGAAAGAAAGTCAATAAAAACGCGAAAATTCGGGTGAACGCTTTCATGTCAGAAAAGGGAATGTAGAGAGAACAACGCAGCACAACTGCTAGCAGCGGCTGCACCTGTCTTTCAACGAAAGCGCTCGCTGAGAGTTGCTCTATAAATACAAAAAAAGCCTGAGGCTCGGTGCCTCAGGCTTTCTAGGGTTTAGCTTATTCTGATGGCTTAGAGCGTGCCAGCCTGGGCAGCTTTCTTCATTTTCTCGTTGGCGAAGATGGCCACTTCTACGCGGCGGTTGGCCTGGCGGCCTTCGGCGGTGGTGTTGTCACCTACGGGCTGCGTCGAGCCGTAGCCCTGGGTGGTAATGCGGGTGGTGGCCACGCCCTGCCCCGTGAGGTTGGTAGCCACAGCCTGGGCGCGGTTCACGCTCAGAGGCTGGTTGATGGCGTCGGTACCGGTGTTGTCGGTGTGGCCTTCGACTACCACGTTGGTATCAGGGTATTTCTTGAGCGTAGTGGCCAGGCTGGCAATATCGCTGGCCGATGCGGCGCGTAGGGTGCTGCTGTTGGTGTCGAACAAGATGCCCGAGTCGAAGGTGATTTTGATGCCCTCGCCCACGCGCTCTACTTTGGCATTGGCCATGTCGCGCTGCAACTCCTGAGCCTGCTTATCCATCTTGCGGCCGATGAGCGCGCCCGCGCCGCCACCCACGGCCGCGCCCAGAATAGCCCCGGCGGCCGTGCCGCGGCCGCCCCCAATGAGGCCGCCTACCACGCCACCCAGCACCGCGCCGCCTCCCGCACCAAACAGGCCACCTTTGGCGGTTTTGCTCATGCCGGTTTTGCGCACGCCCGTGCCATTGGCATCAGACAAAGAGCCGTCGGAAGCCGGGCGCGAAGAGGCGCACGAGCCGAGCAGCATTACGAAAGCCATCAGGGTGGCCAGGAAGGACTTAGTGGTAGTCATGGGAAGGGTATTAATGGAAAATACGGTTTTGCAACCGGGCCTTATACGAAAAAGCCTGCCCCGGTTACCGGAGCAGGCTTTTCAAAGGGTGTGCCAAAGAGGTGAGATGGCGAGTGGTGAGGTGGTGAGCGGTGAACTGGTGGTTGTCATTGCGAGGAGGCACGACGAAGCAACCTTTCCTTTTTGGTAGCGCACGAATGCGAGCGTTGGCAAACGGCGTAAGGAAAGGTTGCTTCGTCGTTCCTCCTCGCAATGACAGCCACTCACTCACCACTCGCTACTCACCAACTCACTTCTTCACCATCCCTAGCAAATCAGCCAAACGCTGCTTCAATTCGCGGCGGTCGATGATGAAATCGAGGAAGCCGTGCTCCAGCACAAATTCGGCGCTCTGGAAGCCTTTGGGCAGGTCTTTGCCGATGGTTTCTTTGATGACGCGGGGGCCGGCGAAGCCGATGAGCGCGCCGGGCTCGGCAATGTTGAAGTCGCCGAGCATGGCGAAGCTGGCCGTGACGCCGCCCGTAGTGGGGTCGGTGAGCAGGCTCACGTAGGGCACGCCAGCTTCGGAGAGCAAAGCCAGTTTGGCCGAGGTTTTGGCCATTTGCATAAGCGAGTAGCCGGCTTCCATCATGCGGGCCCCGCCCGAGCGCGAAATCATGAGGAAGGGAATTTTATTCTGGCGGGCGTAGTCGATGGCGCGGGCTATTTTTTCGCCCACTACCGAGCCCATCGAGCCACCGATAAAGCGGAAGTCCATGGCGGCCACTACTAGCGGCTGGCCGGCGCTGAGGCCGTGGGCCGTGCGCACGGCGTCTTTGAGGCCGGTGTTTTTTTCGGTGCTTTGCACACGCTGCGGGTAGGCCTTGGTATCCACAAAGTTGAGCGGGTCGCCCGAGGTCATGTTGGCGTCCAATTCTTCAAACTGGCCGCCGTCAAACAGCAGCTCGAAGTACGTGCTGGCGTCGATGCGGTCGTGGTAGCCGCAGTTGCCACACACGTGGCTGAGGCGGCGGTGCTCGGCCATCGTCACTACTGTTTTGCACTCGGGACACTTATACCAAAGGCCGTCGGGCGTCTCCTTCTTTTGCTCGGTAGGAGTGATAATGCCCTTTTCTTGTCGCTTAAACCAAGCCATAATAATGTGGGAACGCTGTGAGCAGGCAGCTAGTGCCAACGTAGTACTAGCTGCAAGTGCGGGGGTACAGGTGTAGGTATGGTGAAAAACAGCCGGCTACTGCGCCGGTCGGCTTCGAAAATAGCAGAATAACCTTTGCCCGATGGGCAGTGACAAAAGGCATTAAAAATGCCTCGCACGCCGCTTTCGGGCAAAAGGGTGGCCAAAGGTACGGCGGCGAAAATTGCGGTAACTTGGCAGGCAAAACTACATTTTCTCCTGTTTATGTTTTCTGCGAAATCTACGGCCCGCCGCGCATACCCGCTGAGCTTGGCGCTGCTGGCCGCCGCTGGCCTTAGCCTCACCAGCTGCGTCACGGCCAAGCGCTACGACGACCTGCAAGCCCGCCAGCGCAACGAAGAGCAAGCCCGCCTCACGGCCGAGCAGCAGGCCCGCCAGGCCAAAGCCGACCTCCAAAAAACCAACGACGCCCTCGCGGAGCTGCGCCTCGACCAGAAGCGCCTCGTGGCCGACTCGACCCAGACCGGCAACGCCTTGCGCCGCACCCGCACCTTATACAACCAGCTCACCGATAGCTACGATAAGCTGCTGAAGAACAGCGACCGCGCCCTCGCCGACCGCAACAATGAGTATGGCAAGCTGGCCAAAGACCTAGCCACCCGCGAAGGCGAGCTAGGCACCCTCGACCAAAACCTGCGCAAAAGCAAGGCCGACAACGACCGCCTCGCCGCCGACCTCACCGCCCGCGAAGCCCGCCTGCAAGAGCTAACCCAGGCCCTGGCCGACAAAGACAAAGCCGTGAACGACCTGAAGGCCCGCGTGAGCAAGGCGCTGCTTTCCTTCAACAGCAGCGAGCTGCAAGTGAAGCTCAAGGATGGCAAGGTGTATGTGTCGCTATCCGAGCAACTGCTCTTCAAATCGGGCTCGACCAAGGTAGACCCCAAGGGCCAAGAAGCCCTGAAAAAGCTGGCTACCGTGCTGCAAGAGCAGAAAGACGTGAACGTGGTGGTGGAAGGCCACACCGACAACGTACCCATGCACGGCACCGGCGCCATTCAGGACAACTGGGACCTAAGCGCGCTGCGGGCCACCGAAATAGCCCGCCTGCTAGCCACCAGCGGCGTCACGCCGGCCCGCATCACGGCCTCGGGGCGCTCGCAGTACGTGCCGGTGGCCACCAACGACTCGGCCCCAAACCGGGCCATGAACCGCCGCACCGAGATTATTCTCACGCCCAAGCTCGACGAATTATTTCAAATACTGGACAGCAACAGCGGCGCGGCCAAGGCTCCAGCCGGGGGTAAATAACTGGGCGCTTGCTTGGTAGCGCGGCGGGTGGTAACTTGGGCGTACTTCGCTCTTTTTACCTCCTAAGCCTGTTTCCTGATGCGTACTGGTACTTCTTTTCGCTGGCTGGCGGCCCTGGTGCTGTGGCTGGGGCCGCTGCTGGCGGCGCACGCCACGCATATTCTGGGCGGCGAAATCACATATTCGCCCGTGGCATCTACAACGGCGGGCGTGCCACGCTACCGCGTCGCCACGCGCCTTTATAGCGACCCGGCTTCGCCAGCCACTCAATCAAACATTCAGCTTGAAATCAGCCAAGGGGGCTGCGGACCCCTGACGGCTACCTACTCGCTGCTCACGGTGCCCGCAAGCCAGAGTAGCACGACTTATGCGCTGGGGTGCCTGGGCGCGCCGGGCGTGGCCTACCGGGTGCAGCTGTTTGAGACGGACGTGAACCTGCCACCCGGCCAGTGGACATTCAGCGTGAACGTTGTGAACCGGGCAGCCAACTTGGTGAATTTGGTTAATTCCGTTAACAGCAGCTGCTACATCAGCGCGTTTCTCAACAATGCGCTGGTTGGCTCCAATACTTCCCCCAAGTTTCTCTCCACGCTTTTGCCCTACCTGTGCAATGGGTCGGCCCAGCGCTACAGCTTTAGCACGTTTGACAGTGATGGTGACTCGCTGGTTTATCAGTTTCGCCAACCCGAGCAAGCTATCACCCTTACCAGCCCTACTACGGCCGCTTGCAGCTTTGCGGTGCCGGGTACCTTGTCGCCCCATTTCCAGCTCAATGCCGCTACTGGGAGCCTGACCACCGTGCCCGCACCGGTGCAGCAGGGCGTGTATGCGATGGCCGCCCGCGTCAGCGAGTTTCGGCGCGTGAGTGGCAGCTGGCAACTGATTGGCTACGTCACCCGCGATATTTCGTACCTGGCGATTGGCTCGGTCAACGAAACGCCGCGCTTTACCAGCCTGCGGCTGAATGGGGCCGCCAACCCGCAGCCACTGGCCCAAACCATCAGGGTGCAGCCAGGCCAGGCGGTGACGCTGGCCCTGGAGGCCGCCGACCCCGACGCGGGCCAAACCCTGCGCTTCGAGAGCCAGGCCCCCGGTGCAATGCCCGGCCTGAGCTTGACAACTACCGGCGCTACTTCGGCGCTGCTGACGTGGCAGGTGCCCGCTACCCTGCCGCTAGGCCGCTACACCGCCACCGTGGCCGTGCTCGACAACGGCTGCCCCAATGCCAGCGAGGAATACACCTTCGTGTTCCTTGTAGCGCCGCAGGCGCTGGCGGCTCGCCCCGCCAGCAGCCCCGCGGCCGAAGCCTACCCCACGCCCTTCCGCGAGCAGGTGCAGTTCAAGACCGCGCCCAACCAGGTGGTGGTGCTCTTCGATGCGCTGGGGCGCGAGGTGGCGCGCCTCACCAGCGCCTCCGATGGGCTGGTGCGCTGGCAGCCGGCCAGCGCGCTGCCGGCCGGCCTTTACCTGGCCCGCGCGGCCGCCGATGGCCAGCCCCTGGCCCGCCTGCTGCGCGCCGAGTAAATAGCCCTCGTTTGCGTTTATGCTGGAATGTCCGCTTGGCCTTGCGCTAGGTGGGCATTTTTAGTAAATAGTAAAGTATGATTTTTTTCTTCACTTGTAAATCATTTATCATTGTCTTTAGAAACAAGCTTTTAATTATCTTTTTTTCCTTTTACCCCCTTTCTATGCGTTCATTTTTACACTTGCGTTGGTTGCTTACTTTGTTGCTGGGGCTGGGCGCGTTGCGGTCGGCCCAGGCCTCGCACATTCGGGGGGGCGATGTTTCCTACGCGTCCACTGCGCCTACTACGGCGGGGGTGCCGCGCTACCACGTGGTGGTGCGCCAGTTTGTGGAGCCCGTTACCAACGGGCTTATTACCACCACGGTGCCCCTGGTGGCTAGCCGGGGCTGCGGGGCTACGGGCACCAATACCTTCACGGTGACGGCCCCCCGCACGCAGCTGCTGGATGCCACCACCCTGACCTGCGGCTCGACCGGCCCCCTCTACCAAGTTGCGGTGTATGAGGCCGACCTGGACCTGCCGGCCGGGCAATGGCTGCTGAGCGTAACACTAAACGCCCGGACTACCAGCCTGCTAAACCTCCTCAACGCGCCCACCCAGAACTGCTACCTGGTGGCGTATCTGGATAATACCCTCACTACGCAGGATGTCTCGCCCGTTTTTCAGTCGCTGCGCCAGCCTTACCTCAATGTGGCGGCCTTCACCCCGCACAACCTCAGCGCATTCGACGCGAACGGGGACTCGTTGCGCTACGAGATAATTCAACCGCTGGGGGCCTGCAACCAGCCGCTCGTGGCGTATCCCAGCACCTTTGTGCCGCACTTTGCCGTGGATGCCAGCACGGGCCTGCTCACGCCTACCGTCGCGGGCATTAGCACCATTGGGGGCAGCTACAACATCACGGTGAAAGTGAGTGAGTACCGGCGCATCAACGGCAGCTGGCAGCTCATTGGCTACGTCATTCGCGATACGCTTTACATTCCTTTGCCCGCCATCAACCAGCCGCCTACCTTCACCACCGCCCGCGTAAATGGCGGCGCGGCGCAGCCGGTGGGCCTGCCCATAGTGGTGCAGCCGGGGCAGCTCGTGAGCGTGGTCCTGCAAGCCACCGACCCCGATGCCGGCCAGCTGCTGCGCTTTGTAGGCCCGGCCGCCGGCGTGGTGCCTGGCCTGAGCCTAGCGGCCGGCACCATGCCCGGCAGCGCGCAGCTAACCTGGCAGGTGCCGGCGAGCCTGCCCGCGGGCCGCTACCCCATCCTGGCAACGGTGCTCGACGATGGCTGCATCTACAACGCCACCGAGGAGCGTACCCTCACGTTTGTGGTGGGCGGAAACGCGCCCCTGGCCACCCGCGCCGGCCTCAATGCCGCCACCGAGGTGTACCCCACGCCCTTCCGCGAGCAGGTGCAATTTAAGACAGTGCCCAACCAAGTGGTGGTGCTTTTTGATGCACTGGGGCGCGAGGTGGCGCGCCTCACCAGTGCCCCCGATGGGCTGGTGCGCTGGCAGCCGGCCAGCGCGCTGCCGGCCGGCCTCTACCTGGCCCGCTCGGCCGCCGATGGCCAGCCCCTGGCCCGCCTGCTGCGCGCCGAGTAGGTGGTGCACCGTCTGTTTTAGCTAATGATACCTGCCTGGCTTTGTGCCGGGCAGGTATCTTTTTTATTAAAATACTCCAGTATCTAATTCAATTAATTCAAAAGCTATTTATCATTGTGTTCATAAGCAAGCCCTTAGACTTATTGCTTAACCACTGCGCTGCACGACGGGCAGTTTCAATGCATAAGCAAACCAGTACCCTTTCTTCCCTTAATCTATGCGGTCATTTCTACGTTTGCCTTGGTTGCTAGCGCTGCTTTTGGTGCTGGGCAATGTAACGACAGCCCATGCCTCCCATCTTCTCGGTGGCGATATCACGTATACCCCCGTCCTCTCGACCACGGCGGGCGTGCCGCGCTACCACGTAGTTATCCGCCGGGTTCTGAATGCTGCCATCGCCGACGGTGCCCTCGCCGTCACGCTGAATGCCACCCTTGGGGCGTGCGGCACCCCCGGCGCAGGTAGCTTTTCCGTCAGCGCGCCGCGCCTGCGCCTGCTCGATGGCAGCGTTATGGGCTGTGGCGGGCCAGCTACGCCGGTTTACCAGGTAGCTATTCATGAGGTTGATATCGACCTACCCGCTGGGCAGTGGGTACTGAGCTTCACGGAGCCTGCCCGTGCTAACGGCATCCAAAACATCACCAACGCCGGCGCTTTTGCTTTGTACCTCAGCGCTTACCTGGACAATAGCACCGGGACGACAAATTCCTCGCCCAAGTTTGGGTCAATAGGGTTGTCGTATAACAGCGCGGCGGCCATAGCCCCGCTTAGCCTTGCTGCCTTCGATGCCGATGGCGACTCGCTGCGCTACGAGCTAATCTCGCCAGCGGCCGGCTGCAACCAGCCGCTGGCCGGCACCCTCACGCCGCATTTTGGGCTGCACGCGGGCACCGGGCAGCTGACCCCGATGACTGGCAACAGCACCCAGGGCGTCTACAACGTGACGGTCAAGGTCAGTGAATATCGGCGTACCAATGGGCGCTGGGTTCTTATTGGCTACGTCGTGCGCGAGTCGCTCTACTACCTATATGCTACTACCAACCAGCCGCCCACCTTCACCACTATGCAAGTAGGCGGCGGGGCCGCGCAGTCGCTGAGCACCCTTATTGCCGCGCAGCCGGGCCAAACGGTGACCGTGGCGCTGCAAGCTACCGACCCCGACGCGGGCCAAGCCATTCGCTTCGTCAGCGAGGCGCTGGCCGTGGTGCCCGGCCTGAGTTTGACGCGCATCGGCACCACCAATGCCGCGCAGCTGACGTGGCAGGTGCCCGCTACGCTGCCACCGGGCCGCTACAGCATCCCGGTGGCCGTGTTTGACGATGGCTGCCCTTTCAACGCCAGCGAGGAGCGCACACTGGTTTTTGTGGTTGGCAGCACGGCGCTGGCGGCTCGCGCTGGCTCTACTGCCACGGCCGAGGTGTACCCCACGCCCTTCCGCGAGCAGGTGCAGTTTAAGACGGTGCCCAACCAAGTGGTGGTGCTTTTTGATGCGCTGGGGCGCGAGGTGGCCCGCCTCACCAGCGCGGCCGATGGCCGCGTGCATTGGCAGCCGGCCAGCTCGCTGCCGGCCGGGCTCTACCTGGTCCGCTCGGCCGCCGATGGCCAGCCCCTAGCCCGCCTGCTGCGCGCCGAGTAGCTCACTATATACGAAAAAGGTCCGCTCCGATACTCGGAGCGGACCTTTTTGCTGTTGGGTTAAACAGTCGCGGCTTACTTACAGCGAAATATTCAAGCGCCCGAAATAATACGCCCCGTTAAAGCCAAACTGGTTGGCGCTGTACAGGTAGCGGCCGCGGTTCGAGTTGTCGCGGGTAGCATTGCCAGGGCCCAGGTAGCTGGTGGCGGGGTCTACCGATACGTTGGTGGCGTTGTCGCGCGGGTCGACAAAGATTTTGTCGGGGTACACGTCAAACAGGTTGTTGACGCCCAGCGTGAGGCCCACCTGTTTCACCAGCTGCACGTTCACGGTGAGGTCGGTTATCCACTTGGCCGAGAAGGTTTGGTCGAGGAAGTCGCGGGTGGGGTCGGCGTCGGCGGTCTGGATTTCGCCAAAGCGCACCGAGCGGGCTTCCACGCCAAAGCGGCCCACGGTGTAGGCGGCGGCCAGGTTTATTTTGCTGCGCGGGTTGCCGTGCTCGAGGCGCACGCGCTGCGAGCGGTCAAAGAGGCGGTTTTGCAGGTTGTTCACGCCCACCGTCTGGTCGCCGTTGATGGTCGACGACGACGAGTTGAAGCTCGTGACCTCGGTGCCGTTGAAGTTGGCGGCCGCCGTGAGCAGCAGGCGGCCCGTACCCACGGGCAGGCGCTCGTTGGCCACAATGTCGATGCCCTTGGTGCGGGTGTTCACGGCATTGGCGAAGAACTGCACCTGGCTCACGGCCAGCGTGCCCAGAATGGTATTCACCAGTGGGTTGGCCCGCGTAAACGCCGAGGACAGCACAATCCGGTCGCGGATGTCAATCATGTACGCATCGACCGTGAGGGTAAACTGCTGGGCGATGGTAGCCGTGAGGCCGACGCTGTAGTTGGTCGATTTTTCCTGCTTCAGCGGCTCTACGCCAAAGCCCTGCTGCCCGCTACCGCCGAAGCTGTTGCGCACAATGGGGTTGTCGTTATTCACCGTCAGCACCTGCTGCGGCAGGCCGCTCACAAACTGCGTGCTGGTGTTGTTGAAGTACCGCTGCTGCAACGACGGGGCCCGGAAGCCAGTACCGATAGAGCCGCGCACAGCCACCGCGTCAATGACGCTGAAGCGGGCCGCCGCCTGGCCACTCACGTTGCCGCCAAAGTCGCTGTAGCGCTCGGCCCGGCCAGCCAGGTGCACCAGCAGGCGCGTCGAAATGTCGCTTTCCAGGTCGAGGTAGCCCGCCACGTTGGTGCGGGTCTTGTTGAGCGCATCGCCGGGCTGGTAGCCCGGAAACACCTGCGAGCCCGCCGCCGCCGGGGTGCCGTTGGTGGCCGTGCGCCCCCCAACTGCCCCAAAGTAGGAGGCATACTCGCCCTGCTCGATGAGGTAGTTATCCACCCGAAACTCGCCGCCAGCGGCCACGTTGAGCGTGGCCAGCGGCCCCACCTCGGTGTAGCGCCGCGACAAGCCCAGGTTGGTGCTGTTCTGCATAAAAGCCAGCCGCCCAGCGTAGAAGCTGGTGGGGTTGGTGATGCCTGCACCCTGCGGCAGCGCCGCATTGATGGAGTTATTCACCGTAAAGGCCAGGTTGTTGCGCCCGAAGGTGTTGCTCAGGTCCAGCGCGTAGCCGCCCAGGGCCTTGCGCACGCCTACCGTGCCCGAATGGTCGTTGATAACGGTGTTGATAAACGGCAGAAAGCCGTCCGGAAACAAGCCCAGGTCACGCTGGGTGGGCTGGTTGGGCAGGCGGTTGAAGCCCGGCCCCCGGCCCGTGCGGTACGACGCCCCCCCGAAGAAATACACCTCGTAGCCCCCGCCCACGCGGTAAGCCCCGTTGAACATGCCCCCAAAGTTGCGCGAGTCAGACTGCCCCACCCGAATATTGCGGCGGTCGTAGCCGCGCTGGGCCACCAGGGCATCGTCGGCGGCCTTCAGGTCGCGGCGGCTCTGCTCGGTGGTGGCGGTGGCGGGGTAGTTGCCGCCGTTTTCGCCCAGGTAAATGAGCGGCGCGGTGTCGGCAAACGAGCGGTTGGTGTAGCTGCGGTTCAAAAACTGGCCGCTCAGGTCGAGGTAGCCGCGGTGGTTAAGGCTGATGCCGGTGCTGAAATCGACCTGCTCGGTTTTGCCGTCGCTCTGCGTGGTTTGGCCATACAGGCTGCTGGCGTTGGTGTGCGTCGAGTCGTCTTTGAGCTGAATGTTGATAACGCCCGCAATGGCATCGGAGCCATACAGCGCCGCCGCCCCATCGCGCAGCACCTCAATGCGCTTGATACTGGCCGTCGGAATGGTGTTCAAGTCGGTGCCCACCGAGCCCCGCCCGATGGTGCCGTTGATATTCACCAGCGACTGGCTATACCGGCGCTTGCCGTTCACGAGCACCAGCACCTGGTCGGGGCCGAGGCCGCGCAAGCTGGCCGGGTCCAGAAAGTCGGTGCCATCCGAAATCGACTGCCGCGACGACTGAAACGAAGGCGCGGCGTAAGTCAGCACCTGGCTCACATCGGTTTGGGCAAAGGCCTTGATTTCGCGGGCCGAAATCACGTCAACCGGTGCGGTCGTCAGCACATTGGTGCGGCCAATGGCCGCCCGCGAGCCCGTCACTACTACGTCGCCAATGTCGGTGGCCGAAGCGGCCAGGCGCACATCTAGCTTGGCGCGGCCCTGCACCGCCACCTCCTGCGTGGCGAAGCCAATGGCCGAAATAGTAAGCGTAGCCTGCGGCGACACTGCTAGCGAGTACTCGCCATTGGCCCCGGTCGAGGTGCCGTTGGTGGTGCCGCGCTCCAGCACCGTGGCACCCGGCTGGGCCTCACCACTAGTGCTGAGCACGCGGCCCGTCACGGTTATTTTTTGGGCGTGGGCAGCTAGGGCCGCCACCACGAAGAGGGGAGTAAGTAGCGCTTTTCTCATGCAAAAATGAAGAGGTTATTATTAAATGTTTAATATTTTATCCCGGCAAGTTATACAAAACTTCGACCTTTCCCGACTTTCACACCCGCAAGCATTGCATCTGCCAAGTATTCAGCGTGGTTGTCACTCATTTACAACTCTGTTTTGCGCTGCCATACACTTACAGACTCAAGCACTTAGCTTATTGGCAGCAGTAATTAGCCGGTAAAAGGTAAAACGAAATAAAAAAGTAAAGGGGGCCATAAAATGGCCCCCTTTGCAAACAATATAATAAGTTTTTCAGCAACTACCCCTACTATCGAAAGCCTTTTCATAGAAGACAGGGTAATAACTAGCAAGGAGTGGATGATTCTGAAAGTTATCCACTAAGCCTGCCCTCGAATTAAAAAACTTGCAAAAACGACTGTCATGCTCATCTGGCGGCCACGCAGTGAAGCATCTTGGTCGCTTCTGCCGCACCGTTCAACGAGGCGGTAGAGATGCTTCACTACGTGGCCGCCAGATGAGCATGACCCGTACATTTTACCAAACTTCTAGTTCGGGCAAGTTTATTTAGCATCCCTACTGCCACCAGTGCGCCGGCAGCGGCCCCTGCGCTACCTCTACGCGCTGGCCGGGCGCGGGCAGCAGCAGGGGCACAGCCGCCCCAGCCGCTTCGAGCAGGCGCTGCACTGGCTGCCGCCACGCATGAAACGCCAGGTTGAACGTGGCCCAGTGCAGCGGCAGCAGCGGCCCGCCGCCCAGCAATTGGTGGGCGGCCAGCGCATTATCGGGCCCCAGGTGAATGTCGGCCCAATCCGCATCCGACGCCCCAATCTCCAGCATCACCAAGTCGAAAGGCCCAAACCGCTCCCCTATCTGCCGGAACGCCTCGTCAAACGGCCCCGAGTCGCCCCCAAAAAACACGCGGTGCTGTGGCCCCCGCAGCACCCATGAGGCCCACAGTGTGCTATCGCGGTTGAGCAGGCCGCGGCCTGAGAAATGCCGGGCCGGCGTGGCTGTCAGCGTAAAATCGTCGCTCACGGCCACCTCGTCCCACCACGTCAGCTCCGATATTTTGGCGGCGGGCACGCCCCAGCGGCGCAAGTGCGCGCCCACGCCCAGCGGGCAATAAAACCGCGTGGTGCGCCCCGCCAGCGCCCGAATGGCTACCGGGTCGAGGTGGTCGTAGTGGTCGTGCGAAAGGATGATGCCATCGAGCGGCGGCACGTCGGCCAGGGCCAGCGGCGGGGCAAAAAAACGCTTGGGCCCCACCAGCTGCGAGGGCGAGGCCCGCTCGGCCCACACCGGGTCGGTGAGGAAGCGGCGGCCATCGACCTCCAGCAGCACCGTGCTGTGGCCCAGCCAGGTAGCACGCAGCGCATCGGCGGGCACGGGCGCGGCCAGCGCCGCCGCATCGGCCCGGAATGGGCCAAGCGGCTGCTGGGGCACCCGCTCAGCTTTCTCAGAAATGTAGCGCCGCAGAAGGGCCCCGTAGCCCGAGGGCGGGCTCACGCTGGTGGGCAGCACGTTAAGGTATTTGCGGCCGTTGTGGCGAGGCTCTAGTAGCATACAAAAAGGCCGGGCCTAATGGCCCGGCCCTGGTTCAGACGCTTGGGAGCCGCCGATGTTTTAGCGGTTGTTGAAGCCATTGTCATTGCGAGCGTAGCGAAGCAATCGCATCAGGACGAGCCACTCGGGTTCCGTTCGGGTGCGATTGCTTCGCTACGCTCGCAATGACAATGGCTTACTTCAAGCGGTAGGCCAGGCCCACGCGCAGCAGGCGCACCTGGGCATCGGGGCTGGGCACGGCCGAGGTGGCAGGCTGGTAGTTGGCAAAACCGTTGGAGTAGCTCAGGGTGAGGCCCACCTGGCTGCGCCACAGCGTGACATCGCCGCGCACGCGGAAGTCGAGCCGGTTGGCGGGGCTGCGGTCTACGTCGCTGCTCCAGCCGCCGTTGGCGCTGGTGGTGCCATCGCCTTTTTCGCGGGCATTGAGCACGTAGGCTAGCTCGGGGCCTACCAAGGCATCAAGGGAATACTTCTCGCCCGACAAGCGCCAGCCAGCCCCCAAAAAAGCGGTGATGGCCGGCGTGTACAGGCGCACCGTGCCATCGGCCGTGCGGCTATAGCTGGAGGACGTATTGTAATAGATGTAGTTAACGTCGGAGCGCGCCTGCATCCAATCAAAACCCAAGTCGAGGGCGGTCAGAAAACCGATTTTGCTTATGCGCTGCGCCCGCACGCTCACCCCAAAGCCCGTGCCCAGGTGCTTGCCGTAGGGGTTCACGGCGCGGGTGCTTTCCGAGGTGCCGCTGTTGCTGGTGACCACGGTAGTAGTGGTGGTGGCGTTGTCGCCCCGAAACTCGGAGAAGCCCACATTGGCCCGGCCCGAGAACTCGATGGTTTGCCCAAAGGCCTGGGTAGCCAGCAGCGTAGCTGGCACAGCCAGTAGAAAATACTTCGTCATAATGCAGAAAAAAAGTTACCTGGCCAGGGCGGGCAGCCCGTGCCCCGGCAGGTAGAATAAGCAAGCTAGGCCGGGCGTGGTGAACGCTGAATGATGCCTACTACGCCACAAATTTCAACATTATTGCCCAAGCCAGCAGCATTTAGCGCAGCTGCCGCTGCACCACGGGTAGGGCCTGGGCGGCCCAGCCGCGCATTTGGGCGCTCGTATAGTGCAGGCCATCAGCGGTAAACTGCTTTTCATCGGCGGCCGCGGCGCGGGTGGCCGGCGTGATGTCGACAAAGGCTACGTCGGCGTGCTGGCACTCCTGGTGGGCTGCCTGGTTGAACTGGTCGATTTCTGCGGCTATTTGGGCACGGTCGCGGCCTTCGGCAAAGGGCGTCTGCCCCCAGTCGGGAATGGAAAGCACCACCACGTGCCGCGCCTGCCCCCCGGCAAAGGCGATGGCCGTGGCCAGTAGCGCCCGAAACTCGGTGCGGTACAGCGCCACCGACTGGCCCCGGTACTGGTTATTAACCCCTATCAGCAGCGATACCAAGCCGTAGGTATGGTGGTTGTCGGCCGCCCGGATGGCGTCTTGCAGCTCGGCCGTAGTCCAGCCGGTGCGGGCAATAATAGTGGGCTCGGCCAGGGGCAAGCCCTGCGCCTGGGCCTGGGCGGCCAGCTGCACCGGCCAGCGGCCGGCGGCCGGCGCGCCCTCCCCAATGGTGTAAGAGTCGCCAAGCGCGAGGTAAGAAATAGTAGCAGCGCCAGCAGATGGAGTAGCCATGGGAGAGCGGGTGGCGCAGCCTAGCAGCAGGCCAAAAAAACCAAAGAGAAACAAACGCATAAAACAAACACCCGCCGGCTGTGGCAGCGGTGCCGCCACCTACGCACCCGGCTGGGTGCCCGGATTAGGCCAGGGCAGCGGCGGGAGCGGCCAGGGCCGCCGGGCGGCGCAACTGCTGCCAGGTGGCCCGCAGGCCCGCCTCGCGGTACAGCTGCCAGGTGCCCACTGCCAGCACCGTGGCAAACATGCTGGCTATCACCGCGGGCCAGAACAAGACGGTAGTGTGCGGCGTGTCGGGTGGCAGCTGGTAGCGCAGCAAGTCCTCTAGGTTCAGGAAGTAGGCCAGCGAAAACAGGAAAAACAAGAAAAACCGCCGCGCCAGCAAGGCATACGCCCCCAGGAATAGCAGTGCGGGGTGCCAGTAGCGCTCGTGCATTTGGGTGTTAAAAAAGCAGAACGCCAGCGGTATCAGCCCCATACTAAGCAGTATCAAGCGGTAGTGGGCCGGGCCAAACACGGCGCGCTCGCGCAGCTTTTGCAGCGTGGCCAGGGCCAGCGGCAGCAGCACCACGCCCGAAGCCAACAGGAACCCCAGCAGCCCCCACTGGTTGTAAGTGAGCCCCGCGGCCACCGCCGTGTCGGGTACTTCGAAGGGCTTGAGCAGCAGCACCCACAGGTTGTAGCAATTCTTGCTGGCCACGGGGTAAAACCCTACTGAGCTGCGAATTACATCGATAATTTCCAGCACCTTGCCCGCTAGCAGATAGGGGGCCAGAATGAGCAGCTGCACCCCGGCGGCCAGCAGCAGGCCCCGGCCCAGCCGGCGCGGGGCCTGCCGCCACTGCGGCACCCACAGCAGCAGCAGCGGCGGCAAAAAGATGATGCCCTGCGTTTTCATATTCACCGTGAGCACAAACAGCACCAGGCTGCTGGCCGGGCGCTGCCGCAGCGCCTGCACCACCGCCCCAAAGGCCAGCGTGCCCAGGATGGCATCGACCTGCTCCCAGCCCAGCGTATTGTAGAGGTAACCCAGGTTGAGCAAGAACAGCAGCGACAGCATAAACCGCTGGTTGCCATCGCCCCAGCCAAATTTGCGCACGGCCACTATCGCCCCGGCAAAGTCAAAGAGCAGCGTGAACAGCTTGAGCAGGTGGCGGTAGCGGAAGATGCGGTCGGGGCCGTGGGCCAGCTTACCATACGCGAATAACACGTACTGATACAGCGGGTTGTAGTTGTTGGAATCGACCTCGTAGCCGCGGGTGAGGCCGTGGGCATCCATGTAGGTGGCCCACTCTACCCAGAACCGCAGGTCGCCGCCCAGGCCGGCGTGGGGCGTCAGCAGCACCAGCGTGGTATACAGCAATAAATACAGCAGCCAGTGCCGCCGCGCAGGATAATCAGCTAACATGAACAACGGGGCAGCCAGGGAACGCCGAGTGCGTAACGCCTGCTAATTGAAGGCTATTGCTCGCCAAAACCGGCCAAGCAAACAGCCAAAAATACAGCTACCCCAGGTTTGGGCGGCGTCAACTAGGTTAAGCTGGCTACCAAGGCCCATGCGCCAGCAGCGAGCCAGCGGCAGCTTGTGCCCCGTGCCGTCTATTTTTACCGCCCTATCCGCGCAATGTCTTTGCGGTTGGCGGGCGTGCAAGGCTGCCACCAATCGGATACCTCTTTTAGCGCGGCCAGTAGCCCGGCGCTGCGCCCCAAAACTGCCTTCCGCCTCTATGCAAACCCTTATTTCGCCGGCGCACCCCATTACCTCCGACCAACTTAAACTTAGCCGAACCTTCGATTTTAATCTGGAGGCCTTGCGGGGCTTTGCCGCTATCATGGTCGTTTGGCACCACGTTATCGAGCACCGGCACTGGCTCGACCCGCACTATATACCAGGCGGGTTATTTTCCTTTAATCCTTATGGCCACCTGAGTGTACTGGTCTTTTTCGTATTGTCGGGTTATGTAATTGGGCGGGTTCATTTACTGCCTTTGGGGCGTCAGGATATCTTACCTTATCTAAAAAAACGATTTACCAGAATATATCCTATCTACTTCGTCAGCGTCTTAGCTGGAGTAGCAGTAGCGCGCACTACTTACCCGGCCACCACCATTATTGGCAACCTTGCCATGACGCAAAATTTCTTGGTCTCCGTAATATTTGAAAACAATCCTGCCTGGTCCCTAAACTTTGAAGTATTATTCTATTTACTATTTATTCCGCTATCGTTTTTTCGCTTAAATATTCCGTTTATTGCAATTCTTTTTGCCGCACTTGGCATAGTTGCTAATGCCCACGAATACCACGTAGGTGCGGGCTATGCGCTGGGGTTTGCTTTTTGGCTGTGTGGGGTCATGATTGCCCGCAATGTCCAGCGCTCGCTTGCGCCATCGTTTTCTTTGATGGTAAGCATGTTGCTGCTATTGCTTGCGCTGCACGAGTTCAACGCCTTGGCCACCTGGTTTTCCAGGCTAAGCTTATTATTAAACAAGCCGAGCGCCTTCGAAACCGGGCCTGTGCAAATTGCCGACTTAACCAGCTTACCTTATTGCGTATTACTAGTATTAGTATTTGCCAGCCGCGATTTCACTTATCGCAAGCAAATACTGCTAATTCTATTCTTACTACCTGCTTTCGGCTTTTATAAAAGACTGCATCACCTCGAAGCATTTCAAGATGGAAGCGTCATTTTACCCGCCTGCTTTTATATTCTATCGCTCCTTATTTACTTCAAGCGCGAAAAGTTTGAGCAGCTTTGCCAGCGCTTTATTCATCGTTTATCCAGCACGGGCGCTTGGTCTTATGGGTTGTATTTAATACACTTCCCCATCATTGCCATCTTTGCGCGTATCGAGTGGTTTTCCGGCACGGCAATTACGTTTAGCGTGCGTTTGCTGTGCTATATTTTCCTTTGCTTCGCGGCTGCCTATTTCCTGGAAAAGAAATTTCAGCCGTGGGCTAAAAAACTAGTAGCCTGATGCCTGAAGTAGCCAGCGCACGTGGGCAAGGCCCCAAACGGCCGGTTTTCAGCCTAAACAGAAGAGGCCGTTGGCGATACGCTAACGGCCTCTTCTGTAATCCGCAATCAGCAGGACAACCGCCCCTACCCTATTGCCTGGGCCAGGTCGTCAATCAAATCTTCGGCATCCTCGATGCCCACACTCAGGCGAATGAGCGAGTCGCTGAGGCCGGCGGCCCGGCGCTGCTCGGCCGGAATGCTGGCGTGCGTCATGGTGGCGGGGTGGCCGCTCAGGCTTTCCACGCCGCCCAAGCTTTCGGCCAGGGTGAAGAGCTGGAATTTTTCGAGCACTGCGATGGCATCTTCCTGTTTATCACCCTTCAAGACAAAGGAAATCATGCCCCCGAAGTCGCGCATCTGGCGGGCGGCCACGGCGTGGTTGGGGTGGGTTTCGAAGCCGGGCCAGTACACTTTTTCCACCTTGGGGTGCTGGCGCAGGTACTCGGCCACGGCGCGGCCGTTTTCGCAGTGGCGCTGCATGCGCAGGTGCAGCGTTTTGAGGCCGCGCAGCACTAGAAAGCAGTCTTGCGGGCCGGGCGTGCCACCGCAGGCATTCTGGTAAAAGCTGAGGTCTTTGAGCAGTTGGTCGCCGTTGAACACCAGCGCGCCCATCACCACATCGGAGTGGCCGCCCATGTACTTGGTGAGCGAATACACCACAATGTCGGCCCCCAGCGCCAGTGGCTCTTGCAGGTAGGGCGTCGAGAAGGTGTTATCGACGGCCAGCAGCGCGCCGGCCTCCTTGGCAATGGCCGCTACGCCCGCAATGTCGATGATGTTGAGCAGCGGATTGGTAGGCGTTTCCACCCAAATGAGCTTGGTATTAGCCGATACCTTTTCGCGCACGGTGGCTAAGTCGCCCATTGGCACAAACTGGAATTTGATGCCCAGCGGCTCGTATACCTTGGTCATAATGCGGTAGCTGCCGCCGTAGAGGTCATTGGTCGAGATAACTTCGTCGCCGGGCTTTAGCAGCCGCAGCACGCAGTCGATGGCGGCCATGCCCGAGGCAAAAGCCAGGCCGTGCTGGCCGTTGTCGAGGGCAGCCAAGGCGTCTTGCAGCTGGGTGCGGGTGGGGTTGTGGGTGCGCGAGTACTCGTAGCCCTTGTTATCGCCCGGCGAGCGCTGGGCGTAGGTCGAGGTCTGGTAGATGGGCGTCATGATGGCCCCGGTGGTGGGGTCGGGGTGCACGCCCGCATGGATGGCTTTGGTGGCAAATTTCATCGCAGATTCAAACGGATTAAACGGATTTCGCAGATACGCCCACCTGCGGCGGGCTGGCTAGCTGGCTGCGAAATGTTGGGTGGGATTAGAGGTAAGTGAAAAGCTGGGTAAAAGTAAAAGACTGAAAACGGGGAAATAGTTGGGTCGCTAAAATCGGCCAGGGTTTGGCCGGCGTCGTATGTTTACCCAGCTTATGAAATTTTTGCGCGAGCTTTTCCAAAAGAATTTTTCGACCCTGCTCACCATGGCGCTGCTGGTGCTGGTGCCGCTGCTGGGGTCGTCGTCGCTGGTGCTGGTGCTGAGCCGGCACCAGAATTTGTTGCAGCACCTCACCCCGCTGCAAATGGGGTTGTATTTCGTCCTCATGGGCCTCACCATGGCTGTAGCCCTCACCAATAGCACGTTTGTGGTGATTGTGACGGGCTATTTTCTGGGCTGGGCCGGGCTGCCGGGCATGGTGGCTTCCTATGCCCTGGCCGCCGCGCTGGGCTACGAGCTGGCCCGCCGCCTCGACCAGGACAAGCTGCGCGGTTTCCTGCACCGCTTTCCCAAGGCCGATGCCGTGCTGGCCGAGCTGAATGACCAGAGCTGGCAGCTTATTTTGCTCACGCGGCTGTCGCCGGTGCTGCCCTTTGCGCTCATGACCTTTGTGCTGGCTATTGTGGGGGTGCCGCGCGGGCGCTTTCTGGCGGCCTCCATCCTGGGGATGCTGCCGCGCAGCCTGTTCTTCTACTGGCTCGGCACCAAGGCCTCCGATGTGCTGGCCCTGCTGCGCGACCCCGACGAGGGCACCCTGAGCAAGCTGGTGCTGCTGGCGCTGGTAGCCGCCTCGCTGCTGGGGCTGTATGTGGTGTTCAACCGGGCGTTGCAACGGGTGCTGCGCCGCTCCACAACGTAAAATTTTATCCCACATTTTCAGCGGCTTACTTTTCCCGCACGCTTTCGGCCACCAGAATTTCACCAATCAACTTGCTTTTCCAAAATCTTTCTTGCTACCTTTGCACTCCCAACACGGGAAAACGGTTGCATAGCTCAATTGGATAGAGCATCTGACTACGAATCAGAAGGTTTGGGGTTCGACTCCCTATGTGACCACTAGAAAGGCCCTTAGCAGCACGCTGAGGGCCTTTTTTGCTTTTCTAGTTAAACACTGGTTAAACATGGCCTTCCCTACCCCCGAAACTCGCACTTTTGCCGGCGAAACCGGCACGATGGCTATCGACAGGTTTCCAGGCTTTCAAACCGGTCAGAGCTACCGGCTGCGCTATGAGCAGCGCCCTGACAAGAATATATCCATTGAGTTGGAAGAAGTATCAGCACGGGGCCTAAAGCTCATCGTGACGAGCGAGCAGTGGGCGAAGTGGTTTGAGAAGGTGTAGTATTGCAAGCGTGTTGGGAATGTAACCTAACGCCTATAATAATAAAAGTATGCCAGCCTTCTACTGCTACCGCATTATGGTTAGCGAGCCAGCCCAGCACAGCCTATTTGATGCTAGGCCCAAAGAGCAAAAGCTTAGGGAGGTTTTCACTGACTTGGAGGCTAACAAAAGGGATGAGTTCGATTACTATGGGAATAATATACTCTTTCATTACTCAGCGATAAACGAAAATATTTTCGTTTGGCAGATAGCGAAAGAACAAACCTATGAAAAGCCTATTGTCGGCGAGGATAGGATAGAAAATATATCAGATGTCAGGTACCCTAATGTCTTTGCTATATTTCATACGGTAAGGCAACTTGTATTTATTGAGTATAAGAGTTCTGTATTCCCTGATGTTGAAACCGTTAAAAATAAATTAGAAATATATTTTTCTAATAAGCTGGCAAAGCATAAATTAGAGCAGATTCGGAGTCAGTGTACATGATAGCCACAATGGCCAAACCAGTTTTGTGCATCGTCGGCCGTTATCCAAGCCAAGGCCACATCCAAGGCGGTCTTCAGCGCCTCGCGGGTACGCGCGGCGGCCGTGCGCAAGTGCGTTTTGAGCTTGCTGAACGCCAGTTCAATGGGCGTAAAATCGGGCGAGTACGGCGGCAGGTACAGCAGCCGTGCGCCACGTGCTTCTACCAGCTCGGCCAGGCCGTCCGCCTTGTGCACGGGCAAGTTATCGAGGACGACTACGTCACCTGGCTGCAAGCAGGGCCCGAGCACCTGCGCCAGGTACACAGCGAAGCTGGCGGTGTTCAGTGCCCCGTCCAACTCCATGACCGCTTCCACCCCCTGCGCCGAGAGCGCGGCCACTACCGTCACGTTCGGGCCCGTGCGCAGCGGCACGGCCGCGTCCACGCGTTGTCCGCCCGGCGCCCGACCGTAGCGGCGGGTATAGGTCAGGTTAACACTCGTTTCGTCCACGAACTTGAAGCGCGTAACGTCTTCCTGCTGAATTGCTTCGATAAACTCTTGGCGCAGCCTCCTCACCCGCTCGGTGTCGCGCTCGGCGGCGTGTAGACTCTTTTTTTGCGCCGTAAATCGAGCGCTTGCAGCGTCTGCCACAACACGGTCTGCCCCACGGCGGGGCTGCCGGCGGCCACCAACTGCTGGCCCAACTCGGCCAGCGTGGCGTCAGGCTGGGCGGCGACACAGGCGGCCAGGCGCTGCCGGTCAACTTCTTGCAGGCGCGGCGCTGGACCACCGCGCGCAGGTAGGGCCGCGACTGAGCCGCTGGTACGTTGGCGCTTGAGCAGCTTATCTACAAACGAAACGGAAACCGCAAACCGACTGGCTACTTGGCCAATCGTATACTGACCAGTCGCATAAGCGGCCACTACTCGCTGGCGCAAATCATCGGAGTAAGCTTGCATACCTCAAGCTACGCTAAAAAGCTGTATAATGACTCCGAAATCGCTCTAAATGTGCATTTGCACCCTATCAGTGACGAGAAGGAGCTTTGGGAACAAGTGAGCCAAATGGACCTTGTGCAAGAGATAGACTTCGATTATAACCCACCTAACTTCTTTCACGGTGCGGACGAAGTAGATAAAATGGTTGATGAGGTTTATAAGGAAACGCTATTCGAAAAATTTAAGATTATCCTTCAAAATAAGCTCGGGTTAGTTTTCACCAGAGAGGCATTCGGCGCGTATATCAATCGCCTTGCCAGTGGTGCCGGGCAGTACACAATTAAGGGTATAAAGAACGGGATTGATTTTGTTATAAAAAGTGTTAGAATGCCATTCAGGCGTGACATAGAGCCAGACAATTCTACGCCCGAGCAAATAGAGCAGGCATTCAGAGAAGCTGACGAACTTAACGGACGTGAATAAGTATTTTGCCTTATTACTTTATTCTATTGCTGCCTTGGTCTTATCATGGGTGGTGGTTAATAGCGGGCATATAGAATATGAGTTTTTCGTAAAGATTGATTTCTTATTCGCTTTTTTAGGTGTACTTATAGGCTTTGCCCTCACCCTATTCACGCATGTTGTTGGTCTTATAGAGCGGTTGAAAACAGAGTTTGAAAAGATAACTGACGAGCCTATCAAGAATAATAAAATGAATAGCTTAGATGCTATTTATGATGAGATGAGGGATGATATTACATTTCTGTTTGTAGCCCTCGCCGTTGTCGTATTAATTAGTATATTATCTGGATTTGCAAAAAGCGGAATAGTATTTTTTAATCCGTGCATTTCCCCCACCCGCCTTGCAAAAATTGCCGAAATAAAGCCAAGTATTCTATTGGCGATTTTCGGTCTATCCATGTTATCTATTAAAGACTTGATTCAGATTTCTTTCAAACTATCAAGGTTTGTAATTTTTAAGAAGGACAAAGTGAAGTCGTAAGCACTCATAAATTAAAAAAGGCCTACTCCGTAGAATTTACGGAGTAGGCCTTTTTTAATTTTAGAAAACAGTCACTAGGTAAAATCTATTTCGGTCAACCCTTGGTCATGGAGTGGGGGGCTGCTGATGGAGCGGTTTGAGAAGTGGTTTGTTAAATAAAAGATTCTGACTACATTGCACTGAAGCTGCTTACATGCACTTCTCTTTTTTATGGCTTATTTGGGAGAGGATAAAATTGCCGCTTACAAAGATTGTGTAGCAGGTATTGAAAAAGCCAATCAAAAGCAATTGGAAAAGGCGTGTGGGGAATTTGAGCCTGGGCTGCTGAAGCGGGGGGCTCGTATTATTGACACTGATATAGACCTTGCTGACCCGGTTGAGCGCTGGCGATTGGAGCAGCACTGGCACTATGGTGTACCGGATGCTATTCGGCAGCAATGCGTGGATTGCTTTACCCGCATCTTCCATACATAACAAAAAGCCCCAGCCAGTAAAGGCGCGGGGCTTTTTCATTCCCCCGGCAGCCGCACCCCCTGCGCATAATCCGCCAGCGCCTCTGAATCGCTGAAGCTGCGTAGCACGACGAAGCAATCCTTCAGCTCGTCAAGACCGGTTTCGGCAAAGAAACCACGCCTTCCATCCGGCAAATGGTACAGGTTAACAATACTTATGCCGTGCCAGCGCTGCGCTAAGTAGGTCCCTTGCGTCATAGCGTACAGCAGTTGGGCGCGCGAACGCAGCAGTTGGAAGCGAACAAGTGTTAACAGCATAAACGGGAAAGCTCGGTTTTGGCGGCCGAGCTTTTAGAATAGTGCCAACGCTCGGTATGGGGGGGCCGAGGCTGGGCTTTAAGGAGAAAAAGGAAAAGAGGATTGGGATATTGAGCTGCTGGGGCTATCTACCCGGCGGCGAAACGCACGCGGGCTTGGTAAACTTCTGGCCAACTCAATTCGCCCGCCACGTAGCGGGTGTAAAGCGCCTGGGTGTAGGCGCATGGGTTCTTCTTAAGACCGGGAATCATGCGCTGCATCTGTTCCAGCACCCAAGTGCGTTGCTCGGGTGTTTGCGCGGCAGGGCCAAACTTCGGGTCAAGTAGCATAGAATAGGGTGATAGTGTACAGCACAAAGGTCTGGCATAGCTGCTGGCTAAAAGAGCGTATTAATACCAGTTTTGTACAAGTAATAATACGAAATAGTCAATCCGTAATAGACGTACTGCTAGCTTAAGGTTTACCGCTGTTCCCATTCTTCCAGCGATTTCCGAGATGGGTGGCCATGGGAAATGCTAGCACCTGTTTGCGTATTTACCACATGAATATATAGTATTTATACGGTAAAAATATTTCCCCCAGTGTAGCAGCTTTGTAGAGACCATCCGCCTCTCTCCTACCCATGTTCTTGAATACCAATATTGACCCGCGCGACCACAGCAGTTGTGCGTTGACGTACGACGAAGCCGAGCATTGGCTGTGTGCTACTTGGCGCGGCTACGTAGACCCTCTGGAGGCGATGCACGGGGCCGAAGCGTACCTGCGCCATGCCGCTCACACGCCCTCAGCGCGGCTGCTCAATGACAACTCCCAGTTGTCAGGTCCCTGGTTTGAGAGCGTTGATTGGCTGGCCCACGTGTGGCTACCCCAGGCTGAGCGCCTGGGCCTGCGCTACGTAGCTCACGTGGTGCAGACGGACGGGCGGCACGACATCCTGACTCTGCTCAAGCCTACAACCCTGTCCTTCGACTTACAGATTTTTGATGACCTCGCCGACGCGCAATGCTGGCTACGAGAGTGTCGATTGGTAAATGTGGCGTAGCACTGGGCTTCAGCCGCCGAAGTCTGAGCATTTTTATAGTGCATCTGGCAGCCGCACTCCCTGTGTATACTCCGCCAGCGCCTCCGAGCTACTAAAGCTGTGCAGCACTACAAAGCAGTCTTGGGTCTCATCAATACCCACCTCGACAAAGAAGCCGCGGCCTTCATCGAGCAAGTGATAGAGGTTCACACCGCCAGTTGCTTCCTCCCAACGCTGGGCCAGGAAGATGCCGTGGCGCAGCACCCAGTAGAGCTGCATCACTGGGGAAAACTGTTGAAATTGGTGGAGGCTCATGCTAGCAAGCTAGGCACAATTAGCTTACCGAACTAGTGCAAGTATTTCACGCGCCTCCTATGATAACCAGGATGCAACCGTTACGTTGGCAGCGGAGTAGCTAGTACGGCTAGCCAGAACTTACCCAAGTGACTGCCCTGCTGACTAGCCCAGAAGGCGTTCACCCACGTCTTTTCTACTAGAGTATAGGGGGTCATCAGCCGCTGGTCGCTTAGGAGCCGATTCCAACCCCGCGCCCGCAGCAACTGCCCGGCGTGCACGAGCAAGACCTCCAAGTCCAGTTCGTACCGCTCGCCAGCGTGGTAGCAGACAATAGCATAGCCCACCGGATGCTCCCGCACATGCCCCGCGGCATTTTCGAAATAGAGCGGTAGGTCTTTAAAGCACATAGTCAGCGGGGGGGGCCGTAGCGGTCCCTGTAGCGTCTGGTAGGCTACCCGGCCCGCTCGCTGGGTGCTCTTCTAACAGGGCAATAATGGTATCAAGCGACAAGGCACCGCGGACATACTGGGCTAGGAGCTGTCGCTCATAGGGACCAGGACTTAGCGGGGTACCTGCTACCACGCGCAAGGCCCACTGCACTCGATTACGCCGTTGGTGCTGATGCATACGGCAAAAATGGGCACGTACTTAGCTACTTTCAATCAGGGTAAAATACCACTTATAGTTAAAAAATACTTATTTTTTAGCTACGTAATTGACGCCCCAGTTCTAACTAGCGAATGCTAATGGCAGTGGGGGTAGATGAGCAGGCTAAGCATTTCAGTCGCGCCTAATTGCCTCAAGACCTATCTATAAGCCCCAACCAGTGAGGTTAGGGCTTATAGATAGGTCTTGAGGCAACGGTATAGGGGAGCGCATCATCCCCACTGCCTAGCGCTTACGTACTCGGCGTATTGCCGCTGGGCTTGCGCCGGCTGATAAGCCCACCTTTGCGTCCAGCCTCGCGGGCTTTTTCGACAGTCCATTGGTGCGCATTACCGCTTGCATGAGAAGCCTTGCCCCCGGCAGTAGCAATGCGATGCTGGAGAGCGGGGTCCATGCTAGCAAAGCCCCGGCGAGACTTGCCACTCCCTAGGCGGGCAGCTGGGCGGACTGGTTTGATAGCCGACCCCTTTGTGGGGGTGGGGGATGAGTGCTGGGAAGTAGTGCGATTGGCTTCCATGAAACAGGATTGGAATGGGAAAAAAGAATGCGCTTTTAACGGCATAGTTTGCAGTAGCGGTTAAGTTTAAAACGGTAAAATTCTGATTTACAGTATAAGTACTGACTAATACGGGCGCAGTTGCGTAACATACCTACTTAGTAGTCCACTACCTGGCACAATGATGGAGCTCAAGGATATCTTCCTGGGCACTAAAAAGCCCCGGCCGGCTAGGCTTGTCCTTACCCAAATCTCAAACGCCCTTCCGGCCATGTGGCTGGAAGGGCGTTTTTGCGCGGTTGTCTATCCAATTTGCCGCTTTTCAAGCGGGGTCAGCCAGCCAAAAAAGGTCTTAGCGTCACCTCGGGGAAGTTGGAAAAAGATTTGGGTAAGGACAAGCCGGCTAGGTCGGGGCTTTTATCTTTATGAAACAGGGTTTGCAATGACCCTGCATAAGAACGTGCGTTGAAAGGCCGGCCCCAGTGGAGTCGGCCTTTTTGATGGCTCTGGTTTCTATCTCGGCTTTGCCAGTGGCCGGCAAGGGCGAATATAGCCAGCTTTACTTAATTCGAAACAGCCGGTAGCAACCTTGGAACACGCCCCACCACTAGCCTTCACTAGCGCCGCGGCCATCATCAATCCCAACCTCTGCAAAGAATCCGCGCCCGTCGCCTGCACAGTGGTACAGGTTGACGGCGCTCTCATCATCCCAGCGGTTGGCCAGGAAGGTGCCGTGGTGTATGACCCAGTAGAGCTGCATGACGGGCGAAAAAGTTTGAAAAGCAAAAAGGCTCATAGCGCAAGGTAGGAGCCGAAACGGCTGGCCTAATTTTGCTAGCAGTGCTGGTACTACTTAGCTTAGTAGAAAAACCAGCTGTTATGCCCAAGCCCGACCGCAAACCCGACCCCGATTTTGAACCTGATTACGACATGCCTGATGCCGAGTATGAGGAGACCCCACTGGCCGAATACGACGTAGGGGCGGATGTCGAATATGACATCGGGGCCGACCCCGACTACGACGAGGATACGCAGCTTGTAGAGGAAAGCGAAGTGGCCGACCCCGATTATGACGAGGCCGTGGTAGATGTGGTGCCCGTGGTCAAGCCCGAGCCCGTGGTATTCGCCCTGTCGGCAGTGGGCTTCGCTTTTGAGCTGGGCCGAGCCGTGCTGCCGCTCACCCAGCAAGAGCCGCACGCCGTGGTCTGGCGCGGCCATCTAAGGGAGCCGCACCCTGTCACGGGCCTGCTGCATCGGGTGCCAGTGTACCAGTTGGCTGATGGGCATTGGGACTGCTACCGGGAGGAAGAGTTGCAGGTAGCATAATAAAAAGCCCCGACCGGTCAGGTCGAGGCTTTTGGATAACAATACCAGCGGAAGTCAGCACTAAGATGGTTTCATATCTGCAAGGCCAAATACGAAGTTCACACAGCCACTGGATTTCCGGGCGAAAAATTAGTGCCCAGTAACGAATCAGCGGGCGCGGCCCCACACTTTACAGTCGTTTGAGCACCAATAAGCTTCGGCCGGTCAGTAGAGGTCTTTATCTTTGTGACGCAGTGGCCGAAAGGCTGGCTGTTTGTTTTCAATTGAAAGCCTCACCTGTCTCAGGTGAGGCTTTTTAACGACTGAAGTACCAAGTAAAAAGTCCCAGCCGCTAAGCTCGAGGCGTTTACCTTTATAGCGTGGAGCTTATAGCTCTGCATAAGATTAGTTGAAAAGCTGGCCCTGATGGAGCCGGCCATTTTGCCTAAGAAGTAGTAGCCACATCGAGCAGGTCATACACGGCCCCTAGGGCGCTGGCCATGCAGTAGGGCGCAACGGTAACTACTTCGGGGTTGACTTGCTCCAGCGCGGTGCGCCATAGGTCGAGCGGGGTGGTCTGGTGTTGTTCGGCAGCAGCGCGGATGGCCTCTGTGAGCCAGGCTTGGTTGCTTTCAGGGTAGGTACCGAACTTCATAGGGTAAAGAAAAAGCCCCGGCCAGAAAGGCCGAGGCTTTGTTGAGAATCGCTACTAATCAATTTACTGCTTAATCAGCTTGAGGTGCTGCACGCCGGTGGCCGTAGTGAGGCGCACCAGGTAGAGGCCGGTGGCGTAGCCCTGAGTGGGCACGGCCAACTCCTGGGCCTGGCCGGCCTCAGCCTGGCCACTAGCCAGCAGCTGCACCAGCCGCCCTTGCCCATCGTAGAGGGCCAGGGTGTAGGCCTGGGCGGTGGGCAAGGCAAACGTGAGGTGAAGCTGCTCGCCAAACGGGTTGGGGCTGCCGGTAAACGTCAGCTCCCGCGAGGCACCGGCCGCGGCCACGATGGACGCATCGGCGGGGCTGGTGGCCGTGGCGCTGGCCTCATTGGTTGGGGCCGCTACGATGGCGGGCGCACCGGTCGGCGGGGTGCCGAATACGAGCGCGTTGCTCAGATAAGCCGGGAAGCGGGGGCTCACCATCAGCATCGTCGAGCCGGAGAAGGTGTAGTCGTTGCTTTGGTCGAAGGCCTGGTAGTTGTCCTTGCGCAGCTTAACGAGGATGTCGTCGGTGCTGGTGCGGGGGTAGAACACGCCCAGGGCGGCCGAGAAGGTGACTTCCAGGTAGGCATCGGCCCCGCTCACGGGGGCGGCCAGGTTCACCACGCGCAGGCTGATGTTGCTAGCCCCGAGCTTAGCGTAGTCCACCTGCGGCACCACGCTCGTGGCCCCGTCGCGGGTGAAGTAGTAGCGCACTTTCACGTCGCCGTAGTTGACGGGCACGTTGCCCGTGTTACGCACTTGCAGCTGCAGGCTCAGGTATTGGGTGCTGGTCGCGGCGTCGCGGCTGGCGTTGAGCACTTGCAGGGCGGTGGTGGCGGTCACGGCCGGGGGCTCGGTGCCGTTGACGAGCGTGCCGTTCTGGTACACGGTCACGTGCGAGTTTTCGGTGAAGCTGCTGCTGGTCTGGTACGACCAGTCGTCGGTCTCATCCAAGTTGGTGTAGTCGGGCTTGTAGGCCTTGCCGTAGATGGGGCCCGAATCGGTACCCGGTGCCAGGCTGCCTGCGCCCGCGGCGAAGGAATATTCGATGTAGCCCAGCGCGCCTTGGCGGGGTGTAGCCAACTGCACGTAGCGGGCGCTCACGAAGCTGGTACCCAGCTTGGCATAGTCGATGGGCGTCACGAGCTGGCCCATGAAATTCTCCACCGTCAGCCAGTAGCGCACCGTCAGGCTGGAGTACGGCACGGTCGTAGTGCCCGAGTTGACCAGTTGCAGGAAGGGGCGCACCTGCCCATCGGTGGGCTGGCCCAGGTCGCCGGTCTGGTACTGCACGCTCAGGCCGGTGGCCACGGGCGCGGTGTAGGTAACGCTAGTGGTGGCCGAGGCCGTGCTGGCGTTGCCGACCGCATCCTGCGCAGCGTTGGCCGCGATGCGCACGCTTACCACGCCGTTGCCGGTGGGCGTCACGCGGAAGGTGTAGGGGCCGCTGCCGCTGCCGGTGGGGCCGCTGCTCACGGTGCCATTCGTGACAGTGATGCCGCTAGCCGAGAAGCCCGTTACGGGTTCGGAGAAGCTCACCGAGAAGGGAATAGGTGCGGTGCTGGTGCTGCTGCCGGCCGTGGTCGAAACCGTGGCCGTGGGGGCCGTGCCGTCGATGGTGAACGTGTTGGTGTTGCTATTGGCGCTCACGAGCTGGCCGCTGGCCAGGGCCGTGGCGTACACCACGTAGGTGCCATCGGCCAGGGTTGTGGTGGGCGTCAGGCTGAAGCTGCCGCCCGTGGCCGTGGTGGTGCCGATAGCCGTGGCCGCGCCGCCGCCGCTGGCCAGGTACAGCGTGACGGTGCTGCCCGCCGGGGCCGTGCCCGTGTAGGTGGGCGTAGTCGCGGCAAGGAGGCTGCCATCGGCCGGGGCCGTGACGACCGGGGCCGCCGTGGGCACATTGTAATTGATGGTGTAGGTTAGGGATGCGCTGTTGCCGTTGCCCGCCGCGTCGGTGGCCGAGTTGGCGACCACGGTAAACGTGACCGGGCCGGGGCCATTAGGAGTTGCGGTTATTTCATAGATACTGTTGCTAATGACGCCAATTCTAGTAATCGAAGCATTGGTTGCACCAGCACCCAGACTGAAAGCACTGCGCGGCGTGACACCTTCCGAAAAGGTAAGCAAAAAGACCAGGGGTGAGGTAGTAGTATAGCCGCCGTCAGGGGCTATCGTGCTGGTGAGGGTCACCGTCGGGGCTGTCTTGTCAATGGTATACACCTGCCCCACGAAGGGCGGCGCATTCGAGAGGCCGGGGCTAATGCCCGCCGCACTGACTAGGTCCAGGCGCAGGTTACCGTCGCCGGTGCCGGTATTCACGGCCAGAGTGTAGGTGGTGCCCGCGCCGCTTAGGCTCGTGATGATGGGCCCGGCTATGCTGCGCGTGGACACGAGCGCAAAGTTGCTAGTCGAGAGGCCCGTCACGGCATCAGCAAACGTCACGGTGTAGCTCACAGTGCCCGCGTTGGTGGGGCTGCTGCCCACCCGGTTGATGGCCGTGATGGTGGTGAGCGCAGCCAGGGTAGTAAAGCGCTTGACATTGCCGTAGCTGGTGCCCACGCTGTTAGTGGCGTAGGCGCGCACGCTGTAGGCAGTGGCGGGTGCCAGGCCCGTCACCGACGAGGTGAAGATGGTGCTGCCCAGGCTGCCGGGCACCTGCGTCACGCCCGCGCCGCCGATAGCGGGCGTGGCGTTGGTGCTGCTGACGCTGTACACCACGCCCTGGCTCGTCACAGTCCCGTCATTGTCATCGGCCACCCCACCGCCGAGCGTAGCGCTGCTGGCAGTAATGTTTTCCGCCTCGGACGTGAGAACGAGGGGCGACTTCGTCACCCGAAAGAACACCCCGTTGCTAGTGCCGCCGGGCGTGGTCACGGTCACGGGGCCGGTGGTGGCACCGCTGGGCACGGTAGCCGTGAGGGTAGTAGCATTAACTACGGCGAAAGTGGTAGCCGATATGCCATTGAAGCTCACCGCTGTGGCCCCGCTCAGGTTAGTGCCCGTGAGCGTTACACTCGTGCCTACCGGGCCGTTCGGGGAATTGACGTTAGTGAGCGTGGGCGGGTCCACTTGCACAAAGCGCGCCACTGTACCAAAGAAGTTGCCCACCAATAAATCGAGCCTACCGTCACCGTCAAGGTCGGTGACTACAGGCTCGGCATCGCCCCCAATCTGAGTGCTGGCCAGCGGGAAGCTCGGCACCGCCACAAAGCTCACGGCATTAGTACTAGTCTGCTTATAGAGGCTCAAGTAGCCACCTGCATTGCCCACGAGCAGGTCGAGCAAGCCGTCGCCGTCGAGGTCGCTTACCGTTGGGGCTGCATCATTGCCTACGGTGATAGCTGAACCGGCAGCTTGCAAGCTGCCTTTGCTAGTGAAGGTGGCGGCATTCGCGCTAGTTTGCTCGTAGCGCGCTATCAGGCCGCCTTCATTACCGACTAACAGGTCGAGCAGGCCATTGCCATCAAGGTCCGTGACTGTTGGGGTCGAACGGCCGCTTACCTTAATAGCTGAGCCGGCAGCTTGCAGGCTGCCCTTACTGGTGAAGGTGGTAGCATTCGCGTTGGTTTGCTCATAGCGCGCTATCAGGCCGCCGCCATTACCAACCAATAGGTCGAGCAGGCCATTGCCATCAAGGTCCGTGACTGCTAGGGTTGCGAAGCTGCTCACTGTAATAGCTGAACCGGCAGCTTGCAAGCTGCCTTTGCTAGTGAAGGTGGTAGCATTCGCGCTGATTTGCTCGTAGCGTGCTATTGCGTCGCCATCTCTTTTGCCCACGAGTAGGTCGAGCAGACCATTGCCGTCGAGGTCTGTTATTGTTGGGGCAGAGTAGTTATTCGTGACACTCGTGCCTACCTTGATAGTTGAGCCATCAGCTTGCAGGTCGCTCACCTGCGCGTAGGCTAGGCTACTGTTGGCGCGTGTGACCTGAAAGCGGTCGGTGCTAGTGGCCGTGCCAGTGGGTGTGGTCACGCTCACAGCATTGTTGCTGGCCAGCACGGGCACAGTTACGGTGAGTTGGGTGCCGGCCGCGTTGACGCTGATGGTGCTGGGGCGGGCGGGCAGCTCGCCAAAGCGCACGCTGGTGGCGCGGTCCAGGTTGGTGCCGTTGATAACTAACTGGCTGCCTACGGCCCCAGTCGGGGTATTAAAGCTGGTGATGGTGGGGGCGGGTACCGCTACGGGCGTGATGGTGAGCGAGCCGTTGCCCGCCGCGCCGACCACGCTGTAGCTGACGTTGCTGGCCCCAGCCGTGGCCCACGACGAGCCGCCGCCGCCACCGCCGCCGCTAGAATCGCCGCCGCCACCGCCGTAATAGCCACCGCCGCCGCCACCGCCACCAACGAATCCACTACTGCCACTACTGCCGCTTCCTCCTCCACTGGCGTTGCCAGCGACTCCGCCGTTAGTACCGCCGCTTCCCACGCCTGTTTGTTGGGCACCCCTGCCGCCGTCATAATTGCCGCCGCCATTGACACCGTTAGGAATCCCACCACTACCGCCAACGCCACCGCCACCGCCGCCGCCACCGCCGCCAGCTACTAGCAGGGCGTTACGGGTAGTGAGATAATCACTGGTGGCACCCGTCGTGCTGACCCGCCGCAGGTCAGTGGCCCCGCCACCGCTCCCGGTGTAGAAGCCCCCAGTGCCCCCTCCATTGTTGCCACCAGCGCTGGAGGTGGTGCTGTTGCTAGTAGTGCCCCGACCGCCCAACGTCACCACCAGCAACTCGCCAGGCGTCACCCGGATAGTGGCCTGCACCTGCGCTCCCCTGCCAGAGGTGGCGCCTTGGTAACCCTCGCCTCCACTGGCACCCGTAGCCACTACGCGTAAGGCGCTGACGCCCTGTGGTACAAAATAATTCTGCACACCTCCAGTGTAGGTGAAGGTGGTCGTTTGGGCCTGGGCCGCGCCGGCCGTGGCCAGCAGCAGCCCCAGCGCCGCCCGTCGGAGGTTCCGGCCACCTAGGCGTGTAAGTGTAAACATTCTCATAGAACAAAAGCGGCTGCCACCAGCCAATGGAGTGGGGGAAAGAAATTCTCCGCAAAGTGATAGCGGCGGCGTGCTATTGGCAAGCCCCGTACCCCCCCTAAATAGGGGGTATAGCGCGGGCGTTATCCTCGCCCGCCCGCCCCGACCTTTGCCTCGTGAATCTGCCCTACCGCCTCGCCCTGGTCGAAGACGACCCCGCCGTACGAGAACTGCTGCACGACTACCTCTGCCGCCAGCCCGAGTTCGCGTGCGTGTTCGCGGCCGAGAGTGCCGAAGCGCTGCTCGCCTGGCTGCCCGATGCGGTGCACCTGCCCCAGCTCATCTTACTCGATATCCAGCTTCCCGGCCTCAGTGGTATCGAGGCCCTGCCTCAATTGCGCCGCCTCGTTCCCGCGGCCGAAATCGTGATGCAGACCGTCTTCGAAGACACCGACAACATTTACGAGGCCCTGCGCCGCGGGGCCAGTGGGTATTTACTGAAAAGCACCCCGCTGGCCGCCATCAAGGCCGCCCTGCTCGATGTGGCCCAAGGCGGCGCGCCCATGAGCCGGGCCGTGGCCCGCAAGGTGCTCGGCCACTTCCAGCCCAGCCCCCTCACGCAGCCCCAGGTGCTCACCGCACGCGAGCGCGACGTGGTGCAGTACCTCGTTGAGGGCCTGAGCGAAAAGCTGGTGGCCGCCAAGCTCCAAATGACGGTGCAAACCGTGCATGGTCACGTCAAAAACATCTACCGTAAGCTCCACATTAACAGCCGCGGCGAACTGCTGCGGCGCATGCAATAGGGGCGGCTGGCCTAGTCTACTACTACCCGCACCTCCCAGCCGCCGCCCGGTACGGGCCCCACCACTAGCCGGGCCCCCAAGGCCTTGGCGCGTTGCGCCATACTGCGCAGCCCCAGCCCGCCGCTGCCGGCCCGCCGCTGCACGGGCGGGCCGTCGTTGCGCACGCTGAGCGTGAGCGTGCGCCCGGTACGCTGGAGCGTTACCTGGATTTCGGTAGCTTCGGGGGCATGGCGCACCACGTTGGTGATGGCTTCCTTGGCCAGCAGATACAAGTGCTGGCGCACGTGCGGGGCCAGCGGGGTAGCATCGAGCAGGCCATTGACTACCAACTGGGTACGCAAGCCGGCGGGCTCGGCGCTCTGGTCGAGGTGGTCGCGCAGGCGGTCGACCAGCGCCCCCACGGTGTCGGCCCCGGCGTCGATACTCCACACCACGTCGCGCATGGTGGTCAGGGCGGTGCGGCTGTCGGCCAGCAGGGCAGTTAGGTCAGGCGCGTTGGGGGTGGCGCTGGTTTCGTGCAGCACCTCGGCCCGCATGCTCACGCGCGTGAGCAGCGCGCCCACTTCGTCGTGCAGGTCGGCAGCGATGCGCGTGCGCAGGCGGGCCTCACGCAGCGCCCGGCGGCTGCGGCCCCACTGGATGGCGGCCCCGGCCAGCAGCAGCAGCAACGCCGCCCCGGCCAGCGTGGCCGGGTGCTGCCACCAGGGGCGGGCCACCGTGAGGTGCAGGCGGCGGGTGGCACTGCGGCGGCCATCGGCCGTCTGGCCCCATAGGTCCAGGGTGTAGTCGCCCGCGGCTGGGGCGTAGAGGCGCAACTGGTGCCCGGTGAGTTGCGGCGTAGCCAAGGGCGTCCCGGCTGGCGTCAATTGGTAGTAGAAGCGTGCCTGGCTGGGGTCGCGAAACGCGGTCAACGCTAAGTCAAGGCGCACTTGCTGCGCTACCCCACCTAGGGCCAGGGCCTCGGTAGCCGTTCTCACGGGCAGCGGCCGCAGGGCATTGCTGGTGGCGCTGACCTGGCTCAGCAGCAGTTGGGGCGCGGGGCTTGCGGGAGGCGCCAACCGGGTAGGAACGACCCGAAATACTCCTCCAATGCCGCCAAACAGCAGCTCGCCAGTAGCCTCGGCCAGCGCTGCCTGCTGGTTGAATTCCGGGTCCGTAAGCCCCTCCGCCACGCCGTACACGGTGAGCTGGTCGGCGGCCGGGGCGTAGCGCACCAGCCCGGCATAGGTGCCAGCCCATAGGGCGCCGTCGGGGCCGGGCAGCAGGCTTGCTACGGGCGCATCGGGCAGGCCAGCAGTAGCCGTAAGCTGGCGCACCACGCCCCGGCGCGAGTCCAAGGCCAGCAGGCCCGCGTCGCGCGTGCCCAGCCAGATGCGCCCGTCGGGGGCGCGGGCCACCACGCACGTCACATCAATAGTGGGCAAGTGGTGCGGGCCGGGCTCTTGGGGGCCGTAGTGGCGCAGGGCACCCGTGGCCGGGTCGAGAACATATACGCCGCGGGCCGTGGCCAGCCACAGTTGCCCTTGGGCATCTTCGGCAATGCCACGCACCGCGATGCCGCGCAGGGCCTTAGCCGGGCCTAGGGCGAAGCTCGTCACGCGGTGCTCGGTTTCGTTTAAGCGATAGAGGCCCTCATCGCCCCCGCCCCAGACCTGCCCGCGGCTATCCTGAAACAGGGTGCGGGCCGATACCAGGGGCAGCAGCGACCGCACCTCCCCCGTGGCGGGGTTGAGTTCGCCGAAGCCGTTGCTGACCAGCGCCAGCAGCACTCGCCCCGCCCGGGTCGTCAGGGCGTGGTAGGGTGGGTACGGCCAGAGCCGGCCCGCCACCCGTAATAGCAGGGAGCGAAACGTGGCCCCCGCGCTAGTAGACTGTTGCACGAACGTACCCGTGTAGGAGCCCACCAGCAGGCGGCCATCGGGCAGGCGAGTTAGGCTGCGCACGCTAGGCAGGGCCACGGGCAGGGGCAGGCGCTGCACTAGCGGGCGCGCCACCTGGCGGTAGCAGCCGCGCCAGTCGCAGCTGAATGCCCACTCCAAGCCCGTGGGGTCGCGCTGTAGTTGGTAGAGACGGTCGACCAGCGGGACGGTCACGGCATCGGCGGGGTTAATGCCAGCTGGCTGACACTGCACCAGCGGCTGCGCCTGCCCTGGCATCCAGCGCAGCGCAACGCGCCGCCCGCCTACTAGCCAGGCGCAAGGCCGCCCGTGCGCGTCGAGCAGCGGCCCGAAGCGCACATCGTAGTGGTGCGGGTCGGGCAGCCAGCGCTGGCGCTCGCGCAATTGGTTGCAAGTTGTATCCAGCTCCCACAGGGCCGTGGCGCTCACCAGCAATTGGGGGCCAGTGCCGGGCACGGGCACGAGTGCTTCGGCCAGGCGTGGCAGGTGCCGCAGCTGCCGCGCCTGGGCATCGAATTGGCACAAGTGCTGCTCCGTGGTGGCCCAGACCGTGCCGTGCATGCCTGGAGCCAAACGCAGCACCTGGCCTCGGGTGGTGTCGGCCGTAAACCAGGGCTGTTGTGGGCGGTCCGGGTCGAGTTGCAGTAGTCGATGGTGGCCGTAGCCCACCCAGAGGCCGCCAGTACGAGCGTCGCGCCAGAGAGCCGTTACCTGGGAGCGCTCGCCCGGGGTGGTGGGCAAGGCCTGGCGCATCAGTTGCCCGGTGCCAGGCTCAAACCGGAATAAGCCCGTGGCGGCCCCAATCCAGAGCGTGCCGGTGGGGTCTAGCACCAACTGCACGTAGCCGGTGGGGGCCGCCACTCCCTGGCGCACCAGCCGGGCCAGCGGCACGGCCGCGTAGCCGTCGTAGCGTCGCACGCCTTCATCGGTGGCCACCCAGCCATAGCCACCGGGGCTGAAGACAAGCTGCTGCACGAGCAGGGCACTGAGCACGGGGTCGGGCTGCCAGGGCGCAGCCAGGCGCTGGGCTACGATTGAACTCGGCAGTAGACAGAAGAGGCTGACAACTGCTACTTGCCAATGAAGCAATAGCTTAAGTAAAGCAGGGCGATTCTGCGTTCGCGCTATTCTTTTTACCTCAAAAACTGGCCGTCGTCGCATGGGGTGGCGAAAGTACCGGTTTTAGCTGAGTAACAATAGGTCAGAGTAGCAGGCGTACTAGTTAGCTTACTTTTAAGTTCATATAGGCCGACCGCACGGCCCCGATAGCTAACAACTCGGCGTGGGGTAACTATCGCACTACCGTTGATGCCATTGAGGCTGCGTCAGGCCTCGAATTGCTTTCGGCCCTGTCGGTAAGTGTGCAGCAGGCCGTAGAGGCTCGCGTCGATACGGGGCCGACGAACTAGCGGGTAACTCATACTGCCGATAAACTACACCTGCTGACCAAGCGGCTCGTCGCTGGTGTTACGGCCGTGGACCTGAGTGCGGCCGACGTGGTGGCGTTTGACCAGCTCGTGCCGGTGTGGCTGGCCGATGAGCCGGCGTGGCTCTTTGTCAATAAGGTTGACTCGTGGGAGGAAAGCCAGCCGAACACAGCGGTGGAATTGATTCGGCTGCTGTAGCCCCCTTTGGGGTATATATTAAAATTCTGAGTACCTTGGAGCAGGTAATGCCTACACCCTTAACCCCTTGGTCTATGCTGAAGTAACTTTCCTACTTTCTCCTTTCCCTAGTAGTTCTCACCGCCTGCCAGAAAGACGCAGACGAGGTGCAGCCAGTACAACCCATCAAGACACTAGAAGACCCCGTCACTGCCTTTTTGCGCAATACTCAATCAAGTATTCCGGCTCCAGGAGATAATTATATCTCGGGCGAATTTGGCGGTACTCCTGTGTATTGTGTCGCAGATAAAGGACTAAGTCAAACGAGCTATTATCACATTGACGTCACGCAAAACGCTGATTACTGTTCTTTATTCACGCAAACCCTGCCAGAAGATGTTGAGCTTAGTATTAATTTTCTAAATACTGGGCTATTTCAAAAACAGCTGCCTACCTCTTGGCCCCATGCTAATCCGGCTTATTGTGAGCAGGCTAGTGTAATACTCACAGAGAAAGGTCCTGGTAACAAGGTGGTATCCGTTTTCAGGGGTGGAAGCGGCTATTCTTCTCCTCTTCAAGTACAGGTTACAAGTGTCTCAAATGAGATTGTGGAGGGCACTTTCGAAGGCAAATTATTTCGGTACATAGATGACAAATATGCCTACGATTTCATCTTTGTTAAGAATGGTAAGTTTAGAGTAAAAGTCCATAAGCAACTGCCTTAGCTCTTTTTTGAAGCCCAGCTTAACCAGCTGGGCTTTCTTTTTCCATCTATCCTGCCTCTAGCTTCGCAGTATGAAAAAAACTGCTACTACTCGTCCTGCTGGCTAGCTGCACCAGCAAGCCTTAGTTTAAGAACATAAGCAAGAAGCGTCACCGTCTCGCTGTGTATATCCGCTATTGGGGTGGCCCTACCGTTTGGTTGTTTTGCGCTGGGGCGCTGGGCATTCTACTCTGGGAGATAGCTCGCCGCTATATTTGGTGGCTATGAAAAAACTCCTACCCTTCGCCTTCGCCGTGCTGGCCCTGGCCAGCTGCTCTAAGAAAGAAGATGCAACGCCAGCATTATCAATGTCGGTTGTAATAAATGGGCAATCGTGGAAAACGACCGACAGTATTGGTCCACCAATTGCGCAGGTTGATGAATACCTCAATTATCCGACGCCTCGGAATGCAGTATTTATTCAGGGCGGTTCAGATACCAATCTGACTGCCTTAGGAATCAAAAACTGTATGATTACACTGGATTTTTCCTATATACCTAAGATTGGTCGCCATAACCTAAATAGCGGTTACACAGGGCCAATAGGCGGTTACAATGCTAAAGCCAATTACCTGGGTATTAATATGCAGTACGAGCGCCTTGACGGCACTGTATACCATGGCTTTGCTACGTCTGGGTTTGTAGATATTGCACAGGTTTCCGATACACAGGTAGCGGGTTCATTTGAATTTGAAGCGTTTGAGTTTAATGTCACAAACCCTAGTGCCCCACTTCTAGTTTTTAAAGCGGAGAAAGGGCAGTTCAATGCTAGAATTAAAGATTTGACGCCTTTGCCTATCGTTTGGGATGGAACACAATAGGTATAGTCCGCTACGCCTACAAAAGCCCCGCGCCGTAAGGATGGGGCTTTTTCGTGGGCTGCGTTTTAGTACTATTCGCCCGAATGTGGGCTAGGATGTAGCTTTCGGGTATGAAAATGCTAGCTACTCTATTATTCACCCTACTCTCTTTCACCTCTCACGCCCAATCTACTTGGCCACGCAATCCAAGAACGGGCGAAGTGGAACTTCAAGGCTCCTTGCCCTGGCCCAGGGACGCGAAAACCGACTCCCAGCAGCAGGCACTCGTGCGCCGATGGTATCTGGCGAAGCTTACTGATTTATCCCCGGCTGAAGTAGATAGAAAGGCCGCCCCAGACAAAACAAGCAGCATACTTACCTATGCGAGATTACCAAAGGTGGCCGTGCTGCGACAGGGCAAGGGAAGCAATGAGTACATACTAGGTTATACCATGCGCCTCACTGGCTCCCCCATAGGGCTAGCGTACACTGTCAATGATTTTTATTTTAATAAGGTTAGCGAAGTGGAATCGTATGACCCAACGCCATTAGAGGAACTGTTACCTAAGGCCACCCCTAAAGAACAGGCCGCCCTCGCGGCGCTGCGAAAGCGGCTCGCTGTGGCGCTGGCGGGCTGGTAAAAGGGCAAAAGCGAATAGCTGGTGTTTTATACCCGTGAAGGTATCAAAACGGGGCAAGCCCCGCCTGCAACGATGGGCTTTTGGATGCCCATTTGGGCGCTGTGCAAGAATGCCTGCGTAGTTTGGCGGAATGAAAGCAATGCTATTACTGGGCGGGCTGCTGGCTGTGGCTGGGCTTGGGGCCTGCGAGAGTGAGCCGGCGAGTAGTTCTGACAACGAGGTGAGTATGCAGGTGTCAGCGCAGGAGAACACCTGGCTAGAGGTGGATACTCATTGGACAGGTGCTTTCGCGGGGTCAGCTCATGACGAATACACCCTATACTTTGTCCGTCGGGGCGGCTGGTTGCAAGCGGATAAGCGCTGGCAGCTCAATTACTGGCCAGCCGCACCTGGGCCCGTATTACGCCGCATAGATGCCGACACTATCGCCGTGGATGTGCTGTACAGCAACGGGCGAACGCAAACCACAACATATGCCCTGAAAGGGTACCAGCCTAAAGGAGAGCCCCGCTCGTGAAGGTGAGGCTTTTTCGTGCCCTAAACTTTCTATACACAGGCGGTGTGCAACAATGCCTGCGTAGCTTGGCGGCATGAAGTAAGTATTTGGTAACCAAGATATAAATCTGTGCAACCTTGCCCGCGCTCACGAAAAAGGCCCTCAACCTTAGTTGGTCGAGGGCCTTTTTTTACTTCTGCTTGCGGTGCTGGTATTCTTGGCCACCCTCTTCATACTCTGGCTCCGTGAAGTCGTCGGCAAACTCGCGCTGGCTGGCCTCGTCGTAGTCGGGGTCGGCTGGCCTCGTCGTAGTCGGGGTCGGCTTGCTGGTCGTAGTCGGGGTCGGCGGCTTCGTCGTAGGTGGGGTCAACTACGTGCTCGTAGTTGGTGTCGGTGACTTCATCGAAGTCTGGGGCTGCCGGGGAGGTGCGGAAGGTTTGGAGGGACATGAGCAGTAGATTTAGAATGATACTGCTAATTTAAGTGGGACTAAGTATTTTGGCAAGTATTTAGATTGGTTGGGCGTATAGCACTAAAAGTTTGGGGCACGAAAAGCCCGGTTGGTGAGGTCGGGGCAGATGCAGTGGGCAGCATCAATAAAAACAGATTACTATAAAGTGGTCGATTCTTTTATGTGGTTGGTCGATACAAACCTTACCTTTGTCGGGCATTTATAACCAACTTACTTTTTCTCTGATGAAAAAACTTATCCTCTCCCTCGGGCTGCTGGCTGGCGTTTCGGTAGCTGCCCACGCGCAAACCGGCATACACTTTGGCATCAAAGCTGGCGCTTCGCTCACCAACTTCACTGGCAAGGATGTTGAAGGAGCAGCCAACAAGTTCGGCTTCAATGGGGGCGTGGTAGCCAATTTTGGTCTCAACGACATGTTCTCCATCCAACCCGAGGTACTCTACTCGATGAAGGGTGCCAAAGAAGATGGCGGCGATGGCAAAATCAACCTCAACTACATCGATATTCCGGTGCTGGCAAAGATTGCAACCGGCAAAACGGGTTTGTTCTTTGAGTTAGGCCCACAGGTTGGCTTTCTGGCCTCGGCCAAAGCGAAAGACAGCAATACCTCGCAGGACGTTAAAGACGCGTTCAAAAACGTTGATTTCGGATATGCTGCTGGCGTAGGTTTCCAAGTAGCTAGCAGCGCCATGATAGGCCTCCGCTACAATGGTGGCTTTACGGATGTCTATAAATCGGTTGACTTTTTAGGTACCAATGTCGAAACTAAAGCCAAAAACAGCGCTTTCCAGTTGTACGTTGGCTATATGTTTGGCGGTAAGTAAGCCATTCAGCTTAAGTCTTTTAAAGCCGGCTCCTGCGAAGGAGCCGGCTTTTTTGTGGCCTTCCACCTTGGCATTGTATGGGTAGGTGGCTTTTTTACAAAAAAATAACTCCCCCGGCCCGGTTGTATGCCAGGGCTGTGGATGAACTGCCGCTAAGGCACCTGATAACTGGCCTGCACGCGCCGCATATCGTCATAGTATTTGCGCAGGTCAGCGCTGTCGGTATAGCAAGGGGGACGAGCTACCACGCGGCGGATGAGGGCTAGGTACACGCGCTTATTGGCTACGTCGGTTATGTCCGCATTGTAGCGAGTACGAATAATATCCAGCGAATCGAGTAACACCTGGCAAGGCTCGAGCTGCACCTTGGCCAGGTCGCCATAGTACTCGCGCAGGTCGGTGCTGTCGGTATAGCAACTCTGGGCAATGACGCGGTGAATGAGCTCGCGATAGGCTTGCTTATTGGCCGCATTGGTCAGGTCGAACTCGTGCGTTCGGCGGGCCTCGTGCAGCGAGTCGAGCAGCGTGGCGCAGGCCAGTCCATGCGCGTAGGGACTATCATCATTGCTGATAATGATGAAGTCTTGCGGATAAGCTGGCAGATAGCGGGCAGTGAATTTTTCGCCAATGCTAGGATACACAACCGCATTGGCGGGTGGGTACACGTTGAAGTCTTCATCCTCGAAGGAGGTGACGACCGTTTGCCCAGCTCGCGTACGCAGTAGCACGCGGTAGCCGCGCACCTCGCGGTGATTGTGCTGCACACTGGTAGCATAGGTGTTTACCACTTCACCTTGCCCCGTCTCGCCTGCCTGATACACCAAGGGCACGGCGAGCGCTGACCCGAAGAAGATCGTGAGGAAGGTGAGTACTGCCAGCCCGATGACTAGACCTACCAGCGCTTGCCGCACTTTGGGTAATAGCCATTGCGTGCCGAACAGTACGGCCGGAATGAGCACCGCCGCCACGGGCATACAGTATAGCGCATGGGTACTGTACCAGTAAATTATGTGCGCTAGAAGCTGCATAACGAGTGAATAGTGGGTCGCATGTGTACGAGGCGCTACAGCAGAGCGGTTAGCTACTTGTGAACTGTTAAACTTAAGTGGCAAGCTTTTCCGAGCGCGAATAAATAGCGCCTATTGTGTAAGCTTCAAGAGCAGTGGTGCTGGCACGCAGTGTACAGGTGAGTTGAGTACCCAAGCGGATGCTCAAGTGGCCCGAGCTCCCAGCGCGCTACTGCTATCCTGCTAGAAGTACTCAAAAGACCCTAAAAGGGCTATTTCAGCCCTGAGAGAGCACTTTTGCTCGAAAAAGCACCCCCGATAGGGGTAGGGGGGTAAAATCCTCCAGCCTGTCTCTTCCTAGACCGTAGCATAGCCTCACAAACGCGTGCGTGCAAAACTGAAGGTAAAAAGTTCTCGTGCTTATATATAATAAATATTTAATGCTTATAAGGATATTTTAACCTCATTGTGAATCCTTTGCAAAGCATAAAGTGGGTCGCAGGTGGTTTGCTAAGGTGCGCTAAAGTCGGGCGCATTATCACTGAAAACTCTTTTTCCTTCCGCTGACCTCGGGCAGCCTGACACGCCACTCCAAGGGGAGCGGGGAAGGCCCTAGGTTTGGACCGCGCGGGCATCAGCTAGTCGGTGGAGGAGGGCTGGCCAACGCAACGCGGGCGGCGGCGCGGCGGGCTTTTTGGCGCGCCGTGCGCCGCTGCTGGCCGGGGCGCAGGTTGTCGGGGTGGGCACGCTCCCAGGCCCGAATGGCGGGCCGTCGGCCCGCTGTGCGCACCCGCTCGCGTTCTCGAATGCGCGCGGCGTGGTCGGGGTGGTGACGCAGCGCGTAGCTCTCGACGGCGCGGCAGGCCTTGCAGGTGCCGCGGTACGTCTGCTCGGCCTTGCGGAAAGGGAAGCGCTCTAGGGGTTGCGCTTCCCCACATTTTCGACACACTTTTTCGAGGGGTTCAGGCTTCATAATACAAGCTGTGGGAAATTCAGTGCTAGTTGAAGGATGGTTTAACTAGGTAAAATGCAATCCATGAAAAAGTCGGCTAACCTGACGGCGTGAAAAATTGACTGACTACTACGGTCTAGGATGGAAGGGTCCGAAGGATTTTACCCCCCTACCCCCCATCAGGGAGCCTGGGTCGGTTCCGCCGCCTGGCGGGCCGCCTGGGCGGCCTGCTCCAGGAAGGCAGTGTAGGCCTGCTCGAAAGCGGGGGCCGGCAGCAAGGGGTAGTAGCCGGCCTGGGCGGGCTCCCCGGGTAGCAGGTAGAGCGTGAGCGGGCCTTCATCTGGATTGAGCAGGCCGAAGGGTAAGCGTACCCCCGCGATGCGCAGGTTGCGGCCGTTACCGGAATTGAGGAAGCGCTCGGCCGCGGGCCGTAGGTCTAGGTGCCAGTACGGGCTGCCCTTTGGCGGGGGTACCAGATTAGCGGGTTGTCCGTGCTGAAGCTGAAGCTGGGTGGCTAGGGCCGGGTGGAGATACACCCGGCCTGCGTCGTTGAGGGTGAGCGAGGGTAAAGGCGGGGCGGGAGCCGTGGGGGATTGAGTAGGCAAGGGTACTGGTACTAGGGACAGAAAGAGAGGTGAAGGCGAAGGGCTAAGCGGCCGTGAGCGGGTAGAGGCGTAGGCCCGGGCCTGGGGTGGGTGCCAGGGCGAGGGTGAGCCGGACACCAGCCGCGACCAGCGCCGCGGGCAGGCGCACGCCGTCAATGCGGGGGCGGGTGTCGGGGTACCAGTGCAGGCGCCGGGCGGCAGTGGGGCGCAGGTCCAGCTGCCAGGGGGCGTGCTCGGCGCTGGGGGGCAAGAGGTCCACGGGCTGGCCGGCCCGCAGTCCCAGGGTAGTGAGCAGGGCTTTGCTCAGATACACCCGCCCCCGCGCCGTGACGGTGAGCGTGGGCCAGACCGCGAGCGGGGGCTGGTGCAGGGCGAGGTGATAGGGCGGCAGCATGCAGAAGGAAGGGGCAGCGGAAAGGGCGGTCAGGGCGTGGGGGAGGGGTTGGATAGGTGCACGGGTGCCAGCGAGGGGCTGGGCGTCGTGGCTAGGCCGCCTGTGGGGACGAATCGGACGGATTCTCCGTGGGTGGGGTGGGTGGCTCGGGCTCGGCTTTGATAGAGTAGCGGGCGAAGTGGGCATCTTGCTCGGCATCGGCACGGGCTTGTTGCTCGGCTAGAAAATCTCCGTTGAGCTCAGGAGCCGGTAGCGGGGGCAGGGCGGGTACGGGTACCGGCGCGGGCTGCTGGCCATGACGGGGGGCAGGCAATTCCTCGTCAAGCCAGCACTTGCTGTTGAGGTAGGTCAGCGGGTCTTTTCGGAATTGCTTGTCGGGGGTGGCCGCGGCGTAGCGCGGGGCGTGGGCCAGGGCGGCGGCTTGCTCGTCGGCGGTTAGCTGCTTCCAGCGTTCGGCCGTTTTGTGGCGACCAACCTTTTTGCCGTAGGACTGCCAGAAGTCATCGAAGGCGGGAGCATTCGGCGCGGCTTCATTTTGAGACTGACCCTTACTTGAGTTTGCGGCTGGCAGCGAAGTAGGTTTTTCAACTTGCCCTTCCTTTCTCTCGGAGGAATAATCGTCTTTTATCTTATTCTTTATCTTAGTCTTATGTAGTAGTACGTTTTCGTTGCGTTCTCTTCGCGGAATTGTTGCGGAAAGGGTATCGGAAAGGTGCGCGGAAAGGGTATCGTTTTTAGCACCCCTTTCCGCTAGTGTTTCAGCTCCAATAATCTGGTATTCGGTTGTGCAGCCTCGGCCATTACCGTTGATGAATTCAATCAAACCCGCGTCGCGTAGGACCTTGCGAGCCGAGTCGAATGGCCGCTTCGTTTTAATGCCCACCTCCAGCATGAGCCGGTCTACGGAGAGATTGAATGCAGGCTTCCAGCTAAGCTGGTTCGCGTGCTTGAGCAGGCGGAAATAGAGATTCACCTCGTCGGCCGAGAAGAAAAACTCAAGGTCTTTCTGCCAGAAATTGTTGATTAGCTCCAGGTACGTCACGGCGGATAGGGACAGGCAGCAAAGCCCACCGACTAGGTAGCCGGTGGGTAAGGAGTAGAGGATTAGTGGCGTGTATCGGGGTTGGCCAACACCCCAGCGGGTGTTATCACGAGGGCGGCCAATTCAGTTGGGGACGGGGCCACGAGGCCAGCCAGCCTAGCAGGGCGGGCAGCGTGATTAATAGCCAGCGCGTCGGCTCGCTCAGTCAGCAAGTCGGCGGCTATCTGGCGCAGTTCAGGCGACTGTTCCCGGCTCACCGGACCCCACACTTGGCTCGCGTCCAGAAAGCGCAGGCCGGCCGCATCGCAGGAATAGGCAAAGGCGCGGCAGCAGGGGTCCTGGTTGAGGGCGTAGAGGAAATTACTGCCCGTCTTTAGTCGCCGACCCACGAGCACACAGGAGAGAAAAGGTGCCCTTAGGCCGGCGTGCCGCTCAGTCGGCGGCAAAAGGTCACGCAGGGCGCAGAGCTGCTGCTTGGCCAGCAGGTAGAGGCGGGTGCCAACGGTACCGGTGGTGCTGAGCACGACCTGTACGAAATAGCAGTTCCGTTCTGGCGCAAAGCGCACGCTGACCTGCTGGGCTACGCCGCCGCTATAGGGGCCTAGCGAAAGGTGGCGGTAGCGGCGGCCTAGGGCGAAAAAGGACTGCCCCACGCGCAGCCCCCGTGCCTCGCAGGTACGGGGCTGCTCCCACAGGAAGTCTTCTAACTCTTTTTGCGATACGGTCATAGTGATAAGCCAGAAAGCCCACTGACTGCGTAGCCAGTGGGCAGAAAGGAGAGATTAGGCGGCGTGGGCATGGGTGACACCCTGCCAGGCGGTGGCGGGCACGGTGGGCCAGTAGGGCGCGGGGCGAGCGATGCGTAGCACTTGCTCGACGCGAAACCAATACACGTTGGGCAAGTCCCACGGCACGTTGTCGAACCACGTTTTGCCGTCGCAGTCACGGGTCAGGGTGATAAAGCCGTGCTGGTAGAGCTCGGCGTGGCGGGGCACTTGCAGGCGACCCAGCTCCAGCACTTTGCGGCGCGTGGGCGTGCAGTACACGCGCAGCAGCACGTCGCCCACACTGACTTCGGGCAAGGTGACTTGGCGCAAGCTTACGTGACTACCCTGAGTCAGGCTCGGCGCCATGTCGTTGGTGGGCAATGTGTACTCAAATAAGGCATTAAGCTGTGCTGTAAAAGGGCCGTCCTCTTGCAACAGGTGGACAGAAGGCAGGACTACCAGCGGGGGCGTAGATGCAGCGCGGACCATGGCTTGAGATAGCGTGAAGGTGACAGGATAGGGCAGGTGGCATGGGGACCACCCGCCCTGTTCAAGCCTAGGCAGCCAGAGCAGGGGAAGGCACTGCCTGAGCGGGCGCTGCGGCAGGCCGGGGCTTGAGAATGTCTGCGCCCGTCTGCTCGACCCACAGCAGGGCCCGCTCCAGACGCACGCGGGCCAGGGAGGTAATCGGAGAGGCTAGGCCTTCGCGTAGCACATCGGCCAGGTAGCAGTAATCAGTCAGGTCGAGGGGTGCGCCCTCGTTGGCGTAGCCCGGTAGCTCGCTGGCCAGCCACGCCGTGACTTCGGACAGGGGCAGGTCGCCCACGATGGCCACGCAGTCGGCGGCGAAGTCGGGGTGCCAGAGAATTTCGCGGCCGTAGCGGCCGTTTTGGGAGCGGTGGGTGGCGCACAGCTCAATTTCGCGAGCTAGGGCGGCTTCTTTGCGGCGGTCAATCTCGGTGGCGGCCAAGGCAAAGCAGGAGACAGGAGCGAAGAATAACATGTCTTTGTCGGGTAAGTAGTAGAAAGAGGAGGGTTTGATAAGGTTATCAATCGTTAAAGGGCTTGATGGGCTCCAGCAGGCCTGCGCAATCACGGATAGCTATCAGGCGCTCCAGCAGCAGGCGATAGTCGCCAGGGTCTTCGCTTATGCGACTGCCTTGAAAGAGGACACTAGCCCCGCAGCAGGCCCGCAGAATCTGGTCGAAGTAGCAGGACACACGCACGTCGCGCAACTCGTCATTTACCTCGCTCTCGGCCCGGTCAGCCAGCGATTGCGGTACCATCTCGCCTTGTTCGTTCTGGCGGTAGATGGGCAGCTCGGTGCCCGTGAAAGCCGCAATAGCCTTGAAGGGATTGAAGCCAGAGTTGGTAGATACCAGACGGGTAAACAGGGCAAAATCCTCTGGCCCCGAGCTGCCAAGGTGCTCCCCCCGCCAGTCGCCCCCCTCGAAGAATTGCTTCAAGTCAGCAGCCAGGGTGTACCCTTTCAGCGCGACAGCATCCTCCTTGTATATGGGCTTCCATTTTGGCTGTCCTTGCTCATCAAGACCGTCTTCTTGCCAGTCGCTCTCGTCCTCGCTGCCATACTCATCAATGCAGCGCAGGCGGTTCTCAATAGCGTAACGCTTGAGGTCGCCCCCGTAGGTGTCAAAGAAAGGGGTAAGCTTCTCGATGGCCCCGTTCACGCTGCGGTGCAAATCATGCAGCGAGTTGCTTAGGATTTGCAGATGGTAGAACTTGGGGATAAATGAGACCAAGTGCTGGGCTTCCTCGCGCTCGCGCTTTTTGTGCTTGGGCATGGGATTGGCCGACCAAAGCCGGGCAAACTCGCGCATATTGTAGCGGGGGAATACTGAGCTTTCCAGCATGGAGAGGCGGCCCATGTAGGCGTTAAAAAGCTGACCCAGGTTGTCGAGCGTCTCGCCTTCTTCGGCCTTGATGTTCTCTAAAATGTCGTAGCGCATGGTAGTGGTGTGAAGTGTTTGAATTGGTTTTTATCCTAGCGGATAATAATCTGATAATGAATCACTCCCGCGAATTATGGAGCGAGGTTCGCGGGTTTTCCGGTAAGTGCCGGAAAACCCTAGTGCGGCCAGCAGTTCAGTGCTTGGGTAGTCTGCGGGGCTGAGCCAATCCAGCCCCCACATGTGGGTGGGATGTAGGGCACTCGGGGCTGTGCTGCCGGCGGTGCTAGTGGGGGCAGCGAGGGGTCGGGCTGCTCGCCCTGGGTGATGGCGTTTAAGGCTGTGTGCAGGTCGCGCAGCAATTCAGGGCCGTTGTCGGCGTAGGCCAATACCACCAGGCGGTCGGGCTGGCCTGGGCCGATGCAGCGCCACATGTAGGCTTCGAGCCACTTGGCGGGATAGTCCGCAGTACTGCGGGCGGGGCAGGTAATCGGCGTAGACCCAGTGAATGGCGCAATAGCAGGCGGGGTCGTAGTCGTAGGCGGCCCGGCTGCACTCGTTGGCCGTTTCGGGCGAGAGGTGCGGGTAGCTCATCGCAAGTCAGCGCTGGTGATGGTGCGGGGGCCGAAGCGCTCGGTAGGTACTTCGCCACTGGCCTCAGCTTCGAAGCCTGCACCGGGCGTAGTGCTGGTGCGCAGGGCGGCGGCTTGGGTGGGCTGGCCGTTACCCGTAAATAGCTGCGCGGGTGGGGCCGCCGTGGGACTGGCGTACACCTTGGCGGCCAACTCGTCTTGCAGTGGGCTCCAGCGCTCATGGCCCCAGCGGTAGCGGTTGGTGATTTCGTCCCAGTGGATGGGCACCATCGGGGGCAGGCCATCAGGGCCGTGCGCGCCCACGCTGCCGAGCTTGGCCACGTAGCGCTCGTCCTTGCACTTGTGCGAGTAGAAAGCTGCCTCGGTGTTGCCAGGAATGTGCTTGAAAGGGCGGTGCATCGCCCCGATGTAGTGCGGCATGTTCTCCCATATCTGCCCGCCCGAAATGCTGGCCCCGTCCGGTACCGGGCGGGTCTTGCCGAAGTCCAGGTCGCTCAGGCGTTTAGGGTGGGCCGTGAGTATCAGGCATTGGTTGGTGTCCTGGCTCCACTTGGTGCAGAGGCCCACGGCGTGCATCAGGTAGCCTTCATCCCCGCCCAACTTCATTTTGCCGCTGTGGTCCTGCTTGTTCCAGGGGTCGAGCATGCAGTGCGCGATGCCGCCCTTGGCCTCGGCCCCGCCATACTGGGCAATGGCCCGCTCGCAGTAGGCCAGCATGTGGCCAGGGGTATAGGGCATGCCCGTGAGCGGGCTTATCAAAATGAAGTGCTCGCGCACAAAGTCGGCTGCCCGTTTGTATTCCGGCAAACTCAGGTGGTTGGCCTGCGACTTATCGCCTGGCCGGCCGGTCAGCGTGTGAATCAGCCCTTGGTAGAAGCGCTTGGCTGGTAGGTTCTCGCTGGGCCACACCACCGACTTCTTACCATCGAACACGGCCCGCAGCAGCAGCAGCTCAAAAAACAACTGGCTCTTGCCGTGGCCGGGCCAGCCCGTTATCACACTGGTGTAGCCCGGCATCCACTTGAAATAAGGGTCGAGGTACTTGTTGCTGGTCGTTTGCCCTTTCTCGCGGCCGTGGTGATACTCGTACTCCATCGCCTGCCACGTCGCCGCGTCCAGCGTCACCAGGGCGCTGTCGATGTCGGGAATGGTGGGGAGTACGCCCGCCGTGCCCTTGCCAGCAGCTGAGGGGTCGAAGTCCCGGCGCTTGGTTTTGTTCGGGTTAAGCATCGTGGCGGGGCGTTACGGGTGTATTGAAAAACAAGGACTTGCGTACTGCCAGCGGGAAGCGGGGCCCCACCATTAGCCGCGTGGCCACGAAGCGCTGCACCTGGGCCACCAGTGGCGAGGGCGTGTAGCCGGCAGGGGGCACGATGATGGCGTACTGCGCGTAGAGCGAACTGAGGCGCTCGTATTTCTGCTCAGCCACCCGGTAGCTGCGCGCCCAACCGAGGCGATACACGGGGTCGGCCTGACGGTGGGCCAGCAGGTCGGCCGGGCTCAGCTTGGCGAGAATGGCCTGCTCCAATGTGGGCACCACGACGGGCCGCTGGGCATGTTCCAGCGCGTGCCGGTAGTTGTCAAGTACTTGCTCGGTGGCTTGGTCGTATTGGCCGAATAGGGCGATAAGCTCGTTGATTTGCTGGGCCCGCTCAGGCTGCGGGTCTTGGTCGCAGTACTCGTTGAGGGCATCGATGTGGATTTCCAGCTCAGCGGCCAGTGCCTGGCGCTCGGCTTCGTCGGGTAAGGCGGGGCGTGTGGCGTGCGCCTCGGGGGTGGTGGTAGGCTGCATCGGGTGAAGTGTTAGGCGTGGGTTAGCTCAGCCAGGCGGGCGGCGCGTTTGGCGACCTGCTCGGCATCCTGCTGGGCGAGAAATTCAGGATTCATTTCGGGGGCTTCGATGGGGGCAGCATCCGGCAAGGCAGGGGCAGGCTTTGGCTGGCGCGCCTGCTCGGTCTGCCATTCGGCCAAGTCGCGAGGGGTGCCCCCATGCTCCACGCCCTGCCAGTTGGCCATTAGGGCACGCTCCAGCATCTGCACAGCGAAGCCCTCGGGGTAATTGCCCAGTTTTTTTAGCATGAGCTGAAAGGCCGTGATGGCTTTGCCTGCCTGCTTGGTATTCGTGGTGTAGAAGTTCAGCCAAGCCTCGGCGAATGCGGCCCCGCCGAAGGGCAGTGGCAGGCCAGCGACTTCCTCGTGGCTCGCGCCCTTAGCCTTGAGCTTTTTAGGGGCTGGCTCTGAAGAAGAGGAAGCCGAGGCAGGGGCGGCGCTAGCCGCACTACTCTCTTCTTTTCTTTTCTTTATTGTAGTACCCCCCTTATCGGGGGTGTTTTTCTGCCCCTTTTCGCCACCCTTTTCCTTTTCTTCCCTTTCTAAAGGGGGGTGTTTTTCTGCCCCCTTTTCCACCCCCTTTTCAGGCTCGCTCGCTGTGCTATCAGTGGGCGAAAGGGGGGCGTTTTCCTGCCCCCTTTCGCCAGGGGTTTCGGCCGCCATTTTGAGTATCGAGCCATGTGGAGCTAGCAGCGTGTAGAGGGTAGTTTTGCCTCGGCCGTTACCATTCTCGAATTGAATCAGCCCGGCCTCACGCAGGCGTTTGCGAGCTGTGTCGAGCGGGTCTTCAGTCCGAAGTCCCATCTCAAGCATGAGGCGGTCCTTTGCTAGGTTAAAAGGATTCTTCCTGCCCAGCCCGTTGCAGAAATGAAGCAGGTAAGCATACACCGCTATTTCGAGCGGCTTGAAAGCGTACTCTGGGTGCTTCTGCCAAAAGAAATTAAATTGAGCGAGCAGGTTCACGGAGGGAGGGTTGAGCGATGGGCAGCCTAGTGGCAAGGGTATAGCGAATCGTTATACCCTTGCAGGGAGGGCACTAGGCGGCGTGGGCTAGCTCTTGAATGCTCGCGTAGTCGGGGCGTAGTGCCTCCAGGGTACCCTGCGTTTGCGATGCTGCCTGCAATGCCCTTTGAGCCTTAAACTCAGCCAAAAAGGCAGCCCGTTGCGCCCGGCAAGCTTCGGCGCGGTGTCCCATCTGCTGGGCGTAGATGGCTGCTTCTACCTTCAGGCGCTGTAACTCGCTGTGTGTGCGTAGCCAATCCAGCAGCGGGGCGACATCTGCTACCTTATAATGCTCAACGCCGATATACTCATGCCCCGAATGGGTAGTGGAGCGGTAGGTAATGGCTACCGTACCCGATTTACATCTCTTGGCTTCCCCAGGCGTGAGAGTGAAGTGAATGAGGTTGCTCCAGACTTCCTGAAAGTCATGCAATGCCTGATTTTCAGCCATTACTACTCGGTAATCACACGGATGATGCCCGCCAATTGTATGGGTAGTAATCTCCCACCCGCCTTTGTGTATGAGCTGCTCCTGCTCAAGCCAGACGGCCTGCCGCAGCGTGAGGCCCGTTTGCTTCACCGCTTCAACCCCGAGGCTGGCTAGTTGCTGGGCAGGTAGGTCGATGTAGTGCGTGATTTGATAGAGCCGATATTCAGACTGTTGCGGGGAGGCGGCCTGCACTGCCTGATAGGACTGCTTGGCATCTACAAAGCGTATAGTAGTCCCCTGCTCAGTTAAGCAATAGTTACGCGAGAGGCCGTCCAATACATCCGATTCAAGGGTAATGTGGGCCTCGCCCTTTTTCCAACGACGCTTAGCGCTGGTGGACTCAGGGTAAGTTGGAGCTACGTAACGCCCGAAGCAATGCTGGATGCGTCTCTTTTTGTCGCTCTCGGTGTATTCGTGCTCGCTCCAATAAGCAGCCCCAACGGTCAGCTGGTCAAGGTCAGTTACGAGCCTCATAGCCAACTTGGTGCCAGTCGGGAAGTAAAGGCCCATCGGCTCCCACTCGGGCAACGTGAGTGTGCGTATGTTGCGAAAGGCTGCCGGCTCCTGCATCTTGGGGTCGGAGAAAAGCCAGGGCAGGGTAGGGTCGAGAGCGAAAGCAGGGGAAGTGTTGGCGAGTTTCATAAAAATTGAAGTGGTTGAAGGCGAGGTGTAAAAAGAGTAAAAAGGGTAATCGGATTAGCCGCAGGAGTGCATCACTACCAGCAGTCCAAGCAGGGCGAGGCCCAGGGCGCGACGGTGCCAGCGCGACGGGACAGGGAGGGTATCACGGCCAGCGCCGTGGTGGTAGGCTTCGAGGTCGGGGCCGTCGTGGTACATGGGCTGAGATAGTTGAAAGTGAGTGCTGTATCTTTGCAGCGAAGTGTTTGAAGGAGCCCTGACCGTGTGGTGTGGTCGGGGCTTTTTTATGCCCGTAGAGCTAAGCAGCTAAGGCGGTGAGGGTAGGCTGGCCGAGCTTGCGCTGGGCGTAGTTGAAGCACGACGTATTGCGGTACTGGCATTTGGTGCCCTGCTTTCGCCAAGTGATGCGGCCGGCCTCGTCGGTGTTTGGGCGCGAGGCGCGGGCGTATTTCTCTAGGATATCTCGGTTCTTGACCCCTGCTTTGCGCACGGCTTGGTCAGTGGACAGCCAATCGTCGTTATCAGTGACGTAGGCCCGCATGACAGTCAGCTCTTGCTTGACGAGCCCTAGCTCCTCCTTGAGGGCCGCAAATTCCTCGGGTGTGACGATGCTGATAGTGCCGGCCATCATCTTAGGCTGCTTGACGGTACTCGACAGTGACAGCAGCAGGCAGCATGGGCGTAACGCGCTCGCTCAGACGCTCTAAGCGTAGGCAGTCGGCGTAATCCGTGAGGCAGATTTCAGTCAGATACATCAGCACCGAGCCGAACCACTGCTCGCGCTGGTTAGCCGTGGGGAAGCGGCGCGCCTCGCGTTCGGTGTAGGCTACGGCGTGGTTGCCAAGCTCCAGGGGCTGCACGTAGGCCGTCACGGCGTAGGCGCGGCCCTGCTCATCGGTGTGCAGGCAATAGCCATAAATGGCACGGGTGAGGCCCTTGGGGAAACCCAAAATGGGGGCCGTGATGTGAAGCTGGTCACCGGGTTGCAGGTCGGTGGCAGCGTGCTTGATGCGCTTATTAACTACATCAGCAAGAGTAGGTACTAGGGTAGCAGGAGTGGTGGCGACAGTCCGCATAGCGTTGGTGGTGGTGAAGTGATTAGGTGGTTTTGGGGTATCTTTGCACCGTTGGTGCTAAAGCTCCGGTCGCGTTGCAGGCGGTCGGGGCTTTTTTCGTTTAGGCAGCTACTGGCTGCACTAGCGATTCGAGGAATTCGGTGACGCGCTCATCAGAGGAGCCGCCACTCAGCACGTTGTCGATTTTTTTAGCGCCCTTTGCGGTGTCGAGGTCAGAGAAGCGCTCGCGGATGACGCTACGAACATTGGCGGGTAGCCTGTCGCGGATGGCCAACACCCGCAGCTTTAAGCTGGTCGGAGTGGCAGTTGCAGTGCCGATTTGGGGAGTAGCCATAAGATTTCTCGCTGTACCTTTCGATTACTAGTATTAGTACTAGCAAATGTATCGCATAATTACGATTACATGCAAGAAATCACGATAATATTTATCGTAAAAAAACTACAAAATGATTGAAAGCACTGTCGCAGAGAGAATTAAAATTCTCGTAGAAGCTGTAGCCGATAAGACATCTGACTTTATAAAAGCCACCGGATTGTCTCATCAGAACCTTCATGACCTTACTTCAGGTCGTAGTGCAGGGCCAAGCTATACCACACTCAGGAAAATTCTTAAGCCATATCCTAAGATAAATACGAGTTGGCTTCTGTTCGGCGAGGGCCCTATGATGGTCGAAGAGACTGATTCGGATGCATCACCCCAAAATATTTCGCCGTATCCTGCGAACCAGACCAACGCCCACGCCGTGGGCCTGCTCTCCGATATTCCGGTCATCAAGTTGCGGCGGGTGAGTTTTAAGGCTCGTGCTAGCTTTGGCTACATGCAGATGCAGCGCTACAAGGACTCCGACATCTTCGACACCGTACTGTTTCGCCTACCGCCCGGCCGCACCGAGGAGGACTATAAGGATGCGCTGGTGTTCGACATCGAGGGCGACAGCATGGAACCGAGCCTACGCGATGGCCAGCAGGTAATTGCCTGGCCTGTGCCGGAAAGCAAATGGGAATACCTGCACAACACGGCCTGCGTGGTGGCCTACGCCGAAGAGGTGACGGTGAAAGCCATTCTCAAAAACGACCTAAACAATACCGACGGCCTGACGCTGCACGCCACGGGCGGGCCCGGCGGCTCCTTTACCGTCGAGCGCAAAGACATCAACAGTATATGGGAGGTGCGCGAGTTCTACGGCGTGGTACCGTTCCGTCTGCTCCCCTAGCCATGCCCGCCACTTTCAAGATTCTGCTAGACCCGCACCCCGATAAGCAGGGCCTGCAGGACGTGCGCATGCGTATCACCGTGAACCGAGTAGTGGGTCACCTGAACGTGGCAGGCGTGGCCGTAACAGCTAAGCAGTGGAACCCAAAGGCCACCAGCGACAAGGAGGATTGGATTAAAAGCAACCACTTCGAGCACTCCGATTTCAACGAGGCCATTTTCAAGCTGCTGCGCCGGGCCAAGAAGCTCGCGCGCGACCGCCCCGACCTGGACACTAAGGAACTGAAGCGCATGCTCAGCACGGGCGAAGACCTAGCCCCGCCCAAAGAGGAAGCCCCCGCCACCGACTTTCTGGATTGGGCCTATAAAAGCTGGAAGCGTGACGACGTGGGCAGTCTGGCGGCCTCCACCTGCGAGGCCCGCCACAGCACCCTCAACAAGCTGGCCGAGTGCTGGGGGTGGAAGGATGGTAAGAAGCCCCTGCCCTGCGACCAACTCACCGAGCAGCTGGTGGCCGACTTCGATACCTGGATGAAGCAGGGCGGGCCGGGGCGGGTGCCCAACGGCCCCGGCACCCGGCGCAAGGCGCACGACATTCTGAATATCTACCTGCTACGGGCCATCAAAAAGAAGCTACTGCCCAAGCACGCCAACCCCTACGACGAGTTCGACCGCCCCACCCCTACCCCGTCGCGCACCTGGCTAACCGACGCCGAGTTTTCGGCGCTGGAAACCGTGGACCTGCCCCCGCAGCAGCACCAGGCCCGCGCCACCTACATGATACAGTACTACCTCCACGGCTCGCGCATCGGCGTGGTGCTGCGCCTCAAGTGGAAGCAGCGCAGCCTTGGCAGCGTGCGCTTCACGATGGATAAGGGCGACCGGGAAAAGATAGTTGAGGAGTCGCCCCAGCTCACGGCGTTACTGGACTCCTTCTTGCCGGCCGACGGCAGCCAGCCCGACCCTGAAGCCTATATCCTGCCCTGGCTGACGCCCTCCTATGCGCGCATGCGGCCCGAGCTGGCGCTCAAGGAAATGAAGCGCGCCACGGCCGTGGTCAACATGAACCTGAAGCGCGCCGGCAAGAAGGCGGGCATCGGCACCCACTTTTCCAGCCACAGCAGCCGGCGCACGCTGGCCGACAACGCCGACAACCTGACCGAAGACCTGGGCGTGGTGCAGGGCATGCTCGGGCATACCACGCGGGCCACCACCGAGAAGTACACCCGAGGCCGCGACACGCCCGCTGTGCACCGGGGGGCGAGCAAGGTGTACGAGCAGCGGCCGATGCCCCGCACGCAGGCCAGCAGCGAAAGCTAGTTAAACACTAGTTAAACATTCTAGTCGGAGCCTTACGCAGCGGCTGCGACTTTTACCCAGTGCCGGCGGGCGCGTTGCCGCGCAGCTAGGTCGCAGCAGGTGCGACAAAGGCATGCGACTTTTCAGGCTCCCCTATGTGACCACGAAAAAGGCCTCTACAGCAATGTAGAGGCCTTTTTTATTTCATCGGGGGCAGTTTCGGGGGCAGTTTCTACTTGCTGTACTCTTCGTCGAGGTCGAGATAGTGCACTAGAACGGCTACAAACCCGGCAATGACAACTACCGCAAGAATAATCAAAAAGAAGTTTCGCCAGAAATGGCTCTCTTCCTGCTGGTAAATTACTCTTGGCGCATCGTAGCCAGGGTTTACGACCACCGGTACACCAGCTGCGGCCGGCTGTGCGTTGACGTAGGTGGGGCCGTTATTCTGATTAGTGAGCGAGTGCAGCACCATGTAGTCAGTGAGGCTTAGGCCTCCCCCACTGCCATGGCCACCGTCGCCATGATAGTGATTATTAATAACGGTCTGCTTAGTCGTCGAGCGGTAAGTGGTACGCTGGCTAGCCGCCGGCGCGCTGTAGGTGCGAGGCGCAGCGGCCGGCCGCGAGTAGCTGGGCGCGCTGGGGCGAAACGTAAACGTGCGCGAAGGCGAGGAGGAAAACGAGCGGTAGCTCGGCGAGCTGCTGCTCCGGAAGCCACCGCTATACGAGGGGCGGCCACCGCCGAAGCTAGGCCGGCCTGGCCCAGAATAGCCAGGCACCGCGATGCTCAGCATCAAGCAGAGCGTAAAAATTACTGCGAACAGATTTTTCATGGGGTTAAGTAAGTGAAAATTGGAGTTTGAATGGGCTCCAAAGTTTCAAGACCACCTCCCCTAGAAAAAGGACACTAATCAGCCCACGTATTTGGCCACGGTACTGGCCGATATACCCATCGCTTTACCGATGGCATAGTTTGATATGCCCCCACCTTTGAGTCGGCGAATCTGCTCGATTTGCTCCTGGCTCTTGCTGGGGGTGCCGAGTTTGACGCCGGCGGCTTTCTTCTTGGCCAGGGCCGCCTTGGTGTTTTCGGAAATCTTAATCAAGTCCTGGGCCGCGATGGTGGCCAGCATCGAGACTATTACGTCGCCGAACGGACCGAGCGAATCGAGATAGGGCTCAGTGAATGATTTATAATTCACTCCATGGTCTTTTAACTCCTTCAGGTAGCGTAGGGTGGCCAAGGCTCCCTCGCGACTGAAGCGGTCTAAGCGCCAGAACACGACCAATTCGAATTTCTTCTGGTAGGCTTCGAGAAGCAGTTGTTTGAATTCTGTTCGGTCGGCTTTGCTGCCCGACTCTTGGTCGGTGAACACTTTATAGATGGTGCCGTGCCGCTCGGCAAACTCCCGTAACTGATGCAGTTGGTTCTCGGTGTCTTGTCCTTTATCTTTGGTGGATACCCGAGCGTAGATAACTGTTCGCATGGTAATCAGGCATTTACGCAAATTAAGTAGAACGCGATATGAGTCATCAAGAGTTAGTTGATCATCTAAATACTGCTGTATCAAACGGCAATACGAGCTTGGATTTATCTGGTAAAGGAATAATTCAATTACCGAGCGAAATAGGAGATTTGACTAAATTAGAATCTTTAGATCTAAGCAATAATAATTTAACAAGACTTCCAAGTGAATTAGGCAATCTTATTAACCTTATAGATTTAAACGTAAAGAATAATGAATTGTCTTTTCTCCCTGATTCATTCACTAAATTATCAAATCTCAAAAGACTGCACATGAACAGCAATCTTTTTACGGAGATACCTAAGGAAGTATTTAAAATTAAAAGCTTAGTACATTTATGCATTGGCGGAAATTTAATAACTGAAGTAGGCGAAGATATCCAGAATTTAACACTTTTAGAGGATATACAAATTTATCAAAATAATCTAACAGTCTTTCCTATAAGCTTAACAAAATTAGAGAAGTTAAAAAGTATTGGAATTGGCAGAAATAAGATAAGTGAATTACCCATTGAACTTACAGGAATGAGAAGCCTGTCAGAACTTAAAGTAACGTATAATCCGCTGAATATCCCTCCAGAAGTAGCATCTAAGGGTATAAAACAGATTTTTAACCACATGCAAAAGCATGAGGAAGCAAAAAACAAAAAATTCTTTAGTGAGGCCAAACTTGTCTTTGTTGGAGACGGAAATGTAGGCAAGACTTCGTTAATCAGATTATTACAGGGTCAGAGATTTGACAAAGGGCAAAGTAAAACAGATGGAATAGCAATTAATAAATGGAATTTGCAGGTGCAGGGAGGACGTGATGTCAGTGTTAATATATGGGATTTTGGTGGGCAAGAAATCATGCATGCAACACACCAATTCTTTTTAACAGAAAGGAGTGTTTACGTATTAGTATTAAATACTAGGGAAGAAGACAGATATGGTATGGTTGAATATTGGCTTAAGCTCATCAGAAGCTTCGGCGGCGATTCTCCCATAATTATTGCATTGAATAAATGTGATGAACACATGGGTGATGTTGACCGAAAAGGATTAAAGGCCAAATACAATATTCATGGATTCACCATGACATCTTGCAAAGATGGTACTGGGAAAAAACAGCTCACTGAACAGATTAAAGAAGCTATTGGCAGTTTAGAACATACTAAAATAGAATGGCTTGATAATGAGTTCAATGTTAAAAGAAAATTGGAAAATATGAAGTATGACTATATTTCATATGATGACTATAAACGTTTATGTCTTGAGGAAAAGGTTGATGATGACAGAGATCTTATAAGCTTTCTGCATGATTTAGGGACTGTATTGAATTTCAAAGATGACCGCCGTCTTAACGACACGAACATATTGAATCCAAGTTGGGTTACGGAAGGAGTCTATAAAATAATTAATTCTAAACTCCTATTTGAAACAAAAGGCGTCTTAGAATTGAGTAAAGTTTCTACTATACTCAATACAAAAGCTTACCCCAAAAACAAGCATCTATTCATCATAGATATGATGAAGCACTTTGAATTGTGCTTCGACATAGAAGGCACAAAGGGAGAGAAGCTTCTTATACCTGAGTTGCTGCCCATACAAGAACCTGATTTCGACTGGAATCTTGATGATAACTTATTATTTCAGTATAAGTACGATTTTTTAACATCTAGTATAATTTCTAGGTTCATTGTAAAGGTTCACTCATTTATAGAAGCTAGTATCTATTGGAAAAATGGAGTAATAGTTAGAGTAGGGGAAAATAGATGCTTAATTAAAGCAGATAGAGAAGAGAAGATTATATACATCTCTATTTCTGGACCTAATAATTCACGCCGTGATGCTCTTTCTAAAATCAGATTTCAATTTGATTTGATACATCTTTCTGTTAACAGCGCATCTCCCATTGAATTAATTCCAGTTCCCGGATCCAAGAGGGAAACAGTTAAATACAAGCACATTCTGCAAATTGAAAAATTAAATCAAACTCATTATATTTCAGAAGAGGGTAGGAAAATTTTAATTTCGGATTTGTTAGCAGGAATAAATACTGTAGATGACAGAAAAAAAATGTTTTCTGAAAATCTTTCACAGAATATAACCAATATAAGTAACAGTTTCAATTCTGCAAATCAAGAAGTTGCTTCAAGCAAAGACAGTAACGTGGTAAAGAAGGAGCCTTGGTATAAGAAAACATGGGTTTATATCACAGGTGGCTTAGCTGCAATCAGCACTATTATCACCATAATTAACAATGCATATTCAGTATCTGACAAGATAGATGCTAAAAGCAAAAATCAGCAAGAATCTGAAATAGATAGCTCCAAGACCTCAGGAAGAGGCACTAAGCGTGACAGCACCAAATTGAATAAGCCAAGCAAATGATGCTGGCTCATCTGAGCGCTTGCGAACCATCCAAAAAACGGTCGTATTTTGGACTATTACAGAAACCACGAAAAAGTCTCCAAAAACGCAGATTGTTGAGTGCTTTTTCTGACACCGTTTTTGGACTACTTTTTACTTCGAACTGCCCCGGCCTGCTGCAGTTGCTTCAACTCGCTCAGCCCCGACTGGGTATCGCGCAGGTTTAGGCTCACCCTACCCTTCCGGCAGCCGCACCCCATGTGCATAATCCTCCAGCGCCTCCGAGTCGCTGAAGCTGCGCAGCATCACGGCCTGCCCGCGGCCGTCATCAATCCTTGACAAAGAAGCCTCGGCCATCGCCCGGAAATACAAAGCGGCCGCCCGTCGGGGCCCGCGCAACCGGCGCCACCACCGAGGCGGGGCGAGACCGGGAGTAGGTTTTAGCAAACGACTCGATTCAATCGGCTATTTGCTGCACCAAAACGGCTAATGGCCCGGCCGTTTCGATTTCCCACTGCCTGCTAATGGCTTCGAAATGACGCCGAAACGGGACCAGGGCTACCTGACCTAGTGTAGCCCACCCCCCACGGCTCCGGCCGGGGCGGCGAGCAACGTGCCAATCCGCTGCCGGCCAGCCAGCAGCACGACCAGCGCCAGAAGAGAGGTGGCGGCCATAATGGCAACCATCGGGAGGGCCGAGTGCACATTGAATAAACTCACGCCGACGGAAGCCAGCGCGCCCATGCCCATCTGAATGGCCCCCATCAGCGCCGAGGCACTGCCCGCGTTGCGGGTAAACGGGGCCAGCGACAGGGCCGACGTATTGGGGTTGGTGAAGCCCAGGCAGCACAAAAACAGGAAGAGTAACGCTACCGTACCGCCCAGGCCGAGCACGCCAGCACTGGTGAGGCCCAGCAAAACAAACGTCGTGAGCACCTGACAGCCCAATGCCACAAACACGATTTGCTCGCTCTGGTAGCGACGCAGCAACTGGCTGTTTACCTGGCTGGCCCCAATGAGCCCGATGGACAGAAAGGCGAATATCCAGCCATAGACCTTGCCCCCGACATGGAAAATATCCATAAATACCAGTGGTGAGCCCGACACGTAGGCAAAGAGCCCGCTGAACGACACGGCCCCCGTGAGGGCGTAGGTAGTGAATTGCGGCTCGCGCAGCACCGCCCAGAAGTTGGTCAGAATAGGCCGGGGCTTGAGTGAAAGCGTGGTATCGGGCGCATAGTTGACGGGCAGCCAGCGCGCAGTAGCTAGCAGGAGCACCGCCCCCAGCCCACCCAGCACCACAAATACCGCCTGCCAGCCAAACGCCGCCGTGATGTAGCCGCCCAAGGTCGGCGCTACCATGGGCGACACGCCTACCACCAGCATTAGCAGGGCAAAGACCTTAGCGCTGTCTTTCACGGGAAACAGGTCGCGCACCATGGCCACCGAGGCCACGGCCGCCGCGCAGCTACCGATGGCCTGCACAAACCGCAGCCCAATCAGCGCCTCAATGTTGTGCACCGCCAGGCAGCCCACCGAGGCCGCCACGTAGAGTGCCAGCCCCAAATACAGCGGCGGCTTGCGCCCAAAGCGGTCGAGCAGCGGCCCATACAAGAGCTGGCCCGCCGAGATGCCCACAAAGAAGCTCGACAAGGACAGGCCCACGCGCGCCACGGTGGTGTGCAGGTCGAGGGCAATGGCCGGAAAGCCCGGCAGGTACATATCAATCGAAAAGGGTCCCAGCGCCGTGAGCGCCCCTAAAATCAGGATGAGGGAGAAATAGCGTTGCTTCGTCATGCAGGAAGTACTGAGAGAAAGCAACTACCAACTGCCCGGAATGATTAGTAAAGAACTGCTCTAAGCTGGCTGACACTTAGCGGCCAGTACCTTATCCGGCGTCATGGGTAGGGAGCGCAGGCGGCGGCAAGTGGCGCGAAACACGGCGTTGGCAAGGGCGGCGGGCACGCCCAGCGCATTCACGTAGGGGGCGTGCTTGTCAATAAATTCCACCGTCATGCTGGAGAGGTCGGCGTTGACGGGCACGTGGTAGCTGGCCAGGTTGGGGTCGCGCAGGTTTTCCTCTATTAGGGCCGCGCCGATACCAAAAATGCTGCCGCCCATCACCTGAGAGTGGGCGGTTTTGGGGTTCATAATGCGCCCACCACGCTCACCCATCTGGTAACGCGCACGGTGCCCAGCTCGGGGTCAACGTGTACTTCGCAGAAGTGAGCGCTTGAACATTTCACATAGCCTTCACCCGGCTTTGCGAAAAGCGAGGGGCGTAGTACCAGCGTGTTTCTTAAAAAAGTTATTGAAGTACGACGCGTATTCAAACCCCAAGCCATAGCTAATGGCTGCCACGTCCCAGTCGGTATGATGTAGCAGGGCCTTGGCTTCGCTGATAACCCGCTCGGCGATGTGCGCGGTAGTCGACCGGCCGGTTACTTCCTTCACGGCTCGGTTCAGGTGGTTGACGTGGATGGCGAGCTGGGCCGCGAAGTCCTGGGCGGTTTTCAGCGGCAGTGCTTTATCCGGGTTTTCAATCGGGAACAACCGCTCCAGCAGCTCTAGAAAAAGCGTGGTGATGCGCGAGGCGGCGTTCTTATGCTGCAGGAAGGTTTCGGTCGGCTGCATGCGCAGCGCCTCGTGAATGAGCAGCTGGATGTAGGTGCGAATCAGGTCGTTTTTAAATAAGTACTCGGTACCCTGCTCCGCCAAAATCTTCTGAAAAATGCTGCCAGCGTAGGTGGCTTGCTCGGCGCTAAGGTGGAAAATGGGCGAGCCGCCGACCTTGAACAAGGGCGACTGCTGCAAGCTTTCCGACCGGTCGCTTTCCTTCACAAAGGCCTCCGTGAAGAGGCAGGAAGACCCGGTGAGGCGCGGGGCGTGCAGCTCTATCGAATACGGAATGTGCGGGTTGGCAAACATCAGGCACGTGCCGTTTAGCTCGATGCTGCGGTCGGCGTAGTGCACCGAACAGTGGCTGGTCACCAGAGCCACTTTGTAGAAGTCGCGGCGGCGGTAGGTCGGGCCGGGGTTCACGGCCGTGTCGACCTCGTAGGCCTTAAAGCCCTTGAGCTTCAACTCCTGCGCATTCAGGTCCTGGTGGGTGCCGATGAGGTGGCCTGGGAGCGCTACTGCTGGTTCGCTATGCATGGGGCTGGCTTTGAAGGAGGGCGGGCCAAAGGAAAACAACAAAAGCCCAGACCTGGGCTTTCGGGTGCACGGCCCGCACCAGCACACGGGCCGAAGGGTTAGGATTGAGGTTTGTTGATACCCAGGCTTTCCCGCACGTGCTTTTCCGGCGACGCGATGAGCTTGGCAATGAACGTAGGGGGCGGGCACTGCGCAAAAACAGCGTCAGCGAGAGGCTTTCATCTGTGGCCAGAACGTCGATGACCTAACAGGCAATAGTGCCGTTGGCCCCCAGCACAAGTACGTTTTTCATGCGTCATAAAGCAAAAGTTGGGGCTGGTGGCGGCCGTAGCTCAGCCACCACCAGCCCCACTCACTTAGCGATTTATCATCTGCTGCGCGGCCGGGGAGTAGCGGTCGCCCTGAATGGTAATTTGGGCAGCGGCTTCCTCAATTTGGCGCAGGTCGTCGGCGGTCAGTGCCAGGTCCACGGCTCCCAGGTTTTCTTCGAGGCGGGGCAGCTTAGTGGTGCCGGGGATGGGCGCAATCCAGGGCTTTTGGGCCAGCAGCCAGGCCAGCGCAATCTGGGCGGGCGTGGCTTGCTTGTCTTGGGCAATGCGACCGAGCAAATCCACCAGCGCCTGGTTGGCTTTGCGGTTTTCGGGGTTGAAGCGCGGCACCGTGTTGCGGAAGTCTGTTTTATCGAACTGCGTGTGCTCGTCAATCTTGCCCGTCAGAAAGCCCTTACCCAGCGGACTAAACGGCACGAAGCCAATGCCCAGCTCTTCCAGCACGGGCAGAATCTCGGCTTCGGGCTCGCGCCAAAACAGCGAGTACTCGCTCTGCAACGCCGTGACCGGCTGCACCGCGTGCGCCCGGCGGATGACCTGCACCCCGGCTTCGCTCAGCCCAAAATGCTTCACCTTGCCCTCAGCAATGAGGTCCTTCACCGTGCCAGCCACGTCCTCAATCGGCACGCTGGGGTCTACGCGGTGCTGGTAAAACAGGTCGATGCGGTCGGTGCGCAGGCGCTTGAGCGAGGCCTCCGCCACCGCCCGAATGTTTTCCGGCCGGCTGTTGAGTCCGCCGCCCGTGCCGGGCACCGAGGTATTGAAGCCGAACTTGGTGGCAATCACCACCTGGTCGCGCAAGGGCTTCAGGGCCTCGCCCACCAGGAGCTCGTTGGTAAACGGGCCGTACACTTCGGCCGTGTCGAAGAAGGTGACGCCGCGCTCCACGGCGGTCCGAATCAGCTGAATCATGTCCTTGGGGTCGGCGGCCGGGCCAAAGCCGTGGCTCATGCCCATGCAGCCCAAACCCAGGGCCGATACTTCGAGGCCGCTCGTGCCTAATTGTCGCTTGTTCATACTAGTGAGTAGTAGCGGTTGATAAGAAAGATGTACTGTGTTGGACAGCGCTTTACGCGGAGCTAGCAGGCTACTTTTTGGGCTTACGCCCGCGCTCGCCAATCCACTTCACGATGGCCGGGTCGCGGTGGTCGAAAAAGACGCTGGCTTTGGTATCGAGCGTGGCAATGGCGGCCATGTCCTCGGCGCTCAGCTCGAAATCAAATACGTTGAAATTCTCTACAATACGCGCCGGACTCACCGACTTCGGAATCACGACCACCCCGCGCTGCGTCAGCCAGCGCAGGATAATCTGGGCCACGCTTTCCTGGTATTTTTCACCCAGACCCACAAGCAGCTCGTTGGTGAACATGCCGTTCTTGCCCTCAGCAAACGGCCCCCAGGATTCAATCTGCACCTTGTTCTCGGTCAGGAACTGCTGGGCTTCCACCTGCTGGTGAAAAGGGTGCGTTTCAATCTGATTGACAGCCGGCACCACTTTTTGATGCACAATGAAGTCCATCACGCGGTCGGGCGCGAAGTTGCTGATACCAATGGCCTTCACACGACCTTCCTGGTACAATTCTTCCATGGCGCGCCACGCGCCGTACACGTCGCCGAAGGGCTGGTGAATGAGGTACAAGTCCAAGTAGTCGAGCTGCAACTTCTTCAGCGACAGCTCAAACGCCGGCCTGGCATCTTCGTAGCTGGCATCCGAAACCCACAATTTGGTAGTAATGAACAGCTCCTCGCGGGGCACGCCGCTCTTTTTGATGGCAGTACCCACGGCCTCTTCATTGCCATAGGCGGCGGCCGTGTCAATCAGCCGGTAGCCGGCCCGGATGGCGGCCAGCACACTGGCTTCGCACTCGGCCGCGTCGGCAATCTGGTACACGCCGAAGCCCAGCAGGGGCATTTCGACGCCGTTATTTAAGGTGACGGTTTGCATGATTTACGGTTGATTAGAGCGGTTTCGAAATCAGTGTACAGTTGTTGTTGCTTCGCTACGCTCGCAACAACAACTGTACACTGACTCTAAATTTGCTGTAACTTGTTTACTTGAGAGGGACAGGCATCACCTTGGGAGCGGGTTGCTAGTAACGATACAAAGGTCTAGCAGGTGGAAGCCCCCGGAAATCACGATTCAAACCGATTCTTATAAATTTCAAACAGGTACCATCGGTACTGGTAAGTCGGACCTCACCGCGCTAGCTTCTAACAGCGGCCTACCCCAGCCGCAGCGACGCGTTATCGTTGGCTGCCGGCAGGCAAGGCTGTTCCAGCCGCTGCATGCGCAGCCCTTCGTGCAGCAGCAGCTGGAGATACGAGCAAACCAACTTGCTCTTGAACAGGTAGTTCGCGCTTTGCGCGCCCATCATTTTCTCGAAAACACCCGTGCTGTATGCCGCTTGGGTATCGGCTAGCTGGCACACCGATAAGCCGCCGCGCCGAAACAAAGCAGTGCATTAGTTAGTCCACGAGCAAGTCTGCTACCTAGTACGCGTGTGCAAGTAGGTCCAGCAGCCTTACAGGGTGAGGAATACCCGGTGTACAACAACGCCGCCTTGCCCAGTGGGCAAGGCGGCGTTGTTGTACACCGGGCAAAGGCTAGGCGTCGGCGGCACCATTGGGGGCGGGCGCGGCATCCTTGGCAGGCGTGGCCTTGGGGGCGGGCCGCTTGGCCGGCGCGCGGCGCGCGGGGGCCGCGGGCTTCACGCGGGCGGCTTGGGGCTGGGTGGCGGGCTCGGTGGCGGCACCCGAGGCAGCAGCTTTGGTAGCTTTGGCAGCCTTTTTGGCTTGCTTGCGGCGTTGCTTCACCACCGCGGTGGCCAAGCGCTTTATGGTTTTCGTGATGGCTTTGGTGGGGGCAGCCGCCAGGTTTTCCTCCGTGCCCAAGTAGGGCTGTAAGGCACCCGCTAGCTCGCCGGCCAGGGCTTTGCGCGTCTGCTTGGCGGCCGATGGCGCAGGCACCAGCTTGGCCGCTTTGGCCTGCTGCTTGAGCACGGTCTTAGCCAGCTTACGCAGGGTTTTGGCTACGGCTTTGGGCGGCAAGGTGGCCAGTGCGTGCGAACCCAGGTGCGGCTCTACGGCGGCAACAAGCTGCTCGGCAAGAACTTTTTTAGCTTTACTCATAAGATGGTACACTAAGAAGATAAAGTTGCTTCTAAAGCATATGTTACCGCAATATTACGACGACTCGGAGGCGAAAAGGCAGCTTTCAATGTTAAGCTTTTGCCCCGTGCCAGAGGCGCGGGGTAACCTCCGTCTTCCGCTCGGCGCCTGCTCACGCCGCCTGGCGCGCACTGGGCCGCAGCAAACGCCGGCAGTCTATTTAGCTGAAGCTGCCGCGTGGCGGTGCCCGGTTTACAAGTCTGAAAGCGCGGAATGGGCAAGTGCTGCGTAGCAGTACTAGAGTTGTCCTTTTCCATACTATAGCTGCAAACCTGACACTGCTACGCAGCAACGTTGGGTAAGCAAAGACCCCGATTTGGGCCTTAGTAGTAAGCTTATCTTATAATCGTCTTTCGCCTTTTTTCCTGTCTGGGACATTGGCAGGCTAGCAGTGGCACAGCACTAGGGTTAACGCAGCCATTTTAATGCAAAAAATTATAGCTATCAACCAATTATCGAAGTATTATACCCATTTAGTGATTAATTTTGTACATGGAAAAATCTGTCCTGCTGCCGCTGACTGAGTCGCTGCGCCTGCAAGCCCTGCGCCCGTACCAGCTCTTCAACTCGATGCAGGACGAGACATTTGCCGAGCTGGTACGCTTGGCGGCCAAGCTCTTCAATGTTCCCATCGGCATCATTGCTTTTGTAGAGGAAGAAGAAGTGCGCTTTGGCTTGAACTACGGCCTCGACCCGGATATGGACCGCGTGAACCGCTGGGAAACGCTGTGCTCGGTGGCTATGCTGCACGACGAAACCAGTGTGTTTGAGGACTTGCACGAGCAGCCCTGCGACCTCATCAACCCCGTCTTGGTGCAGCGGCTAAACCTGGGCTTTTATGCGGGCAGTGCCCTGCGCACCAAAGAAGGCCATTCGCTGGGTGTGCTGTGCGTAATTGACCAAAAGCGCCGCTCCTTCAGCCCCGACGAGGCCCACCTGCTCGAGCGCCTGGCCGCCGTAGTAATGAGCTTGCTCGACCTGCGCCTGCACCTGCTGCAACAGCCCACCTGGAACCAGCAGCTGTGGGCCAGCATCTACGCCCGCATCGAAACCTCGGTGACGCGCCTCGAAACCCTGGCCTCGCTGGCCAGCTGGGAAGCCGCCCTCGACAGCGACGCCGCCCAGGCCTACCGCCGCTCTACGCACGAGGAAGTTCTGCACATCATCAACGTGCTCGACGAGCAGATACGGGCCCGGCAGGCCTAGCGCGGGGCAGCTACGCGGTGGGGCACTGGGGGCAGGGGCAGTCGAGCCCGTAGGCAGCGGCGTCGAGCAGCGAGGCGGCCAGCGGCTGGCTGGCATCGGCGGCCAGCACCAGGCGGGCGGTCTCGGGCAAGTGGCAGAGAATGAGGTGGCCGCCTTGCTGCCAGAGGCGCTTGGCACACTGGCGCAGCAGTATCAGGGCTTCGGCCGGGAGGGTGGCCACGTAGCGGCAATCGACCCAGACGCTATGCTGACTGCTGCGCAGTACTTGGCACAGGGCTCGGGCCAGGGGGTAATAGCCCTGTTTTTCGGTGCGCAAGGTGAGCAGACAGCTGTGGGGTAAAGTTTCGACATGGGCCTGCATAGCTAAACTAATAAATTGAGTATCACTAAACAAATTTACTTTGGTGTTATTCGCAGCCAAGTCGGGGTAAGTACTGATTTACAGGAATGTTTATTGGTATTTTAAGTAGCTAAGCCCGCCGCCCGGCCTTCGCTTAGCTCATTTGGCGTGCTTACTTCGATGGCCCTTCAAACAGCATGGCGTAGCCATCAAACCCACTGCCGTTGCCCCGGTTAGAGCCGCCCTGCACGGTGGCAAAGCCCGTGACCCGGTACCCGTTGTCGGCCATAAAATTTATGACGGAAGCAGCCGATTTTATTTTAGTGGATGCCTTGGCTAAGCCCGCTTTGCTTAGGCTGCTAACCTGCTAGCCATCAGCATCAAACCTCGCACTATTATTTTCATAATCGCCTACAGTACGCACCAGCAGTTGCCTGCAAACGGGCAACGCCGGGGCTGCTTGAGCCAGCGCCTACGAGAGGCAGCCAGCAAAAGAACAAGCAGTGCAAAACAGCGTAGCAACGCTTTACAGCTACAGCAGACACAGGGGCCGGGTGCGAGGCTTACGGCTGGTCGTCTCCCTCGGTGGCGGGGATGCCGCTGCCGGGGCGCTCGCTGCTGAGCATAAACTCGCGCAGGCGGTTGATGTGGCCTTTTATGGCGTCGAGGCGCTCGGAGGTTTGCTGGGCTTGCCACTTGGCACCCCCGTGGCTGGCCATGCTGGTGAGCAGGGTTTTGCGCTCTTCCATCATGCGCAGGGCCACCCACAGGGTTTCTTCGAGGGCATGGCGCGAGCTTTCGGCTAGGGCCTCGGCGGTGAAGGCGTGGCCGGTGTGGCAGCGAAAGCGCTGCACATTGCCGTGCTCGATTTCCCAGAGCGAGCCCCCGCAATCGGGGCAAGTAAGCGGAATTTGGTGGCCTAACTGCCCAACTTGTTCGGCGGTTCCCATATGACGTTCGGCTATGGCGGCTTCCAGTTTCAAATCTTGCGGAATAATGGTGCTGCCGGGCAGCATGCCCCTGGGGGGGCTCACGAGGGCGGCCAGCAGCGCGCCCATCTGGGCCAGGGGCACCACGTGGTCGATGGCCACGGCCTTGAGCGCGCTTTCGGGCATGCTCGGAAACTCGGCGTCGGCGGGGTCTTGCACCACGGCTATGCCGCCGCAGCGCTTCACAAAGTCGAGGCCAGCGGTGCCATCGTGCAGCATGCCGGTGAGCACCACGCCCACCACATTGGGGCCGAAGGCCACGGCGGCCGACCGAAACAAGGCATCGACGGCGGGGCGGTAGTGGTTTTCGCGAGGGCCTTTGCTCACCAGCACCCGGTCTTCTTTGGCCAGCAGGTGGCAGTCGGGCGGGGCCAGGTAGAGCGTGCCCGCCTCTAGCGGGGCTTGGTCGGTAGCCAGCACGCAGCGCAGCGCCGAGTGGTCGGCCAGGCGGTCGACAATGAACTCGCCCCGCGACTCGGGGGCAAGGTGCTGCACCACCAGCACGGCGGCGGGCAAGCTGGCGGGCAACTGCGCCACGAGCCGGATGAGGGCGGGAATGCCCCCGGCCGAGGCGCCAACAACGATGAGAAAAGAAGGGCGAGGCACTGGACTAAGTAACAAGCGGCGGGTACTACGCCAGCTAGTGAAGGGTACGCGTAAAAACGCAATTGGGGTGAAGTGTAGCGGGCTGCGAATTTAAATTTAAATGTACTAAACAATTTAATTCGGCCCCGCGCCCTTTCTACCAACGCCCCACACTGCCGGGCTTGGCACCCGCCCAGCCGCGGCACCCGGCCGCGCGCCTATTCTGCGGGGCCGCGCTGGCTGCCATCTTTACCGTATGACCGACGCCACCAACGACCCTACTGCTTCTACTCCTCCCCCCCCCGACCCCACCCAGAGCACCGCCAGCCAGCCCAAAGGCAGCGGCCTGGGGCACCTGCTGGCTCCAAGCCCCGGCGACAAGTTTCACATTGTGGCCATTGGCGGCTCGGCGGGCTCGCTCGATGCCCTAGAGCGCTTTTTTCGCAACCTGCCCGCCCACACAGGTATGGCCTTTGTGGTGGTGGTGCACCTGCTGCCCACCCAGGCCAGCGAGCTGGCCCAGGTGCTGCAAAATTTTACCCCGCTGCCGGTGCACCAGATAGAGGATGGCATGCGGGTGCGGCCCGACCACGTGTACGTTATTCCGCCGGGGCGCGACCTCAGCATCTTGCACGGCACGCTGCTGCTGCTGCACCCTACGCAGCCGCCGGGCCGCCGCATGCCCATCGATTTTTTTCTGGAAAGCCTGGCCAAGGACGCCCAGGAGCGGGCCGTGTCCATCACCTTATCGGGGCTGGGCACCGATGGCAGCGTGGGCCTGAAGCTGGTGATGGAAAACTTCGGCATGGTGATGGTGCAGGACCCCGCCACGGCCGCCTACCCCAGCATGCCGGTGGCGGCCATTGCCACCGAGTTTGTCGATTTTGTGCTGGCCCCCGAGCTTATGGGCAGCCAGGTGCTCGACTACGCCGAGCGCCCGCTGCTGACGCGCCCCCCCCGCGAGCTGGAGGAGCCGGGCGTGCAGCCGGCCCACGCCCTGCAAAAGATTTTCACCCTTATCCGCACCCAGACGGGGCACGACTTCAGCTACTACAAGCGCAATACGGTGTTTCGGCGCATCGAGCGGCGCATGAATGCCCACCAGATTCGGGAGTTTACACACTACGTGCGCTACTTGCAGGAAAACCCCCGCGAGGTAGAGCAGCTATTTAAGGAGCTGCTGATTGGGGTCACCAAGTTTTTTCGCGATGCCGAGGCCTTCGCGCACCTCAAAGGCTACTTGCTGACCATGCTGGCCAAGAAGCCGGCCGACAGCACCGTGCGGGTATGGGCACCCGGCTGCTCGACGGGCGAGGAAGCCTATTCGCTGGCCATGCTGCTGCTGGAGTGCTTTGATGAGCTGCCCACGCACCACCACCTCAAAATCCAGATTTTTGCCACCGACATCAGCGCCGATAGCATCGACTTTGCCCGGGCCGCCATTTACCCCGATAATATCACGGGCGATGTGAGCGCCGAGCGGCTGGCGCGCTTTTTTCAGAAGCAGGACGACCACTACCTCATTCGCAAGGAAGTGCGCGATTGCGTGGTGTTTGCGGTGCACAACATCAACAAGGACGCACCCTTTACCAAGCTCGACCTGCTGTGCTGCCGCAACCTGCTCATTTACCTGAACACCGAGCTGCAAAAAAAGCTGATGCCCGTTTTTCACTACGCCCTCAACGTGGATGGGCTGCTGTTTCTGGGGCCGAGCGAGAATATCAACACCTTTCAGGACTTGTTTCAGCTGCTGGACCTGAAGTGGAAAATTTCGCGGCGCACCAATGTGGCGCTCTCGCTCTCGCAGCTGGCCAGCTTTCCGTTTACCCATTCGCGCCACCCTTCCTTACCTGCTCATTCGCCTACTTTGCTTGCTTCTTCTTCGATGGCCCGCCGCGACGGGGGCCCGTTTGCCTCGCTTGTGCAAAAAGAATTGCTGCGCGCCTACACGCCGCCGGCCGTGGTTATCAACCCCAAGGGGGAAATCCTGTACGTGAACGGGCGCACCGGGCGCTACCTCGAGCCCGCGCCCGGCCTCAGCGGCATGAACCTGTTTGAAATGGCCCGCGATAAGCTCAACTTTGAGGTGAGCGGGGCCGTGCACCGCGCCCTCCAAACCCACGAGGACGTGGTGGTAAACGATGTGCCCCTGCACACCGAGGCCGGCCAGCAGCTGCTGCGCCTCTCGGTGCGCCACCTGCTAGAGCCCGAGCCGCTGGCCGGGCTGCTGCTGGTGTCGTTTGAGGACCAGCCCACCCCGCGCCGCGTGCGCCGGGCCAAGGGCGGCGTGGGTGCCAACCGCGAGTACGAAAGCGTGGTGGCAGCCCTCAACAAAGAGCTGCAATTCACCAAGCACCGCCTCCAAACCACCGTGGAGGAGATGGAAAGCAGCCTCGAAGAGCTCAAAAGCACCAACGAAGAGCTGCAAAGCGCCAACGAGGAGCTGCAAAGCACCAACGAGGAGGCCATGACCAACAAAGAGGAGATGCAGAGCCTGAACGAGGAGCTGATGACCCTAAACCTGCAATACCAGTCGAAAAGTGAGGAGCTGGGCCACGCGGCCAACGACATGAAAAACCTGCTCGATGCCACCGACATCGCGCTTATTTTTCTAGACAACGACTTGCTCATCAAGCGCTTTACGCCGTCGGTGCTGCGCATCATCAACCTGGTGCCGGCCGATGTGGGGCGGCCGCTCGTGCACTTTGCCTCCAACCTGCGCTACCCGCACCTGCTGCGCGATGTGCAGCAGGTGCTTGACCGCCTCACCAGCCAGGAAACCAACATCCAGACCACCACCAACGAGTGGTACACGATGCGGATACTGCCCTACCGCACCCTCGACAACTACATCAACGGGGCCATCATCACCTTCACCCGCATCACGGGCCTCAAAACCCTGGAAGCCCAGCTGCAAGAGACGGCCAACTTCCTGGGTACCCTGCAAAACGCGGTGCACGAGCCAATAGTGGCCCTCGACCAGCACCTGCGGGTGTACTTTAGCAGCCAGTCGTTTGCCGAGTTGTTTGCCCTCACCCCGGCCGACCTCATTGGCCAGTCGCTGCTACAGCTGAGCCTGCCCTGGGGCGTGTCCGCCCTGCGCGACCGCCTCGAAGAGCTGCTCGACCCCGCCGTGGCGCGCACCACCTTCGACGATTTTGTGCTCGAGGCCGACCTGCCGGCGCTGGGCCCGCACCGCCTGCACCTCTACGCCCGCCTGCTGCACCACCCCGGCCAGCCCACCGACCGCGTGCTGCTGGGCGTGCAGCGCCTAGAGCCCGCTGGCTAACGGGCACTTAGCCCCGGCCCTGGTTTCTAAAATAGAAAGCGCCCCCAAACGGTCGTCATGCTTCGCGGCGCGAAGCATGACAACCGTTTGG
>JBPBQK010000004.1:0-65314 GCA_050954845.1 Janthinobacterium lividum
TTTTTTGCACATTTATAAAGTAATGTTTGCCGCGCTCCACTTCGTTGCGCTCGCAAGGACAGGTGCCCCCTATGCTACTTGGGCACCAAGCGGTAGAGCACCAAGCCGATACCCGTAAACACCATGCCCGGAAACCACGCCGCCAACATAGGCGGCATGCTGCCTACCTGCGCCAGGTTGCGGCTCAGCATTACGAAAATGATGAAAATAAACGCCAGCACGAAGCCCAGCGCAATTTGCCCGCCCACGCCGCCACGGCTTTTGCGGGCGCTCAGCACCACCCCGATAAAGGTGAGAATGAGGATATCGAACGGGTAGGCAAAGCGCTCGTAGTGCACGCTCAGGTACTGGGCCGTGTCGTCGGCCCCGCGCAGGATTTTGTTTTTAATCAGCGCATCCAGCTCGGGCGAGGTCAGTGTTTCGGCCAGGCGATACGTGTTAGCGAAGTCCTTGGGGTACAGGTTCATCGTCGTGTCGCGGGCCGGGATGGTTTGCAGCGTTTCGTCCTTGGTGCCCACGAAGGTGCGCACTAGCTGCGGCGACATTTTCCAGGCTTGCTTGGTGCTGTCCCAGGCCAGGTTGTCTGCCGTCATGCGGCGGCGCAGGATGGTGCCGTCGAAGGTTTCGAGGGCAAAGTGGAAGCCCGTGTTGTTGCCGCTGCTATAGCTTTCGAGGTACACGTAGCTCTTGGGCGAGATTTTCATGTGCACGTTGCGCCCCTCAAAGCGCCACGGCTCCTTCACATGCAAGGATTCAAACAGCACGATTTCCTTAGTGCCCTTCGGAATAACCCAGCCCACCAGCCCAAACGTGAGGATGCCGATAATGGTGGCCCCCATCATATAAGGCAGTAGCAGGCGCATAAAGCTCATGCCACTGGCCAGCATGGCCACAATCTCGGTGCGCGCCGCCAGCCGCGCCGTCACAAACACCACAGCCAGAAAGATGGTAATCGGCGAGAGCAGGTTGGCAAAATACGGAAATAGGTACACGTAGTAGTGCGTGAGCACGTGCCCAAACGTGAGATTATGGTGAATAAAATCGTCGTTTTTCTCGGTGTAGTCAATCACGCAAATCACCGATACCAGCATCACCACCGTGAAAAAAAACGCGGTGAGAAATTTGGTGATGATGTATTTATCGAGGAGCTTCATAGACCGCAGATTCAAACGGATTAAACGGATTTCGCAGATACGCCCGCCTGCGGCGGGCTGACTAAGCGAGCGATTGTGGGTAGTTTGGCTGAAGCAGGGTCAAACAGGGCAAATGGGTATTGCCAGAAACAGATTTTGTGGGTCACGCTGGCAATTGCAACGCGATTAAAATCCCATCAGTCAGCCCGCCGCAGGCGGGCGTATCTGCGAAATCCGTTTAATCCGTTTGAATCTGCGGTTACAAACGAGTCATCAGCTTTTCTACCATCCCTGGTTTCCACGCCCCAAACGTGCCGGCCACGATTTGCTTGCGCGCTTCCTTTACCAGCCACAGATAAAAAGTCAGGTTATGCTGCGAGGCAATTTGCGCGCCCAGTATTTCCTTCGAGTGGATGAGGTGCCGCAAATATGCTTTGCTGTAAAACGTGCTGACGTGCCCGCCTAGTTCTGCGTCGATAGGCGAAAAGTCATCGGCCCATTTCTTACTGCCGACGTTGATAATGCCCTGCGTAGTGAACAGCATGCCGTTGCGGGCATTGCGGGTGGGCAGCACGCAGTCGAACATATCGACGCCCAGCGCGATGTTCTCCAATATGTTAGCCGGCGTGCCCACGCCCATGAGGTAGCGCGGCTTGTCCTGCGGCAGGATGTCGCAGACCAACTCCGTCATTTCGTACATCAGCTCAGCGGGCTCGCCCACGCTGAGGCCGCCGATGGCGTTGCCGGCACGGCCCTGCTCGGCAATAAACTCGGCCGACTGCCGGCGCAAATCCTTGAAGGTGCTGCCCTGCACGATGGGGAAAAGATTCTGCTCATAGCCGTAGAGCGGCTCGGTAGCGTCGAGGCGCTGGATGCAGCGCTTCAGCCAGCGGTGCGTCATATCCAAGGAGCGGCGGGCGTAGTCGTACTCGCAGGGCCAGGGCGTGCACTCATCAAAGGCCATGATGATATCGGCCCCGATGCGGCGCTGAATATCCATCACGCCCTCGGGCGAAAATAGGTGTTTCGAGCCGTCGATGTGCGAGCGAAACGTCACGCCTTCCTCCTTAATCTTGCGCGTGCCGCTCAGCGAAAACACCTGGTAGCCACCGCTATCGGTGAGGATGGGCCCATCCCAGCCGTTGAACTTGTGCAGGCCGCCGGCGGCTTGCAGCACCTCCAGGCCGGGGCGCAAATAGAGGTGGTAGGTATTGCCGAGGATAATCTGGGCCTGCACGTCGTTCTTCAGCTCGCGCTGGCCCACGGCCTTCACCGTGCCAGCCGTGCCGACGGGCATAAAAATGGGCGTTTCGATGGTGCCGTGCGCCGTGGTGAGCAGGCCGGCGCGGGCCTTGGTGCCCGCGTCGCGGGCCAGGAGGTCAAATGTCATGTGTAACACCAAGCTCCAGCTTGGTGAATCGGTGGCGAGGGCGGCCGCCCCGGCCAGCTGGTCCGGGTGCCGCGCCAAGCTGGAGCTTGGCGTTACAAATTTACCTCCGGCCGTACCTTTGCAGACTAGTTCTGTGTCGTTGCCCGCTTTTCCCTCTCTGCCCCCCGCCCTTTTGCTGCTGCCGCTGCTGCTCGTGCAGCTTTGGTACTGGGCACGGTATTTCCGGCCTTTCGCGCGCCGCCCCTTAGAGGCCCCGGCCGAGGCGCCCGGCCCCGATGCCGAGCCGGTTTCGCTTATCCTCTGCGCGCACAATGAACTCGATAATCTGCGCGAGCTGGTGCCGCTGCTGCTAAACCAGGACTACCCGGCCAGCTTCGAGTTGGTGCTCATCAACGACCGCAGCCACGACGATACTGAGCTCTACGCCCAGCAGCTGGCGCAATACTACCCCGGCCGCTTCCGGCTCGTTTCGGTGTCGCACACGCCGGCGGGCTTTTCGCCCAAAAAATACGCCCTCACGCTCGGCATTAAGGCGGCGCGCTACCCGCGCCTGCTTTTCACCGATGCCGACTGCCGCCCCCTCACCCCAAACTGGCTGCAACTGATGCAGCGCGGCTTTGCCCAAAAAACTGGGGCCGATATGGTGCTGGGCTTTTCGGGCTACGCCGAGCGGCCGGGCTTGCTCAATAAGCTCATTCGGTACGAAACCTTGCTCACGGCGGCGCAGTACTTGGGGCTGGCCTGGGCGGGCCGGCCGTATATGGGCGTGGGGCGTAACCTCGCCTATTCGCGTGCTACCTTTGCGAGTACCAAGGGTTTTGCTAGCCATATCCGCCGCCTCAGCGGCGACGATGACTTGCTGGTGCAGGATGCGGTGGCCCTAGGTGCCCGCGTGGCCGTGGTGGCCGACCCGCCCGCCCAAACCGTGAGCGAGCCTACCGAAACCTGGGCTGCCTGGTGGCGCCAGAAGCGGCGGCACCTCTCGGCCGGCAGCCGCTACCGGGCCGCCGACCGCCTGCGGCTGGCTATATTCATGGGTAGCAATGTGTTTTTTTATTTATTTACGCCCCCACTTTTAGCCCTATCACTTTCCCCCGAAAATTTGATATCTTTGGGAGTAATCTGGTTGGCGCGAACATTGTTGCTGCTGGCAGCTTATATACCACTGGCGCGCCGCCTCGGCCAAGCGTTGCCGCTAGCTGCCCTTCCTTTTCTCGATTTTCTGTACCTAGTTTTTTATTGCGCCTGGGGCTTGTCCCTTTCGGTGCGCCGCCCGCTCCAATGGAAGTAAACCCCGCTGATATTCAGAAACAGTTTTCGTCTAAAGCCCGGCATGACTTCAAACTCATCCGCGCCGCCGTAGACCACGGCGACGAGAAGGCTTATGCCGAACTGATGCAGATTTACAAAAAGCCGGTATTTCACGTTGTGCTCAAAATGGTGCGCAACCCCGATGATGCCGAAGACCTCACCATCGAGGCTTTTGCCAAGGCTTTTCGCAACCTGCACAAATTCAACCCTGAATTTGCGTTCAGCACCTGGCTTTTCCGCATTGCCACCAACAACTGCATCGACTTTATTCGCAAGAATAAAATCAAAACGATGAGCATCGACTCGGCCGTGAAAATGGGCGATGGCGACGAGATTCAACTCGAATTTCGCGACAACGACCTCAACCCGGCCGACACCACAATTAAGAACCAGAAAATCGAAATCATGCGCCACGTGGTGTCGCGCCTGCCCGATAAATACCAGCGCCTAGTGAGCCTGCGCTACTTCGACGAGCTCAGCTACGAAGAAATCGCCACCGAGCTGAAAGCCCCGCTCGGCACCGTGAAGGCACAGCTGCACCGCGCCCGCGAGCTGCTCTTCGACATGGTGAAGGACAAGAAGGAGTTTATTTAATTGGTATTGCCCTCGCCTGTCATTGCGAGGAGGAACGACGAAGCAACCTTTCCTTTACACTTTGTTAGCGTTTTCGGACGCTGCCTACCGTGCAGGAAAGGTTGCTTCGTCGTTCCTCCTCGCAATGACAGTTTTATTTTATGTCTCTACTCACTAAATACTTCCCCCAGCTCACCAAGCCCCAACTCGCCCAGTTTGCCAAGCTCGAAACCGAGTTTAAGGCCTGGAACGCGCAAATAAACCTGGTGGCCCGCACCGACACCGACAACCTGCTGGAGCGTCACATTCTGCACTCGCTGGGCATTGCCAAGGTCATTAATTTCCCGGCCGGCAGCGCGGTGCTCGACGTGGGCACGGGCGGCGGCTTGCCGGGTTTGCCGTTGGCCATCCTATTCCCCGAGGTGAAGTTTCACTTGGTCGATAGCATTGGCAAGAAGATTCGGGCGGTGCAATTCCTGGCCGCCGAGCTGGGCCTTACCAACGTGACGGCCGAGCAAATACGGGCCGAGCAGGTGCGCGAAAAGTTTGATTTTGTAGTAAGCCGGGCAGTAGCGCGGCTGGCTACCTTCCACCCGTGGATAATGCACAGCTACAAAGCCAAACCCGCTAAGGGAGCCGGGCTGTATTATTTGAAAGGGGGCGACCTAACGGAGGAAATCGCCGAAAGCGGCCTGGTGGCGCGGGTGGTTGACTTGCAGGACTTCTTTGAGGAAGAGTTTTTTGAGACAAAGAAGGTGGTGGTAGTGCCCGTATAAGAGTCTATTTGAACACATTATGTCCGTCATGCTGAACGCAGTGAAGCATCTCTACCGCACCGTTGGAATACATACCAAACGGTGCGGTAGAGATGCTTCACTGCGTTCAGCATGACGGTTTTTTAAGCTATTGACTTTTCAACTATGCTCTAAAATAACCTACTCCTGTTGCCAGTCGCCGGAGAAGAAGTGTTGCAATTTTTCCAGCAGGCGGTTGCGCTCGGCATCTTCCTGGCCGGGGTTAGTGTAGGCGCGGAAGGCTACCGTGAGGCTGCCACCCGGCTTCAGCGACACGATGGTGACTTGTGGCGCGGGGGCATCCAGGGTTTGGGGCTCCTGCTCTAGCATGGGCAGGGCGCGCTGGCGCAGCAGGTCGAAGTTGGTGTCGGCGGGCAGCTCTATCTGGATTTCGACCAGCGCCCGCTTGGGGTGGGCTTTGTTGACGATGACGCCGTTGGAGGTCGAGCCATTGGGCAGAATCACAGTATCGCCCTGCGAGGTGAGCAGCACGGTATTAAAAATCTGGATGGCCTGCACGGTACCGCTGCGGCCCTGGCTTTCAATGACATCGCCCACGGTGAAGGGCTTGAAGACCAATATCAGTACCCCACCCGCAAAGTTGGCCAGGGTGCCCTGCAAGGCTAAACCAACCGCCAAGCCCGCCGCCCCCAGAATGGCGACGAACGACGTGGTTTCGAACCCTACCATGCCCGCCGCCGAAATGAGCAGCAGCACCTTGAGGGCGATGTTGAACATGCTGGTGAGGAAGGAGCTGAGCGACACATCGAGCCGCGAGGTAGCTGTGGCTACCAAGCGGCTGACCCAGCCAATAACCCACCAGCCAATCATTAAAACCAGAATGGCCGAGAGCAGCCGGGGCAGGTACAGCACCACCAGGTCTTGCAGGCGGTCGAGGTAGTAGGCGAAGTCGTGCAACGCGAGCAGCGGGGCAAGCAGCATAATCAAAAAACAACGGGGTGAAGCTGCTAGCAACGGCCGGAAGCCCCGCGGGGTTGGGCGCGGCGGCAGTGCCCGCTACGCCACCAGCACTTAGCCCGGCCCGGCAGGCAGCCCACGCCTACCGGGCCGAATCGGCCGCGGGCGGACAGTAATATAGCTTTCGCCCCGACGTAACGTGCCAGTATTCTAGCATTTCAGCGCTGGTGATAGAGCTCAGGGGCTCGGTTATTGGGTCCCAACTCAGCACGGTGCAGGCCTTGGGCAGGTGCACTACCGGGCGGGCATCGGCGGCAGCCAGCAGCGCCAAGGCCTGACGCTCCAGGCGGTTGTCATATTCGGGATATAAGCGCCAGTCGGCGTTGAGGTAAACCGCGGCAATGACTACCAGAACGGCGGCGTACCACTGCCGCGGGCGGCCCCGCAGCTGCGCCAGCAAATACGTGGCCGACAAGCCGTAGAACATCACCAGCCCCGCCGTGATGGGTAGCAGTAAATCGTGGTGCAGAATGTAGGCCCGGTAGGGCCGGTAGCCGCCCAGCGGCAGCAGCAGCAAGTATACCAGCGCAAACAGCCCCAACCAACGCAGGGTATAAGTTAAACGCTGGGTTTGGGCCGCGGGCAACAGCAGGCGACGCACCAGCTGCACATTGGCCAGGCAAGCCAGGATGAGCAGCGGCAACCCCAGCCGGGCGGTCAGCACGTGCCACACGCCGTCGGGCACCAGCTCGTAGCGCTCGCTGAGTGAGCGCACAGAGGTGGTGATGTTCTCCGTATTGTTGCGGCCAATGTAGAGCGAGTATAAACTCAGCAGCCCTAGCCAGGCCCATAGCAGCACCAGCCGCCAGGGCAGCCCGCGCAGCCACTGGGTGGCGGGCAGATGCCGCCGCTGCCAGGCGGCGCGCAGCCCCACGCCCAGCAGCAGTATCAGCACCGTACCCGTAATGATGGGGCCATTAAATGCCAGCACCACCCCCAGCAGCAGCATGAGCCCTAGATGCCACCAGGCTAGCTGCACCGGCTGCCCCTGCCGCACGGCCCGGTACATCGGCCACAGCAGCACCAGCAGCAGCATAAGCGGAAAGGGGTAGAAAAAATTGTACGTCACGGCATTGTCCATAATGGCCATTTGCCGGTTGTAGCCCGTGGTTTGGAAGAAGGGCAGCATCAGGGCCATGGCCAGCCACAGGCGCACGCTGCCCAGGCGGCGCGTGCCCGTGGCATACCAGCCCATCACGTAGAGCAGCAGCACCTCGGTGCCCACACTAAACAAGGTAGTGCTGAGGTACAGGCTGTTGATGGGGCTGGCCACGGCTTGCAGCCACAGCGGCACATGGCGAAAATAAAGCACCATGGCCGCGTGGGCAAAAAACCGGTTGGGGCCCGCGTAGATGCTGTGGCGCGTAAGCACATCCCAGCCAAACGGGTCGTGCAGAATGTGCACGTAGTCGGCGCGGGGCCACACAATGGGGGCAATGTCCCCGTCGAGCCGCAGGTGATAACTGCGCACGCAGGTAAGCGCCAGAACAACCAAGATGGCGAGCACCAATGAAAGCAGCTGCCAGAATTTTTGCATTGAATTAGGTAGTCGGTTCACAAAGCTGCGGCCTCCAAGTGAAGGCCGGCAGCTGAAGGCGGTGGCCTAAGGGGCCTTGTAGTAATAGAGCGTTGGGTGGGAAGTGATACCCCAGTACGTCAGCAGCTCCGCGTTGGTCAGCGACTCGTTGGGGTTGAGGATGGGGTCCCACGATAGCACCGGGCACTCGTCGGGCAGGCGCACCACGGGCGCGGGGCCGGCCTGGGCTAGCCGCGCCAGGGCCTGGCGCTCGCAGGTATTGTCGTGGCGCGAGTTGATGCGGCGGTCGGCATTGGTAAAAATAAACGCGATTACTACTACCCCTACCCCATAGCAATACAACGAGCGCCCGCGCAAATTTCGTACTAAATACCCCGCCGACAGCGCATAGAACCCCACCAGCCCAATGGTGATGGGCAAAATGGAATCGTGCCGCAGAATGAGCGGCCGGTAAACGCGGTAGCCGCCCAGCGGCAGCAACGCCACGTACACCAGCACAAACCAGCCCAGCCACCGCAGCACCTGCCCTATGCGCCGGGCCTCGGCAGTAGGCGGCAGCAAGCGCCGGATAAGCAGCCGATTGGCCAGGCAACCCAGCACCAGCAGCGGCAGCCCCAGCTTGCTGGTCAACTCATCAAATATGCCGTAGGGCACCAGCTGGTAGCGCTCGCCGAGCGAGCGCATGGAGGTGGTGATATTCTCGGTGTTGTGGCGGCCGATGTAGAGCGAGTACAAGCACAGTAAGCCCAGCCAGCCGCATAGTAACATGCCCTGCCAGGGCAGCCCGCGCAGCCGGTCGGCGGCCGGGCGCTGCCAGCGGCCCCAGGCCACGTGCAGGCCCATGCCGGCCAGCAGCACCAGGCCGGCCCCGCCCACTATCGGCCCGCTCAGGGCCAATACTACTATTAGCGCCAGCATGGCCAGCAGCTTGTACCAGGCCAGGTGCAGCGGCTCTTGCCGCCAGGCAGCGCGGTACAAGGGCCAGAACAGCACTAGCAATAGCAACACCGGAATGGCGTAGAAAAAATTGTAGGTGAAGGAGTTATCAATAATGGCCATTTGCCCATCGTACCCCGTCATCTGAAAAAACGGGGCCATCAGCACCATGGCCAGCCACAGGTGCACGCGGCCCAGGTGGCGCGTGCCCGTGGCATACCAGCCCAGCACGTACAGCAGCAGCGCCTGCACCAGCACATTGAGCAGCGCCATGGCGGCATACACGCTCGTGATGGGGCTAGCCACGGCGTGCAGCACCCGCGGCATACCCAGGCAGTATTCGCGCATCATGATGTGCGAAAAAAACCGATTGGGGGCCGCGTACCAGCCGCCCGTCGTCAGCACGCGCAGCCCAAAGGGGTCGTGGAGCACAGCGGCGTAGTCGGCCCGCGGCACCACAATGGCCGCCAGGTCGCCATCGACGGTCAGGCGCAGGTTTTGCGCGTAGGTAAACGCTAAGTCAGCGAGCAGGGCCAGCACGAGGCAGGCGAGGAGCCACGGTTTTTTCATCGGTTAGTCGAAGTCCGGGCCGGTGGCGGCGGACTGGCTACGAGCAAAGTTGCCGCCGTAATGCGGTCGCCTACGTCGAGGCGCTGCACCACGTCGAGGCCCCGCACCACTTGGGCAAAAATCGGGTAGCGGCCATCGAGGTGTGGCGTGGGCAAGTGGGTAATAAAAAACTGGCAGCTTTCGGTGTCCTTGCCTGCCGAGGCCAAGCCCACCGCCCCAGCCCCGTAGTTGAGCTGGGCCAGTTCCGAGCGCAACGTATAGGGCGTGCTGCCCGAGCCATCGCCGCGCGGGTCGCCGCCCTGGGCCACAAAGTTGGGCACCACGCGGTGGAAATACAGCCCATCGTAGAAATGCTGCCGCACCAAAGTCACGAAGCTGGCCACCGCGCCGGGCGATTCGACCACCTTCAGCTCCAGCTCAATAATGCCCTGCGTGGTGGTCAGGCGCACGCGCTGGCCCACCGGCACACGTTGCACCACCGCCCAATCTATCGGGTGCTGGCTGGCGGTGCCCCGCGGCACAGGCGCGGGCGCGGGGTTTTTTTCGAGCTTATCTAAGGTTTGCTGCAAGGCTATCCAGGGCTCTATTTCGCGGGGCAGCGTCAGCTTATCGCGGGCCTGGCGCAGGGCGGCCAGGTCGTCGGGCTGGGGCTTGGGCACCAGCTTGGCATCGGCTAGCGCCTCGGCGGCCGTGCTAAGCTGGGCCACGTCGCCGCCAGCCAGGGTGCGGCGCAGGGCCGCGGTGAAATCGGCCTGGCGAGCGACGGGGAAATTTTTATTGCCGCGCAACGTGACCAAGGCGGCCAAGGCGGAGCCGGGCACCACGGATGGGCCAGTGGTTATTGCCGCTTCTTGAGCCAAGAAATCAAACTGCGCCGGGTCTTCGCTGAGGGCGGTGAGCAGGGCGGCTTTCTCGTATTGGTTGACGGTGTGTTGGTAGCGGCGGCGAATGGTGTCGGCGACGGCCGGGCGTTGGGCAGCGGGCGCGTGGCGCAGGGCGGCTTGCAACAGGGTGGCACGAGTGCGGTAATCCGGACTAATTCCAACAAAAAGCCGCAAAAAAGGAAGTATCTGAATAGTATCAAATTCGGTTTTCAAGAACCATTCAGCAGCTATTAGAGACTCTTGAGCCAAAGGGCGGTCTATCTCTAACATACCTACATTGATTAGCTTAATATTCTCACTAACAGAAGCTTTGCCTACTACTTCAGTTATTCTAACAGTAATTTTTGAATCAGTAGGTAAAGCTCGCAACGCTGCAATACGTACTCGATAGTCAGTACCATAACAAGCTTGAGCTAAAGCACTGTACGCTACCGGCCGCGCCACGCGCCCCAGCGCCGTCGCACAATTCGCCCGCACAAAGTAATCTTTGTCACTTACCACCAGTTTCAGCAGCACCGGCAGCGCCACCCGCGCCAGCGTCGAGTCCTGCCCACGCATCCGCGTGAGCGCCGCCGATGCGCCTTGCCGGGCGGGTAGCACCTGCTTGCTCTGGCCCAGCAGTTGAGTAGCTTGCCCCACCGCCTCCGCCGTAGCCAGGCCGCGCAACGCCGCCCGGTACAAACCCCAGGCCCGGCCCGGCGCGGTAGCGCTATCGGCTCCGGCTGCTCTTATTGTCCATAACTGGCTGACCGAACGCTTGGTGACGCAGCGGCCCAGCGCCTCGTAGGTGGCGCGGCGGGCCAGGGCATTGGCCTCGGGCTGCGCCAGGCGCTGGCTGAGGGCGAGCACTGCCGTGCTGTCGCCAGCCTGGCCCAGGGCGTAGGCGGCGGCGCGGCGCACGGCGGGCGCGGCATCGTGCAGCAGCGGCAGCAGCGCGGGCACGGCGGCGCGGTCTTGCACCGAAGCCAAGGCTTCGGCGGCGGCGGCGCGGTAAGTTGGGTTTTTAGCGGTGAGGAATGGTAGCAGCTCAGCGGTTTTGCGCTCGTCCTGGGCGGTGGCAATGCGGCGGCGCACCGCGTCGGCATAGGGATGCGCGGGCGGGGCGGCCGCGTAGGCCAGGCCCGGCAGCAGCACAAAAAAGAAGCAAAACAGACGCATGCAAAGGAGAGAATGAGCCCGCAAGTTCGTTCTTAACCGCCCGACTATGCCAGCCCCCTGCCCAAAACCCTTGGCTGGGGCCCGACCTTTGCCGCCTATTTCTGGTTCAACTAGTTCTATGTCCTCCCCCACCCCTGCCGACCCGCACCAGCTCCGCATCCAGGATTTTCACTACGACCTGCCCGCCGAGCGCATCGCGCCTGAGCCCCTGCCCGACCGCGCCGCCAGCCGCCTGCTCGTGAGCCGGGCGGGCGTCATTACCGATAAAACCTTCCGCGACCTGCCCGGCGAATTGCCACCCGATACCCTGCTCATTTTCAACGACACCCAGGTGGTGCGCGCCCGGCTGCTGGCCAAGCGGCCCACGGGCGGCGTGGTCGAGCTGTTTTGCCTCGAGCCCGTGGCCCCGCACCGCGCCCTGGAGCTCGCCTTGCAGCAAACTGCCGCCGCCACCTGGCGCTGCCTCGTGGGCAACGGCCGCCGCTGGAAAGAGGGGCCTCTGCGCCTGGATTTTTCTTTTGCCGGCCAGCCCGCCACCCTGTGGGCTGAGCGCCAGGCTATCGAAGAAAGTGGCGAAAGCCTGATTGATTTTCGCTGGGAGCCCGCCTCGCTGCCCTTTGCCGAGGTGCTGCGGGCGGCCGGCCACCTGCCCTTGCCACCCTACCTGCACCGCCCCGATACCGCCACCGATGCCGTGCGCTACCAAACTGTGTACGCCGCCCACGAGGGCGCGGTGGCCGCCCCCACCGCCGGCCTGCACTTCACCCCCGAGCTGTTGGAGGAACTGGCGCAGCGCGGCACGGCCACCGGGCGCGTGACGCTGCACGTGGGGGCCGGCACCTTCCAGCCGGTGAAGGCCGACACGATGGACGGCCACCCTATGCACGCCGAGCCTATCATTGTGCAGGCCAGCTTGTTGCGCCAGCTGCTGGCGCACCGGCCGCGGCCGGTTATCGCGGTGGGCACTACTAGTTTGCGCACCCTGGAAAGCCTGTATTGGCTGGGGGCCAGCCTGGTGCGGCAGCCTGGGCAGACCACGCTGGCCGTGGCGCAGTGGCAGCCTTATGAGGAAACCGAGCTAGTTATTTCTCCTGAAGCTGCCCTGCAAGCCTTGCTGGCGCACCTCGACGCCACGGGCACCGATACGCTGGAAGCCAGCACGCGCCTGCTCATTGCGCCGGGCTATCGCTTTCGGCTGGTGCAGGGGCTGATTACCAACTTTCACCAGCCCGAAAGCACCTTGCTTTTGCTGGTGTCGGCGCTGCTGGGGCCGGGCTGGCGCACGGTGTACGACCACGCGCTAACCCACGGCTACCGCTTTTTGAGCTACGGCGATAGTTCGCTGCTATTACCTAGCTGATTAGTGGGCGTTGGGCAGGTTTGGCACGAGCTTTGGAAGGCTTAATATTGCCCGACTTGCTCTGCGCCGACAACTCTATATAAGGGAGCGCGTACAAAGCACGGGAAACATTATTATCCCCACTTTTTCACACATGAAAAACACAATTCTGCTCCTCGCCGCCTGCGCTTTCACCACTGCTTCGTTTGCCCAGACTCCTACCACGGAGGTGAAAACGCGGGACAATGGCACGAAAAAAATCGTGACCGAGAAAGGCGACATGAAAACCGTAACCAAAACCGGCAAAACCAACACTGGCAAAGCGCTGTCGAACACGGCCGATGCTGCTGGCAACGTGGCTGACAAAGCCGGTACCAAAATCAAGCACGGCTTCAAGAAAAGCAAAAGCGCTGTAAAGCGCACCACCCAGAAAGCCGGTAAAAAAACCGTAGAAGGCACCGAAAAAATGGAAGCCAAATCGGAATAGCTTTCCGCTAGCTTCGCTTCTAACTTAAAAAAAGCCTCAGCAACACGCTGAGGCTTTTTTATTTGTGCCATGGAAATCACGCTTACTACGCCCGCGCTGTTGTTTCCGGCTTTGTCACTGCTGCTGCTGGCTTATACCAACCGCTTTCTGAGCCTCGCCGACCGGGTGCGCGGCCTCAAGACTCGCTACGAAAACGCGCCCCACGCCCACCTGCTGCCCCAGATTAGCAACCTGCGCCACCGGCTGGTGCTGCTGCGCAACATGCAGGCCCTGGGCACAGCCAGCATTTTTGGCTGCGTGCTCACCATGTTCGTCCTGTTCGCCGGTTTTCAGCGGGCGGGCGATATTTTATTTGGCGCAAGCCTGCTGGCGCTGCTGGCCTCGCTGGCCCTAGCCCTGCGCGAAATTCAGATTTCGGTGGAGGCCCTGAACATTGAGCTGGATAACCTGCAAGCGCCCGGCCCGCCTACAGTGTAGGCCAGTAGCGCTACGTTAGGCCGGCTCGGGCTGGTCTTTTTCTTTGAGTTGATACAGTACGCTTTCGGCCACGCCGTGGCCAAAGAGGCTCAGGCCGGCGTTGAATACGACCAGCGCGGCCGTGCCGGCGGGTACCCACTGCTTGGCGGGGGCACCTTTCTCTTTCAGGGCGCTGGCCCAGCTTACGAGGCAGGCCCCGGCCCCCACCACTACCAGCCCAGCGGGGGCAAATAGCAGCCATTTGGATTTGTGCGTCATGGTGCGATGGCAGCGGGTGATGGTTGGTTGGCCGCTGGCGTGGGTTGTACCGGCTATTGCGCGGCGAGGTTGGCCTACTGCGCAAAAAACATTGTATGCATTTTCGACTACCTCCTCAGTAAAAAGTAGCGTCTACCTACCAACCTACTTCTCAAAATAGACTGTTTTAGTCATTTCATCCTGCAAAAAGCGGCTACCCCCTATCTTCGCGCAGGTCATTTTGCTAAAAACTGTCTTTATGCCGCGAAAAATTCTATTAGCTCGCTTATCACTGGTTATGATGCTGGTGCTAGCGGGTGCCGCCGCTTTCATCCCCCAAAACCACCCCGAGGCGGCCCCCAATGCCTTCCAGGCCGCCGACATTGCCTGGATGCTCACGGCCTCGGGACTAGTGCTGTTCATGACGCCGGGGCTGGCGTTTTTTTACGGCGGCATGGTAAGCCGGGGCAATGTCATCTCGACTATGCTCCAGAGCTTTATCGCGCTGGGTATCATCTCGGTGCTGTGGTACGTGGTGGGCTTTTCGCTGGCTTTCGGCGACGACATCGGGGGTGTGATTGGCGACCCACGCACGTTTTTCATGTTCAATAATGTGGGCACCGCCCCGCACGCCCGGCTGGGCACTACCATGCCGCTGGTGCTGTTTGCGGCGTTTCAGCTCAAGTTTGCCATTATCACGCCGGCGCTCATCAGCGGCGGCTTTGCCGAGCGCATCCGGTTTTGGGGGTATCTAATTTTTATCTGCCTCTTTAGCTTGCTCATTTACTGCCCCTTGGCCCACTGGGCCTGGCACCCCGACGGCTTTTTGGCCAAGTGGGGCGTGCTCGACTTTGCAGGCGGCACGGTGGTACATATTTCGGCGGGCTTTGCGGCGCTGGCGGGGGCTATTTCTATCGGCCGCCGCCGCGTGCACCTCGATGGCCACTCCCACACGCCGGTCAATGTGCCCTTCGTGATTCTGGGCACTGGCCTGCTGTGGTTTGGCTGGTTTGGGTTCAATGCCGGCTCGGCCTTCGGGGCCAATACCACGGCCGTGCAGGCGTTCTTTACTACGCACCTAGCTTCGGCCGCCGCCATGCTCACCTGGATGCTGCTGGAGTCGGCGCGCGGCGACCGGCCTTCGGCGATGGGCGCGGCCATTGGGGCGGTAGTGGGGCTGGTGGCCATTACGCCGGCGGCGGGCTTTGTGGCCTATGGTCCGGCGCTGGCCATTGGCATTCTAGCTTCGGGCGTGAGCTTTGGGGCTGTTATTCTAAAAAATCGCACTACCCTCGACGATACGCTGGATGTATTTCCGTGCCACGGCGTGGGCGGCATCGTGGGCATGCTGGCCACGGCGCTGTTTGCGCAGAAGGGCGGCCTGTTCACCGGCGGCGGGCCGGCGCTGCTGGGCTACCACCTGCTCACGCTACTCATCGTGGGGGCGTTTACCTTTGGGGGCTCGTGGCTGCTGTATAAGGTGACTAACCTGATTGTACCCATCCGCGTGAATGCCGAAAACGAGGCCCACGGCCTCGACACCAGCCAGCACGGCGAAACGATACTAGTGGCCTAACCCGCCACCCGTAACAGCGCGCCGAGTTCGGCGCGCTGTTTTTTTATGACTGAAATTTTCTTTCCCGACTACGCCGTCGATAGCCCAGCCCAGCCCCGGCCCATCGTCATCTTCGGGGCAGGGGGCCTGGGCCGCGAGGTGCTGCTGCTGCTGCACCAGCTCAACGAAGCCGGGGCCAACTGGCAAGTGCGCGGCTTCTACGACGACCAGCCGCCCGCCACGCCCACCCTCGCGGGCCTGCCCTACCTCGGCACCGCCCACGACCTCAACCAAACCGCCGAGCCGCTGGCTGTGGCGGTAGCCGTGGGCAGCAGCCAGAGCCGGCCGGCCGTGGTGGCCCGGCTCACATCGGCGCAGCTTTCGTTTCCGGCCCTGGTGCATCCGGGGGTGGCGCTGGCTTCGTATCAGCGCGTTAGCCTGGGCGAAGGCTGCCTTATTCAGCAGGGCTGCATCTTGACCTGCGACATCATTCTGGGCCGCTTTGTGCTGCTGAATTTGGGCTGCACGGTGGGGCACGATGCGGTGCTCGAAGACTTCTGCTCGCTGATGCCGCACGTCAACATCGGGGGCGGCGCGCAGCTGGGGGCGGGCGTGTACCTGGGCACCAATGCCACCGTTATCCACGCCGTGCGGGTGGGCGCGGGCGCTACCATTGGGGCGGGCGCGGTGGTGGTGCGCGAGCTACCAGCCGGAATTACGGCCGTGGGCGTGCCGGCGAAGGAAACAAAAAGGCAGTAATTGTCCTTGCGAGGAGGAACGACGAAGCCACATTTGCTTGACCGCTCGCCAACGTTAACAAACGCATCAGGAAAGGCTGCTTCATCGTGTCTCTTCGCCAAGGCAACCGTTTAGAACTACTAACTCTCCTTTGGACCGCATCTACCTATCGCCGCCGCACTTGGGCCGCCACGAGCTAAACTACCTGCACAAGGCGGTGGAGGACAATTGGGTAGCCCCAATCGGCCCCAACCTCACGGGCTTTGAGGCAGACTTGTGCGCCTTTACCGGCGTGGGGCACGCGGTGGCGCTCACGTCGGGCACGGCGGCTATTCACCTGGGGCTGCTGCTGCTGGGCGTGGGCCCCGGCGATGAGGTACTGTGTCCTTCGCTCACCTTTGTGGCCACGGCCAACCCCATCGTGTACTGTGGGGCCACGCCAGTGTTCGTAGACAGCGAGGCCGATACCTGGAATATCTGCCCCGAGCGCCTGCGCGAGGCCATCGCCGACCGCCTCAAAAAAGGCAAAAAGCCTAAGGCGCTCATTCTGGTGCATCTCTACGGCATGCCGGCCAAGCTTGATGAGGTGTTAGCCATTGCGCAGGAATATGGCATTGCAGTGCTGGAAGATGCCGCCGAGGCGCTGGGAGCCCGCTACCAGGGCCGGCCGCTAGGCAGCTTTGGGCAGGTGAGCGTGTTTTCGTTTAATGGCAATAAAATACTGACTACCAGTGGCGGCGGTGCCCTGCTCACGGCCGACGCTGAGCAGGCGAAAAAGGCGCTGTTTCTGGCCACCCAGGCCAAAGACCCCGCCCCCTATTATCAGCACTCCGAAATCGGCTACAACTACCGCCTCAGCAACTTACTGGCTGGCATCGGCCGGGGCCAAATGGAGCTGCTCGAAGACCGAGTGAAGCGCCGCCGCGAGATTTTCAATTGGTATAAAGAAAACCTGGCTGGCCTGCCCGGCCTCACCGTGGCCCCCGCCACTGAGCCGCCCGGCAGCCACTCTAACCGCTGGCTCACCACCATCTTGCTCAACCCGGCGGAAACTACCGCCACCCCCGAAACGCTGCGCCAGCATCTTGAAACATGCAGGATTGAGAGCCGGCCGCTCTGGAAGCCGCTGCACTTGCAGCCGCTGTTCGCCGACGCGCCCATGTATGGCGGCACGGTGTGCGAAGACCTTTTTGCGCGGGGCCTATGCCTGCCCAGCGGCACCGCCATGGCCGACGACGACCTACGCCGCGTGGCACGGGCCGTGCGCGAAGGATTGTAGGCCCCAATCTGCTTGAAACACTTTCAGTTTTTATAGGCGACCAAAATCGCTTGGTAGGCCTTGCTGTTCAGGCGCGCCCTGCCCACATCATTTGGCCATTTTCACTCCTCCGAACGCTTTTTAGCCGTATCCAAGCTATCGAGGTAGCGATTCATTTCGGCATCGTGCTTCACCGCTTCGATGATGCGGCGGTTGGCCGGGTCGGCTTCAAACTGCTGGTGAGCGCGCAGGTCTTCGGCATCCAAACTGTCTTTTTTGGCACCGAGGCGGGCTTGCTCGGCAGGGTCGAAGCTGAAGTAGGCGTAGTCCCGGTTTACCGGCACCCAGCCCTGCGCCACCAGCGCCAGCGAGTCGGCAGCAGCTAGGCCGCCCGGCAGGGGCCGCGCCCAGTACCAAAGGGGCGTGATGGGCACCAGGTGCACCGTGCGCTGGTCGCCCGTGCCGTTGAGCACCGGCATAGGCACGTAATATTGCGACACCACCAAGCCCCGCCCCCGCCGAAAATAGACGTGCTCATTGCGCCAGCGCCAGATGGCATCGTCGCCCCTATCAAAAAAAAACGAGTAGGCCAGCCTGCCCGGCAGCTGAGTAATATAGCCCAGCACACTCAGCAGCGGCGAGGCCAGCCACAGCCCCACCACTCCTAGCAGGCCTGCCCACAGCAGCCACGGCAGCGGCCGCCACCAGTGCCAATGCCCAGCGGCAGCAAATACTAACACCAACACTCCCCAATGCACCCCACTCGCCACCGCCCGGCTGGCAAACTGCAGCACCCCTGCCAGGTCGAGCACAGTGGCCGCCACGGCCAGCACCCATAGCCAAGCCAAGCTGGTTTCGAGCTGTTTGCGTAGCATAAATCAAGAAGCTGTTTTAGATAGAATTAGCCCAGAAGCATAGTTTGGCAGCCTGCTTCAAGCCGACTGCAAACTACCAGCTGCCTGCGCCACCGGCACCGCCGCTGCCCCAACTGGCCGCCCAAACCAGCGACGCAGCACCAAGTGCGTGGGCAAGTAAAACAGGCCAAATAGCGTCAGCATCCAGCCGAGCAGGTAAACCGGGCCAGGCAGCCACGTCTGGGGCTTGGCATCGTCGAAGCCGAACACGTAGTTGATGTTTACCGGAATCTTGGCATCGGGCAACACAGTACCCGCAGGCGGCAAAAAGAAATACGCCACCAAGCACAAACTCCAGCCCAGGACCGTCCAAGCCCACAAGGCCCGCCGGTCGTACCCCAAACGCTTAACCAAAAACAGCAGCAGAAACGGCAGCCAGCCATGGAAGAACGATAAGCCGCGCAAGAAAAGCGAACGGTTGGGGTCGAACATGTAGCCGGTGAGGCCCACTAAATGCACGCCCAAGAGCTCGGCCCCGAAGTCGAGGCACCACAGCATCTGCGGCACCAAAATGCCCACGGCCGCCATCGACGCAAACAGCGGCCGCTCGGTCCAAAGGGCCAGAAAGGCCAACAGCAGCGAGATATCGCAGAAGTACAGAAAATTGGTGGGGCCGTAGTTAAGGTAATAAACCGGCACCATCACCGCCAGGAAGGCAGTAACGAGCAGTTTGAGAGCCAGTGGTAGGCGGGGCGCAGCAGGGGCCATAGCGAAAGCGAAGTAAGGCGAATGAAAAGCTGCCGGACCCAACGCCGTAGCGCCCCAGCAGAACCGAGGCGAAATACGGCATTCCTAATTTGCTTACCATTGCCAAATGTGCGCCTCAAGGACACTACTAACGCCTACTTTTTAGTCGCAATACCTTGAAATTTAATACCATACCTGAATTACAATCAGACTTTACCACTTCGCTTTTCGCCACCTTTGCTGCCTTGTGTAGACACAACATTAGCCCAGCGCCCGCGCCAAATCAGCCAGTAATTCTTCCGGTTCCTCTATGCCCACGCTCAAGCGCAGCACGCCCGACGTGATGCCCAGCGCCTGCCGCTGCTCGGCCGTGAGCCCCCGGTGCGAGGTAGCCGCCGGGTACGAGCACGACGACTGCACGCCCGCCAGCGAAGGAGCCAGCGGGAAAAGCTGCGATTTTTGAATGAAACTATCCACAGCAGCGGCCGAGTCATCGGCTAGCCTCACGCTCAACATGCCGCCGTAGAGGCCATTCAGCAGTTGCGCTTGCGCCAAGTCATGGCCGGGATGCGCTTCGAGGCCAGGATAAAATACCTGCGCCACGGCCGGATGCTGCGCCAGAAACTGCGCCACTGCCAGCGCATTTTCGGTGTGTTGGCGCATTCGCAAGCGTAGCGTTTTGAGGCCACGCACGGCCAGCCAGCTATCGAGCGGGGCTAGCATCAGGCCGAGGTTAGTGGCAATTCGCCGCAGGCGCTTCCCGATTTCTGGGTCGCGGGCCACCACTACGCCAGCCGTCACGTCGGAGTGGCCGGCTAGGTACTTAGTAGCTGAGTGCCACACCATATCGGCACCCCAATCGAGCGGGCGCGTGAGGATGGGCGAAGTGAATGAGCTGTCAATCAGCAATAAAATACCTTGCTCGCGGCAGGCTTGCGCCAGCCGCGGGCCGTCGAGCACTACGAGCAGCGGGTTGCTGAGCACTTCGGCCAGCACCAGCTTGGTGCTGGGCTTGCGATGCTTGGCTACGTCGTAGAGGTCAGTCAGAGGCACATAGCTGGTTTCGATGCCAAGGCGACTTAACTCCTTCGAAAGCAGCACGACTGAGCCACCATAGAGTTCGGCCGGGCACAACACATGGTCGCCAGCTTGGCAAACTGCCAGCACAGCGGCTAGTAACCCCGCCAAGCCCGCACCGGTGGCTACGCCACCGCCGGCGGCTCCTTCGAGCCGGGCCACTTCGGCCACCAGCTCGTCGGAGTTGGGGTGCTCGGAGCGTGAGTAGCCGTACATGCCGCCGTGGTCGGGGGCAGTGTAGTAGGTTTCCAACTCGGCCAGCGAGCTGAATTTAAACACCGAAGTCTGATATATCGGGGTGACTTTAGGGTGAATCGGGGTCAGGTCCATAGGAGGGCGAAGGTACTTCCCCGCCCCTACCTGAGCCGCTAATGAGTGCGGCGAATTTCCTCGGCCTCGTCGCGCACCTTTCCCGCCTTATCGATTATTTCCTCGGCCTTACCGGTATAAGTATCCGGCACCAAATGCAATAGCACGCGGTTTTCGCGGGCAAACACCTGCATCAGCACAATGAGGTACGAGAGCAGCAGCGGCCCAATAACCAGGCCCACGATGCCAAAAATATCCACACCCAGTGTCAAACCCACCAGCGTTACCCACGGGTGAATATCGCCCATGTACTTGCCCAGTTGAATGCGCAGCACATTATCAATATTGATAATAACGATAACGCCCACCAGCAAAATGCCGATACCCTGCCCACTGTGCCCCTGCGCAAACTGATAGAGCGCAGCCGGCCCCCATACCAGCGGCGTACCCAGCACCGGGATAAACGCCATAAAAAACGCGATAACCGTCCAGAATGCTGGCGAGGGCACTCCGAATATCCACAGCGTGAGGCCCGTGAGGAGGCCCTGCACTAGCGCTACCAAGCCCTGTCCGAGCACGTTGGCATTCACGTTGTTGCGCAGCGACTCACTCAGTTCATCCAGCGTCTTTTCGCGGAAAGGCAAGTAGCGGTGAAGGCCCGCTAGAAAAGCCTCTTCCTGAGTGAACAGGTAGTACATGGTAAAGAGCATCAGGCCTACTATCACAATGACATTCAGCACACTGCTAGCCAGCGTGGGTATCCATTGGCTTACTTTGGCCGCCCCTTGCTGGAGCAGCTGGCGCACCTGGTCTTGCTGTGTCACCTGCACCCCAAGCTTACGCTCAATGCCCTGCACGGTGGCCAGAATCTGGTCGGTGTTTTGGGCCACTATCCGCACTTTATCAATCAACAGAGAGGTAAGGGCGAAAAACGGAATAATGAGCACCACCACTGCAAACAACAGCAGCAGTACCGTCACGAGCGTGCGGTTCCACTTGCGTTTATGCACCAGCGCCGTAAACCACGGCCGCAGCACCACATAGAGAATACCTGCCCCCAGGAACGCCGTGAGGTAGCTGAGCAGGCCATAAAACGTTAGCAACCCCAGCACTACAAGGGTCACAATGAGCAGCAGGTAGCGTTGGCGAGGAGAATAAATATTGGTTTCGAGCGGAAGCGACATGAGGCGGCGGCAGGGCCGGTAAAAATTGATGAATAATTGCTGAACGGAAAACAGTCCTAAAAGGCTGCCATTGACACGAAAGCCACTCCGCATTACCCACAAAAAAGCGCCCGCCCCGGCCGAAGCCAGAGCGGGCGCTCTACAAAATAAGGTCAAGCCCGAAACTACGCCGAAGCTGATTCGGCCAGCACTACCACATTGTTGCGCAGCACCTCTACGATGCCGCCGGTAATGTGAAACGTGCCGCCGCCCGCGCCCGTCACCGTCACGTCGCCTTCTTTCAAAGCCGCAATCAGCGGCGCGTGGTTGTTGAGCACTTCAAACGAGCCATCGGTGCCCGGAAAGCGCACCGAAGTGGCTTCGCCGTCATAGACCTTGCGGTCGGGGGTGATGATTTCTAAATGCATGAGCAGTGAATGAGTGAGTAAGTGAATGAGTAATTGGCTGTCCGAGTGTCGTTTAGCTACTTCACTCATTCACTCAATCACTCCTTCACACTTATTTTGCTTCCGCAATCAGGCGCTCGCCCTTAGCCACGGCATCTTCGATGTTGCCAACCAAGTTGAAGGCCGACTCAGGCAAGTGGTCGTGCTTGCCGTCGATGATTTCGTTGAAGCCTTTGATGGTGTCCTTGATGTCAACCAGCACGCCTTGCAGGCCGGTGAACTGCTCGGCTACGAAGAAGGGCTGCGACAGGAAACGCTGCACGCGGCGAGCGCGGTTTACGGTCTGCTTGTCTTCCTCCGAAAGCTCGTCCATACCCAGGATGGCGATGATGTCTTGCAGCTCTTTGTAGCGCTGCAGAATCTCCTTCACGCGCTGGGCAGTGTTGTAGTGCTCGTCGCCCAAGATAGTGGCGTCAAGGATGCGCGAGGTCGAGTCCAGCGGGTCAACGGCCGGGTAGATGCCCAACTCGGCGATTTTGCGGCTCAGTACCGTCGTGGCGTCCAAGTGAGCAAAGGTGTTGGCAGGGGCCGGGTCAGTCAAGTCATCGGCAGGCACATATACAGCCTGTACCGAGGTGATAGAACCGCGCTTGGTCGAGGTAATGCGCTCCTGCATGGCACCCATTTCGGTGGCCAGCGTGGGCTGGTAACCTACGGCCGACGGCATACGGCCCAGCAGAGCCGACACCTCCGAACCCGCCTGCGTGAAGCGGAAGATGTTGTCGATAAAGAACAGAATGTCGCGGCCAGCACCGGTGCCGTCGCCATCGCGGAAGCTCTCGGCGATGGTGAGGCCCGACAAAGCCACGCGAGCGCGGGCTCCGGGAGGCTCGTTCATCTGGCCAAACACGAGGGTAGCCTGCGATTTTTCCATCTCGGCCATATCCACTTTGCTCAGGTCCCAGCCGCCCTCTTCCATCGAGTGCTTGAAGGCCTCGCCGTAGCGAATGATGTTAGCTTCGATAAATTCGCGCAGCAAGTCGTTGCCCTCACGGGTACGCTCGCCCACGCCGGCAAACACCGACAGGCCTTCGTAGGCCTTGGCCACGTTGTTGATAAGCTCTTGAATCAGAACGGTTTTGCCTACGCCGGCACCGCCGAACAAGCCAATTTTACCGCCCTTCACATAAGGAGCTAGCAGGTCGATTACTTTGATACCGGTGAAGAATACTTCCGACGAAGTTGCCAGTTCTTCAAACGCCGGGGCCTGGCGGTGAATGGGCAGGCCACCGGTGCTGGTGGGCTGTGGAATACCGTCAATGGCCTGGCCGATAACGTTGAACAAGCGGCCTTTCACACCGTCGCCGGTGGGCATCGTGATGGCGCGGCCCAGGCTGCGCACTTCCGCGCCACGGGTTAGGCCCTCAGTCGAGTCCATGGCAATGGTACGGACCCGGTCTTCGCCCAAATGCTGCTGGGTTTCCAGAACTACCACCTGGCCGTTTTCTTTGGTTACTTCCAGGGCGTCGAAGATGTTGGGGAGGTCCGCTTCGCCCGCGAAGCTCACATCCACCACGGGGCCGATAACCTGGGTGATTTTGCCCGAATTCGCCATTTGGTTTTGTTTTACTAAGTTAAGTTGCTTTTGAGGGTGCAAAAGTACGCCAAAATCAGGGCTTTTCAAAGTCGGGCAGGCTTTAGCTTGCTGCTACAAACTGCCCCCAAAGTGGCCCCCACCCTTACCCAAAACCACCTAAATGCGCCACCACGCTGCCCAGCGCCAACGGCTACAAAATCAGCTACTAACCACTTGGCAGTCCCTACCCGCCCAAAAAAACTTTAAAAATTTTCACGCCAACTCTTGCCTCGTATTAATCCTTTAGTACCTTTGCAGCCCCGAACGGCACACCAGCCAACGGGAAATTGTCCGATGGTGTAACTGGCAACACGCTTGATTTTGATTCAAGAAAGTCCAGGTTCGAGCCCTGGTCGGACAACGTTACTCGAAACGCCCCTTTTCAGATTGCTGAGAAGGGGCGTTTCGGCGTTTTAAGCTATTCAACCGCAACAAAAGTCACTGCTGAAACCAACGAGCTGCCATTGAATGCCCGGTATATTTACCGCGCACAATTACTCCACCTCGCCTTGACATCCTTGGAAAAGGAAAAGCCTCGGCTAGTTAGAACAGTTGGAGCTTAAAGAAGAAGTTGGTCGAAACACTTAATTCTCCCTGAAGATGAGAAATAAGCGTGTAAAAACGGGGCTAAGCTAAATATCAATATAGCTTCTTGCCTTCCATACTTGTGTTAGTTTAACAGGTTTTTAAACATACAGCCTTTGTTCCGCACGATACGTTAGACGGGGTCGGCCGCGCAAGTAGTTCTTTTATTTTCGTAGGGTTAGGCAGCTATCCCTGCCACAATTCCTTAAACCTATCGCAACTTTGCAGTCGCAAACCGCCGCTTGGCGACGAGCTGCCAAGTTCAACCACATGAGTAAGCCTCCGCAACACCCCAACTGCCCGCGTGCGCGCTGCACGGCTGGCTTAGGGCGAGCCCGAGAGAAGGCTTACTGGCCATTGCAGCGGCTTTGTAGTTATTTTTCAACGAGGCCGCACACCGGGCATCCGGTTGCAACGGCCTCCCCTCTTTATCACCTCCGGCAAGGCGCTGGCTTCTCCCCTACTGGGAGCAAGCCGGCGCCTTTCGCTTTTACGCCCGGCGCGGCGGGCTGGTGGGCATGGCACTGTTTTTTCTGGCACTTATTACTGGTAGGCTAAAGCTTACCGCACACGCATATGGAACCGATTGTTAAAATATTCGCTGGCAGCGCCTCGCAGGAGCTAGGCCACAAAATTGCCGAGAGCTACGGCCAGCCGCTCGGTGACCTCACCGTGCAGCGCTTTGCCGATAACGAGCTGGGCCCCAGCTTCAACGAGAGCGTGCGCGGCTGCGAAGTGTTTCTCATTCAGAGCACGTTTCCGCCCTCCGAGCACCTCATGGAGGCCATGCTGATGGTGGATGCCTGCAAGCGCGCCTCGGCCCACAAAGTCAACCTCGTGATGCCCTACATGGGCTACGCCCGCCAAGACCGCAAAGACAAGCCCCGCGTGAGCATTGGGGCCAAAGTGGTGGCCAACATCATCCAGAGCGTGGGCACCGACCGCCTCATGGTCTGCGACCTGCACGCCGGCCAGATTCAGGGCTTCTTCGATATCCCCGTCGACCACCTCGACGGAGCCACTGTCACGGCCCCCTACATCAAGTCGCTGAACCTCGAAAACCTCATTTTCGCCTCGCCCGACGTGGGCGGCGTGGTGCGGACCCGCGCCTACGCCAAGAAATTTGGGGCCGAAATCGTGGTCTGCGACAAGATGCGCCTGCGGGCCAATGAAATCGCCTCGATGCAGATAATCGGCGACGTGAAAGGTATGGACGTGGTTTTTGTGGATGATATGGTGGACACGGCCGGCACCATCTGCAAAGCCGCCGACCTAGTGATGGAGCGCGGGGCGCGCTCGGTGCGCGCCGTTATTACGCACCCGCTGCTCAGCGGCCCGGCGCACCAGCGCATCCGCGACTCGGCTCTCACTGAACTGATTACGACCGACACGATTCCGCAGCGCGAGGCGAACGAGAAAATTCGAGTGATTTCGGTGGCTCCACTGTTTGCGATGGCTATTCGCAACGTGGTGACGCACGACAGCATTAGCTCGCTGTTCATATAACTGGTGTAAGAAACCAGAAACGTCTGTCATGCTGAACGCAGTGAAGCATCTTGCTCGCTTCACCAAGGCAGTTCAAGACTCAGGCAAGATGCTTCATTGCGTTCAGCATGACAGACGTTATTGAGACTATTGCAACTCAAGCTAGTTGCAATTCCCGCCCTAAACTCGTATCTTTGCGGCCCGTTTCGACAAAGTTGTCAAGCGGTTAATTCATTCCAAACCAACTTCTTTTATGAAAAGCCTGGAGATTGTAGGGTTTAAAAGAGCGAATCTCGGCAAGACGGACGCGAAAGCACTGCGCCTAGATGCCCAAGTGCCTTGCGTACTGTACGGTGGTACCGACACGGTCCACTTTTCGGTACCCGCCATCCTGTTCCGCGAGTTGCTGTACACCCCGGAGGCCCACATCGTGGACCTGAACGTGGAAGGCACCACCTACCGCGCCATCGTGCAAGATGCACAGTTCCACCCTGTCAATGAAATGCTGCTGCACGTTGACTTCCTGGAAATCGCGGACGGCAAAGAAGTGAAAATGGACATCCCCGTGAAATACGTTGGCGTATCGCCGGGCGTACTCGCTGGTGGTAAGCTGGCTAGCAAAATCCGTAAGGTGAAGGTGAAGGCTATGCCCGAAAACCTGCCCGACTACGTGGAAGTTGACATCAGCACCCTGGAGCTGGGCAAATCGGTGAAAGTAGGTGCGGTAAAGCCCACCAACTACACCATCCTGACCAGCGCCCAAGCGCCTATCGCGACCGTAACAGTACCGCGTGCGCTGAAAGGCGAACTGGCTGCCAACCGCTAAGGACCGCAGATTCAAACGGATTAAACAGATTTAACGGATACGGGGCTGCGCCCCTGGCTAAGCGAGTTTCTGTTGGGTCTGGTTGAATTGCTGATTAGTCGTTGTTTTGTAAAAGAAAAAGGCTGCTTAATAAAGCAGCCTTTTTCTTTTGCAAAATATCTGGTAGTCCTTTCCTCTGCCGCATTTACTAAATATTCCATTCAGAAAAAGTCAGCCCGCTGCAAGCGGGCGTATCCGTTAAATCCGTTTAATCCGTTTGAATCTGTGGTCTTTTTGGTTCTTGCTTTGGGCAACATCGGCCCCGAATACGCCGACACGCGGCACAATATCGGCTTCATGGTGGCTGATTATCTGGCTGCAAAATTTGACGCACCGCGTTTCACGCTAGGCCGACACGCGTTTACTACTGAGTTTAAAAGCAAAGGCCATACTTACATGTTGGTAAAGCCTACCACGTTTATGAACCTCAGTGGCAAGGCCGCGCAGCATTGGCTGAGCGCGTTGAAAATCACGGCCGAAAACATGATTGTCGTCACCGACGATTTGGCTTTGCCCTTTGGCAAACTGCGCCTGAAAGGCCAGGGCTCGGCGGGCGGGCACAATGGGCTGAAAGACATTCAGGCCACGCTGGGAACCGATGTGTATGCGCGGCTGCGCTTCGGCGTGGATGCTAATTTCCCGAAAGGCCGGCAGGTTGATTATGTGCTGGACCCGTTTTCGGCCGACGAGCAGATTGACTTGCCGCTACGGATTGAGAAGGCAGGTGAGGCAATATTAGCCTTTGGCTCGATGGGGCTGGAACGGGCTATGAATGTGGTGAATGTGAAATGATTAATTCACTTCACATTGTCATGCTGAACGCAGTGAAGCATCTCTACCGCACCGTTGGATTACTAACCAAACGGTGCGGTAGAGATGCTTCACTGCGTTCAGCATAACGGAAAGGATAAACTATCCGTTGCTATTTACAAAATGCTACTGCCGTTGCGGACAGCCGCACCCGGCTGCATCAGCGCCAAGCTACCATCCGCATTCTCTGCCAGCAAAAGCATGCCTTGGCTCTGAATGCCTTTTATTTCGCGGGGTGCTAAATTCAGCAGCACCATCGCCTGCTGCCCAATTAACGCCTCGGGAATAAACGACTCCGCAATGCCGCTCACAATCGTGCGTTGGTCGAGGCCCGTGTCAATCGTTAGCTTGAGTAGTTTCTTGGTTTTGGCGACTTTCTCTGCGGCGATAATAGTGCCAACGCGCAAGTCCATTTTGCCAAATTCCTCGAAGCTTACGTTTTCCTTTGTGGGCGTTACGGGCGTATTAGCTAGCGCATTTGCCTGCTTGGTATCAAGCAATTTTTGCACCTGCGTATGCACCACGGCATCGTCAATCTTAGCGAATAACAGCGCAGGTTCCTGCAATTGATGACCAGCTGGTAATTGCTCGGCGCGAGCGGCGCTTTGCCAGTCACCGGGCTGGAAATTCAGCATTTTAGCCAGCTTTTCGGCCGACTCGGGCAAGAAAGGCGTAATAAGCGGCACTAGCGCAGCGGCCACTTGCAGCGCTACGTGCAGCACGGTGCCGGTGCGTGCGGCATCGGTTTTGATTAAGTGCCAAGGCTGCGTATCGGCTAAGTATTTATTGCCGAGGCGCGCTAGGTTCATTACTTCGGCCAGCGCGTCGCGGAAACGGTAGTTTTCGATTAATTCGCCAACGCGAGTTGGGAATTCGGCTACTTGGCGGAACACCTCTTCATCAACTTCGGTGAGTTCGCCGCGCTCGGGCACTTTGCTGTCAAAAAACTTCTGCGTGAGCACGGCGGCGCGGTTCACGAAATTGCCTAGCGTGGCTACCAGCTCGTTATTATTCCGGGCTTGGAAATCCTTCCAGGTAAAGTCGTTATCCTTGGTTTCGGGGGCGTTGGCGCAGAGCACGTAGCGCAGCACATCGGCCTGGCCGGGGAAATCCTGTAGGTACTCGTGCAGCCACACCGCCCAGTTGCGCGAGGTGCTGATTTTGTCGCCTTCGAGGTTCAGAAATTCGTTGGCAGGTACGTTGTCGGGCAGGATATAATCGCCGTGCGCCTTCAGCATTACCGGAAAAATAATGCAGTGGAAAACGATGTTATCCTTGCCGATAAAATGCACCAGCTTGGTACCAGGGTCCTGCCAGTATTTTTCCCACTCGTCGGGGAAGCCTTCCTTGGTGGCCGAGATGTAACCGATGGGCGCATCGAACCAGACGTACAGCACTTTACCTTCGGCACCGGGCACCGGCACGGGCACGCCCCAATCGAGGTCGCGGGTTACGGCGCGGGCGTGCAGGCCCTGGTCAATCCACGATTTGCACTGGCCGTACACGTTGGTTTTCCAGTCGCTTTTGTGGCCTTCGATTATCCATTCGCGCAGCCAGGGCTCGTACTCATTCAGGGGCAAAAACCAGTGCTTGGTTTCGCGCAGCACCGGCGTGTTGCCGCTCAGCATCGAGCGCGGATTAATTAATTCTGTCGGGCTGAGCGAGGTGCCGCAACGCTCGCACTGGTCGCCGTAGGCATTTTCGTTGCCGCAATTGGGGCAGGTGCCCACTACGTAGCGGTCGGCTAGAAACTGAGCCGCCTGCTCGTCGTAGAGCTGTAGCGTGGTTTGCTCGATGAATTTACTATCGGCGTATAATTTCTTGAAAAACTCGCTCGAAACTTCGGCGTGGGTTTTCGAAGAAGTGCGCGAATACACGTCGAATGACACGTTGAAATCGCGGAAGGAATCGCCGATAATCTTGTGGTATTTATCGACAATTTGCTGCGGTGTAACGCCTTCTTTCTGAGCCCGAATGGTGATAGGCACGCCATGCTCATCGGAGCCGCAAATGAATTTTACGTCGCGGTTTTGGGCGCGCAAATAGCGCACGTAGATATCGGCTGGTAAGTACACGCCGGCCAGGTGGCCGATGTGCACGGGACCGTTGGCGTAGGGCAGGGCCGCCGTAACGGTATAGCGCTCTGGAAGTGAAGCCATTGTAAAAGTAAAATCGGAATTATTTCAACCAAGCCCAACATTAATTTTGGCTTGGTTTGCTGGCTGATTGGATGGTAATTTTTGCGCTTACTTAATTGCCAAAATTACTTAGTGACAGAAAATTAACAGGGGCGAATTATCCTTGTTAACAAATTAACCATTAGCACCGTTTGTACAGTAAGTCAATTTAATTTTGGCGCTGGAGGCGTAATTTCTGACAGCTTCTATTCTTTTGTAATTCTCAATTCCCACTCTCCCTCATGGCCAAGAAAAAAACTCCGGAAACCGCCGCGCCAGAAGCGCCCGCCAAACGCACCCCAGAAGAGAAAGCGCAGCGCAAAACTGACAAAACCAATCGCCGCGCCGGTAAAGAATTGACCGACGACCGCGCCGAGAAGAAAGCCAACCAGAAGGAAACCCTCAAAGCGGCGGCCAAGCACTTGCAAAAGGAGTTGGATGCGCGCATGAGCGAAGTGGTCACCCGCATCCGCAAAGAAACGAAGGCCAAGCTGAAAGAAGTGGTGAAGGAAGCCACGCGCCGCCTCGACGTAGACACTGAGCGCATGTTTGAGCAAGCCCTGCACACGCTGGTGCGTCACTACGACTCCATTGCGCCCGGCCGCAGCGGCGACCTGAATTTTCCAGCTCCGGCCGCGGATGACACTGCAGAAATCACTGACAATAAAAAGTCTAGCAACAAAACTACCAAAGCCGCGCCAGCCGCTAAGAGCAACGCCAAAACCCAACCTGCCAGCAAAATAAGCACCTCGCGCAAAGCGCAAGTTGCTGAAACAGCAGCCCCTACTGAAAGCCCGCGCACTACGCGCAGCCGCAAAACGGCTGCACCTGCGGCTACTACTAGCCGTGGCCCCGGCCGCCCTAAGCGCGGCACCGACACTGTGGCTACGGAGGCGCTCAGCACGCCCCAAGGCACTACCAACGACAGTGTAGCAGTCGACAACGTCTAGCTCCCGGCTGCTTCAGATGCACAACGGCCCGTTTCCTACACAGGAAACGGGCCGTTTGCTATTCCACCTCACTTGTTATTTAGGGCCGGCGCACGGTGTCGGCAATCGACTGGTCGAGGCGTTGCAGGCGGGTTTCGGGCGTAGTAATGTTGGCGTCGTTGGTGTTAATGCTTTCGGGGCGCTTGTTGCGGTTGATATCCGAGGCGTTTTCGCCCAGGCGCATCACGTTAGGAGTGGCGTCGGGCACGGGCGCGCCGGCCTGCGCGGCGGTGCCATTCGAGTTGTAGAGCGCGCGGCGGTCGGCGTCGGAGTTCACCTCGGTGGGCACGCTTCGTGGGGCTTCATTTTCGGCGGTTAGCCCGGTGGTGCAGCTGGCCAGCAGCGCGGGCAGGGCCAGCCAAGCGAGGCGGAAATTGTAAGGGAAAGCCATGATTGTCAAAAGAAAAGGCGGCCCAGTACGGACCGCCTTCCTTAAACGCAAGTTGGATTTAGGGGTTCCCGATTATTTCTTTTCAAAGACCAACGCGTTGCCGTCCATGCAGTAGCGCTGGCCGGTGGGCTTGGGGCCGTCGTCGAAGACGTGGCCGAGGTGGCCGCCGCACTTGGCGCACACGATTTCGTCGCGGCTCATGCCAAAGCTCTCGTCCGACTTTACCTTGACGCTGGCCACCGTGGCGGGGGCAAAAAAGCTGGGCCAGCCGGTACCCGAGTCGAACTTGGTATCGCTGGAAAATAGCAGGTTATGGTCGGCTGCGCAGTAGTAGGTGCCGGCCGCGTGGTTGTCGTGATACTTGCCGGTGAAGGGCCGCTCGGTACCTTCTTGACGCAGAATGTAGTACTGGTCGGGCGTGAGTTGCTTTTTCCACTCCGCATCGGTTTTTACGACCGCAAACTCGCCGGGCTTGCCCGTCACGGGCTGCGGCTGCGGGTATTTATCGGTGGTGACGGTGGCCCCCTTGGGGCCGTCGGGAACTACGCCACCGGCGGGCGCAGCGGCCGTGGCTTGGTCGGCATGGCTTTGCGAGCAGGCGGGGGTGAAAGCGAGGGCGCTCAGCAGGAGCGGCAGCAAGGAAAGGCGCATGGGGAATGACTAGTAGTTGAGAGCTTAACAAACGCAAAAACCAAGTCGTTCGGATGTAGTGTCGCGCTTGGGCAAAATAGCAAAAACGGAATTTTATACGGCTTAAAACTGTCTATCTAAAAGCAAGCTAGTAATTAGATAATCAGCGCGGCTGCGGGTTTCTGCCTAAAATACCCGTACCTTTGCGGCCGCAAAAACTTACGTATGACTCAGAACATTCGGAATATCGCCATCATTGCCCACGTTGACCACGGCAAGACGACTTTGGTGGATAAGATTATCCACGCATCTAAGATTTTCGACGAGCATCAGCACTTCGATGACCTGATTCTCGACGACAACCCTTTGGAGCGCGAGCGCGGCATTACCATCGTATCGAAAAACGTTTCGGTACGCTATAATGGCGTGAAAATCAACATTATCGATACCCCTGGTCACGCCGACTTCGGCGGCGAGGTAGAGCGCGTGTTGAAGATGGCCGACGGCGTATTGCTGCTCGTGGATGCCTTTGAAGGTGCCATGCCGCAGACCCGCTTCGTGCTGGGCAAAGCCCTCGACCTGGGCCTGAAACCCATCGTGGTTGTGAACAAAGTGGACAAGGAAAACTGCCGCCCCGACGAGGTGCACGAGCAGGTTTTCGACCTCATGTTCAACCTTGGGGCCAACGAAGACCAATTAGATTTCGTGACTTTGTACGGCTCCTCGAAGCAGGGCTGGATGAGCACGGACTGGAAGGTAAAAACCGACAATATCATTCCGCTGCTCGACGCAGTAGTGGCTTCGATTCCGCCCGCGCCGGTGCTGGAAGGCACGCCCCAGATGCAGGTTACTTCGCTCGATTACTCGTCGTTCGTGGGCCGTATCGCCATCGGCCGCGTGCACCGCGGTACGCTGAAAGAAGGCGCTAACATGAGCCTAATGAAGGCTGATGGCAGCGTGAAGAAAGTAAAAGTGCGTGAGCTACACGTGTTTGAAGGCTTGGGCCGCGTGAAAGTGGACCAAGTGAGCAGCGGCGAAATCTGCGCGGTATCGGGCATCGAAGGCTTCGACATTGGCGATACGCTGGCCGATGCCGACAATCCCGAGCAACTCGAGCGCATTAGCATCGACGAGCCGACGATGAACATGCTGTTCACCATCAACAACTCGCCGTTCTTCGGCAAGGAAGGTAAGTTCGTGACTTCGCGCCACTTGCGTGACCGCCTGTTCAAAGAAACCGAGAAAAACCTGGCTTTGCGCGTGCAGACGACCGATAAGGAAGATACCTTCCTAGTGTTTGGCCGCGGTATTCTTCACTTGTCGGTACTCATCGAAACGATGCGCCGCGAGGGCTACGAGCTGCAAGTGGGCCAGCCCCAGGTGCTGTTCAAAGAAGACGACAAAGGCAACCGCCTGGAGCCCGTCGAGCTACTAGTAGTAGACGTGCCGGAGGAGACTGCTGGCAAGGTTATCGAGCTGGTGAGCATGCGCAAAGGCGAAATGACCATCATGGAGCCTAAAGGTGACTTGCAGCATTTGGAGTTCAGCATTCCGTCGCGCGGCCTCATCGGCTTGCGTAACAACGTGCTGACTGCTACTGCTGGTGAGGCCATTATGAACCACCGGTTTGCTAGCTACGAGCCCCACAAAGGCCCTATCCCCGGCCGTATTTCGGGCTCGCTGATTTCGCTCGAAACCGGCCCCGGCACCGCTTACACCATTGACAAGCTGCAAGACCGTGGCTCGTTCTTCGTGGACCCAGGCGAGGAAGTATACGGTGGCCAGGTAATTGGCGAGCACACCCGCCCTAATGACCTGACCGTCAATATCCAGAAAGGCAAGAAATTGACCAACATGCGTGCTTCGGGCACGGATGACAACGCCAAGATTGTGCCCAAGCGTCAGTTCTCGCTGGAAGAAGCCATGGAATATATCCAGAAGGATGAGTACCTGGAAGTAACGCCGAAGTCGGTGCGGATGCGCAAGATTCTGCTCGATGAAAACGAGCGCCTGCGCTACGCTAAAACGGCCGACTAGACCGCAGAGTCAAACGGATTAAACGGATTTCGCAGATACGCCCCTGCGGGGCTGACTATGCGTAAAACAAAGAAAGGCTGCCCAAAGGCAGCCTTTCTTTGTTTTACGTAATTACTTTGTTCTTTCTTATGGATTCTTTAACGGCCTTTATTCAGTTTTTTACCTTGGACAATACTGCTGCTGCGCAGCGTATAAGCGAGCGGCTGGCGCTGGTGCTCCGCGACCCAGCAGCTTACCAAGAGCAGTATGCAGAGGAATTGGCTGAGCGCGGTATTGAAACGGCCTTGCTGGCGCAGGAACTGCGCGATGTGGCGTTGATTGACGCGCTGCTGAGCGAAGATTTGCTCTGGGAAAGTGATTGGCAAGACCCCGCCGCTGATACTGCCGAAGGCATCAACGACATTCTAACGCAGCAGGGCCGTTCGCAGCGCCTACGCTTGGCCAAGAGCCGCAGCGCCAGTGGCCCTGAGCTACTCGACGCCGTGCAGGATGCTATGGAGCCCTTAGAATTGGCCTTGGTGCTCCTGACGCTGGACAGCGACTCGTACCCGCTGAGTGTGGTGGCTGAGGCGCAGGCTGAGGAACTGCGCGTTTTGGCGAAGCAGCTGGGCTTTGAGTTAGCGGTTTATTAGCCAGAAAAGCTTAAACTGTAAATACCTGTTTTGCAAGCTCAGCAAAATAGGCGCTTTTTAATTATAGCATTCCTGGCTACCCGCGCTGCCTTACGGCCTCAAACGTGAGCACGGCCGCCGCCACGCTCACATTGAGCGAGTCGAGCACGCCGCGCATGGGGATGATGACCGTTTCGTCGCAGGCCTGGCGGGTAGCGGGCGTGAGGCCGTCGGCCTCAGTGCCGAGCACCAGCGCGGTAGGACCGCTGAAGCTGGTGGCGGTGTAGCTTTTGGCCTCGTCGGCCAGGGCGGCGGCGAAGGTGCGAATGCCTTTTTCTTTTAAAAAAGCCAGAATCTCCACCATTGGGGCAGCTACGGTGGGCACCGTGAAGATGCCGCCCAGGCTAGCCCGGATAACGTTGGGATTGTAGAGGTCGGTGCGCGGGTCGCCGACCAGCACGGCGTGGGCGGGCGCGGCATCGGCGGTGCGGAGGATGGCCCCGAGGTTGCCAGGCTTTTCCACAGCTTCGAGCACCAGTATGAGCGGGTTGGCGGGCAAATCGAGGTCGGCTAGCGTGCGGGTGGGGGTGCGCAGGATGGCCAGCACACCATCGGAGCGCTCGCGCACGGCCAGCTTGGCAAATACGGCGGCGCTCACGAGGAGCAGCTCGTAGGGGCGCGGCACGAGGTGGGTGGGCTCTGATAGCTCGTGCGCGATTTCATCGCCGGCCAGCTCGGCGCAGAGCAGCAGGGTGGCGAGCTGCCAGCCAGCCTGGCGGGCATTGGCGAGCTCGCGGTAGCCTTCTACCAGGGTTACGCCCTGGCGGCGGCGCTCGGCGGCTTTGTCTTGCAGGCGCAATATTTCCTTGATGCGCGGGTTGTGCAAGCTAGTGATGCGGTCGGGCTGAGCGGGGCGGGCGGCGTACATGAAGGCGAAGGTAGGGAGCAGGCCGATGGGCCGGCCTACTTTTGCCCGGCTCCCACTCTCCCATTGGCCCCTTTTCCCGTGGCGATTCGACTCAATACCAAGATTTTTATCGGCTTCGCCATTGCCCTTACGGTGCTGGTGGCCACGTCTATTACGTCCTACATCGCCATCCGGCAGCTGAGCCGCTACACCAAGCTGGTCGAGCACTCCTACCAGGTATTGCAGCAAACGGATGATATGCGCCTCGCCGTACGCGATGCCCAGGGTGGCATGCGCAATTACCTGCTGCTAGGCGACACTTACTACATGGACAATTACCTGCGCAATGCTGTGCTGATGCAGCGCAAGGCCATTGCCCTGCAAAAACTGGTGGCCGACGACCGCCAGCAGCACCTGCGCGCCGACACCCTGCGCCGCCTGGTAGATGGCCAAATGGAAGAGTTGGAGCAGTACAAAACCTACGAGCCCTCGCCCGCCGTGGCCCAGACGCTGCTCCTGAATGAGCGCCAGCCGCTGCGCATTTTCAAAGGAGCCGTGCTGCGGCTGCGCAATCGTGAGGAGCGCTTGCTCCAGAGCCGCAACCAGCAGCAAGGCTTGTTTCAAAAGCTAGCCCCAACGGCCATTGTGGTATCGGCGCTGCTGGCCGTCATTATTGTGCTTTGGCTTTTTAGGCGCATCAGCAGCGAGCTGCACGACAACGAGCGCCTGCGCCTCGAGCTCACGCGCATGAACCAAGACACGGCCCGGCGCATTAGGGGCATCGAGCACCTGGCCCAGCAAGTGGTGCAGGGCGATTATAAAGTAAAAATCGCGGATAGCGGCCAGGACCGGCTGGGCTCGCTGGCCACCTTGCTCAACCAAATGACCCAGGCGCTCGACGATGCCTTTGGCACTTTAGAAAAGCACAACCAGGAGCTTGACCAGTTTGCCTACGTGGCTTCGCACGATTTGAAAGCCCCCTTGCGCGGCCTCACCAGCATTGTGAAATGGATAGAGGAAGAGCAGGCGGCCGAACTGTCGCCCACCATGCTCAACTACCTCGGCCAGATGAAAGGCCGTCTGGGCCGCCTCGAAGACCTTATCAATGGCCTGCTGGCTTATGCCCGCGCCAGCCGCGCCGAGCACCCAGTTGAGGAAGTGAGCGTGGCGCAGCTGGCCCGCGACGTGGCCGATATGGTGGTGCCGCCCGATTTTGCCCTGGAGCTTGGCCCCGACCTGCCCACCTTCCGCACCGACCGGCTGAGCTTGCAGCAAGTGCTTACCAACCTGTTCAGCAACGCCGTGAAGTACCACGGCCCCGGTGGCACCGGCCGCCTGCGCCTAAGCTGCCACGATGCGGGCCGCCACTACGAGTTCAGGGTGCAGGATAATGGCCCTGGCATCGCCCCCGAGCACCACCAAAAGATTTTTCTGCTCTTCCAGACCCTGCGCGACCGCCACACCGCCGAAAGCACAGGTATTGGCCTCAGCATTGTGAAGCGCATTATCGACGACCGCAAGGGTAGCATTCGCGTCGAGTCGGCGCTGGGGCAGGGGGCCACGTTCATTTTTACCTGGCCCAAGGGGGAAGCCGCGAAATAAGAGTGGCCGATTAGGATTAAACCTTGAGTTAATTAGTGGTATCTTACTTATAATTGGGCTGCATTTAGACTAAAATATGAGTTAAATCATTTAATAAATCCAGCTTGTTTGGCTGGCTCGTTGCCTGATAGTCCAGCTTATTTTTTACCTTTTTATTACCCCTTTATGCGCTCCGTTCTGCTAGTTGAAGACGACATTTTTGACACGATGATGGCGCAGAAGACCTTTGCCAAATTCAACGTGCCGCACCAGCTACATACTGCCTTTAATGGCGAGGAAGCGCTGGACATGCTGCTGGGGCGCGGGGCAGTACCGCCCATCAGCCCGCTGCCCGAGTTGATATTGCTCGACCTGAATATGCCGCGCATGAACGGGCTGGAATTTCTGGCCGAAATGCGGGCCACGCCCGAACTGAGCGAGATTCCGGTGTTCATCACCACCACCTCGGACATGGAAAGCGAGCGCGCCGCGGCGTCTGAGCTCGCGGTGAGCGGCTACATCATTAAACCGCTCGATTTTGAGTCGGGCCACGACATGGTGGACAGCCTGAACCTGCTCGAAAAGCTGCTGAAACAGCCTGGGTAGAGTTTTAATGAACCAGGCACTTTGCGCGGGGCAGCGTCGTTGGAAGCGCACCTAGCCACCATTGGCTTGATTTGGCTTTTCTTTGCCCGCATGAAATCCGTGTTCACCACCGCGCTGGCCCTGGCCTGGGGCGCAGCTAGTTTGTCAGCTTTGGCCCAGGATGCGCCCCGGCAACTCGGAGGTGCGCCGGTAGCGCCCACCCCGGCGGTGCGCCCCGCCACTACTGCGCCCCGGCAGCTCGACGCGGTGCCGACCCCAGCCCCAGCCACCGTAGCGCCGGCCCCCGGTAGCACGGCCACCTTGGCCACCGACTCGGCGCGCGCCCCAACGGCGGTGGCCGAGCCCGTGGGCCCGCCGCCCGCCGCGGCCGGCACTAGCCCCTTCAATCGGCCCTACGTGATGGGGGGCAATTCGCGCCCTACCCGCTACCAGGTGGGGCTGAAAAGCGGGCAGATTTATAATGTGTACGATGTGGAGGTGAAGTCGCCGCTCTTTGGCCACTCGCACCTGCTGCTGGATGGCCAGCAGCGCATCGACCTAGCCGATGTCGGCTTCTACGAAGACCAGACCGGCCACTACGTGCGCACCACCCTGCCCAACTCGAACCGCGAAAGCACACTGCGGCGCGAGAAAACCGGCCGCATCAGCCTCTACGCCACGTACAATACCTCCTATGCCAACTCGCCCTACGGCTTCGGCGGGGGCTATGGCGGCTTCGGTGGCTCCCCCTACGGGGGCTACCGCACCACCAAAACCGAGTATTTCTCGAAGGATAACGGCCCGGTGCAAAATCTGACGCTGCGCAACCTGGCCGTGGCTACTGCCGAAAATGCGGGCTCGCAGCAGCTGCTGAGCAATGCCCGGCGCTACCGGCAGTCGAGCCTGGCGGCCTACGTGGTGGGCGGCGGCCTGCTGGTGGCCGGCCTGGTGCAGTCGACGCGGGCCACCACGCAGGGCATTTCGCCGCTGTTCTACGCGGCCATTCCGGTACTGATAGTGCCGCTCATTTTCCAGAGCAAGCAGGCCGAGGCCCAGCGGCAAGCCATTGCGCTGTATAACAGCGGACGGCAGTAAGTAAATGAGTAAATGAGTGGGGTACTGCGAACCCGGCGAGCCGGTTTGCAGTACCTTTTTTATGCCTACCCGCCGCGCTGCCGCCGCTCCTTCCGATACCGATGTTACTGCCTTGCAAGCCTTGGCGCTGCTGGCCCACCAGCGACTGTGTGCCGAGTACGGCGCGCCGTTTCTGTTTTTCAGCACCAAAGACCCGCTCAGCGAGCTTATCAGCGCGCTGCTCTCGCACCGCACCAAAAACGCCGACTCGCACCGCGCCTACCAGCAGCTGCGCGCCACTTTTCCTACCTGGGAAGACGTGCGCGATGCCCCCACCCTTGACGTGCAGCGCGCCCTGAGCGCCTGCACCTGGCCCGAGCAAAAAGCGCCCCGCATTCAGGCCGTGCTACGCGAAATAAGCCGCCGCTGCGGCGACGAGAACCTGCCGCCGTGCTCGCTCGACTTCCTGGCCGAGCGGCCCATTCCGGAGGCCCGCGCCTGGCTCGAAAGCATTACGGGCGTGGGACCTAAGACCAGCGCGGCTACGCTGCTATTCAGCAACTTGCGCCTGCCCGCCATGCCCGTCGATAGCCACCATCACCGCGTGGCGCAGCGCCTGGGCCTTATCGGGCCCAAGGTGGGCGAAGGGCCGGCTCATGCCTTGCTTTCGGCCCTGCTGCCGCCCGACTGGACGGCCCAGCAGGTGTACGACCACCACGAAGCACTCATGTACCACGGGCAGAAGTGCTGCTACTTTCACAACCCCGCCTGCGGGCGCTGCATCATGCTAGATGTGTGCCCGGTGGGGCAATTAACAATGAGCAATGAGCAATGAACAGACTATTTGTTCGGTCTGCTCATTGTTAATTGCTCATTGCTCATTGATACTCCACTTGCACGCCAAGCCCAACGCCCGCCGCAGCCAGCTGCTGCCCGGCCCCGATGGCCGCTGGCTGGTGCGCCTGGCCGCCCCGCCGCAGGATGGCCAAGCCAATGCTGAGCTGCTGGTTTTTCTGGCCGAAGTATTTGGCGTGCCCAAGCGCAGCGTGCAACTGCTGAGCGGCCACACCGCACCCTTCAAGAAAGTGGCGATTGAAGGGGTAAGCGAGCAGGAAGGTGCAGCCGTGTTGGCGCGTTACCTCGCCGATGCCTAGCTGCGCTAAGGCTATTTTTTGCGCTTCCAGCGGTAGTAGCGGCGGTACCAGGGGGCGGTTTTTTTGAACAGGCTGCCCGGCGTTTCGTGCGGAAACATGTTGATGCGGAAAATCTGCATCCGGTCGTCTTCGAGGTGTAGGCCGCCGGTGTCGGTGGCCACGGCGTAGGTAAAGCCGGCTTGCTGGGCCAGGGCTTTCACTTCTTCGTTGAGCAAACCGTAGGGGTAAGCAAAGGAAATAATCTGCGTATCCAGCGCTTTTTCGAGGGCGGCTTTGCTGTGCTGCATTTCGGCCAGGGCCTCGGCAGCGGGCAGCTCGGGCAGGCGGGCGTGGTGCATGGTGTGCGCCCCTATTTCCCAGCCCGCCGCCACAAAGGCCTGCTTCTGGGTAGCGTCCATGATGTCGGCGCGCGGCTCGGTGGGGTCGGTGGCCAGGTCCCACTGGTTGTAGCGAATGCCAAAATCGCCCAGCAGATACAGCACGCCCCGGTAGCCGTAGTGCTGCATCAGGGGCAGCAGATTAGTGTAGTTGTCGGTGTAGCCATCATCAAACGTCAGGATGATGGGCCGGCTTGGAAACTCGACCAACGGGCGCTGGCCACTGGCAAATGCCTGGTAGTCAAGAAAGGTAATTGGCGTAAACTTGTGCTGTTTGAAGTATGCCAGGTGCTTTTCAAAATTTTCCCGCGTGACGAAAATCTGGTGCTTGGTGGCCAGCGGCGCGTCTGGAATCTTGTGGTACATGAGCACCGGGATGAAGCTGGGCACCGCCTTTTGCATGCGGGCCGACTCGTACACCGCCAGCACGCGCGCCGCAATGGTAGGCAGGTCGTAGTCGGCCCGCACGCGCTGCTGCAAGGCTGCGGGCACCCGCGCTGGCTGCTGCCAGAAGGCCCGCGCCTCGTGCAGCACCTCGGCCCACTCGACGGGCTCGTGGCCCTGCCGCGCCAAAATATCGCCAAAGTTGGAGGCCGCCGCCGGGGCGTACGCTTCGGCGGTCACGCGGCCGGCGTAGCAGGCCTCGCCCAGCGCCAGCACGGCCCGGCCCGCGCCCAGCCCCTCGATGGCCACGCGCCCTGCCCCGATAATGAGGTCGGTTTGCTGGAGCCAGCCGGGCACATCGTCGGTGAAGCCTACGACTTCGATACGCGGGCCAAACTCGGTTTGCAAGGCAGCCAGTGCGGCTTTGCCAGCGGCGGGCAGCTGCTCTAGTTCGCCGCCAATAAGCGCCACGCGCAGCGCCGGAAACTCGCGCAGCAACGGTGGAAAAACGTGCTCGAACAGTGCGGCGGCCCGCTCGCCCTTAGGGCCATTGAAGCGGCCAATGAAGGCCATGCGGTTGGAAAAAGCAGGAGCCGCCGCCAGCGCCTCCGCATGGAAGGCTACCCCATTGGGCACTACCGCGATTTTGCTTGCGTCCATTTTTACCTCCTCGCGCAGGTGCTCGGCCAGGTTGCCACAAATGGCGATAACCTTATCACCGTAAATATCAAACAGCGACGTAGATGCGTGCAGGTGCTGCCGCCCATGCACGGTGCTCACCAGCGGCACTGCCAGGCCCCGCACGGCAAAATAGCTTACCCAGCTGGCGGCTCGCGAGTGGGCGTGCACTACGTCGATGGCCTGCTCTTTTATCAGCTTTCGCAACGCCTGAATATTGTGCCAGCGCTGCCGGTACTTGCGCTGGCTGATGGGTAGCTGCACCACCGTAGCCATTGTGGGCAGCACCGCCGCATCGGAGGCCAGCCACACTTGGTGGCCCTGGCGGCGGTGGGCCTCGGCCAGCGCCACGGCGTAGGCCACCGAGCCGGCAAAGAAGTTAGCGGAGAGGACGTGCAGAATGCGCATGGCCCGGCAAAGGTACCGGCCGCTGCTGCGTAGAGACTGGTGGCTGGTAAGTAGTGAAAATTTTTATTTCTTGTTAAAAAGAAATTTAAACTACTTATAAGCTAATTTCACAGTATCAGTTATGTCTCGGCACTACCATGTTTGGCGGTGCAGGCTTTTTGTTTTCCTCGACGCCTATGTAGGCAGAACGGCTAAGCCAGCACCTACCCAACCAAGCGATTCCTACCTTACTAAGCCAGCAGCGCCACTACTAGTTACTTGTGTCACACACTACTTATATTTTGCGCTTGCTTATAAATCAGCCGAGCTTACTAGCCGTCAAGCACGGTATTCGCAGTATGCAAACACTGCTGAATTTTTCGGATGCGCAGCGGCTGAAGCAGTTGACGACGAGCCTGGCCGTGGCCCCGCTACTCGAGCGCCAGCCCCGGTTTCGGTATAAGTATCTCTCGCGCTACCTGGCGGCCAGCTTTTCGCGCACTACCCGCCTACAAACCATCCTCAACCACTATCATTTTCTGGCCGAAAAAACTACCCCGGCTTTTTTTATGGCGCTGCCTCAGCAGCCTACTATCTGGCACGAAACCTGGGGCGATAGTGAGTTTACTATTAGCATCTCCCACCCCCGGCAAGTAGGATTTGAGGGCGAGCTGTCGCTGAATTTCTACTGCAACTCGCTGCTGCTGCAAGTGGTGTCGTTTGTGATAGTGCCGGGCGCGGTGGTGGGCGCGGCCGGCGCGCAGGCGCTCCTCATCGGCCAGGTGCAGGGCACGCGCAATGTCGCCTTGCTCAAACAAGCCACTAAGACACTGCACGACATTACGCCGGCGGCGCTGCTGGTAAATGCGGCCTACGGCTTGGCTGAGTCGTTGGGTATCAGGCACGCGGCGGGCGTGAGCACGGCCGAGCAGTTGGGCCACGGCACCATTAGCAGCTTCGATTACGATGGCTTCTGGCAGCAGTTTGGTGGCGAGCCCACGGTGCACAATCTGTTTTTGCTGGATATTCCGGCGGCTGAGAAACCCATCAGTAGCATCAAGCCCAATCACCGCGCCCGCACTTTGCGCAAGCGCCAGTACAAGCAGCAGTTGCGGGCGGCAATAGCGGCTCATTTTCAGAGCACTTTTCTGAAATAGAAAGAGGAATTGGCAAGAAGATAGGTAGACGAAGAATGCGGGCGCGACTATGTTTTCGCGCTACCTTTCCCGCGCCTTTTCGCCCCTTCTTCCTATGCGCTCGCGCCACCTCCTGCCGCTGCTGTTTCTTGGCTTAACCGCCACCTTTTCCTGCTCTAAAAAAACCGACCAGGAGCAGGCCCAAACCACCACCACGCAGGCCGAGGGCGAGGAAATCGACCCCACCCAAAACCTGACGTTTGCCTTCGATGAGCCGGTGGTGCCGGCCGGCCAAAATGCCCGCTGGGACACCACGCAGTACGTGCAGTTTCAGCCCGCCATCAAGGGCAAGTTTAAGTGGGTGAACGAGGGGCGCGAGCTGGTATTTTCGCCGCTAGAGCCGTTTCGGCCGAGCACGGTTTTCAATGCCAGCTTGCGCACGGCTACGCTGCCCTCGGGCAAGCAAAAACTGACGCTGGACCGCACCAAATTTCACACGCCCTTTGTGCAGATGAGCGGGGCGCAGGTGTTTTACGGGCGCAGCAAGCGGGCGGCGGGCACCGCCGAAATGCGCGCTAACGTGTTGTTTAACTACGCCGTGCGGCCGTCGGACCTGCGGCCCAAGCTGCGCCTGAGCCAGGGCAGCCGGTCGGTGGCGTTCACGCTCACCGCCGCCGAGCCCGACCGCACGCTGGGCCTTACCATCGACCAGGAAATTGACGTAAACCAGCCGCTGCACTTCGAGATAGCGCCGGGACTAAAGGCGGTGGGTGGCAGCGAGGCCACTACTGGCCCCTTGCAGGTCGATACCGAGATACCCGACCAGCAGACGCTGCAAGTGCGCGAGCTGACGGGCGCAGTGCTCAATGGCCAGGCCCTCGTGACGCTGCTCACCAACCAGCCGGTGTCGGTGGCCGATATCCAGCCGCTGCTGAAGGTGTCGCCGGAGGTGCCGTTTGCGGTGGAGGCGCTGGAAAGCGGGCTGCTGCTGCGCGGCGGCTTTGAGGTGGGCAAGTCGTACCAAATCAGCATCGAGCCGGGCCTGCATGGGGCGCTGGGCGGGCAGCTGGTCGAGCGGTTTAGCCAGGGCGTGAGCTTTGGCAACGAGGACCCGAGCATCAGCTTTGCCAGCGCCGACAAGGCCATGTACCTCAACGCCCAGGGCACCCGCAATCTCGGTTTGCGCATTAATGCAGTGGAAAACGTGCAGGTGACGGTGGCCAAAGTCTACGCCAGCAACGTGCAGGACATTCTGCGCACCGACAAAGCCTACGGCTACGAAAGCGGCGATGAATCGGGCGAAGAAGGTGGCGGCGGTGAAGGCGAGGATGGCGAATACGTGGACCGCAGCTACCAGTACTACGAGCTGGAAAACCGGGGCGATGTGCTGTTTACCCGCACCTACGCCACGGCCGGGCTGCGCAAGGAAAATGGTCTGCGCCTGCTCAATCTCAACCTCAAGGAACTGGAATTCTCGGCCCCGCTCAAGGGCCTGTACGTGGTGCGCGTGCAGGACACCGAGCACCTGTGGCTGCGCGAAGAAAAGCTGGTGACCCTCACCGACCTCGGCCTCATCGCCAAGCAAAACGCCGATGGCAGCGCGGTAATTTTCCTGAACTCGCTACGCTCGGCCAAGCCGGTGAGCGGGGCCACGGTGCGCTTTATCAGCACCAACAACCAGGTGATGGGCACCGCCACCACCAACGCCCAGGGCGTGGCCCGCTACGACAGCATAGCCGGCTCGCGCCTGCGGCTGGGCTTGGTAACGGCGGTGAAGGAGGCCGACTTTTCGTTTATCAGCTTGAATAAAACGCGGGTCGAAACCTCGCGCTTCGAAGTAGGCGGGTTGACTAGCAACGCGGCTCACTACCAAGCTTTTCTGTACGGCGACCGCGACTTGTACCGGCCCGGCGACACCATCTACACGAACACCGTGGTGCGCACCGACGACTGGCGCACGCCCCCGGCCGGCGTACCCATAAAAGTGCGCCTGCTGCTGCCCACCGGCAAGGAATACGCCAGCCTCGGCGAGAAGCTGACGGCCACTGGCGCGGTCACGTCGCGCTTCATTTTGCCGGCCACCGTGATGACGGGGCTGTACACACTGGAAGTGCTGACGGGCAACGATGTACTGCTGACTTCCAAGCAGATAAGCGTTGAGGAATTTATCCCAGACCGCATGAAAGTGACCGTGTCGGCCGCGCCCGCCGTGGTGCATCCCTCCGAAACGGTAACGGCCAAGCTGCTGGCCCAAAACCTGTTTGGCCCGCCTGCGGCGGGGCGCAAGTTTGAGGTGGAGTTTTCGCTGAAGGAAAAGACTTTTTCGGCCAAGAATTATCCCGATTATAACTTCTACATCAGCATGGGCGGCCGGGTGCGGCGCAGCTACGAGCGCGGCAACGGCGATGAGAGCAGCGTGGCCGACCGCTTCCAGAAAGAGCGGCGCGAGGGCGAAACCGATGCCGCCGGGCGCGGCACGGCCACCTACACCCTACCCGATACCCGCGACCTCGGCACGCTCGAAGGCGTGGCCTTCGCCACGGTATTCGACGAAACCGGCCGGCCGGTAAACCGCCTCGCCACCTTCGAGGTGCAGACGCAGGCCACGATGTTCGGCATTCAGCGGCTGCCCGATTTGATAAATACCCACCAGGAATTGCCGATTCACCTGGTGGCCCTCACGCCGGGCGGCCAGCCCACCTCGGCCGAGGCGCAGGTGGTGGTGGTGCGCAAGCTCTGGGAAACCGTGCTGGAGCGCCAGGGCGGGCGCTACGTCTACAACTCGCAGCAGCGCGAGCAGGTGCTGAGCAACCAGGTGGTGAGCATGCAGGCGAGCACCAATTATTTCTTCACGCCCACCTACTCGGGCGAGTACGAGGTGCGGGTGTATCGGCCGGGCGCGAGCAGCTACGTGGCCGAGCGCTTCTACGCCTACGGCCGCGGCGACACGGCCGGCAACTCGTTCGAGGTCAACACCGAAGGCGAGGTGATTATCGAGGCCGACAAGCCCAAGTACGAGCCCGGCCAAACGGCGCAACTGCTGCTGAAAACACCCTTCCCCGGCCGCATTCTCGTGACGGTGGAGCGGGACCGGGTGTTCGACCATTTCTACGTCGATACTGACCAGAAATCGGCGCGGGTGAGCGTGCCCATTCGCGGCGGGCACGTGCCTAATATCTACGTCACGGCCACCGCCATCCGGCCCATTACCGACAACTCGCTGCCGCTGACCGTGGCGCGGGGCTTCGTGCCCCTCACGGTGGAAAAGCCCAGCACGCACCTGCCCCTCAGCCTGAAAGTGGCCGAGCTGAGCCGCTCGCAGACCTTCCAGACCATTGAAGTCCGCACCGCGCCCCACGCCCAAGTGACGTTGGCAGTGGTGGATGAGGGCATTTTGCAGCGCAAAAACTACCGCACGCCCGACCCCTACGGCTACTTTTACCAGAAGCGGGCGCTCGAAGTCGGGGCCTTCGACATCTACCCCTTTCTGCTGCCCGATCTGGGCACCAGCAGCAGCGGCGGCGACGCGGCCGACCTGGCCCGCCGCACCTCGCCCGTGCCCAGCCGCCGCGTGAAGCTGGTGGCCAAGTGGAGCGGCCTGCTCACCGCCGATGCCGCGGGCCTGGTGCGGTACAAAGTGCGGGTGCCGCAGTTCAGCGGGGCGCTGCGCGTGATGGCCGTGGCCTACAAAGACGATGCCTTCGCCAACGCCGAGCAAACGATGAAGGTGGCCGACCCGGTGGTTATTAGCACGGCGCTGCCGCGGTTTATGTCGCCCGGCGATACGATTGACGTGCCGGTGACGCTGACGAATACGACGAATGCGAATGTGTACATGAAGACCGTAATCAAGCTCAATAGCTTGTTAGAAGCTGTTCCTTCATACTATGAAGGTGGCGTTGATGGAATTCCAATGCGTAAGGTTATCCCAGGTAGCCTGACTGTGTTAGTGCGACCAAATACAGAAAATCATGTTGCTTTCCGTATTAAAGCCGGGCAAGCCACTGGTAATAGCATTGTCACTGTGACTACCACCGGAATGAAGGGAATGACTGAGACCTTCACCGAAACCATCGAACTCCCAGTGCGCCCCGCAGCGCCGCTGGAAAAGCGCACCGGCAGCGGCGAGGTAGCGGCTGGCACGCCCGCCCGGCTCGATTTGCGGACCGACTTCCTGCCCAGCTCATTGCGGAGCAAGATGCTGCTGAGCCGCTCGCCGCTCACGCAGTTTTCCAAAAACCTCGATTACCTGCTGCAATACCCCTACGGCTGCCTCGAGCAAACCGTGTCGGCGGCGTTTCCGCAGCTGTATTTCGGCGATTTGGCGGCCACGCTCAACCAGAAGCCCGGCCCCCACGTGCAGCGCTACAACCCCAACTACCACGTGCAGGAGGCCATCCGCAAAATCGAGAGTATGCAGCTCTACAACGGCAGCCTCAGCTACTGGCCGGGCGGCGACTACGACAACTGGTGGGCCACCACCTACGCCGCCCACTTCCTGCTCGAAGCCAAGCAGGCCGGCTTCGCCGTAAACCAGAACCTACTCGATAAGGTGCTGCGCTACATGCAGTTCCGCCTCAAGCAGCGCGAAACTGAGAAGTTCCAGTACTTCGATACCAGCAACATTGCCCGCGAGCGCACCATTGCCAAGCGCGAAATAACCTACTCGCTCTACGTGCTGGCGCTGGCCGGCCGCCAGGATGCCGTGGCCCTCAACTACTACAAGGCCAACCGCCCGCTGCTGACCAGTGATGCGCGCTTCCTGCTGGCCTGCACCTACGCGCTGGGCGGGCAGCAAAAGGCCTTCCAGGAGACGCTGCCCCGGCAGTTCACGCCCGAAAACCACCGCCGCGAGCTGGCCGAGTCGTTCTCGTCGCCCATCCGCGACGAGGCGCTGGCCCTCAATGCCTTATTCGAGGCCGACCCGAATAACCCGCAGGTCGCCAGCATAGCCCGGCAGCTGAGCCGGCAGGTGCGGGCGGCGGGCTACATGAACACCCAGGAATCGGCCTTCGCGCTGCTGGCGCTGGGCAAAATAGCCCGCCGTGCCCGCGCCAGTACGGTTACGGCCACGCTATCGGCGGGCGGCAAGTCACTGGGCAAATTTGATGGCAAAGACCTGACAGTGGGCAATGTAGCCAACTACCAGCTGCTGCTGCAAGCCGCTGGGGCAGGCTCGCTCTACTACTTCTGGACCTTGGAAGGCATCTCGACCGGCGGCCGGGTGCGCGAGGAAGACAGCTACCTGCGCGTGCGCCGCCAGTTCCTGACCCGCGACGGCGTACCGCTGAGCTCCGCTACCTTCCGCCAGAATGACCTAGTGGTGGTGAAAATAACCCTGCAAGCCGCCGACGCGGCTGGCGAGGTCAAAAACGTGGCCATCACCGACCTGCTGCCCGCGGGCCTGGAAATCGAAAACCCCCGCCTCGGGCCGCAGCGCGAGATACCCGGCGCGCAGAAGGCCAGCACGCCCGATTACCTGGACGTGCGCGATGATAGAATTAACCTATTCACCACGGCTTCGCCTACGCCAAAGACATTTTATTACCTGGCGCGGGCGGTTTCGAAAGGGACGTTTAAATTAGGGCCGGTGAGCGCGGATGCGATGTATAACGCGGAGTATCACTCGTATAACGGGGCCGGCGTGGTGCGGGTGCGGTAACGTTTTACCTCACCCCCCGGCCCCCTCTCCTTTGGGAGAGGGGGAGCCTAACGCAGGCAGACGTGCGTGGTCATTAAAAAGTCGTCAGGCTCCCCCTCTCCCTAAGGAGAGGGGGACGGGGGTGATGTTACGCGAACCACGTCCGTATTTTCGCCACCATGTCCCCCTCCCCCATCCTCCAAGCCCTGCGCCTCGAAACCCGCCCTACGCACGACGCGCTAGAGCAAAATACCTTCAACCAACAGCTTACCGTCGGCACCATCACTGAGGCCGCCACCGCCCACTTTCTCGCCAAAATGTATGGCTTCCTGGCACCCTACGAGGCGCGACTAAAAGCGCAAAACCTGGGGCCAGAATGGCAGGCAGACACCCGCCAGCGGGCGCATCTCATCCTCGATGATTTGCGGCAATCGGCCTCAGCGCTAGCTACTTGCCCCGCTATGCCGCCATTAGAAAGCTGGCCGCAACTACTGGGGGCAATGTACGTGGTGGAGGGCTCTACGCTGGGCGGGCAGGTGATAACGCGGCAGCTGGCGAAAGCAAACATCCCCCAGCGGTTGTATTTTTCGGGCTATGGCGAGCAGACGGGGCCGATGTGGAAGGCATTTTGCCAGCTATTGACCCAAGAAGCGACACCCGAAAACGAGGCCGAAATAGTGCAGTCGGCCAGCCTTACTTTTCAAAAACTAGACGCATGGCTCAACCAGCCGCCAGCTTGACCGACGAGAGTCTTTTCGGCCAACCTATCACCCTCACCAACTGCGACCGCGAGCCTATTCACATTCCCGGTTTGGTGCAGCCCTACGGCTTTGTGCTGTGCCTCGATGAGGCGACCCGGCTGGTGGTGCAAGCCAGCGAAAACGTGGAGGCGCACACCGGCATGTCGGCTGACCAATTGCTGGGCAAAGGCTTGGAGCGCATAATTGGCCCCAGCCGCCTAGCCGAGCTAAACCACTTGTGGCCTACGCTGACCACCACGCCCAAACTGCTGGGCGCGCGCCTCGACTACGTGAAGGGGCAGCCGTTTTTCAAGCTCATTCTGCACCGCTACGACGGGCTGCTGTGGGTCGAGTTTGAGCCGGTGGCCGAAACAGAAGTGAGCGCCCTCAACCTGCCCTCGCTCAACAACACGCTGGGCCAGATGCTGGAAGCCAGCACGGTGCTTGAATTCAGCCAGCGGGCCGTGGAGCACGTGCGCGAAATTACGGGCTTTGCGCGGGTGGGCATGTACCGCTTTGCGCCCGACGAAAGCGGCGAAATGATAGCCGAGGACAAGCGCGCCGACCTCGACCCGCTGTTGGGGCTGCACTACCCTGCCAGCGATATTCCGCAGCAGGCGCGGGCCATGTATTTGAAAAACTGGCTGCGCTTTATCCCCGATGTAGACTACCAGCCGGCGCCGCTGGTGCCGGTGCGCAACCCCGCCACTGGCCGCCCGCCCGACATGACCTACTCGGTGCTGCGGGCGGTGTCGCCCATTCATATTCAATACCTTAAGAATATGGGCGTGGCGGCGACCATGACCATTTCCATCATTCAGGATGGCCGGCTATGGGGCATGCTCATGTGCCACCACGACAGCCCGCGCCTGGTGAGCTACGAGCTGCGCGAGCTCTGCTTGTTTATCGCCAAGACGTTTTCGGCGCTGCTGCGCACCAAGGAGCAGCTGGCGCAGCACGCCTACCAGCTGCGCGTGCAGCAGGCCCAGGCACGGCTATTTGAGCAGATGGGCCAGCAGGTTAATTTCCTGGAAGGCTTACATCAGCAATCGACTACGCTGCTCGATGTATTCGACTGCGGTGGGGCAGCCATTTGCTTTGAAGGTGAACTGATTACCCTGGGCAATACGCCTACTGAGTTGCAGCTGCGTGAGTTGATAGAATGGCTGCGCGAAAACGTGCGGCAAGACGTTTTTCATACCGATTCTTACGCGCGGCTTAATCCGGCGGGGCGGGCGCTACGGGCCACGGCGAGCGGCATTTTGGCCATTACGCTGGCGCAGGAGCCGGGCGATTACATCTTGTGGTTTCGGCCCGAGGTGCTGCAAACCGTGAACTGGGCCGGCAAAAACGAGAAGGTGCAGACCATGGAGGATGGGCAGTTGTTCATGTCGCCCCGGCAGTCGTTTGCGGCGTGGGCCGAGGAGGTAGAGGACACCGCCGCGCCCTGGCAGCCGCTGGAGCTGGACGCAGCGCGGGAAATCAGGCTGCACATCTCCGACATTAGAGTAAAGATGCTCAATGAGTTGCAGGCCCGCGCCGCCAGTCTAAGCCGCCTCAACACCGAGTTGGCGCGCAGCAACGACGAGCTCGATTCGTTTGCCTACGTGGCCTCGCACGATTTGAAGGAGCCGCTGCGGGGCATCCATAACTACTCGGTTTTTTTGCTCGAAGACTACGCCGAACTGCTTGATGCTGATGGCGTAAACAAGCTGCAAACCCTAGTGCGCCTAAGCCAGCGCATGGAGTCGCTCATCGACTCGCTGCTGCTGCTGTCGCGCATCGGCCGCCTCGACCTCGAAGTAGCGCCCACCGACCTAAACCAACTTGTAGGCGAAGTACTTGAACTGCTACAACCGCGCCTCGACCAAACCCATACCACCGTGGAAGTGCGCGGCCCGCTGCCCACCGTACTAGCCGATGCCACGCGGCTAAGCGAGGTATTCAACAACTTGATATCCAATGCGCTGAAATACACTGATAAGCCCGAGCCCCACCTTATAATCGGGGAGGCACCGGCGGGCACGGCCGGCGTGCGCGGGGCGGCTAACCCCGGCGAGTATTACGTGTTTTATGTGCAGGACAATGGCATCGGCATAGCTCCACGGCACCACGAGAGTATCTTCCGCATTTTCCGGCGCTTGCACGCGCAAGACAAATTTGGCGGGGGCACGGGGGCGGGCCTGGCCATTGCCAAGAAGATGATTGAAAAGCACGGCGGCGAAATCTGGGTAGAATCCGTAGTAGGCCAAGGCTCAACCTTTTATTTTTCCATACTTAAAGATTATCCAAGTGTCTAGCAATTCGCTTTCACCTGTTTTAGTGGTCGAAGACAGCGCCGAAGATTTCCTGGCGCTGGGCCGTGCCTTCCGCAAGCACGCCCTGCAAAACCCTGTTTTACGCTGCGTCGATGGCGACCAAGCCCTCGAATACCTGCGCGGCTACGGCAAGCACCCCGCCTGGCCCAAGACCCTGCCTGCCATTGTGCTGCTCGATTTGAACATGCCCGGCACCGATGGCCGCGACGTGCTCGACATTGTGAAGCACGACCCGCGCCTGCATAATATTCCGGTTATTATTTTTAGCACTTCTTCCAATAGCCGCGACATTGAGGACTGCTACCGGCTGGGGGCCAATAGCTACCTGACCAAGCCAGTGTCATACACTGAATTGGAAGAAAAAATCCGGCTCACCATTCAGTATTGGCTCGGTGCGTCGGAGCTACCAGTGTTTCAGTAAGATTGCGTTTTTTTCTGCGTGAAGAAAGTATTATTGGTTGATGATAACGAGCACGACCGCACGCTCTACAAGCGCTACCTAAAGCCTCAGCCGGGCGAAGAGCGGCTAGAGCTGCACGAGGTGTCGTCGGGCGAGGAGGCGCTGGCGTTGTTTGCCCAAGTGCGGCCCGATTGCGTGCTGCTCGACTACAACCTACCCGACGCCAACGGCCTCGCGCTGCTCGAAAGCTTGCAAAAGCTGGGGCCGCCTAATTCGCTCTGCGTGGTAATGATAACAGGTGGCGGCAGCGAAACGCTGGCTGTGCGTGCCCTCAACGCCGGCGCACTCGACTATCTCATAAAAGGGCATTTCGACCGCGAGCTGCTGACCAAGACCGTGCGCCACGCCATCGAGAAAAACGAGTGGCGGCAGTACCAGGGCAGCTACCACCGCCAGCTACAGGCTGCCAACCAGCAGCTGGCCCGCACCAATGCCGACCTCGACAACTTCGTGTACGCGGCCAGCCACGACCTGCGCCAGCCGGTGAATAATCTACTAGGATTGTTTGCTGAAATTCAGCGCACTGCCACTTTCGCCGACCCCGCCGATGCCCAGCTGCTGCACTTCATGGACAAGTCGCTGCACGCCCTGAGCACCACCATCGACGACCTGGCCACCGTGGTGCAGGAAAACCGCCAGCCCACCACCCAGGCCCCCGAGCCCGTGGCCCTGGCCGACCTCGCCGCCGACGTGCTGGCCACGCTGCACCCGCAGGTGCTCGCCACCGAGGCCGCTATCGAACTCGATTTCAGCGCCTTGCCCGAGGTGCCTTACGTGCGCAGCAACCTCCGCACCATCTTGCTCAACCTCACCGCCAACGCCCTCAAATACCGCCACTCCGACCGAGCGCCGCTGGTGCACATCCGCTCGCGTAGCGCCGATGGCCAGCCAGTATTGGAAGTGCAGGATAATGGCCTGGGCATCGACCTGACCACGCACGGGCAGGAGTTGTTTCAGCTGTTTCGGCGCTTCCACCCGCAGGCGGCCGAGGGCACGGGCGTGGGGTTATTTTTGGTAAACCGACTAGTGCAAGCTCAGGGCGGCCGCATTGAAGTAGAGAGTGAGGAAGGCATAGGCACGTTGTTTCGGGTGCACTTGGGGCCGGGCAAGTAAAAAACGGTTGTCATTGCGAGCGCAGCGAAGCAATCGCACCTGAATGGTGTCGCTGAATAGGTGCGATTGCTTCGCTGCGCTCGCAATGACAACCGTTTTTTTTCTATCTCACGCCCCTTGCCGCTGGCGCGGCAAAACGGAGTACCACTCCGTTTTACATTTGAGGATGCAGAAAAAACGGCGGTTCCTTCAGATAAGCAGCGGCTTGCTCCTGGCGGCTCTGCTGGCGCTGGCCCTCGACCGCCTTTTTCCGCTACCGCCCGCCCCGCAGTACTCGCCCCTGGTGCTCGCCGCCGATGGCACCGTGCTGCACGCCTACCTCAACCCCACCCAAAAGTGGCGGATGAAAACCGAGCTACCCGAGATTACCCCGGCGCTGCAAACGGCTATTATTAAGAAGGAGGATAGGTATTTTCGCTACCATTTCGGGATTAATCCAGTGGCCATCGTGCAGGCCGCCAGCCGCAATCTGTTTAAAAAAGGCCGCACCACCGGGGCCAGCACCATTACCATGCAGGTAGCAAGGTTGCTGGAGCCTAAGGAGCGCACCTTCAAAAACAAGCTGCTCGAAATGCTGCGCGCCACGCAGCTAGAGGCGCATCTCAGCAAGGCTGAAATTTTGCAACTCTACCTCAACCTGGTGCCTTATGGCAGCAATATCGAAGGCGTAAAATCGGCGGCGCTACTCTACTTTCAGCAGCCGCCCAACTACCTCTCGCTGGCCCAGACGGTGACGTTGGCCATCATCCCGAACCGGCCGGGCGGGCTGGTTTTGGGTAAGAATAACCCGCAGATTTTGCAGGAGCGCAACCGCTGGCTGCGGTATTTCGGGGCGCAAAAGTTGTTTCCCGCCCAGGATATTACCGATGCGCTGCTAGAGCCGCTGGAGGCACAGCGCCACGCCGCACCCACGCTAGCCCCGCATCTGGCGCGGCGGCTGGTGCTGGCGCAACCCGGCACGCCGCTCATTCATAGCACCCTGCGGCCCGCCACCCAGGCCAAGGCCGAAGACTTGGCCCGCAACTACGTGCGCCGGCTGGCCACGCTGGGCATCTCGCAGGCCGCCGTGCTGGTAGTCAATAACAAGACCCACGCCGTGGAAGCCTACGTCGGCTCGGTCGATTTTCAGGATGCTGGTTCGTTGGGGCAGGTCGATGGCGTACGGGCAGTACGCTCGCCGGGCTCTACGCTCAAGCCCCTGCTTTATGGGCTGGCGCTGGATAGAGGTTTGCTCACACCTAAGACGGTATTGCCCGATGTGCCTACCAATTTTCAGGGTTTCCGGCCGGAGAATTTTGACAAGCACTGCCAGGGTGAGGTGACGATGGAACGGGCCTTGACGTACTCGCTGAATATCCCAGCAGTGCGGGTTTTGTCGGAGGTGGGGGTGGATAATTTTACGGGTACGCTGCGGCAGGCGGGCTTTCGACAGGTAGCGCGGGATGCGCCGCAGCTGGGGCTGAGCACGATTTTGGGTGGCTGCGGGGCGACATTGGAGGAGCTGACGGGGCTGTATGCGGCGCTGGCGAATGGGGGGCGGTTTGCTTCGCTCGCGCTGACCTCACAAGACCCCTCTGGGGCAATCCCCCTCTCCCGTGGAGAGGGGGGACTAGTTTCTAGTTCTGGCCTGATTGTTAAAAAGCAAAAGCAGTCGTTAGGCTCTCCCCTCTCCACGGCAGAGGGGGGCCGGGGGGGTGAGGTTCGCCCAGCCGGGCAGCTAATATCCCCCGCCGCCGCCTACCTCCTCACCGACATCCTCGCCCAACGCACCCGCCCCGACCTCCCCGTAGATGCCGCCAGCAGCCGCCACCTCCCCCGCATCGCCTGGAAAACCGGCACCAGCTACGGCCGCCGCGATGCCTGGAGCATCGGCTATAATAAGGACTACACCATTGGCGTGTGGGTGGGCAATTTCAATGGCCAGGGTAGCCCCGCCCTCACGGGGGCCGACGTGGCTTCTCCCCTGTTGTTCGATTTATTCAACTCCCTGGCTTATAACTCGACTAATGAGTGGTTTGTGCCGCCCGCCAGCCTCGACTTCCGGCTGGTGTGCGCTGAAACCGGCCTCGTGCCCGGCGAGCATTGCGATAATCAACTGCTTGACTACTACCTGCCCGGCACCTCTAACAGCCGCCGCTGCCAGCACCAGCAGGAGGTCTTAGTATCGGCCAATGGCGCGTATAGCTACTGCCGCGCCTGCGCCCCGGCTAGCGGCTACCGGCGCGAGCTATATCCCAATATCCTGCCCGAAGTGCTGGCCTACCGCGAAGCGCAGGGCCTGCCCACCCGCCGCCTGCCGCCCCACAACCCCGCCTGCCGCTTGGTGCGCGGCACCAGCACCGATACTCCTGACGCCGCGCCGCTGCTGGCTATCACTTCGCCCGCTGGCCACGCCGAGTACGTGCTCAATGCCGCCGAAAAGCAGCAGTTGCTGCTCAGCTGCGCTGCTGCCGCTGAGGTGCGCCAAGTGTATTGGTATGTAAATGACCAGTTTCTGCGGGCTGCTAAAGCTACCGAGCGAGTGTTTTTCCGCCCGCCTAATGGTGAGGTTAAAATATCCTGCGCCGACGACCACGGCCGCAACGTGGATGTGCGCGTGCTAGTGCGGGAACTGTAACGCTAAGCCCCAGCTTGGCACACGCGTTGTTGCGTAACTGCGAACGGGCCTTAACAACGATGCACCAAGCCGGAGCTTGGTGTTACGGTTGAGCTATAAAAGCAAACCACTAGCTAGCCACCGCCGTACTTGGCACAGTGCTTGTAAACCTCATCTCACAAACAAGTTTCTTTCTTTCAATTTTTCCACTTCTCCCCATGAAACGCACTAGCTGGTTGTTCCTGATTCCGGTGCTGTTCCTCAGCATATTTGCAAGCTATACTGCCCAGGCCCAGCGCGGCTGGAGCCCACAAGGCAAAGGAGCCGCCATCGGCGGCGCGGCCGGCATCCTGGGCGGCGCGCTCATCAACAAACGCAACCGCGTAGTGGGCGGTGCCATCGGCGGCGTGGCCGGGGCAGGCGTAGGCTACGCCGTGGGCAAGCACATCGACAATAAGCATAAGAAAGCCGCCGCCCTGGCCGCCGAGCGCGCCGCGGCCAACGAGCGTATTGCTGCTGCCAATGCCCGCGCCGCCTCGGCCGAGCGCCGGGCTGCCGAGGAGCGTCCGGTTGTGGTTGAGCGTACTACCGTCGTTCGCCCCGCTATGGGCGTAGCTGCGGCTACCACGGCCGGGGTTGTTACGGCTCAGTCCTTCGCACCGGCTACCGCCCCGAGCACCATTGTAGCCGCTGGTTATCTGCCTAATACGCAGTATGGCCAAGCCGATACGCCCTACCCTGCCTCGCCGGTACGGCGCAAAAGCTGGTAGACTCATCATTCTATTTTTAAGCGAAAAACCCAGGCTTGATGGCTTGGGTTTTTCGGCCTTTCTGCCTCTTCTTCCAAAACCCTTTTGTATGAAATTTTACCTGCCTTTGGTTTGCGCGACAGCTTTATTAGCCTCGTGCTCTGGCAACACTAACAGCGGCGCAAATGGCAGCGCCAACACCGGCAACGCCAGCGTGGCCGACCTCGACCAGCAATTCCTCAGCGCCTGGAACAACAAAGACGCCGCCAAAGCCGCTTCGCTGCTGGCCGACGACGCCCAGTTTTTGCAGGGCGAAACCCATTTTAGTGGCAAGGGCGAGATTACCAACAAGTGGATTACGCCCACCATCAGCACCATTTCGAGCCTCAAAACCAGCGTCGTCAGCTCGGGCACCGATGCTAATACGGCCTACGAGGCCGGTACTTTCTCGGTAGATGTGCTGCCCTCGCCGGGCGAGCCGACGGCCGGAACAGGCGAAGGCAACTTCCTGTTTTTGTGGAAGAAAGGTGGCGATGGCAATTGGAAACTCAGCTACGCCCAGCTCGAAGACCTACCTGTGCAAGTGAAGAGATAATGAGATTCCACTAAACATTTGCACGGCTTGCGGCTTGTTAAGCTTCGAATCCCCACAAGGGTCGGCTTTGTAAGCGCTAGCATGTTGAGTAAATCTATAAATTATTACCCTCACCGGCTGGTCCGGCATCGGAAATTCCGGTGCTGGCTAGCCGGTTTTTTTGTGGTGCTGGCCAGTGGCTTGGTGGCCACGCGGCCAGCCCAGGCCCAAGCGCCGGGCACGCCGCCTTCGCAGCCCATACCCAGCACGGCCTCGCTGCCGCAGTGCATCGAGTTTGCGCTGCGCAACCAGCCGCTGGTGCGGCAGTCGCAGCTCGACGAGCAGATTGGCGAGCGCAATATCCGCATCGGGCTATCGTCGTGGCTGCCGCAGATAAACGGCACGGGCATCTACACCCGCAATATCCAGCTGCAAACCACGGTTTTCCCGGACCTCACCAACCCCACCGGGCCACAGCAGGTCATCCGCATCGGCTTGGCCAATACCTCGACGCTGGGCGTGGCCGCCAGCCAATTGCTGTTCAGCAACGATGTGTTGCGAGCGGCACGCTCGGTAAAGCCCACCCGGCTGGTGTATCAGCAGACGACTACGGCCAACAAGATTGATGTCGTAACAAACGTCAGCAAAGCGTTTTACAATATTTTACTAACTGAGGAACAGCTCAAAATCCTGGACGAGGACATTCAGCGCCAGGAGCGGCAGGTGAAGGACTCGAAAGCCCGGCTCGATGTAGGGTTGGTTGATAAAACTGACTACCTGCGGGCCTCGGTGTCGGCGCGCAACGCCTATGCGCAGCGCCGCAGCACCGCCGCTACTCTGCCCGGCCTCTACTCCAACCTCAAGCAGCTGATGGGCCTCGGCCCCGAAAAGCCGCTGACGCTGCAATACGACACCCTGCAAATGGTGCGCGAAACGCAGCTTGACACTACCGAGCAGTTGATGCCCGAGCGGCGCATCGAAATTCAGCAGCTCCAGACGCAGAAGCGGTTGCAGAGCATCACTATTGACTACTACCGCTACGGGTTTTTGCCCACGCTGTCAAGCTTTTACAACTACAACCGGGTGTACCAGAACGGTAACTTCTCGGAGCTGTATAAAACGGTGTACCCCAACCAGCAGGCCGGCGCGCAGTTTGCGCTGCCGCTATTTACAGGTTTGCGGCGGATTCAGAACCTAAAAATCGCCCGCTTGCAGGACGAACGGCTTGACCTCGACCTGTTTGACACCCGCAACCAGATTACGACCGAGTACGACCAGGCGCTGGGCGTGTACAAGGGCGCGCTCGCCCAGCTCAACGCCTTGCAGCTCAACCTGACCGATGCCAAGGAGGTGTACCGCGTCATCAATCTCCAGTACCGCGAGGGCGTCAAGACCTTTTTGGAGCTGACCGTGGCGGAGGCCGACCTGCGCACGGCGCAGCTCAATTACTACAACGCATTGTTTAACGTGCTGTCTAGCAAGCTAGATGTGCAGCGCGCCCTGGGCAATATTACGTTCAATCAGTGAGAAATCTTAACTTAACAACCCTTGGCCGCCTAGCGCCGGCCCTAGCCCTGGCTGGGCTTTTGGCCGCCTGCGGCAAGAAAGACGAAGCCCAGCAAGCCGGCCCACCGCCCGCCACGCCCGTGGCCGTGTACAAGGTGCAGGCCGAGGACGTGGTAAGCTCCGACACCTATCCCGCCACCGTGGTGCCCCTGAATGAAGTGCAGCTACTAGCCGAAGTAACCGGCTACCTCACTGATATTTACGTGCAGGATGGCCAGCGCGTAACCAAAGGCCAGAAGCTCTACGCCATCGACCGCACGCGCTACGCCGCCGCCGCCGACCAGGCCCGCGCCCAGCTGCAAGTAACCCGCACCAACTACGTGCGGGTGGCCAAAGATGCCGAGCGCTACCGCCGCCTGGCCGAGCAGGATGCCATTGCCCTCCAGCAAGTTGACGTATCGAAAGCCGACGTGGCCAATGCGCAATCGCAGATTGCAGCGTCGCAGGCTGCGCTCCGCAGCGTGGAGTTGGACGTGCGGCACTCCACGATTCCGGCGCCGCTCACCGGCACCATCGGCATCGCGCAAGTGAAGCTTGGCGGGCTCGTGACGCAAGGCCAAACGCTGATAAACACAGTGTCGGCTGAAGACCCGATTGCCGTTGATGTGAACATCGGCGAGAAGGATATTGCCCGCTTCACCAAGCTTCAGCAGACCAAAGGCGTGCGGCAGGACTCGATTTTTACGCTGCAAGTACCTGGCGGCAAGACTTATAAGCTACCCGGTAAAATCGTAACCATCGACCGCGCCGTGGACCCACAAACGGGCACGCTGAAAGTGCGAGTGCAATTCCCGAACCCGCAGCGCCTGCTAAAAGCCGGCATGAATACGACCCTACGCGTGCTCAACCAGGACACCGGCAATCAGCTCGTCATTCCGGCCCGCGCCGTGACCGAGCAAATGGGCGAATTCTACGTGTACGTAGTCGGCGACAGCAACAAAGTGGCCCAGCGCAAAGTGGTGACTGGCACCAAAGTAAAAGACAAAACAGTAGTGCGCCAGGGCCTGAAAGCCGGCGAAACTATCGTGAGCGACGGGATACAGAATCTGCGCGAAGGCGCGAAAGTCCAGGTCGGCGACCCGAGTAAGCCGGCGGGTGCGCAAGGCGGAGCGGCTGCGCCGGCTGGGGGCAAATAGCCTCAAAAACGCCCGTCATGCTGAGCGCAGCGGAGTCGAAGCATCTTGGCTGGTGAACTAACTCCTAACGTCAGCAACGAAGCGACCAAGATGCTTCGACTCCGCTGCGCTCAGCATGACGGGCGTTATTTAACTAACTGCTCATAAGGCATTTATTCTCTATCCTGAATGATATCTGACGTTTTTATACGCAGGCCGGTCACGGCCATCGTCGTGTCGATAGTGCTGGTACTGCTGGGCGTGCTTTCGCTTAGGAGCCTGCCTATCAGCCAGTACCCCGATATTTCGCCGCCCGTGGTGCAGATATCGGGCACTTATACCGGGGCCGACGCCCTCACGGTAGAGCAAACCGTGCTCACGCCCATCGAGACGCAGGTAAACGGCACGCCGGGCATGGCCTACCTGTCGTCGAATGCGACGAGTGATGGGCGCATCTCGTCGAACGTAACGTTTGAAATCGGCACCAACGTAGACATTGCAACGCTCGACGTGCAAAACCGCGTGAGCGTGGCTCAGCCCCAGCTGCCCGATGAAGTTAAGCGCCTGGGCCTCACGGTGAAGAAGCGGAACCCAACCATCCTAATGGTGGTGGCGCTGTACTCGCCCAAGAAAAGCCACGACGTTAAGTTTCTGGACAACTACACCAATATCTACGTCCGCGACGCCTTGCTGCGGGTGAAGGGCGTGGGTGATGTGCAGAGCATCGGCCAGGACTTTTCGATGCGTGTGTGGCTCAAGCCCGACCGCCTGGCCCAGCTTGGCCTCAGCGCCACCGACGTAACCACCGCCTTGCAGGAGCAAAACATGCAGGTAGCGGCCGGCTCCATCGGCTCGGCCCCGCAAACGGGCGCGCAAGCCTTTGAGTACTCGCTCTTTGTGAATGGCCGCCTGACCACGGTACAAGAGTTTGAGAACGTCATTGTGCGCACTAAGCCTCAAGATGGTTCCATCGTGTACCTCAAGGATGTGGCCCGCGTGCAGCTCGGCAGCTTCTCGTACTCGCAGACGTCCTTCGTGAATAGCAGCCCCTGCACGATTCTGCTCGTGAACCAAGTACCCGGCGGCAACGCCCTTGAAACGGCCGACGGCGTGTACGCGGCTATGAAACAGCTGCAAACCAAGTTTCCGCCCGATATCGCCTACAGCGTGCCGTTCGAGTCGGTGACGGTGGTGCAGGTGTCCATTCACGAAGTGGTCGAAACGCTGGTTATCGCTCTGTTGCTGGTGACGGTGGTCGTGTTCGTGTTTCTGCAAAGCTGGCGGGCCACGCTCATTCCGGTGCTGGCGGTGCCAGTGGCTATTGTGGGCACGTTTATTATGTTTATCCCGCTGGGCTTTACTATTAACACGCTGACGCTCTTTGGCTTCGTACTTGCCATCGGTATCGTGGTCGATGATGCTATCGTGGTGGTGGAAGCCGTGCAGCACTACATCGACACCGAGAAAATATCGGCGCGCGAGGCCACCGAAAAGGCCATGAAGGACATCACGGCCCCGGTTATTGCCATTGCGCTTATCCTGGCGGCGGTGTTCGTGCCGGTGGGTTTCATCCCCGGCATTGTGGGTAAGCTGTACCAGCAATTTGCCGTTACCATCGCGATTTCGGTGGTGCTGTCGGCGTTTATCGCCCTTTCGCTCACGCCGGCCCTCACCTCGCTGATGCTGCGGCCCACCGAGCAAACAGCCGATTCCAAAGGTCTTAACCAGCTGTTTTACAAGTTCAACCAGTGGTTCGACCGCGTGACCAAATCGTATGCCAACGGCGTGCGCAAGGCCTTGCGCTTTGCTCCGCTGGTGGGTATTTTGCTGCTGGGCGTGTACGGTGGCACGTTTGCGCTGTTCCGCACTAAGCCCTCGGGCTTTATTCCTACTGAGGATGAGGGCCGGCTATTCGTGGCCGTCGAATTGCCGCAGGGCGCATCCGGCGTGCGCACGCAGGCGGCGCTGGCGCAGATGGCGGATATTGTTAAGGCGAAGGTGCCAGCCATTCAGAACATGGTGGGCATCAGTGGTTTGAATGCGCTCAACTTCTCGTTTAAGTCAAGCAGCGCCACGATGTTCTTGCAAATGAAGCCTTGGGACGACCGCAAGGAAGCTTCGCAGCAGCTTTTCGGCGTGATTGCCCAACTGCAAAAGGAGTTTTCGGTTATCAAAGGGGCCAATATCATCGTGGTGCCGCCGCCCGCTATTCCGGGCTTGGGCAACACGGGCGGCTTCAGCTTTATGCTGGAGCAGCGCGAAAGCTCGCCCGATATCAAGGCCTTCGAGGCTACGGTCAACAAGTTTGTGGGGGCCGTGAACCAGCGGCCCGAAATCGGGAGCGCCTACACGTTCTTCACCGCCAAAACCCCTGGCTATCAGCTCACTGTGAACCGCGAGCAGGCCAAAAAGCTCGGCGTGCCGCTCACCAACGTCTTCAGCGCCATGTCGACGTACCTGGGCAGTACCTACATCAACGACTTCACCAAGTACGGGCGCAACTTCCGAGTCGTGGCCCAGGCCGACACCAGCTACCGCCAGGATATCACGGCGCTCAACTCGTTTTACGTGGCCAACCAGGCGGGCGGGCAGGTGCCGCTCAGCTCGCTCGTCAGCTACAAGCTGGTCGAAAACGCGCCGCTCATCTCGCACTACAACCTGTTCCGCTCGGTCGAAATCAACGGCGACGCCAAGCCCGGTTACAGCTCGGGCCAAGCCATTGAGGCACTGAAAGAAGTAGCCGCCCAGACCCTCCCGGCCGATTACGGCTACGACTTTTCGGGCTTGAGCCGCGAAGAAATCAGCTCGGGCAACAGCACGGTTATCATCTTCGGGCTGTCGATTTTGTTCGTGTTCCTGCTGCTGGCGGCCCTCTATGAAAGCTGGTCGGTGCCTTTCTCGGTGCTGCTGGCAGTGCCGCTGGGCATCTTCGGGGCCATCGTGGCCCTTACACTGGTGCCCAAGCTCACCAACAACGTGTACGCCCAAATCGGCATGATTACCCTCATCGGTCTGGCGGCCAAAAACGCCATTCTGATTGTGGAATTTGCCAAGGAGCGCGTAGACTGGGGCATGCCCGTGCTGGACGCGACGATGGAGGCCGTGACCCTGCGCCTGCGCCCCATCATAATGACCTCGCTGGCCTTCATATTGGGGGTGCTGCCGCTAGCCTTCGCCTCCGGTGCCGGGGCTGTGTCACGCCAAACCATTGGTTGGACCGTGACGGGCGGTATGCTAGCGGCTACCTTTCTGGCCATCTTCGCCGTACCAGTGTTATTCTTGAATATCACCAAATTAGCTTACGGCAAAAAGAAGCTAGCCGAGATGGAAGCCAACTACAAACCTGAGGAGCACGGCCACGTAGCCCACGGCTCGCAAGGCGAAAGCACGCCGGCGGCGGGGCCTTCGGAGGCGAATGTCAACGATAAGGAAACTGAGGAGCGGAAGCGGAAGGATGAGACGCCGCCGGAATTGGGGACGTGATAACCTCACCCCCAGCCCCTCCCCAAAAAGGAGGAGAGCCTGATGATAATTGCCTAAGCAGTTAAAAAAGAGCCTGCAATGATATTGCAGGCTCTTTTTGGTTTCAAAAATCTCCATTCATCCGCCTCGGCTCCCCTCCCTTTTGGGGAGGGGCCGGGGGTGGGGTTACACGTTAGCTCTACGCCTCCACCGGGTACTCGTCACCCGCGAAAACCGGGGTCATATCCTTTTCTTCCTCTTCCGTAAACAGCCGCGAGCGAATGAGAAACCGCACGCCCAGCGGGATTTCCAGCGAGAAGCTGGCGCCTCGACCTTTCACTACATCCACGGTGAGTTGGGTGTGTTTCCAATACTCAAACTGGCTGGCACTCATGAAGAAATCGCAGCAATAGATGCGACCCAGCCACGTGTCATTGCCGCCCACCCGAAACTCGCCTTTGGCAAAGCACATCGGCGACGAACCATCGCAGCAGCCGCCGCTTTGGTGAAACATGAGCGGGCCGTGCTCGTCGCGGAGCAGGTCGATGGTGGCTTCGGCGGCAGTGGTAACAAGGACGCGGGGCGTGGACATGGGCGGGAATTAGTAGGGTAAGTAATTGTCTGTCATTGCGAGCACAACGAAGTGGAGCGCGGCAATCTTTCCTTGGCGCTCGCAAGTGCCTTCTATACGCAGAAAGCTTTTTTGCAAACGACAAGGAAGGATTGCTGCGCTCCACTTCGTTGCGCTCGCAATGACAGGCTTAAATTTTAAAAGAAGCCCAATTTCTGCTGGCTGTACGAAATCAGCATATTCTTATTCTGGCGGTAGTGCGAGAGCATCATTTTATGATTCTCTCGGCCAAAACCCGACGCCTTATACCCGCCAAACGGCGCGCCAGCGGGGTAGTCGTGATAGCAATTGACCCATACGCGGCCGGCTTCGATGGCGCGGGGCACCTCGTATAGTTCGTGCGCGTCGCGGGTCCACACGCCGGCACCGAGGCCGTAGAGCGTGTCGTTGGCAATTTCGATGGCTTCGGCCACCGTTTTGAAGGTCGTAACCGATACCACCGGACCGAAAATCTCTTCCTGGAAAATCCGCATCTTGTTGTGGCCCCGGAACATGGTGGGCTGGATGTAGTAGCCCTCGCCCAGCGCGCCATCTTCTTGGCTGTAGGCTTCGCCGCCGGTCAGCACTTCGGCCCCTTCGGCTTTGCCGATTTCGAGGTAGCTCAGGATTTTTTCGAACTGGTCGTTCGAAGCCTGCGCACCCATCATCGTGTTCATATCGAGCGGATTACCAAGATTGATAGCTTTCACGCGGCCGATTACGCGCTCGATAAACTCGTCGTAAATGTCCTCATGCACCAGCATCCGCGAGGGGCAGGTACAGATTTCGCCTTGGTTGAGGGCGAACATTACCGCGCCTTCGATGGCTTTGTCGAGGAAATCGTCGTCGGCATCCATCACCGATTTGAAAAAGATGTTGGGCGACTTGCCGCCCAACTCCATCGTCACCGGGATGAGGTTTTCGGCGGCGTACTGCATGATGAGGCGGCCGGTGGTCGTCTCGCCCGTGAAGCTGGCTTTGTTGATGCGCGGCGACGAGGCCAGCGGCTTGCCAGCTTCCAGGCCGAAGCCGTTCACGACGTTAATCACGCCGGCGGGCACTAGGTCCTGGATTAACTCCATGAGCACCATGATGCTGGCAGGGGTTTGCTCGGCTGGCTTCATCACCACGGTGCAACCGGCGGCGATGGCGGGGGCCAGCTTCCAGGTGGCCATAAGCAGCGGGAAATTCCAAGGAATAATCTGGCCGATTACGCCTAGCGGCTCCTGAATATTTAGCGATACGGTGGTGGAATTCAGTTCGGTAGCACTGCCCTCTTCGGCCCGAATAACGCTGGCGAAGTAGCGGAAGTGGTCGATTACCAGCGGCATGTCGGCGTAGGTGGTTTCGCGGATGGCTTTGCCATTTTCCACGCACTCCACGGCGGCCAGGAAGGGCAGGTTTTCCTCGATGCGGTTGGCAATTTTGTTGAGGATGTTGCTGCGCTCGGTGGCCGATGTTTTGCTCCAGGTTTTGAAAGCTTCGTGGGCCGCGTCGAGGGCAAGGTCGATGTCCTCCTTGGTCGAGCGGGCCACTTTGGTAAATACTTTGCCGTCGATAGGCGACGGATTATCAAAGTATTGGCCCTTCACTGGGGCTACCCATTTGCCGCCGATGAAGTTATCGTAGTGGTTTTTAAACTGCGGGCGAGCCACTAGCGTGGTGGGCGCTTCAAGAACTTCGGACATGATAGGGTGGGATTTTGGGATGGGGTTGAAGAATGAGGCAAAGGTGGCTCGTTACCCGTTGGGAAAGGGTGTGGTATTGTCGCAAAAAATGACGAAATTGCCGCAAGTTGTTAGTGAGCCATTACTCACTAAATTTTGTCTGTAAAGAAGCGTCATAATAGACGAGTCATGCTGAGCGTAGCAGAGCGGAGTCGAAGCATCTTGGCTGGTGAACTCATTCCTACCGTTAGCAACGAAGCGGCCAAGATGCTTCGACTCCGCTCCGCTGCGCTCAGCATGACGGAATCTTGA
>JBPBQK010000005.1:0-36020 GCA_050954845.1 Janthinobacterium lividum
GCACGACGAAGCAACCTTTCCTTCACGTTAGTTGACGCAAGCAACCGTTGGCGAACGGTGTAAGGAAAGGTTGCTTCGTCGTGCCTCCTCGCAATGACAACCGCTTACCTTCTAATCCACTCCCAACTTCATTACCCCAGCGTGGGCCGGCGGCGATACAGCTCCAGCAGCAGGATAACCATAATGGAGAGCGCCAGCGTGAGTACCACCGAGCTGAGCACAATGAACGAGCGGAAGGGCTTGCTCTTGCGGGTGGCCGGCTGGGCTTTTTGCAGCTGATAAAGCGACGATACGCGGCTGCCCAGCGAGGTTTCGGCCTGCTCGTAGGCGGCGCGGGCGGCCACAAAGCGGCTCTGCAAATCGGCCAGGCGCGAGCTAGCCAGGCTCACCGAGTCGGCGCCCTGGGTCCAGTGTTCGAGGTTGATGAGGTTGCCGCCATCGGCGCTGGTGAGGCCGCGTAGCGCCCGGCGCAGGCCGGCCACATTGCCGGGGCCGCCGCCTTCGGCCACGCGCAGCTCCTTCTCGGTTTCAATCACGGCTTTGGCCAGGTAGCGGCCCTGCTGCTCAAGCCCAAACACGCCATAGCGCCGCCGCGCCGTGATGAGCGCCCGCCGGGTTTGCTCATAAAAGCGGCCCAGGCTGGCCGAGCGCTGGCGGTACAGCTCCAGCACGTTGCGACGGTTTTCCAGCGTTAGTTGCTGGTTGATGGAGTCGATGGTGGCCACCATCGTATTGGCCACGCGGGCCGCCAGCTGCTTGTCTTCGTCTTGGAAAGTTAGCTCGATAGCGTCGCGTTCGTTGTGCACGATGGACAGGTTGGAGGAAAACTGCTGGAGGGTGCGGTTCTCGACCTGGTCGGTGCCGGGGTCGCCCTGTTTGTAGTGGTGGTAGAGGTCGAAGCGGCGCACCATCAGTTCGGCTACGGGCAGCGACTCGCCGATGGAGATAACGCGGTCGAGGTCTTCGGCGCGGGTGCCCAGCTCCAGCTTCGAGCCTTCTACCAGGCGGTCAGGGTCAGCGCTTTGCAGCGAGGTAGGCAGAAACACCGCCACCGAGCTGTAGATGTTGGGCAGCGTGAGCACCACGATGGTGCTGACGACCAGGGCCAGCCCAGCAGCCAAACCCAGCAGGTATTTCCAACGATTAAAAACTTGGCGCAAGCCGGCGGGCGACAGTAGAAAAGGGGTAGAAGGCGACATAGCAGAAAACAAGGGCTACCACCGGGCCGGGCAAAAAAACGAGCGCGGGCCGTACGAGTGGCGGGCAAAGATAACCCGCCGCCCGCCGCTCTACCTTTGCGTATTCCGGTAAAGTCCACCTTATTCCTGATTCCTTATCAAACGTTTTTTAGGCAGTATCAGCCTGGCCCTGGCCCTCAACCTGCTCGTGAAGCCCGGCTGGCTGTTTGTGGAAAACCTGGCGCAGAACCGCCTGGGCCACGCCACCTTCGGGCTGATTTCCGCGTTTTCGTCGCTGGCCATCGTAGTGGCGGTGTTCACTGACCTGGGCCTCACGCAGTTTACCGTGCAGCAGCTGGCCGCCGAGCCTGAGTTTGCCGAGCGTCATTTTCCCACGCTGCTGCCCCTGCGGGCCTTGCTCACGGGCGTGGCGCTGCTGGTGCTGTTGGCGCTGGGGGCCAGCCTGGGCTACCGCGGCCCGCAGCTGGGGCTGCTGGCCGTGGTGGGCGGCAGCCTGCTGCTCACGCAGTACGGGCAGTTTCTGCGCGGGCCGGTGCAGGCGCGGCAGCACTTTAATACCGATGCCTTGCTGTCGGTGTTTGAGAAGCTGTTGGCGCTGGGGCTTGTGGCTGGTTTGCTGGTAATTAGTGACCTGAAACTGAGCTCTTACGTGGGGGCGCGGCTGGCGGCGGCGGCCTTCACGGCGGTGCTGTTTCTGGGGCTGCTGCGGCGGCTGTTTGGGCCCCTGCCGCACCGCTGGCCGCGCCGGGCGGGCACGCTGCACTTGGTGCGCCAGAGCTGGCCATTTGCCTTTATGATAGTGCTTTACGGCATCAATGAGCGCGTAGATATGGTGCTGCTCGAGCGCCTGGCCCCCGCGCCCGCCGAGGCCGGCTACTACGCCGCCGCCTACCGCTGGCTCGATGCCGTGGCCATGTATTCGTGGACGGTGCTGCCGCTGTTTTTTGCGCGCTTTGCCCACGCCGCCCAGCAGCCGCGGGCCCTGCGCCAGCTGCTGTGGGTGGGGCAGCGGGTGTCGTCGGTGCCGCTGCTGCTGGCGGTGGCGTTTGTGCTGTTTCGGGGCGAGGTGCTGTTTTGGCAGTTCAGCCACAGCACGCCTGCCGAGCTGGCGCGCATGGTGCTGTGCGCCAAGCTGTTGTTTCTGAATCTGTTTGTGCAGGCGCTGTTTGCCATTTATAGTACCCTGCTCACCAGCACCAGCCACCAGCGCGTAATGAGCTGGCTGGCCGCGCTGAGTATCACGCTGAACATCACCTTAAATCTACTGTTTCTGCCGCGCTACGGGGCCATTGCGGCGGCGGCCAACACGCTGGCCAGCGGCGTGCTGGTGTCGGTGGGCTACGTGTGGCTGGTGCGGCGGCGCACTGGCGTGGCGGTGCCGTGGCACATTCTGGCCCGGCTGGCGCTGGCGTTTGGGCTGCTGTGCGGCGGCTGGTACGGGCTGCAAGTGAGCGTTAAACTGAGCTGGTGGCTGGAGGCAGGCGTGATGTCATTGGCCTTCGTGCCTATTCTGTTCATCACCCGGCTAGTGCAGTGGCGCGAGGTGCGGCAGCTACTGCCGCGCTAGCGGCTGGCTGCGTTATTTTTGCCGCATCGGTACCCTCTTAAAAGAGCCATTGACGCTTTTGAGGAAATAATACGACCGTCATGCTGAGCGCAGCGCAGCGGAGTCGAAGCATCTTGGCCGCTTCGTTGCTAACGTTAGGGAATTAGTACCCCAGCCAAGATGCTTCGACTCCGCTGCGCTACGCTCAGCATGACGGTCGTATTATTTTTTAAGATGTTCATTTGCTGTTAATTGCTTATTAAAAAAATGGCTCGCCCGCACCCCTCCCATTTTGTGCACACGCTGCTGCCGCAGCTGGTGTGGCGCCGCCCCACCGCCGTGCGCCGCGAGCTGGCCGACCCGCTGCTGGCCCGCGAGCTGCTGCTCTACGTGTGGGACAAAGCCGCCGAAAGCCTGCCGCCCCGCGAGCGCGTATCGCCCCGCGGCTTGCACTTGAGCTGGCACCGGGTGGCCGGCCGCGCCACGGCGCTGGTGCAGCTGCCCGCCCCCCAGGCCACCGGCGAGGCGCACCTGGTAGCCATTGTGTACGAAGACGATACCGACGTGCTGGCCGCCGAACAGCGCCACCCCTCGCCCTTCGATGAGCCCGAGGTAGAGGAGGAAGAAGACGAGGACAGCCCGCCCACCCTGCCCGACGATGTGCCGCGCTATTTCCTGCTCGAAGCCACCCTAGGCCGCAGCCCCGACGAAGACGGCACGCCTACCATGCTGGGCGAGTGGCGCGGCGAGCACCACCGCCACCACGCCCCCGGCCCGCCCGCCGGCCGCCCCGATACCACCGGCCGCTTCCTGCAAGCCCTGGCCGAGCTGCTGGGGCCTATGCCCGATACGAGCGTACCCTTCATGCGCATCGTGCGGGGCTGAGCGTGGCGTTGCGCCAGCGCTGGCGCGCTTGGCTGGCGGCCCGTGCCCGCTCAGCAGTGCGCCTTTGGCGCTGGGGCTGGCGCGTAGGCCAGCCCCGGCCCACGGTTGCTGTCGGCTACCCGCCAAAGCCGCCTGAGTCGCCTTTGGGCTGGTTGTCGGGGGTGCTGGCGGGCTTGCTGGTGCCCAAAAACCAGGTAAAGCCCAGGTAGCCCACGCGCGTTTCGTACTTGGTTTGCAGGTCGGCGGCGAGTTCTTCGGCGGCCAGCTGGGTGCGCTGGCGGCGCGTGTTGAAGAGGTCGCTCACGCGTAATGTGAGGGCCGCCCGGTCGCCCAGCAGGCGCTGGCGCAGCGCTATATCGGTGCCATACACGGCCAGCAGGCGGCCCTGCGGCACCACCAGCGGGGCGCGGTAGGTGCCGCTGAGCTGCACGGCCAGCGTTTTGGTCGGGCTGAAGGTGCTCAGTAGATATGCCGTGCCGGTGAAGTTGGCGCGGGTGCCGTCGCCGACGTAGCTGGCCACCTGGTTGCGGTAAAACGAGCCGTTGGCAATGAGTTTCCACCACTTGGTTATAGGCTGCGTCAGAGACACTTCCAGGCCGTAGCTGGCCGTATTCCCCAAATTAGCGTAGCTGGTGCGGGCAATGAAATCGGGCTGGCCGCTGCGGCGGGTTGCCAGCGTATCAAGCGTGCGCAAACTCTGAATGGCTTGGCTGGCAAAGCGCCCAAACAGGGTGGTGCTGAGTGTCGTAGTCTTCCAGCTTAGCTGGTGGCCCAGCTCCAGCACGTGCACGTACTCGGGGCGCAGGTCGGGGTTGCCCACCACGTAGTTGCGGGCATCGGTGTAGATAGGTAAGGCAATGATTTGCAAGAAATTAGGCCGGTTCAGGCGGCGCGAGTAGCTGAGCTGCAGGCGCTGGTCGTGGGGCAGCGCGCGCGCCACCGTGGCCGACGGAAACACGTTGAAAATGCGCTGGCTGGCCGAGCCGCTGGGCACCACCTGCGCTTGCAGCCCGGTAAACTCGGCCCGCAAGCCCGCCTGGTAGTCCCACGGGCCGGCTTTGTGCTGGTAAGAGCCGTAGGCCTGCGGAATAATCTGCTGGTAGTGATATCGATACGAGTCATCCTCCTTCCGAATAAACGCTGCGCCGGCCACTGGCTGCATCGAGTAGTCGGCCGTGCCGGGCGTCACCATCACATCGGCCTTTACGCCCGCCCCCCAGCGGCGCTTCTCGTCTAGCGGGCGCACGTAGTCTACCTGCGCCGAGGGCAGGTGAATGGTCACGTCGAGCAGCTGCTGGCGCGCCTGCCGCGCGTAGTCGGCTGGGCCGTCCAGCACGCGTTGCTCGGTGGTCACGGTGCCGCCATCCAGCACGTAGGTGGCGCTGGCCGTGAGCTCGCGGCCGGGGTGGGCAGCCCAAGTGCGCCGGTAGCTCCCCGAAATCCGGGCGTTGTAGAGGTTGTCCGTTTCCAGGTTTTGATTGAGCAGCGTAATGGCCGGGTCGGTGCCGCGCGTGAGTTGGGTGGTAAAATCGCTGGTCTGGCGCAGGTCATTTTTGTAAAATTCGGTCGTCAGCGTCAGGGTCTGCTCGGGGCGCAGGGCGTAGTCTACGCCCAGGCGCAGGCCCTCATTGGCCTGGTGGCGGGCGGTGTGGCCGGTTTGGTCGGTGCTGGTGCTGCGGCCCTCGGCCGTGGCCACCTGCTGCAAGGCCGAGCTGCCGACAAACCGATTAGTCAACCCATCGGCGCTGCCGAAAAAGTTGAGTTTGCCCACCTTGCGGCTGAGATTAAGCCAGGCGCTGTACTTGTCGCGGGTGCCTACGGTGGCGCCCGTTTCGCCATTCCAGCCGTCCTTGGTCTGCTTTTTCTGCACCAGGTTGATGATGCCGCCCGCGCCTTGGGCCGAGTACCGCGCCCCCGGATTGGTAATAATCTCAATGGTTTCGAGGCGGCTGGCGGGTAGCTGGTCGAGGCGCAGGCTGCTGGGCGCGGGCTTGCCATCGAGGTAAAGCGTGACGCCCGTATTGCCCCGCAAACTGACCTGCCCGTTCTCATCCACGGCCACGGAAGGCACTTTTTGCAGCACATCGGCCGCCGTGCCACCCACGCTGTTCAGGTCTTTGCTCACATTAATAATTTTCTTATCCAGGTCATCAACCAGCACTGCCTTTTCGCCCTGCACCACCACGCCGCCCAACTGCACGGCCGCCGGGGCCGCCAGCCACTCGCCCAAGCGGGCCACCGGGGCGGCAGCAGTGAGCGTGGCCGGCCGGCGGGCCGGGCGGTAGCCCAGGGCCTCGGCCCGCAGCAAGTAGCGGCCCAGCGGCACGCTGGCCAGCGCAAAAGTGCCGTTTTCAGCTGTCTGGGTATTCCTCAGCAGCGTTGAGTCGGGCAGCCGCAGCAGCAAGACGTTGGCAAAGGGAAGCGGTTGGCGCGTGGCTTGGTCCAGCAGCTTGCCAGATACTTCGCCCAGAGTCTGGGCAGCCAGTGCGCCCGGCAACAGGCAAAACACCACCAACACGGGCCACCAAAACCACCTCCCACCCTGGAGTACAATTGGTAAGCCTTCAGGTATTTGACCGGATAGCCAAGCGCCTGTCCGGGCACTGAATTTTTTAGTGAGCTGATTAATAGCATTAAGTGCAATGCAAGTTACTAGGTAATACCTAGTAAGTAACGCTGATAATACTCGCTGATTCATGGCTTTGGGAGTTAGGGCAACAGAACAAAGGGACGGTTGAGGCAATAGCGCTGGCTACCCAGCTGCTATGCGGGCAGCTGGCGGCGCCGAAAAGAGGGAGGCCGCCAGGCGGGCCGCGGGGCTACCTCGCCTGGCGGCGTAGAAAGAGGTAGTAAGCCAGAAAGCCAAAGGCCGTGCTAAACAGCAGGATAACAACGGAGTGAATGCCCAGCGGCAGGTACCAGTTGCAAAGCGCGAGCCCCGCGCCGCTGCTCAAAAGCAGCGCCACCCACTTCACCACCTTATTTTGCTCGTCTTGCGGGCCGGGTAGCAAGCGCTCGATAACGCTTTCCGAAACGGAGGCCGCCACGATTTGCCGTTTCAGCAGGTAGTTCAAAACCAGCTTGATAGCGGCCAGCACAAAGTAGCCAAGCATGAAAAGCGCGATTGCCGGGAAGACAACGTGATGAGCTAGCTCCAGGACGTTGGCATCGAGGGCCAGTACCGGGGCACTTTGGGCCGAGGCCACTCCGGCAGCCAGGCAGCACAAAAGCAACAGAAAACCTTTCATAAGTAGGGCCGGGGGTAATACCGGATGAGACCGGCCGGAGCCGTTCGGGTTGCAAAAAATCAGGAAAAAGCCAGCTGGCGCATTTGCCGGCGGTGCCGGGCCAGCAGCTCCAGGCACTGCCCGGCCACCAAAAAGGCCACCACCGCCCCCAACCCGGCCCCCAGCCCGCTGCCCAGCCCCTGAAACGCCAGCCGCAGCGCGCCCCCAAACAAGGCCAGAAATGCCGCTACCACCCCCAGCACCAGGGCCGCCACCCCACCGAGCACCCACGGAAAAGCAGGCTTGGCCCTGGGCAGCTGCGCCAGGACGCTGGCCGTGAGGTCAAACTCAAAAGCCGGCCGCGGCAGCCCCGCCGCCGCCACAAACAGCTGCTGGTAGGTAGCCACCCGGCCCTGGCACAGGCGGCAGCCGCGCAGGTGGGCGGCCTGCGCGGCGGGCAGCCGCGCAGCAGAGGCGGCGGCCTCCTGCAAGTCGGGTTCGGCAAGGTGAGGGCTCGTCATAAATCGTCGCGTTGGTAGTGGGTTAGCAGCTGTTGCTTGAGCAGCTTGCGTGCCCGAAAAAGGTAGTTTTTTACGGTGCCGTCGGGCAAGGAAGTTATCTGCGCAATTTCCTCGTAGCTCAGCTCCTGCTGGTGGTACAAGGAAACCAAGGTGCGGTAGAGCGGCGGCAGCTGCTCGATGGCCGTGCCCAGAATGCCGGCTAGGTCGTGGCCAAAGAGGGCCGTTTCGGGGTCATAGTCCGGGCCGGCCAGCAGGGGGGGCGGGGCCCGGCGGCCCTCCTCGGGTGCGTCGTTTGGCGCGGGTTCGGCGGGGTCAAGAAGGACCAGCTGTTTCTTTTCCAGGTAGTGCAGGCACGTGTTGTAGGTGATTTGGCCAACCCAGGTAGAGAGCTTGGCTTGAAACTTAAAACCGGCCAAGCTCTTGAAAACCTTTAAGTAAACTTCCTGCGCGATGTCGGGGCGGTCGGCGGGGTGCCGTATCATTTTGAAAACCAGCTGCGTCACCAGCCCTTCCGTGCGCTGCACGATGTGCCTAAAAGCCGCCGTATTGCCGCCCAGCACCCGCGCCACAAGCTGCTGGTCGGTTACGGAAGAGGGGGGCAGGTCGCGCATTTTACGCATGAGACCGGCGGGCCGGAATGATGTTGCACCGAGGCAGTTTGCGGCGGTAAGTTCAGGTGTTGAAAGGCTGTGTCAGCCCAGCCCCATCCAAAAAGCCAGCATACGCGAAAGTAGCGCGCCATCAATGTGTGGTACACAGCAACTGAGCCAATTTCGGCAACGCATTCGTTCCTTGTAAGAAGCGCCCTGGTTAGCTGAAGACACGTTTTTTTGGAGATACCTGCCTGTGCGGATTTTTCCTGCCCATAGTTGCTGTTCTTGTTTTAGCTGCCACCAAACGGGGGATTGTTACGTGGCGCCGGGCACCCGTGGCACGTAGCAGGCTAGCAAAGTGCCTGGGCTACTGGCTGCGCCCTCGCCAGCCGCTCGCCTACCCCCAAAACGCCTAACGCTCAACTCCAAAATGCGCCGTCGCCAACAGCTTGCCCAGGCCGCTGCCGAAGCCGCCGCCCGCGCCCAGCGCGCCGCCGCCACCGGCTGCGGCCTCTGCGAGCGGGAGGTGGCGCAGACCTCGCGCCACCACCTCGTGCCCCGCGAGGAAGGCGGCCGCTACGGCGACACCGTAGACCTGTGCCAGCCCTGCCACAGCAGCGTCCACCGCTTTTTGACCAACCGCGAGCTGGCCCGGCAGTACCCCACCGTGGCGGCGCTGCGCGGGGCCGAAGAGCTGCAAGGCTACTTGAGCTGGATAAAAAAGCAGCGCGTCGAGCGCATCAGAAATCGCCGCGGAAAGTAGGCGGCCGGGCGGCCACTTTTGCGTGTTTTCTTTGGGGCATGAACCGCTATTTCGTGCCCTTTGCGCAGCTTCGTCGCCAGCCCACCATCGTCGTCGATAGCACCGGGCTGGGCGCGGCCCTCACGCTGGCGCACTGGCGCGGTGCCGCCACGCCCGCCGCCCTGCGCGACGATACCAGCGCTGGCTCGTGTCTGCGGGCGTTGCACGCGCCCGCCACGCCGGGCCTGGCAGCGCAAGCCGTCACGGCCAATCACTTTGATATTGACGGCTTTGTGGGGGTGTGGGCGCTGCTAAACCCCGAGCTGGCAGTGGCCCACGAAGAGTTGCTGCGGCTGGTGGCCATCCTGGGCGATTTCCGGGAAATCGACTGGCAAAACGCACTGGCCGACCACGCGTTCAAGCTAATTTGCTGGCTTAATGCCGAAGAAAAAGCCCGCTTTTACGAGCCCTTCGGCGCGCCCATTCGCCGCCGCCGGGAGGACGAGGCTTCAGCCGAAAAATTCGCCTGGTTTCTGCCGCGCTTCGCGGAAATTTTGCTTTCTCCCGAAGCCGGCCGAGCGGCCTGGGAACCGGAATACAGTAGGGTTAAAAAAGCTGTAGATACACTGCAAAACCCGCTTACGCAGCGCACCGACTACCCCGAAATTGGCCTGGCTGTCATTCGCACGCCCCAGCCGGTGCCGTACTACGCGCTCTTCGGCCCCACGGCGGGCTTCGACTGGGTGCTGAGCCTCTACGATGGCCAGCGCTACGAATTGGAGTGCAAGTACACCACTTGGATTGACCTCGCCAGCCGCCCCACGCTGCCGCGCCTGCCGCTGGCCCCACTCGCCGCCCGCCTCAACGAGCTAGAAAAAAGTAATTACCGCTGGGCCGCCGATGGCCTCACCGACACCGGGCCGCTGCTGCGGCTGGCCGGCCGCCCGCTCACCAAAGCCGAGCGCTACGCCGACCCCGATGGCCGGCCCATTTATGCCTCGTCATTGGCGGCCGGCACCCTCGAAAACGAGGTAGTTAATTTTCTCCAGGAGGGCTACGCCGGCATCCAGCCCAAAAAATACTGGACTTGGGCCGAAGTTAGAAATAGTTATCAATGAGCAATGAGCAAATATCAGCCGTTCGAGGCGTGTTTAACGGCTGATATTTGCTCATTGATAATTGAAATCTACTCGCAGCACTCGGTTTCGGTACCCACTACATCCACCACGCTCACGGTGCTGTTGCCGCCGGCCACGGGCTGCACCCTAATCTGGGTGCCGATGCGTTCCTTGAGGTCGGCCACGTGCGAGATGATGCCAATCATCTTGCCCGAGTGTTGCAAGCGCTCCAGCGCATCGAGCGCCGTATTCAGCGAGTCGGGGTCGAGGGTGCCAAACCCCTCATCAATAAACAACGACTCAATACGGGCCTTGTAGCCCGCTAATTCGCTCAAGCCCAAGGCCAGCGCCAAGCTCACCAAAAAGCTCTCGCCACCCGAGAGCGAGGCCATCGGCCGCACAGTATCGGCTTGGTCGTGGTCGATTATTTGCAGCTCCAGGTTGCGGTTGGGCGTTTTGAGAATGGTATAGCGGCCCGTGAGCTGGCGCAGGCGCAGATTAGCCAGGCGTGCCAGGTGGCTGAGGGTCAGACCCTGGGCAAATTGGCTGAACTTGTCGCCCTTGGCCGAGCCGATTTGGTCGGCGAGGTCTTGCCAGCGCTGCTCTTCCTGCTGGCGTACTTGTAGCTCGCGCAGGCCATCGGCCAGCAGCTGGCGGGCGGCATCGTCCTGGGCAAGCTGGTTGCTGAACGCGCCCAGCCGCTGCTGCAACACATCGTCGGCCGCCGAGAGGGCCGTGAGCTGCGCCGTGAGTTCGGTAGCGCTAAGCGAGGTGAGGCCGGCCTCAGCATGGTGCTGCTGCTCGGCCGTGAGGTCGGCCAGGCGGCGGGCCGTGGCGGCGGTGGCCGTGAGGTGGTCTTGGCGGCGCTGGTGCAGGCGCTCGGCCTCGGCGGCGGGCAGCAGCAGCGCCTGTGCCGCGGCGGTGTTGGCAAAGCCGGCGGCGGCCAGGGCCGCGGCTAGCTCGGCCTGGCGCTCATCGTGGGCCGTGCGGTGGGCGGCCAGCTGGGTTTGCAGCGAGTCGAAGGCGCTTTGCTTTACGGCCAGCTCCTGTTGCTGCCGGGCGTGCTGGCTGTCGGCCTGGCGGGCGGCGGTGGCCAGCTGCTCGGTGTGCTGGCGCAGCTGCGCGGCCTCGGCGCCGGGGTCGGGGCCGGCGTAGTAAGCTTGGCGGGCGGCCTGCTGCTGCTCGAGGGCCATTTTCTCCGTGTCGAGGGCTTCGCCAGCGGCGGCTAGCTGCACTTGCTGGCGGGCTAGCTCGGCGGCGTGGGCTTTGTGCTGCGTGGTGCGCTCCAGCAGCTGGTTTTGGCCGGTGGCGAGGGCAGCGCGCTGGGCTTCGTAGTGCGTGGCGCGGCCTTCCAGGGTAGCGAGCAGGCCGTCGTAGGGCGGCCGGGCGGGCAGCGCCAAGTGGTGCGGGCGCAGGATGTCCTGAATGGTGCTTTGGTAAATCTCGGCTTGCTCGCGCCAATGCTCTAGCTCGGCGCTCAGCTTATCTATTTCGAGGGTGGTGGCGTTTTGGCGCTGCACCAGCAGGCGGGTTTCAGCCTGGGCTGTGGTAGCGGCCGTGCCAGCGGCCAGGTATTTTTCGCGCAGCATAGCCAGCTTTTCATCCAGAATGGCTAGCTGGCGGCGATTGGCCTGGGCGATGGCCTGGGCTAAGGACGTAGTTTCTAGCAGGGCCTGCACGGCGGCCAGGTCGGCGGGTAGGGGCGGGGCGGGCAGCAAGTCGGCGGCCAACTCGTGGGCCTGGCGGCGGGCGTTGTCGGCCGCGTCGGCGGCTTCCTGGCGCTGGCGCTGGCGCTGCTGCTGCTCGGTTTGGCGGCGGGTCAGGTCGTGGGCGGCGGTGCGCAGAACTTCTTCCAGCGCGGCCAGGGTTTGCTGCTGGGTGGCTACGCGCTGCTCCTGCTCGTTGGCATCGGCCGCGAAGTCGGGGGCAAACGCATGCTCTAGCGCCCCGCACAGCGGGCAGGGCTGGCCAGCGTGCAGCTGCTGGCGGTGGGCGTTGAGGTCGGCCAGGGCCTGCTGCGTGCGCAGCTCGCGCCGCAGGCTTTCAAGGAGCTGCTGCCCGCTGAGGCGCTGGTCGGCGAGGTGGCGGGCGGTGGTTTCGGCGGCGGCTAGGGCCGGGGCCTCCTGGTCGAGCTGGGTTTGCAAGTGCTGGGCGCGGGCGTGGTAGTCGTGCGCGGCTTCGGCCTTGGGCAGTAGCTGCTGGAGGCCGTGCAGGTAGGCGGTGAGGTCGTCGGCGCGCTGGGCCAGCTCGGTGGGCGTGGTGTTTTGCAGCAGCACATCGCGCTCGGTGCGGCAGGGTTGGCCTTCGTCCTTAATGGCTTGCTGCTGGGTTAGCGCATCGGCTTCGAGCTGGTGCTGCCGGCCGAGGTCGGCGGCCGTGGCTTGCTGGTTTTTGAGCAGCTCGGCGCGGCTGGCGGCCCGCGTAGCAACTTCTTTTTGGGCCGCTTGCAGGTCGATTATTTCGCGGCTCAGCACGTTGAGCTGGCTTTTTAACTCGGCCTCGTGGCTGTGGGTTATCAGCCAATCGTCCAGCGTGGTTTGCTGCGCCACGAGGTTTTGCAGCGCCTGGGCCTGCTGGTGCCAGGCGGCTTGTGCCTGCGCGTGCGCCCGCTGGTTTTGGGCGTGGGCGGCCTGATTTTTGAGTAGCTGCTGGCGCGTGGTGGCGATGGCGGCATCCTGCGTCCGGGCCTCTTCGAGCAGCGGGCGCAAGCGGTTTTCTTCGGTTTGAGCGGCCTGGTGGGCCGTGGTGGCCGCCTCCAGTACTGTCTTGGCCGTGCTGGTGGCGGTGGCCAGGCTGGGCAAGGCTTGCTGAAGCTGGGCTAGCTGCTCGGTGTTGGTTTGCAAAGTTTTATGCGCCACTTCGGCCAGGGCCATGGGTGTGGCCAATTCCTTGGCATTGGCGCGCAGGTGGCCGGCCAGCCGGGCAAATTCGGGCTGCAAAACTTCATCGGCTTGGCGCAGGCTTTCCGCTTCGCGAGCCGTGTCGCGCAGCTGCCGGTCGAGCTGGTCGAGGATGGTGCGCCAGGTCAGGCATACATTCAGGTCCTGCTCTTCTTCGTGGTATTGTTCGGCTTCCTCGTTCAGCGCGTCGAGCTGCTTTTCCAAGGTGGCGCGCTCGTCCTCGTTCAGCAGGCGAGTGGCTTCGAGGCGGGCGGCCAGCAGCTTGGTTTTCTGTTCCTCTTCCTTGGCTTTCTCAAATGCCGCCACCGACAGCCGCGAGTAGATGCCCACGTTGGTCATCTTCTCCAGCAGGGCGCTGCGCTCCTTCTCGGGCGCGTGCAAGAAGCGCGCAAACTTGCCCTGGCTCAGCAATACGGCCTGTTCAAACTGGCCAAAATCCAGCCCCGACAATTCGCCTACTTTGGCTGGCACGGCTTCTTTGCCACTGAGGAAGGTTTGGTCCGAGGCGCTGAAAGCCAGCGTCATGGCATCCTGGTTGAGGCCGCCTTTGTCTTCGCCGCGGGTTTTGCGCCGCACTTCCCAGCGCGAGCGGTAGCGCACGCGAGCCGTGAGGCCGGTATCGGCGTTGGTTTCGTGCACCTCAAACTCAACTTCCGAAAACGCGTAGGGCGCGTGGCGGCTCACCATTTCGCCCACCTGCCGGTCGTGGCGCGGCACCCGTCCGTAGAGGCCCACCGCAATAGCGTCGAGCAGCGTGCTTTTGCCCGCGCCCGTGGGGCCGGTTATCGCAAATAGCCCCGTATCGGCCAGCGGCGCGGCGTCGAAGCGGATGTGGTAGGAGCCCAGCAGCGAGTTGAGGTTGGCAAAGCGCAGGCTGATAATCTTCATACCTTAAAATTACGCCCGTACCCGCCAAAATGGGTAATACAGGGGCATCCTTGTGGCTGCCATAGCGGTGGCTCCTGGTCAAACCGGCTGTCATGCCGAGCGCAGCGAAGCAGCTCGCTCGCCCCGTTGTTAGCGTAAAATTTTACCACGCCACGCAAGATGCTTCGCTGCACTCTGCGTAAAATGAATTGATATTCAGATTATTATAAGGTGAATTTTAGTTAGTCGATGGCACGTCGGCGGCGAATATCTTCGGCCAGGTAAAACTTGAGTTCCTGCCGGTAAGCCTTCTGGTCCCAATTGGGCCGGGCTACGTCGAGGTACCGGAGCGCCGCCCGGATAATGGCTTGCCGCTCGGGCGGGCAGGTAGGGTTCAGGGTGTCAGCCAGCAAGACGTTGTAGCAGAAGCCCAGCTGGATTTCCAGCCGGGCTATTTGGTCGGTGGCATCGCCGGTTAGCACCTCGTCGGGCGTGCGCTTCATCAAAAAGCTTTGCCCGCGGTAAGTGGCAGTGGTAGTGGTTTTGGTAGCAATGGCTTTATTCGCCGCATTTTGGGCGGCAATAGCGCGCACCAAGCCAGTGCCCGCGCCCACCACGGGATATAGCTGCGCCAGAGCCGGGGTAGCCAGGCAAGAACCCCCGAGAATGAGCAAGCCAGTTAATAGGCGTAAACGTTTATTCATGAAGGAGACAAAAGAAAGTTTCGACCAAAAATAGCCTGAATTCCGTTCTCCTTATATAAATATTTCCCAGCTTTCTAAGCGCTCGTTTCCCCGCCCCAGGCCTGCGGGTCGGCCTCGGCCAGCAGCTGGCGCAGCTCTTGGAAAGTAGTGGTGAGGGCCGCCGCCCGCTCGGGTGGCAGGCCGGCCACGCGGCGGCCAAATACCTCTTCCACCGTCAATTCGTGCAGGTGCTCGATGGGAGCGGCGGCCTCGGCCACCATGCCGGGCGCATCGGTGAGGCGCTGGTGGCGCACGCCGCGCGGGGCCAGCACCGCCTCGCGGCGCTCCTTGAGGGCGGCCTGGATGCGGCGCTGCACCTCGGCCGGGGCTTCATCGGAGCGCACCAGCACATCGGCCCAGGCCACCAGGCTAAACGCCTCGTTATCAAAGGCCATAATAGTAGCTTCTACCTCCTCCAATTCGCCATGAAAGCGCTGCAAGCGCCGCGTCACGGGCACGGGCACGGCCGTAATTTTGGGCTCGCCCGCGCCCGCAAAATCTAGCAGCAGCACCTGCTGCTTGTCATCGGCCTCGGTAAACGAGAGCGGCACCGGCGAGCCCGAGTACCGGATGCGGGCCTGCCCACCCACCACCTGCGGGCGGTGCAGGTGGCCCAGCGCCACGTAGTCGAATACCGCCGGAAAATGCTCGGCCCCAATCACGCCCAGCCCCCCGATGTGCACGTCGCGCTCGGCCCCCTCGCGGGCCTCGCCGCCCGCTGCATAGAGGTGGCCGGTAGCCAGCACAGGCACGTCGTGCTCGCGCTGGCCGCGCACCAAGTCATGTTCGCTCAAGGCTTTATAATGGCCCGCTATGCTGTCGCGCAGGCGAATTTGGCGCGCCTCGGGCGTTTCGCCGGCCACGGCCAGGCGCAGGTCTCGGTCGCGCAGAAAGGGCACGGCGCAGACAACCAGGCCGGGCTGGCCGCTGGCGTTGGGTAGGCTGATTATCTGTTCGTTGGCCTCGGCTGGCACGCCGCCAATGACGTGGATGCGCAGCGCCCGCAGCAGGCGGCGGCTGGCATTGAGCAGGGTGGGCGAGTCATGGTTGCCGCCTACTACCACGATGTCGCGGCAGCCAGTGGCCTGCATCCGCACCAGAAAATCGTAGTACAACTCCTGCGCGGCGTGCGAAGGCGTGGTCGTGTCAAATACGTCGCCCGCCAGCACCAGGGCTTCCACGGCCTCGGTTTCTACGGTGTTCAGCAGCCAGTTTAGAAAAGCTTTTTGCTCGGTAAGGCGCTCTTGGCCAGTAAGAAAATGCTGGCCCAGGTGCCAGTCGGCGGTGTGCAGTACGCGCATCAAATCAATCAGGAGTACCCTCAAATTTACGGCCGCCAGCGTAGTGTTTAGCCGGAACTTAATGACCTGTCTTGTACTAAATTTTGAGTATAAAAAGGCTTTTGTACGGTCTTGGGCTAATTGACAGCCCAGCTCACCGCCCGCTGCTAGCGCTGGGCCACTACTTCGCCGTAGGCCACAAAGGCCCGCGCCTGCGGATACGCCACGCGAATGAGCCCGTCATTCAGTTGCAGGCCAATTTTGCCCACCCGAAACCGGGCGTAGGACCGCCGCGCCACGGGCTGAAAAAAGTAGTTGTCGTAGAAAATAGTCTTGCCGCCCCGTTGCCGAATGTAGAGTAAATCGAAAGCGTAGTACAGCGGCCAGTCGGTTTTGCGAACCACGTAAAACGGCGATGCCCCCGCTGCTTGGTGCCGAAACGTGATGCCCGGCTTGCGCTGCCGCAGAGCCTGCTGCACCTCGGGGTGGCGCAGCAGCGGCCGGGCATCGAAGCGCAGCGTGTCGCCGTTGCCCGTGCGGTAATGGCCCAGCAGCTGGGCTGCCTGCGGGTAGGCCACCCGGCCGCCCAGCTGCAAGCCATCGTAGAGCAGTTGCAGGCCGAGGCGGTCGGTGGTGGAGCTGCGGCCGGCCAGCGCCCGCTGCTCCACGCCATTGAGCCAGCGCTGGGTCAGGCCAAAATCACCGGTGCCCCACACGATGCCCGCCCCGGCCAAAAGCCCCACGGCCAGGCCAGTAGCGAGAAAATAGCAGGCACTGCGCAAGCGGGCTTTCGAGAATAGAGCGGCACTTTCAGGGTTAGTTTTTGGCATACTAGTAATTATCTCGGGGCCATCGCTGAAAAGTACAGTCGCAAAGCCCGCTCATCCGTAAAAATAAAGCGCTACTAGTCGGCTCAACGGCAATGGCAGCCAGTTATTTTCTTTCTTCAAAACAGTATGAAACCGCATACCTTACTCGGAGCAGCCCTGCTGGGGCTAGTACTCGGCGGCTCGGCCCTGGCCCAAACCACCCCGACCCGCGCCACCCGCGCCCCCAGCACTGGCTTGCCAAGTGCCTCCCCGCCCAGCGCCACTGTGCCGGCCAACGCCACCACGCCCACCGACGCGGAAGGTGCCATCTACTCCAATTCCAATGGCGTGCCCGCCCGCAACGTAACTGGCGGCACCCAGCGCGCCGACCAGCCCCGCGTGGGCACCATGCCGCCCGCCGTTAGCGGCTCGCAGCAGTCGCACCGCATTCACAAAGGCCGCCCATCCTCCAAAAACCAGCCTGCCTACTAGCTAGTACTAGTACAGGAATAAGGACGCAAAAAAGCCTGGCCGCGCACTGCGTGGCCAGGCTTTTTTGATGCCGGAAGTTACCCGATTTTCTTGCCGCTCATGGCCTGCTTGATGGAGATGTTCATCACGCGCTCGGCAAAAGGACGGGTCAGTTCATCCAGCTCGTCCATGCGCTTGAGGATGAGGTCGCGGTCGTTGCCGGTAAGGGCGTGGCGCAGCTCGTCGGTCTTGGCGGTGGTGGTGCTTACTTCGGGGGCCTCCAGGTGCTCGGCGTTTTTCTTCAGAAAGCGCTCTACTTGGTAGAGCAGCTGGTCGGCAGCGGTGCGGGCCTCGATGAGCAGGCGGGCAGATACGTCTTGCTTGGCGTTCAGCAGCGAGTCCATGAGCATTTGCTCGACCTGGTCGTCGGTGAGGCCGTATTGGGGCTTGATATCAACCTGCTGGCGGGTATTCGAGCGCAGCTCTACGGCCTCCACGCGCAGGATGCCGTCGGCGTTGAGGAAGAAATTGACGTCGATTTTGGGCAGGCCGGCGGGCATGGCCGGGATGCCGCTCAGCACAAACTCGCCGAGCTTGCGGTTCTCGCCTACCAGGTCGCGCTCGCCCTGGTACACGCCGATTTTCAGGTTTACCTGCCCGTCCACGCTGGTGGTGTACTGGCGGCCGGCCTTGGTCGGAATCTTGGAATTGCGCGGAATGATGGCGTCCATCAGCCCGCCCAGCGTTTCGATGCCCAGCGTGAGCGGCGTCACGTCGAGCAGCAGCACGTCGCGGCGGTTGCCGGCCAGAATATCGGCCTGAATGGCCGCGCCCAGTGCCACTACCTCGTCAGGGTTAAGTGAGTTATTAGCCTCTTGGCCAAAGAATTTGCTTACTTCGTCGTACACTAGCGGTACGCGGGTCGAGCCGCCCACCAGCAGCACGGCATTGATGTCGGCGGCGGTCAGCTTGGCATCGCCCAGGGCCTGACGGCAGGCGGCGAGCGTGCGGTCTACCAAGGGGCGAATGAGGCCATCAAACTCCGCTTTGGTCAGCGTCACGACTTGCACTTGCTCGTCGTTATCAATGAGCTGGGTCGTGAAGTCGTCGTGCTGGCTGAGGTAGCGCTTGGCCATTTCGGCGGCCAGGCGTAACTGCTGCTGCATGGCTGGTATCTCCGTGTAAGTAGCGGGCAAACTGAACTTGGTTTGCCAGTGCTCCACGATGGCGCGGTCCATGTCGTCGCCGCCCAGCCAGGTGTCGCCGTGGGTGCTCAATACCTCAAAAATGCCCTGGTGCAGACGTAGGATGCTGATATCGAACGTGCCCCCGCCGAGGTCGTACACGGCCACGGTCTTTTCTTCATCGGGGTCGAGGCCGATGCCGTAGGCCAGGGCTGCCGCCGTGGGCTCGTTTACTATCCGGAGTACTTCGAGGCCGGCGAGGCGGCCGGCGTCGCGGGTGGCCTGACGCTGCGAGTCGTTGAAGTAGGCCGGCACCGTGATAACGGCGCGGCGCACGGGCGTTTTGAGCGCGTGCTCGGCGCGGTGGCGCAGCTCGCTGAGGATGTCGGCCGACAGCTCGATGGGCGAGTAGAAGCGCTCGCCCACGCGCACTTTTACCAGTCCTTCGGTGTCGTCGTCAATTACTTTATAGCCCAGCTGGCCGGCGTGCTGGCCGAGGTCGCGGTAGCTTTTGCCGAGCAGGCGCTTCACCGAATAAATGGTGTTGGCCGGGTCAGAAAGCAGGAAATCACGGGCCTCATTACCCACCAGCGGCGAGCTGCCATCGGCCGGGAAGTGGACCACCGAAGGCACGATGGTGCCCCGGCCCAGGTCGTTGATGGCGGCGGGCTGGCGGGTTTCGGGGTGCACGTAGGCCACGAGGCTGTTGGTGGTGCCCAGGTCGATGCCCACGATGAGCTCTTCCTGTTGAATAGCGCCCGTGGCGAGGTTGATGGCGACTTTAGCCATGGATAATAGTAGCAAAAGGCCACCTTATAGCGGCCGAAAAGAACATAACAAAATTGCCGGCGAAACGGCCCGTAAAAGTAGCTCAGGCGGCCCGCCGCCACCCCAGTCAGCCAGGTAGCTAGTTTTATTGTATAAAATTCGGGTATTTATATAATTATAAAATCCGCCTTTGAACCGCAGCCGTAGATGGTCATCAGAAGGCGCAGCTAACTAGCAGAAAGTGAATTAAAAATCAAGCTTACTGCCGGTTGGCTGCGCCTGCTGTCATTTAACCCCACCCACTACGTTTTATGAAAAAAAGTCTTACTAGGCCCGCTCTTAAAGTAGCGCTCGCAGCTGCCGCCGTAGGCGGCCTGTTTGCGTTGGGCAGCCAGCACAGCCCACTGGAGGCTTCTTCGCACCGCGAGGCCCCACTCATTGCCAGCGACCCGCTGGCCGACAATACCGACCTCTACGTTTTCCGCTCGCCCGATGCGGCGGCCAACGACGCTAACGCCTCGGTGACGGTTATTGCCAACTACATCCCGTTTGAGCTGCCGCAGGGCGGCCCCAACTTCGATAGCTTTGGCGAAAACATCCGCTACGAGATTCACGTGAAAAACAGCGCCACCACCACCGGCGACGATATCACGTACCGCTTCACCTTCACGCGTACCAACTCCGACCCGACTACTTTCTTCCGGGTGCGGCTGGGCGCGGAGAACATCAAGACCACTTATAAGCTGGAGCAGAGCCTGGCGGGTGGCGCGTTTACCACGCTGATTGCGGCTGGCGTCGTGCCGGCTCCCAACATCGGGCCGCGCTCGATTAATGGTGCAGCGGGCCTCAACCAGACAGCCCCTTACGAGACGTACGCTCAGACGGCCGTTCAGACCGTGAACGGTATCAAGGTAATGTGCGCCCCGCGCGACGATGCCTTCTTCACCGACTTGGGGGCCATTTTTGACCTCGGTGGCGTGCGTTCGGCCACGGCCGCCCGCGACGGTTTGGCTCGTAAAAACGTGCACTCCATCATCATGCAGATTCCGGTGACGGCGCTGGTGAAGACGGGTGTAACGGCGCTTACCAGCACCACCAATATTCTAGATTCCAACTATATCATTGGGGTGTGGGCTTCGGCTAGCCGCCCGGCTATTCGCACACTCAACCCCACTACTGGCGGCCAGGCCTACACCGTGGGCACCACCGTAGCGCCGACCACCGGCGTCACGGGCTCGCCCGATGGCTGGGTGCAGGTTTCGCGCATCGGCATGCCCCTCACCAACGAGGTGGTGCAGGCCATCGGCCTGAAGGACGAGTGGAACGCTGGCTCGCCCTACGGCATGGTTACCAAGTTTGACGCGGGTGCCAAAAACCCTGAGTTGGGCTTGTACATGGCTGATAATACGCCCGTAAACGGCGCGGCTCCCAAGCCCACCGGCCAAACCTATTACGGCGAGGCGGTGCCCGGCCTCGGGCCGCTGCGCATCCAAACTAAGTCGCTGGCGGGCTTGCTGCCGGCTCCCTTTGCCGCAGGCTTCGACTTCCGTAACGGTGCGCCGGGCCTGGCCCCGCTGTATAGCGCTACCGGCAACACGGGCACGGCGTTCGCCTCGACGGCTAACGGTGGCTTTGGCGAATACCTGCTCAATAATGGCCAGAGCGGCAACCCCCGCACGGTCGATTTGCTGCCCATCTTTCACACCGGTGTTCCGAACCTGATTCCGTATCAGCTGGCTACCGGCAAAACCGGCGGCAACCCGCTCACGGCTGGCAAGCCATTCATCAACAACTTCTTGCCGACGTTCGGCGACATGTTGCGCATCAACCTGGCCGTGCCGCCCACGCCTCGCACCGACCCGAACTTTAGCTCGGAAGGCCTCGTGGCTGCCGCCGTACTCGGCCTGACTAATGCCACGTATGCTGGCACGGCCGTGCAGTTTATTCCGAACATGGACGGCTTCCCCAACGGCCGCCGTCTTGAGGATGACGTGACGCGCATCGAATTGCAAGCCGTGGGTGGCGTGGTGCTGGCGGCCGTGGGCCTCTGGTACGACGACTACACCGTGGGCACCAGCCCCTCGCCGGTGACTACGCAGCTGGGCAACGTGTTGGGCTTCACTACCAACATCACCCGCAACGATACGACCTTCCGAGTGGCCTTCCCTTATGCTCAAACGCCCTGGAGCGGTACTACCGCCCAGCGGGTAGCGCTCGCCCAAATTTCGGCTAACCCCAGCTTGGGCCTGGCCCCGACGCTGACCACGGCCAGCGCCTACCCCAACCCGACGACCGACCAGACTACGCTGCGCTTCGAGCTGCCCCGCACGGCTAACCTGAATGTGCAGATACGCGACGTAATGGGCCGCTTGGTGGGCACAATTGCCGCCAAGGATTACCCAGCCGGCATCAACGAAATCAAGTGGAAGCCCAATGCCTCGGTGGTAGCGGGCCAGTACATTGCCTCGGTTTACAGCGGCAGTACGTTGATTCAGTCGCTGCGTATTCAGCGTCAATAAGTAGTAAGCAGCTGATTAGTTGGCTGTATTAAATAAGTGACAAGAGCCGCCGGTTAGCTGCAACAGCTGGCGGCGGCTCTTTTGTCAACCCGCGTATTTTTGACTGGCATTTCTCATCCTTTTTTGTGCGCAAAAAGCTCTACCCCGCGCTATTGCTGACCTTTGGGTTGGCCGTGGCCGCCATTATTTTCTTTAAAAAACCGGCGCAACCCACTGTGCCCGTGCTCAAAGACCGGGTGGGCCGCTTGGCCCTGGGGGCCGAGTGGGTCAATGCCAAGGCCTCGATGGAAAGCCTGCTCGCCGCCGTGCGCCGTGACCCCAACGACCAAAAAAGCCGCCTGCTGCTAGCCGAGGCCTACATGCAGGAAGGCCGCGTGACCGGCGACCACCCGTACTACGACGCAGCGGCCATGAAGCTGCTGCAAGAAGTAGTTGCCGCCGACCCCGAAAACTTCGAGGCCCTGTGTTGCCAAGCGTCGCTGAGCCTCACGCAGCACCACTTTTCGCAGGGCCTGGCTTTGGCGCAGCAAGCGCAGGCGATTAACCCGCAGAGCGGCTATGTCTACGGCCTGCTCACCGATGCCAATGTGGAGCTGGGCCACTACGATGAGGCTGTGAAGATGGCCGACAAGATGAACCAGGTGCGCCCCGACCTCACGGCCTATGCCCGCGTGAGCTACCTGCGCGAGATATACGGCGACCTGCCGGGGGCGGTGCAAGCCATGGATATGGCCGTAAAAGCCGGCTTCAACGGCCTCGAGCAAACCGAGTGGAGCCGCGTGGCCCTGGGCCACCTCTACGAAGTGAGCGGCCAGCTGCCCCAGGCCGAAGGCTACTACCGGCAAGCTCTTGTGATGCGCCCCAACTATGCCTACGCCCTGGCCGGCCTAGCTCGCGTGGCCATGGCCCGCCACGACTACGCCACGGCCATCAGCAATTTGAAGCTGGCCCGCTCCATCGTGCGGGATTATGCCTTTACCGACGAGCTGGTCGATGTGTACCGCCTCAACCACCAGCCCGCCGAGGCCGATAAAATGGCTCGCGAGTCGGTAGACATGCTGGCCGAAGCCGCCCAGCAAGCCAACGACAACGAGCAGCTCGGCCACTACACCGACCGCGAACTGGCTTACGCCTACCTCAAAACCAACGAGTTGGACAAAGCCCTCGAGCACGCCAAAATCGAGTACACCCGCCGCCCCGACAACATCGACGTCAACGAAACGCTGGCCTGGGTATACTACAAGCGCGGCGACTACCCGGCGGCGCAGAAATACATGCAGGTGGCCCGCCGCACCAATTCGCAAAATCCGGTGCTGCTCTGCCGCGCCGGCCTTATCCTGAGCAAGACCGGTCACGCCGCCGAGGGCCGTGCCCTCATCGAAAAGGCGGTAAAAACGGCTCCTTACCTCAACCCCGAGGTTACGGCTGAAGGGGAAAACCTGCTGGCGGCCCGGTAATACAATGGCTGAGCCTAATATAAGCGCTCGCAATGACAGGCGATTATGGGTAATTCCATTCTTAATCCTCCTCTTTGCCCTGCCCGCCGCCGCCCACGTCATCGATGCCGACCTGAGTAAGCTCTCGCGCACCCAGATTTTCTGGACGTATCTCCAGGTCGGCTTCACGCACATTATTCCGCTGGGGTTCGACCATATTCTGTTCATTATCAGCCTCTACATTCTGGAGCCGCGCCTGAAGCCGGTGCTGTGGCAGGCTACGGCGTTCACGGTGGCGCACTCTATTACGCTGGGGCTGGCGATGTACGGCATCATCAAGCCGCCGGGTAGCGTGGTCGAGCCGATTATTGCGCTTTCCATCCTGTTTGTCGCGATTGAGAATATTATTACTACCAAGCTCAGTCCGTGGCGGCTGGCTATCGTGTTCGGCTTCGGGCTGATTCACGGTATGGGTTTCGCCAGCGCGCTCACCGGACTGGGGCTACCTAAGAAGGACTATTTTGGCTCGCTCATTTCCTTTAATGTGGGCGTCGAGTTGGGGCAAGTCACGATTATTCTGCTGTGTTGGGCGCTGGTGGGCCGCTGGGCGGCTACCCGGCCCTGGTACCGGGCGCGGGTTGTGGTGCCGGTGTCAGTGGTTATCGGGCTGGTGGCCGCGTATTGGACTGTCGAGCGGCTGCTGGCTTGAGGTTATATGGTAAAAACTGCCTGTCATTGCGAGCGCAGCGAAGCAATCGCATCTGTTCAGCTGCCGTTCGAGTGCGATTGCTGCGCTGCGCTCGCAATGACAAGCGGGTTAGGCGACCATCTATTTTAGACTACCTATCCGTCTATTATTCCATCACGCCCGACCCCTTGACCGTAGTTTCGCCCAAAAATTAGCCTGCCCCAATTCATGTTCCGCCCGCTGCTCACCTTGCTTTTGCTGCTCAACTACCTGCTGGTAGTGGGGGCAGGCCTGGTCGTGAGCCGGCCGCCGGAGCCGCTTTATACCGCCGCGCACCCCTACGTGCACAGCAAAGAATGCCAGCAGCAAAACTACCTGCGCCTCGATTGCTTCGAGCACTGCAATGGCGACCAGCACGAAATGCGCCGCCAACTGCCCACCGGCTCAGGCCTGCACTACCTAGCCCAATTGAAGGGGCTTGATGTGCATTTCCCCGTTGCTCCGGCCGTTGCCTTTGCCGCGCCCCGGCTTTGGGGTTTAGGCTTGCAACACCCACGGCCGGTCCCGGCCGCGCTGCCCCCTGGAGTGGGCAGCCGCGATTACCCACCGCCCCAACGCGCTTAAAACTGCTTTGCCCCAGTGCCCGCCCCGGCGCTGGCTGCCACCGCATTGGCCCGGAGCCAGGGCGGCGAGCCGTTTTATTATTTCTACTGAAGCCCGCCCTACGCTCACGAGCAAACGGGCCGGCCTCGCTAGTGCGTTGGTATGCAATCTATTAATTTACTAAAAAGCGGTCTACTACAAAGGTGTTGGCTGCTGGTGCTACTAGCGCTTTGCTGCTCATCGGCGGCCGTGGCGCAACACTCGGCTGCTGTGCGCGGCACCGTCACCGACTCATTGTCGGGCCAGCCGCTGGCGGGGGTGGGCGTGGTGCTGGTGGGCCAGCCCGGTGGCACCGCTACCGATGCGCTCGGGCAGTTTCGGCTGGCTGGGCTGGCGGCCGGCACCTACCAACTACGGCTAGGTGCTCTAGGCTACCAAGCCAAAACCCGCCCCGTAACGCTGCTAGCCGGCGAAACCCGCGGCCTGCAAGTGGCCCTGGCCACCGCTAACCTCAGCCTGGCCGAAGTAACTGTGAGCCAGCCCCGCGACCCCAACCAGACGCTGGCCGCCATCTCGCACATCGACCAGACGCTGCGGCCCATCAACTCGGCGCAGGACCTGTTGCGGCTGGTGCCGGGTTTGTTTATTGCGCAGCACGCGGGCGGTGGCAAAGCCGAGCAGATATTCGTGCGCGGCTTTGATGCCGACCACGGCACCGACTTTGCGGTGAGTATCGACGGGCTGCCGGTGAATATGGTGAGCCACGCCCACGGCCAGGGCTACGCCGATTTTCACTTTGTAATCCCCGAAACGGTAGAGCAGCTCAAGGTCTACAAAGGCCCTTATACGGCGCGCTTTGGCGACTTTGCCACGGCCGGTGCAGGCGAGTTTTCGACCAAAACCAGCCTCGACCATAGCCAAGTGAAGCTGGAAGTGGGTCAGTTCGATACATACCGGGCCTTGGTGATGCTCGATTTGTTGGGTACGCACCACTTGTTTTCTAAAAAAGCGGAGAGTGCCTACGTGGCGGCCGAGTATAATTTTACCAACTCGTATTTTGATAACTCGCAGCACTTCAAGCGCTTCAACGGGTTGCTGAAATACACCGGTCAGCTTTCCGATAAAACGTCGCTCACGCTGCTGGGCTCGCACTTCAACTCTAGCTGGGATGCCAGCGGCCAGGTGCCCGAGCGCGCAGTAGAGCAAGGACTTATCTCGCGCTTCGGCAGCCTCGACCCCAGCGAGGGTGGCAACACCAGCCGCACCAATGCCTCGGTTATTCTCACCACGGCGCTGCCCCACGATGCCGTGCTGCGCCAGCAGGTGTACTACTCGCGCTACTACTTCAACCTATACTCCAACTTTACTTTTTTCAAGGAAGACCCCCTTAATGGCGATGAGATAGACCAGCGCGATACCGGCCGCAACCTCTACGGCTACACTGGCACCTATGACCGCGACGATTACCTCGGCCACCGTAACCTACACACCACCTTCGGCCTGGGCACCCGCATCGACGATGCCGGCCTGCTGCTGCGCCGCGCTGTGCAGCGCGTGCCCGGCGATACGCTTAACACGGGCCGCCTTTACGAGCAGAATATCAACGCCTACCTTGATGAAACCCTAGCCCTAACCGACCGCCTGACGCTGAATGCCGCCCTGCGGGCTGACCTCTTTATCTTCCAGTTTCGGGGCCAGCAGGCCGATGGGGCAGGTGGCTTCGACCCACTGACGGGCCGCGTGACGCGCGGCCGGGTATCTCCCAAGCTCAACCTTTACTACCAGCTTTCACCAAGCGTGCAGCTGTTTGCGCGCTCGGGGCTGGGCTTCCACTCCAATGATGCACGGGGCGTGGTGCAGGGCAGCGGCAGCTTCAACGCGCTGCCCCGTGCCACCGGGGCTGAGGTCGGCAGCACCTTCAAGCCCGTGCCCAGCCTGGTCATCAACGCCGCCCTCTGGACCCTGCACCTGCAAGACGAGCTGGTATACTCGGGCGACGAAGGCACCACCGAAAGCGTGGGCCCCACTCGCCGCTACGGCCTCGACGTATCGGGCCGCTACCAGCTGACCAGCAGCTTGTTTCTGGATGCAGATTTTAATTATAGCCACGGCCGGTTGGTGAATGCACCGGAGGGCGAAAACTACATTCCGCTGGCCCCCACGTTTACCAGCATCGGCGGCATTACGGTGCGCCTGCCGGGCGGGCTGGGGGCCAGCCTGCGCTACCGCCACATCGACAGCCGCCCGGCGCAGGAAGATGATGCCATTCGGGCGCGGGGCTACTTCCTCTTTGATGCGGTGGTAAACTATACTAAGGCGCGCTTTCAGGTGGGCGTGCAGGCCCAGAACCTGCTGAACGTGAAGTGGAACGAGGCGCAGTTTGCCACCGACAGCCAACTGCGCGGCGAGGCCAATTCAGTGAATGAGCTGAATTTTACGCCCGGCACGCCGTTTTATGCGAAGCTTAATGCCAGCGTGTTTTTTTAAGCAATAAGCCTTGTATATGTCCCGCTCGTTCCTGGTTATACTCTTGCTGCTCAACTACCTGCTGGTAGTGTGCGCGAGCGTGGCCGAGTGGGCGGGCCAGCCGGCGGCGCGGCCATTTGCCTACGCGCACCGCCCCGATTGCCAGGTGAAAAATGCCTGGCGCGGGGGCACCTGCTTCGACGACTGCAACGGCGTGCAGTATCGGTGGCATAAAGGCCACAAGCCACTACCCTTGCCGCAGCTGCTCACGTCGCAGAAAGGTGTGGACCTACACTGCTTGCCCCTCGTGGCCAGCCTGAAACGCCCATTTTTTGGGCGTACTGCCAACTGCTGGCCAGCTGGGCTTACCGCTCGCGTGCCCGGTGGGGTGCGCGGCCGCATTTATCTGCCCCCGCGTCGGGGATGAATAAGCGAGCTGCCTGCCCAGGCAGCTCATCGCCTGCTGCCAGTGGTAGCGGGCGGCTCCATCTTATTCATTTGCTGCTGGTTATAGTTGGCTAGCAGCAGCTTCCCCGACTTTTATGTCTTTGCTAAATTCTAAGAATCTCGCCGTAGCCACGGCAGTAGCCGCGGTGCGCCTGCCTCAGGCCGCTACCTCCGTGCAAAATCTATGCTTGGTTGGCGTGCCCACCCACAATACTCGTTTGAGCGCGCCTGCGCCGGCCGCGAAGCGTGATACGCACCGGGCCGCGCAGGCGCGCTACCAGGCGCAGTGCCGGGTAGCCATGTCTTTCTAGCAAACTAGCTTTTCCAGAATTACACCTGCCCAACGGCAGTAGGCCAATGCGTCTGCTGCCGTTGTGGCGGAGGTTACTTTTTGCTGCTAGTAAGGTGTTGGGAAAGTGCCTTATATTTGGGCAATGTGCCAGTATAGCAGTCTTTTGTCTGAATCTGTTGGGATTGGTCTGGTAGCGCTGGCTAGCCTGGGGCTAGTGGACTGTCAATCAGCGGGGTCTACTACTGTGCATGCGCAGCCCCTAGCGGGGATAGCCGCAGCACCGGCCCAACAATCGCCGCTGCCCGATTCGTTGCGTCTCACGCCCGTGCCCGCCGTGGCCGAGGTGCCCGATACGTTGCGCCAGGTCATTGCCCAGCTAAGCAAAGACTTAGGCCCCGCTGCCGCCGACCTGCGCCCCGAGGTGCTGGAGCAGGCCTGCGTGGGCTACCTCACGCTGCACCCCACCGGCCGCATCGAGCGGGGCGGCGTGCTAGCCGTGGCCGACATGGACCTACCCAACACCACCGAGCGCCTCTGGGTAATTGACTTAAAGCAGCATAAGGTGCTGCACCGCAGTCTAGTAGCCCATGGGCAGGGCTCGGGCCACCTGCGGGCGCAGCGCTTTTCTAACCTCGAAAAATCGGCCTGCACCTCGCTGGGCTTCTACCGTACCTCGGGCTCTTACGGCGGCATTCATGGGTATTCGCGTCGGCTCATGGGCTTAGACAAAGGCCAGAATGCCAATGCTTTCGACCGCTACGTGGTGCTGCACGCCGCCGACTACGCCAGCCCCGACTATGTGCGCCAGCACGGCCACTTGGGGTATAGCAAAGGCTGCCCCGCTTTGCCACCCGCCCAGTACAAGCAGATTATCAGTACGCTACAAGCTGGTAGCCTGCTGCTAGTGAGTGGGCCAGGGCTTGCTTCGCGCTGGCTCGACGGGGCGGCGGCCGGGCGGCGCTTTGTGCGACGCGGCTGGAGGTAGGTGAGGCAGTTGGAATTTTTTTGCTACTGCCCAAGTTACTGCCTGACCCTGGCGCAAGCTTCTGCGTATATTGCTGTCTGAAGTTAGGGGCCGCCTTTGTTTGCTGGCCTTTTCAGTTGTTTTTCTTCTCGAAAAGTTATGAAAACGCAACACCCGCATCATCATCACACCAGTGTTGTACAGCGCCAGCGCAGCGCCCGCAAGTCGCAGCGCCTGATGCGGCGCGTGCTGCCTTTTGTAGCGTCGCTGTTTCTGGCCACGCCGCTGGCTGGGCCGGTAGCCCGCTCGCTGGCCAATGCCCATAACCCGGCCAAGCAGCATAAAGTAGTATTGGCCCCGTTATCGCGCCTCGAAAGCACGGCCCGCGACCTGTATACCAGCCTCGGGGCCGAGCAGCAAGGCCTGCGGTTTGAGGTGTTTCAGAAAGCGCTTACCGGCTACCTCAACCTTAAGCAGGCGGGCCGCCTCTCCGAAAACCAGCAGCGCCTGACGGTGATTGACTTTGACTTGCCTTCCACCGAGAAGCGCCTGTGGGTGCTCGACTTGGAAGAGCATAAAGTGCTCTTCCATACCTTGGTAGCCCACGGCCACAACTCGGGCGAGAATGAAGCCAGCAACTTCTCCAACACCGACCAAAGCAACATGAGCAGCCTAGGCTTCTACGTGACGGGCCACGAATACGAAGGCAAGCACGGCCATTCGCTGCGCCTGCAAGGCTTGGACGAAGGCTTTAATACCAATGCTCTGGCGCGTTCGGTGGTAATGCACGGAGCCGACTACGTGAGCGAAGCTTTTATCAAGCAAAATGGCCGCCTGGGCCGCAGCCTCGGCTGCCCCGCCCTGCCACTCGATTCGTATTCGCAGATTATCGATGCTGTGAAAGGCGGTAGCTGTTTATTCCTGAACAAGTCAAATGCGGGCTACGCCTCAAAATACTTGAACCAGGATGCCGCGCTGGCTGCGTTGGCCTCGGTTGGGACAAGAGCTTCGTAAGTATTTTTAATACTAAAAAGCCCTTCTGCCTGGTTGGCGGGAGGGCTTTTTTGTTTTTCACCGCGGAGGGCGCGGAGGCTTTTCGCGGTGAAAAATATTTACTCAGGCAGCCGCAGTAGCCGTTGGTGCTGCCCAGCCACCTCAGCCACGTACACGCCTGCTGGCAAGGCATGCCCCTGGGCATCGCGCCCATCCCAGCGTAGGGTTTGCGGGCCGAGTGCCGCTGATGTAGGCAGTTCACGTATCACTTGCCCGCGCTGGTCGCGAATGCGCAATGTTTCGGGCTGGCCTACACTAGTATAGCGTGTGTAATGAATGACGGCTTCGTCGGTGAAGGTGTGGCTGTCGGGCGCAGTCAGGGTCAGCGTTTCGGGGTCGAGCTGGGCGGCGGGCTGGGTGAGCAGGCGCAAGCCGGTGAGCGTGACCATTGCGTATTGGTTCAATAAAAATTGCAGCTGCAATTCGTGCTTGGTGGCGTCATACTGCCAAGCTGAAGCTACAAGCGGCTGACCGTCTAGCAGCACAGCTGCTGGGGCGGCGGCTACCCGCGCCACGCGCAATTGCACTAAGCGTTTAGTGGGCGCACCGGGGTAAGTACCAGTCACATTAGCCCAAAAATTTGTCTGCGTAGCTCCGCATTTGCCTATCATTTGGATAGTAGCATACTTGCGTTGCGCTACTGCCTGGGCCGAATGGCCATCGTCCTCATAAATCGTAAAGGCGGAATTGAGCGATTTATAGTCAGGGAAGTAACGTAGCGATAAGGTATCGGGGCGGAACTCACTTGTATTGGCGCGGTAAGCTGCCATGGGTACCAAAGCGCCGGCGCGGGCTAACAGAGGTATTTGGCGTAGTGGGGCAGCCAAGCCTACTGTTTGGCCACTGGGCAGGGTTTGGCCGGTTTCAAAATCGACCCAGCCGCCGGGCGTGGCGGGTAGCACTACGTTGCGCCGCCGCTGGCCAGGCTGGTTGATAGGGGCTACGAGCAGGCTGGGGCCGAGAAGATATTGGTCATTAGCCGGGGAGATATCAGGAGTGCCAAGCGGTTCTTTCTCTTTGATATGTTCAGTTGGAAAATAAGAATTTCCCCAATCATCGCCCGCTTTAAGTGACGCATAAAAGGCTTGGTCACTAGGCTGACTTGACCCAAAATCCATCGCCCGTACCAGTGGCGCGCCCGTCAGCGTATTCTGCGCCGCCAGCGTGTATAAGTACGGCAGCAACGTAGCCCGCAAGTGCGCATAGTCGCGCACGATGCTCTTGTAAGGCTCGGGATACGTGTATGGCTCGGGGGCCACCACCTGGTCGGAGTGCGGGCGCATGATGGGGCAGAGGGCCGCCATCTGAAGCCAGCGGGTGTATAGTTCAGGGTCTTGCGTGGCATTGGCCCCGAAGCCGCCCGCGTCGGAGTGCATGTAGCCCACGCCCACTTGCCCCATGCTCAGCATGATGGGCACCTGCGCCTGCAAGCCGCTCCAGGTGCGGCTGATGTCGCCGCTCCACGGGAATACCGAGTTGCGCTGCATGCCCGCCCAGCCCGAGCGGGCCAGGTTGAAGAGGCGCTCGTCGGGGTATTCTTTGGCGTAGTTGTCTTGGAATATTTTGGCCCAGGTAATGCCGTAGGCATTGTGCACCTGGCGGGTGGTGCCCGCCACGTGGTGCATGGCCTCGGGGTGGTTTTCGGGCTCGCCGAGGTCGCTCCACCAGCCGGCCGCGCCCTGGTCGTGCAGGCGCTGGTACTGCGCCCACATCCAGGTGCGGGTTTCGGGCTTGAAGACATCCAGAATGCTCGCCGGCCCCGCCCAAAACGAGCCTACTGTATAGGCCTTGCCCCGCGCCGTAGTGCCCACCAGCCCCAGCGTGCGCACAAGGCTGTCGTTGCGCGAGGTGCGCATTACGTAGGGCTCCGAAATAAGAATGGTGTTGACACCCTGCGTTTTCAGCGTGCGCATCATGCCGGCTGGGTCGGGGAAATTAGCCGCGTCCCAAGCAAAATCGCCCTGCCGGGTGGTGCCCCCAAACCAAAATAAATCGAGCACCAGCCCATCGAGTGGGAAATTATTGCGGCGCATCTGGCTGGCTACGTTCAGCATCTCGGCCTGGCTGCGGTAGCCAAAGCGGCTCTGGATGAGGCCCAGCGCCCAACGTGGCGGCAGCGGCTGCCGGCCCGTGAGGGCGGTGTAGCGGTTCAGAATTTCGGCTTGGTTATCACCAGTTATTACGAAATAGCTCAGGCTGTTAAGGCATTCTACACCGTATTCGAGCGCGTCTGGGTTTTTCTTGCCTAGGTCCAGGTACCCCGCCGCGTGGTGGTCAAACAGCAGCATGTAACCTTGGCTGCTGAGCACCACGGGCATCGTCACGTTTAGGGCTGGCTCGCCATTGCCGTAGCCGTAGTGGGCTTGGTTGTACAATTCCAGCCGGTAGCCGCGCCTATCCAGCGGCAGCGCCCGCGAGCCGGTGCCGTAGAGCCGCTCGCCGGGCTGGAGGCGGAAGCGCACGCCCGTACCGGCCAGTTCGTTGATGCGGTTGGGCGGGGTGTTGGGGTCGGGTAGGGTGGTGGGCTGGCGGCGATATGCGGGGGTGGCTTCGGAAAAGCGCGGAATGTTGTGGTAATCTTGCCAGCTAACGGCCAGTGTAGACTTATCTACTGCGATAACGTCATCGATTCCAACGGTCAGGTATACAGTAGTTGGCGTAGCCGAAGCAGCTTTTTTCTGTAGTAAAGGCTGGGGTGGAATAAAGCGTGAGTTGCCAATCGGAATCCACTTATAGCCAAAATGGGGGGCATCACTTTCGTCAAAAACAGCAACTATGGAATCGGCTCGGTAAGCCGCTGGCGCTTGCACCACGCTCACCGACGAGTCGGCCAGTGGCAGCCGGCCCGGTGCGAAATAGCTGATTTTAACCACCCCATCGACCCAGGCCCGCACCTGCCGCGTGCTACCATCGGTAGCCCGGATAGTTAGCACCCCATTCTGATAAGAATGCGACAAATACCGCCCGCCCGGCACCTCCGGCGCAGCCGGGTGCCTGAATGGGTCCTGGTTGGGTGGGCCATCCTCGGCTCGCTGGGCAGAGGCACTAAAAGCAACCAGCAGCGGAGCTGCAACGGCAACGAAACGCCGAATAGCACGGCTGTAAAAGCTAGTAGATTGGCGAGGCATAAAGTGGATGGGAGGAGAAGCGCAAAGAACGGACTGGGTAAGCAGAAGGATATTTCGCGGACGTTTTACCCGACCTTTGCCCGACTGCTCTTTCTATGTCTACCCATTTACGCCGACGAGCCGGCGCAGGTGGCCCCCTTTCAGTATCCTTTAAGTAACGCCTTCATGCCTACTTCTTTCGCTGCTCCCCCGGCTGCGGTGGCCTCGCCGTATGCGGCCGTGTTTATCGATTTTGAGAACGTATACTACTTTCTCAAAAACCACTACCTCGACCCGCAAGACCCCCACGACTACGCCCTCGACTTGGTGCGTGCCCTACGCGATACTCTCAAGCGCGAGCTGGGCCTCGACTCGCTGGTGCTCTACGCCTACGCCGATTTCGACAAGCTGCCCAGCGGCCCCCAAGGCCCCCTCTACCTCATGGGCGTGGACACGCGCAACGTGCTCGGCACCGACCACAAAAACGCCGCCGACATGCAGCTTTGCATCGATGCGCTCGAAGTGCTCTACACCCGCCCCGATATTGGCACCTTCGTGCTGGTAGCCGGCGACCGCGATTATATCCCCGTCTTGCAACACCTGCGCCGCCAGGCCCGGCAAGTAAAAGTGGTGGGCTTCCGCGAAAGCGTATCCGGTGACCTCTTGCTGATGCTGGGCCAGGAGCACTACCTCGACGCCCGCCAGCTGCTGCCCGCTCAGCGCCTCCAGGCTCTCGAAGACCACCGCGCCGCCCGCCTCAAGCAGGGTAGCGAGCTGCGCCGCTTGCGCGAGCAGGGCCTGCCTGTGAAATCGGCCGCCGCCCGCCAGGCTGCCCAAGACGCGGCCCTGGCTGCCCAAACGGCACAGGCCGATGTGGCGATTATCCCCGCCACCCTGCACCCGGCCGAGCCCGTGGCCGCCACCGCTGCCGCGCCCCTCCCTGCCGGTGCGGCCACCGAGCAGCCAAGCCCCGAGCCGGCGCCCACGTTTGCGCCCGCCCAGCGTATCACCAGCACCGACGAGCGCCGCTGCCTCGAGTTCTTGCTGGAGCAGGCCCAGCGCTATACCAACCACCACCAGGGCACCCCCGAAATCTGGGCCAGCCCGTTTCTGCGCCGCCTCACCGATGTGCTGCCCGAACTGCCCGACTGGGAGCGCCGCCAGCTGCTAAGCCACCTGCGCGATGCCGGGGCCCTGCGCCTCGAAAAGCGCGAGGGCGAGCCGCACCCCTTCTCCGTCATCATCATCAACTACCAGCACCCCGATGTGTGGGAGCTAAACCCCGGCGAGGAAAAGAAGGACTAAACGCGCCAGCGCACAAAAGAAGTGGTTGTCATGGCGTGCGTAGCGCACGCCATGACAACCACTTCTTTTGTGCCTATTCACATCCCCTAGTTGGTGCCGGTAGTGGTAGGCGTTGGCGCGGTGCACTGCATTTTAGGCTTGGGGTCGTCCTTCTTGCATTTCTCGAAACACGAGGTGAGGGCGAAGCTGGCGAGCAGGGCCAGCAGCGGCAGCCGTAGAGAAGTAAAGAGTTTGGGCATGGTTGAAAAAGTAGGTGGGTGAGTTAGGAAGAGCCGGACATACGCGGCTGCGTTGCATCGGCTCCAAAAGGTACGCGCTTTCCCTGAACCTGCAACACCTTCAGCTATTTACTTATCTAATTTGCCAGTGGCAAACGGGCTAGTGGCTCAGCTCAAACAGCGGCAGGGGCCGCAGGCTGTTGTATTTATTGCCCATTTTGGCCAGTTCGGCCTGGTGCACTTGCAGGTAGTTATTATAGGCTTTGGCGGCGGCATCGTAGTGGGCGCGGTAACTCACGATGTCGGCATCGGCTTTCATAATGTGCTCGACGTAGTCGCGGATTGCGGCCGTGGGGGCGTTGCCATCGGGCGCGGCCAACTTGTAAAGCGGCTTGAGCACCGAGTCCTGGGCGGTGTCGTAATGGTCGATGAGCTCCGACGAAACCATGCTCTGGCGGTCGTAGCGCTGGGGCTTGAGGCGGGTGGCCTGCTCGTGGAGGGCACGCACCTGGGCAGCGTCGAGGTGGGGCTGCTTTTGGAGGTCTTGCAGCAGGCCGCGCACATCAGCCAGTTTCTGGTCGTCGCTGCTCATCATACGCCGCCAGTTAATGTCGGCCGAGTCGCGCAGGATGTCGAACTGCGCCCGCACCTCGGCTGGCGAGGCGGGGTTGGCGGCAGCCGCTTCGGTGGTGGTTTTGGCAGTGTCGGGCTTGCACATGGGCAGCACCGCAAGGGTCAGGCAGCTAGCGAAAAGTACGGCTTTCATATCAACCCATAACGAAGTGCAGGCGAGATTAATGCACCGCCGGGGTCGCCAAAATTACACCGGCAGCCGGCAGAAGCGCGTAGTAGCGCGAACTTTGTAGTTCGCGTTTGTTTGGAATCATCTAGCCGAACGCGAACTGCGGAGTTCGCGCTACTACGCCCTACTTACCCTACTTATATGTCCGATTTAACGCCCCTTTCCCAGCTCGGCGAGTTTGGCCTTATCCGCCGCTTGCAGCGCGCTATTACCCTCACGCAGCCCAGCACCATTCTTGGCATCGGCGACGATGCCGCCATCCTGGCCCCGCCCGCCGGGCACGAAGTCGTCGTGACGACCGATTTATTGGTCGAAGGCGTGCACTTCGACTTGTCGTTTTCACCCCTTAAGCATCTGGGCTTTAAAGCCGTAGCCGTCAATGTCTCCGACGTAGCCGCCATGATGGCCACGCCCACCCAAATCGTGGTGGGCCTCAGCCTACCCAGCCGCTTCACCGTGGAGGCCGTCGAAGAATTATACGCCGGCATGCGCCTGGCCTGCGAGGCCTACGGCGTAGACCTAGTAGGCGGCGACACCACCGGCAGCCGTGGTGGACTGGTTATCAGCGTCACGGCTCTGGGCCAGGTCGAAGCCGGCAAAGCCGTGCGCCGCTCGGGCGGCAAGCCCACCGATATTCTCTGCGTAACCGGCGACCTCGGCGGGGCCTACCTGGGCCTGCAAGTGCTGGAGCGCGAAAAGCAAGCCTTCCTCGCCGACCCCGACACCCAGCCCGAGCTCGAAAACTACAACTACGTGGTGCAGCGCCAGCTCAAGCCCGAGGCGCGCCTCGACATCGTGCACGAGCTGCGCGAGCTGGGCGTGCACCCCACCGCCATGCTCGATATTTCGGACGGCCTCGCCTCCGAAGTACTCCATATGTGCGCCGCCAGCGGCACCGGGGCGCGGGTTTTCAGCGAATACCTGCCCTTGGCCAACCCCACGCTCGAAGCGGCGGCCGAGTTCAACCTCGACCCGATTACGGCAGCGCTCAATGGCGGCGAGGACTACGAATTGGTATTCACCATTCCCGTGGGCGACCACGCCAAGATTAAAAACCACCCCGATATTACCGTCATCGGGCACTTGACGGAGCACGATGATGCGGTGAATTTGATAACCAAATCTGGCCAAGCCGTGCCACTCACGGCGCAAGGCTGGAATCACTTCCAAGCATAAATTACAGCGGTCATGCTGAACGCAGTGAAGCATCTCTACCACACCGTTTGGTTTCGTCCAACGGTGCGGTAGAGATGCTTCACTGCGTTCA
>JBPBQK010000006.1:0-34384 GCA_050954845.1 Janthinobacterium lividum
ATCCAGACGGATGCGAACTACAAAGTTGGCTTACGCCGGCCGTTGGCTCGCGCTACTGCGCTCGACCTTGCCCCCACTTAGCACTTTTATCTGCGAAAACGCCGCGCTTGCTCACCAGTTTAGTGCGAGTCAGGCGGTTAGACTTATAATAAAGTCCTTCTGACCTAGCATTTAAAACGTATTTCCCAATAAATCAACTAGATACGAATTGCTAAAAATTTAGCTTTTTCCTTATAAAACCAGCTTTTCCGAAACCAAAACCTAGCTGTCTTCGGTTTTTATTCGTAGGTTTGACCTCCCAATCCCAATTTTCTCTTAACCATACAATACGATGGCATACGACGTAACCGGCCGCCTGCACGAAATCTTTGACGAACAGCAGGTTAGCGAAAAATTTCGCAAGCGCGAGTTCGTCCTGGAAGTCCAAGACGGCCAGTATCCCCAGCAAATCAAGTTTCAGCTGACCCAGGATAAAAGCAACCTCATCGACCCCTACAAAATGGGCGACGAAGTGAAGGTTACCTTCGACCTGCGCGGCCGTGGCTTCAACAAAAACGGCCAGATGCTGTACTTCACTAACCTCGAAGCGTGGCGCATCGAGCCGGCTTCGGCGGGTGGTGCTCCGGCCGGTGGCGGTGGTGCTGGCTACGCTCAGCCCCAGGCAGCAGCTCGCCCAGGTGCTCAAAACCAGAACCCGAACCTGCGTGCGCAGCCTTCGGCTGCGCCTATCGCCAGCGACGACGACAACGACCTGCCCTTCTAGACCGCAGATTCAAACGGATTAAACGGATTTCGCAGATACGCCCGCCTGCGGCGGGCTGACTGACAGCCGTTAGCTTGTTGATGTGCCGCTTTCCAATCAGGAAAGCGGCACATTTGCTTTCTGGCTGACGTTATACCCGCTATGGATTTATATGCACTTATCCGCCAGGGCGAGGGCGAAGAGTTGGAATTCAAGAAGAAAACCACCCACCCTACCCGCATCTCGCGCACGCTATCCTCGCTGGCCAACACGCGAGGCGGCCAGGTGCTAGTAGGCGTCGATGACGACGGCCGCGTGGTGGGCGTGCGCGACGCCGAAGAAGAAATGTTTGTGCTGCGCGAAGCGGCCGCCCATTATATCGAGCCGCCGCTCACGCTAGATTTTCACGAAGTGGAAACGGAGGACGAGCTTATTGTACTCATCGTCAACATCTATGAAAGCCAGCACAAGCCGCACCGCGCCCAAATAGCGCCCGGCGAGTGGCGTAGCTACATCCGCGTGCGCGATGAAAGCGTGCAAACTAGCTCGCTCACCGAGAAGCTGCTAGAGCGCCAGCAACCCGAGGCCCGCCTCGAAAAAATCCCGCTGAATCGGGACGAATTGCGCGTGCTGGAGTACCTGCGCACCACGCCGCGCATCACGGTGGCACAGTACACCAAGCTCATAAATGTGAGCCGCCGCCGCGCCTACCGCACCTTAATCAAGCTGGTGCTGCACGGCTACTTGCGCTACCACGACAAGGACAAGGAACCCTACTACACCCTATAAAACGCAGATTCAAACGGATTAAGCGGATTTCGCAGATACGCCCCTGCCGGGGCTGACTAGCCAAGGTATCATTAGGAAGTGATTTTTCAACATAAAAAAAGCCGCCAAATAAGACGGCTTTTTTTATGTTGCTAATTAAACGCTACGAAATAGCCAGCCGCGCCAGCGGCGTATCTGCGAAATCCGTTTAATCCGTTTGAATCTGCGGTCTATTCTTGCTTGCGGGCGCGAGCAACTTTCTTCTCGTCCTTTTCAGCTTTTTTCTCTTTCAGAGACTTAGTCGGTTCTTTCTTTTTTTCCTTGCGGGAGTCTTGCGCTTTTGCCATGAGTGAAAAGGTGGTTAGGGTAAAGGGAAAACAGAAAATCGGCTTTATTAACGCAATGGAGCCGCCGGTTGTTGTGCGGCGGCTGGCTCGGCCGCTGGCAATACTGGCCAGTAGCGCTCGCGCAAAATGCCGAGGTGGTGGCGCTCGTGCCCGGCCGTGATGAACACCAAAGCCCGCACGCTGCTGGCCGCGCCATTGGCGAGGCCCACCCGGTCGAGTTGCGCGACATTGAGGCTGCCGAAAAGCGCCAGCGTGGCCGCCCGCACGGCGTGGTATTCGGTGAGCAAGTCGCTCATCAGGCGGTCGTTGGCTTCGCTGTTAGCAGCAAAATCATTCTCATCGAAGCCGGGCAGCGACTGCGAGTCGCCCCGCGCAAAACGCAGCGCGCGATACGTGAATATCCGCTCAGCATCAATGATGTGCAGCAGCATTTCCTTGGGCGTCCACTTGCTGGGGGCATAGCGCATGAGGGCCTGCGCCTCGGTGAGGCGCGACAGGTCGCGGTGCAGCTCGGCGGGCTGCTGACGCAGCAGGGCGAGCGGGTCGGTGCCCTCCGGAATCAGGTCGATGTAGCCTTGCGCGTAGGGCTGGTAGGTGCCGGGCGCGGGCCGGGCTTGTGTGGCAGTGGCGGGCATGGTGGCAAATGTAGCCGCCGCAGCCCTGGCTTTGGCCAGGTATTGGAAACCGAGATGCTCGGCCCCGCGTGGGCGGCGGCGCAGGTGGCGCTTGCCCGCCAGCAGGTGCGGGCCCAGGTGATGATGCAGATAACTATGATTATCAACGCCTTCTACCCCAAATGCCCAGCGCAGAAAATCGGGCATAATGGCCGCCCAGGTATCCTGGTGGTGGTGGCCGCCGGGCACTTCGAGGTAGCGCACGGCCGCCTGGGGCAAGCCCTGGCGCTCTAGCACGGCCATCAGGTCGAGGGTATCCTCAATCGAGTCGATGATGCCGTTATTATTGCGGTCGCTGGTTTCGTCATCGGTGCCGGTTTGCAGCCAAAACTGCTGGCCCGGCCGGGGCGTGCGCGCCCGCACCAAGGCGTGCATAATGCGGTCGGCATCGGTGTAGCCGTCGTTCATGCCCCGGCTGCGCCACCAAAACGAGCCGCTAAACGAGCCCGCCCGCTGAAACGCTTCGGGGTGGTGCCAGGCGAGGTCGAAGGCAGTGAGGCCGCCCAGCGACATGCCAGCTATCACGGCCTCGGCCGGGTCGGCGCTGGCGTGGTAATGGGCCTGCACGTAGGGCAATAACTCCTTGAGCACAAACTCGGTATAGCGCCCGGCGCGGCTGCCCCGGCCCAGGTAATCGGGGCGGGCGGCTGTGCCGTATTCTTGCAGGCGGTCGGCGGCGTGCACGGCCACTAGCACAAACGGGCGCACGGCCCCGCGCTTGTACAAATAGTTGAGCGTGGCGGGCAGCTGCAAGCGCTGAAGGTCTTGGCCATCATTGAGATACAGCACCGGGTAGGGCTGCGCGGCGGCCGGGTTAAAACCGGGGGGCAGCACCACATCGAGGCGCACCACGCGGCCCAGCTGGATGGAAAATAAAGATTCGTCGCGCCGCACGGCCACGGTGGCCCCGCGCGGCGACTGAAAGCGGAACACGGTCATGTGCCCGCAAAGAAACACGCGCCAAGCCTTTTGCCAGAATATTCAGAAATGTGGGCCGTTCGGATTTTCTGCTTAGTTTGCAGCCGGTTCGGGGCGTTCACCCCACCTCCGGCCCCTCTCCTTTGCACGAAGAATACCGCCGCTTCTACTCCCATCACCTGGGCCTCGATATGGAAATGCTGGTCGTGGGCGACTACGGCTACCCCATTGTCATCTTCCCGACCTCCAATGGCCGCTACTTCGAGGCCAAGGACTTTAAGCTAGTCGAATCGGTGCGCTGGTTTATTGAAAATAAGCTCATTAAGCTGTATTGTATCGACAGCGGCGACAAATGGAGCTGGTACGCCAAGCACCTGCACCCCGGCACCCGCCTGCACAACCACAACCTCTACGACCTGATGGTGAGCGAGGAACTAGTGCCCGCTATCCAGCACGAGTGTCAGGTTGATAAAGTAGGCGTGGCCGGCTGCTCGCTCGGTGGTTATCAGGCGCTTAACTTCGCCTTCAAGCACCCCGAAAAGGTGGCGCACCTCTTCTCGATGGGCGCATCGTTCGATGTGCGAATGTTCCTGAACGGCTACTACGACGAGCAGGTGTACTTCAACAACCCGCCCGACTTCATGCCCAACGCCCAGAACGATAATTTCTACAAAATGAACATTATCCTGGGCACGGCCGAGCACGACTTCTGCAAAGATTCCAACTACCAAATGTCGGGGATTTTGGCCGCCAAGGGCATTCCGCACCGCCTCGATGTGCGCCCCAACGGCACCCACGACTGGCCGGTGTGGCGCGAAATGTTCCCGGAATATGTCTCCTCTATCTTTTAATAAGGCTGTTTCGTACAAGTAAGCAGCCTCCCTCCCAAACACACTAACTGCCTTCACACCATGAAAAAAATTGGCATCCTTTTCGGCCAGGAAAACACTTTTCCGCAGGCCTTTGTCGACCGCGTTAACCAAAAAGCCGTCGACGGCATCACCGCTGAATTTGTAAACATCGAAGAAGTCGAGCAGGCCGTGGCCACCGACTACGCCGTTATTATCGACCGCATCTCGCAGGATGTGCCCTTTTACCGCGCCTATCTCAAGAACGCCGCGCTAACTGGTACGGCCGTGATTAACAACCCTTTCTGGTGGAGCGCCGACGAGAAATTCTTCAACAACGCCTTGGCGGTTAAGCTCGGCGTGCCGGTGCCCAAGACCTTGCTGCTCCCCAGCAAAGCCCGCCCCGACGACACCAATGAAGGCTCGTTCCGCAACTTGTCGATGTTCAACTGGGACAAGGCGTTTGAGAAAATAGGCTTCCCGGCCTTCATGAAGCCCCACTCGGGCGGCGGCTGGAAGAGCGTGTACAAAGTCGATAACGCCTATGAGGCCATGCAGGCCTACGAGGAAACCGGCCAGCTCGTGATGCTGTATCAGGAAGCGGTCGATTTTACCGACTATTTCCGCTGCTACTGCCTCGGCGGCAAAGACGTGCTCATCATGCCCTACGAGCCGCGCAACGCCCCGCACCAGCGCTACCAAACCGAGATGAAAACGCAGGGCGAAGAAGGCGAAAAGCTGCTCGCGACCATCAAAGACTACACTTTGCGCTTGTGCCAGGGTCTGGGCTATGACTTTAATACCGTGGAGTTTGCGGTACGTGAAGGCATTCCAATCGCCATCGACTTCGGCAACCCCGCTCCCGATGCTGATGTTAATTCGGTAGGTGCTGAGAACTTTGAGTGGGTAGTGGAGCACGCCGCTAACCTCGCCATCGAGCGCGCCCAAGCGCAGCAGCCCGGCCGCGACAACCTAACCTGGGGCACATTTGTGCAGAAATCGGCTAGCCAAACGGCTATTGCTTCGGCCGATGGCTCGGTAGAAGTGGGCAGCCCGGTGCACGAAACCAACGACCTAGGCGCCACCCCACCTGCCCCGGCCAAGAAGGCTGCCGCGCCCAAAAAATCGGCCGCGCCCACGCCCGTAGCCCCCGAAGGCGAAGTGCCCGCTGCTAAACCGGCCGCCAAAAAAGCGGCTCCTAAGGCGGCCCCCGCCGCCGACGCTGCGGCTAAAGCCAAGAAGCCGGCCGCTAAAAAGTAACCGTTTTTCGTTTCTAGTTGCGTAAGAAAAGGGCCGCCATCGCTACCCGGTGGTGGCCTTTTTCGCGATTTTTTCTTCCTTGCTACCCAGGGGCCCTTGCTCACTCATCCTTTAGTCGCTGTCCGTTTATGTCCCGGCCTGTTTTCACCCTCGGAATAGAAGAAGAGTTTCAAACCATCGACCCAGTCACGCGCGATTTGCGCTCGCACATGTCGAAGATTGTGGAGGACGGCAAAATCACGCTGCACGAGCAGGTGAAGGCCGAAATGCACGAATCGGTGGTGGAAGTCGGCACCAATATTTGCAAGAATATCGACGAGGCGCGCACCGAAGTGGTGCATCTGCGCCGCCAGGTAATCGAGTTGGCCGACCGCGTGGGACTGAAAATCGCGGCCGCTGGCACGCACCCCTTTTCGCGCTGGCAAGACCAGCCCATCACGCCCGATGCCCGCTACGATAAAATCGTGGAGGAATTGCAGGAGGCCGCCCGCTCGAACCTCGTTTTTGGGATGCACGTGCACATCGGCATCGAAAACCGCGACCTCGGCGTGTATATGATGAATGCGCTGCGGTATTTTCTGCCGCACTTGTTCGCGCTCAGCACCAACTCGCCATTTTGGGAAGGGCGCGAAACGGGCTATAAGTCATTCAGAACCAAGGTATTCGAGCGCTTCCCGCGCACGGGTATTCCGGGCTTTTTCCACAGCGCCAGCGACTACGACGAGTTTCTCGCGCTGCTCATCAAAACCGGCTGTATCGACAACGGCAAGAAAATATGGTGGGATATTCGCCTCCATCCGTTTTTCGACACCATCGAATACCGCATTTGCGACATGATGATGCGCGCCGACGAAACCATCGCGGTGGCGGCCGTGATGCAGGCGCTCGTGGCCAAAATTTACAAGCTCAAAGAGCAAAACCTGAATTTTCGGGTGTACCGCAGCGCCCTCATCAAGGAAAATAAATGGCGCGCCGCCCGCTACGGCATCAGCGGCAGCCTCATCGACTTTGGCACGCAGGAAGAGAAACCCGCCCGGCAACTCATCCTCGAACTGCTTGATTTTGTAGATGATGTACTCGACGACCTCGGCAGCCGCCACGAGGTAGAATACGTGCTGAAAATGCTCGAAATGGGCACCGGAGCCGACCGTCAGCTCGCGGTTTTTCAACAAACCGGCGACCTGACGAAAGTGGTCGATTACATCCTGCAAGAAACTACGCACGGGCTGTAACGGTCCAGCTATTGCCAGGCAACGAACTAATTAGTAGCTTGCTACCTTTATCCAAAACAATTTATACCTCGTCCGACTTATTAACGTTCTTTTTTAGCCTATGCCTACTTTCCGAATTGCCATCCTGGATTTATACAATAACTTCCGTAACGAAGGAATGCGTTGTATTTACCAACTACTCAGCCGCGCCGAAGCCGCTAACCAGGTCACTTTCAAGGTTGACACGTTTAATGTTCGTGCCGACAACCAAGTGCCGGGCCTCGACTACGACATCTATATATCGAGCGGCGGCCCCGGCAGCCCCCTCGCTTCTGATGAGCCCTGGGAGCCGCTGTACTTCGAGTTTATCGATTCGCTACTAGCTTATAATCAGACCGCTGAGCGCAAAAAGCACCTGCTCGCTATTTGCCATTCCTTCCAGCTCGTGAGCCGGCACTTGGGTGTGGGCACCGTGAGCAAGCGCAAGTCTACGTCGTTCGGGATTCTGCCCATTCACCTGACCGCTGCTGGCGAGGCTGAGCCGGTTTTCGACCGGTTGCCCGAGCCTTTTTACGCCGTCGATTCGCGTGATTATCAGCTCACTGATATTGACGAGGAGCGCTTGGAAGAACTTGGAGCGACGGTTCTTTGCCTAGAGAAGGAGCGCCCGCACATTCCGCTGGCGCGCGCTGTCATGGCTATTCGCTTCACGCCCGAGGTGTTGGGCACGCAGTTTCACCCCGAGGCCGATGGCGAGGGCATGTTGCGCTACATGCTCACCGACGAGCGTAAAGAGCAGGTTGTCACCACTTACGGTGAGGATAAATACCACGAAATGGTAGAATTGCTCTCCGACCCGAGCACCATTGAATACACCGAATCGGTGATTGTGCCGAATTTCCTACAGCAGGCCATCGAGCGCACTAGTGCGTTTGCAGCCGTTGGCTAGTAAGGTAGCCTATTCGGGTTTATTACCCAGTAAATCAACAAATAATCTTGTCATGCAGAACGAAGTGAAGCATCTTGCGTGGCGCAGTACTCCATAACGATTGGATTTACTGCACCACGCGAGATGCTTCACTTCGTTTTTGTATGACGAAATGTAGCTTCAACAAACTATCATCCCGAGCTAAGCGCTTCAAAAAATGATTCCCGTCCTTCGCCAAGCCTACAACGCCGCCTTTACAACGGAAAAATACCAGGCCATGCTCGCCGATGTGGAGGCCAAGCTGCCCGGCCAGCTGGAATTTCGCCTAGCCGAAACGCCGATTTTTGTGCCGGCCCAACTGCGCGATAAGCTGGTGCAGGCCGGACAGGATATCATAAAAGTGCTCCAGCGCCCCGATTTTAAGCAACTGACCGATGCTGCGATTCCGCCGCACCAGCGGGTGCCGAATGAGGATGCGCACGCCACGTTTTTGACATTTGACTTTGCCGTGTGCCGCGATGCGCAGGGCGAATTGGAGCCGCAGCTCATTGAGATGCAAGGATTTCCGTCGCTCTACGCCTTCCAGACCTGGCAGCCGGGCTCCTACGCCCGGCAGTTCGACATTCCTGATTCGGTAACGCCCTACTTCGAGGTAGCTGATGATGCGGAGTACCAGGCCGAAATGCGCCGCATTCTGCTCGGCGACGCGCAGCCGGAGGAAGTTATTCTGCTGGAAATCTACCCGGAGAAACAAAAAACCCGCGTCGATTTTGCGCTCACCAAGCAGTTTTGGGGCGTTGATGCCGTGTGCCTGACCAAAATCAAGAAGCGCGGCCGGGAGTTGTTTTACGAAAAGGATGGCCGCGAAATTCGCATCAAGCGCATCTACAACCGCATCATTTTCGACGAGCTGGACCGCTACCCCGACCTACAAACCGAGTACCATCTCACCGACGACGTAGACGTGTTTTGGGTAGGCCACCCGAACTGGTTTTTCCGCATCAGCAAGTACACCTTGCCGTTGATACAGAGCCAGTTTTCGCCGCCGAGCTACTACCTGAGCGAACTCGAAACCTACCCCGAAGACCTCGAAAACTACGTACTCAAACCACTATTTTCCTTCGCTGGGGCGGGCGTGCGCTTGCATATCACCGCCGCCGACCTTGAGGAGCTAACCGACAAACAGAACTATCTGTTGCAGCGCAAAGTAGTATATGCGCCCGCCATTCAGGCCCCCGATGGCATGGTAAAGTGCGAAATCCGCCTGCTCTACGTGTGGCATCCCAATGATGCGCAGCCGCACCTGCTCACCGGCCTGGGCCGCATGAGCCGGGGCGAAATGATTGGCGTGGCCTTCAATAAGGACAAGGATTGGGTGGGCGGTACCGCGCCGCTATTCGAGAAATAATGTAGCGCGAACTTTGTAGTTCGCGTCCGCTAGCGTGCATCCAGACGAACGCGAACTACAAAGTTCGCGCTACTACAACTACGACCGTTAGCCCTGCGTAAAGCGGAGCTAACGGTTTTTTATTTGCTCGTCCTATGCCTACGCTCGCCCAACGCGGCCTCCAGATTTCTAAAAATGCGGTTTTCAGCTTATTTGTCAATCGCGCTGCCAAGCTGCTGGGCAAGCCATTCAAAGTAATTACCGTGCTAAACGAAGCCGCCGACAAGCTGGCCGACGAAACAAGCAAAGACAACAAATTCAAGCAACTATTCGGCACCTCCCTCACGATGGTGCGCCTCGTGCGCAGCTACGCCACCGGTGAGTACCGCCAAATCCAGACCAGCACCATCGTATCAGGACTAGCGGTGCTGCTCTACGTCATCTCCCCCATCGACCTGATACCCGATTTTATTCCGGTTGTCGGCTTCCTGGATGATTTGAGTTTGGTAAGCTGGTTTATCGGGAAGTTTCACGGCGAGATTACCCGCTTCCGCGAATGGGAGCAGACGAGCGCCATCGCCGCGCCCATGAGCCCCGCCACGGGCGACCGTTCGCTGCCGGCCGTAGCTGAGTTGGGCCACTCCTAGCGGGCTGTAGCGCGAACTCTGTAGTTCGCGTTCGTCTGGGTGCTCGCTAACGGACGCCAACTACAAAGTTCGCGCTACGGCTTTATGGACGCAGCGCGTAAATACGCTCGATTATCTCCACTACTTTCAGGCCTTCTAGCGCATTCGTTGTGGCGAAACTGCGCTTCTGCACGGTATCTACCACGTTTTCAATCACCTGTACATGATTGGCCGCCGACCCTTGGTAAGGCCCGTAGTCGTTGGCGGGATTGGTAGGCGGTAGCGATGGCATTGTATAATCTTGCAGGTGGCAGTACTCGACTTTATCGAGGTATTGCCCGCCTAGTTTGAGCGAGCCGCGCTCGGCCACCACCATTAGGGAGCTTTCGAGGTTGCGGTCCCACACGGCGGTGCTGTAGCTGAGGGTGCCGCTGCCACCCCGCACGAGGTCGAACGTTACGAGGCCGCTGTCTTCAAAATCCGTGATTCCGGCGTGGTTAAAGTCTTGAAAACGAGCTGATATATTGGTTATATCGCCAAAAACCCAGTACAACAAATCCACAAAGTGGCTGAACTGCGTGAAGAGCGTGCCGCCATCGAGCGCCTGCGTGCCCTTCCAGCCACCGGGGCGATAATAGCGCGCATCACGGTTCCAGAAGCAATTGAGCTGCACCAGGAAAACCTGCCCCAGGCGACCCTCCTCGTACACTTGCTTGAGCCAGGCGGCGGGCGGCGAGTAGCGGTTTTGCATCACACCGAAAACTAGGCGGCCGGTTTGCAGCGCGGTATGCACGATTAACTCAGCGTCGGTTTTGCGTAGCGCGATGGGTTTTTCAATGACTACGTGCAAGCCGTGCCGCAGGCCCGCCACCGCTTGTGGTGCGTGCAGGCCGTTGGGCGTGGCCACGGTGAGCACGTCAGCGACGGGGCCGTAGGCGAGGTATTCTTCTAGAGAAAGGAAAAATGGCACATCAGGAAACTCGGTGTCTAGGTCAGCACACAATTCCGCTTGCGTGTCGATGAACGCAACCAGCTGTGCCCCCGACTGGCGCGCAACTAAAGACGCGTGGCGGCGGCCTATGTGGCCGAGGCCACAAATAGCGAAGCGGACAACAGTAGCATCAATACGCATTAAAAAAGACGGCCTATTTTATATAAATTCACTAAAGCACGACCAATTGCAAATACAACAGGTGTTACGGTCAAACAGAATACCACTTCTGGCAATCTGGATTTACGTTGAATTTGTATTCGTTTTAATAGTAGCACAACTTCAACACTCAAACCAACTAGAAAAACCCCTAGACTACTTCCAATTAAAATAAATGATTCGCGTGTTTTAGATACGTAAATCATTTTATCTGAAACACCTTTTGCTTGCGCATAAGGATGTAGAAAATTGACCCAATATTGCCCAATATCATTAACCGTTTTCAACAGAAAACAGTAAAAAACCACCAACATCAGTAAGAACAAACCGAGCCAAAATTCCTTGTGTCTAATCATTTCGAAAGGCTCCCTAATAAATTATTTCCAGGATAAGCCAGTGATAAGCTTGTCAGAAATGTACGCCACCTGCGCTACCGTCAGCCCCGGGTGCACCGGCAGTGACAATACCTGCTGGCACAATTGTTCGGCCACTGGAAACTGCCCCAATTGGTAGCCTAGGTACTCATAAGCTGGCTGCGAATGCACGGGTAGCGGGTAATAAACAGCGCTTGGAATCCCTTGCTGCTTTAGATATTGCTGCAACGCGTCGCGGCGATTATCACCCTCAATACGAAGCGTGTACTGGTGAAAAACGTGGGTACTCCGCGCATCGCGGGCCGGGATATGCAGGCCGGGAATATTACCCAGCGCGGCATCGTAGCGGGCAGCTACGGCCTGGCGGGCGGCCTGGGCGGCGGGCAGGTGCCGCAGTTTCACCCGCAGCAGGGCGGCTTGCAGGGTGTCGAGGCGCGAGTTGAGGCCGATGCGTTGGTGGTGGTATTTCTGGCTTTGGCCGTGGTTGGCAAGTTGCTGAAGCAGCTGGGCGCGGGCTGTGTCGCGGGTGAAGAGCGCGCCACCGTCGCCGAGGCAACCTAGGTTCTTGCTGGGGAAAAAGGAAGTGGTGCCCACTTCGCCTACCGTGCCGGCATAAGTTGTGTTGCCGTTGGCGAAGGTGAACGTCGCGCCCAGCGCTTGGGCGTTGTCTTCAATGAGCGCCATGCCGGCAGCTTGACATATGGCATTTAACTCATCTAAATCAGCACATTGCCCAAATAAATGCACCGCCACCACGGCCCCGGTGCGCGGCGTGAGCGCCGCCCGCACGGCCGCTGGGTCTATATTGAAAGTATCAGGCATTACATCGACCAGCACCGGGCGCAGGCCCAGCAGCGCGGCGGCCTCCAGGGTGGCGACGTAGGTAAAAGCGGGCACAATGACCTCGGCCCCAGCGGGCAGGTTTAGGCTCATCAGCGCCAAGGTCAGGGCATCGGTGCCGTTGGCGCAGGGCACCACGTAGGCATCGCCCAAGTGTGCGCCCAACTCGGCGGCAAACTGGCTCACTGCCGGCCCTTGGATAAAGGCCGCTTCCTGCACGGTGGTCTGCCAAGCGGCATCTAACTCGGCTTGGTAAGCGGCATGCTCGGCAGCGAGGTCGAGCAGCGCAATGGGTTGAGGAGGAAGCAAAGCAGAAAACGGAGACAACGACGGTCGCCAAAGATACTGGGAGCCGGGCGCGGCTAGTACTCGCGCAACAGCCAAAGTAACTTCAGCGCGTCTAGTGACCGCAATGCAGGGCTATTACTCAGCAAGTTTCTTCTGAACATCGGTTCCAAAGCGGCTAAGGCAACTTGGGCAACTCCTGCCAATTTGGTCTGGCGCAGGCGCTCGGCGGCTTGTACCAGTCGCGTGGTGGCCCCTAGCCCATCGGTGCGCAGCACTTGGGCGAGGTTGCGCACGGCTTGCTGGCTTTTAGCTAGAAAAATGGCGGCGGGCTCCAAGCCATCATGAAGTACGGGGTTGTCGAGGTGGCGCACTGCTACGCCGGCACGGCTTAGCTCCAAGCCGAATTTAGTGTCTTCGTGGCCGTAGCCGCTCAGACGCTCATCGAGCGGAAACCTTGCCAATAGCGACTTGGGCAGCAAGGCATTATTAATACTAAGCTGACCACCTGGGTCGCGCTGCCGCTCGGCGGCGGGGCGCATTTCGCGGGCGCGACCGTAGAGCCAGCGTAGGCGCAGGCCTGGGTCGGCGGGCGGCGTGGCTTCGTAGGTGGTGCCGCCGATAAAAAGCGCGCCTGGCGCGGCGGCCTGGGCTTGGGCGTAACGGGCTAGGAATTGCTGGTCGGGCAGCAAGCTGTCGTTATCGAGCAGCAGCAACCACTCGTATTTCGCGTTGGCTGCTAACTGGTTGCGAATGGCCGCCCGACCTACATTTAGTGGTAGCTCGCGGTAAACGACATTAGGCAGCGTAGCCAACGCCTGGTTTTGCACCCGAAATTCTTCGGTCGAGCCATCATCCAATAAGCTAATTTCGGCGGGGCCGGGCCAGTCTGGCAATTGCGCCAGTAGAGACTTTACCAATTCCGAAACGTCACGATTGAAAACCGGAATCAGGATAGAAAGGCCAACCATCGCTGCAATGGCCTTACTTGCGGCCTGAATCCAGTAGTTGCCCGCCCTGGCAGGTGAGCACGCGGTGCGGATACCGTTCTATCAACTGGAAATTGTGCGTAGCCATGAGCACGGCGGTGCCGGCGTGGTTTATTTCGGTGAATAGCTCCATGATGCCGTCGGCCACTTCGGGGTCGAGGTTACCGGTGGGCTCGTCGGCGAGTAGCAATACGGGCTCGTTGAGCAGGGCGCGGGCGATGACTACGCGCTGCTGCTCGCCGCCCGAGAGGCGGTGCGGCATGCGGTTGCCCACGCCGCTGAGGCCCACTTGCGTCAGCACTTCCTGGATGCGCTGCTGCTTGCGGGCCTTGCCGCTCCAGCCGGTAGCGTTGAGGACAAAGAACAGATTTTCAGCTACTGAGCGGTCGGCCAGCAGTTGAAAATCCTGAAACACAATACCGAGCTTGCGGCGCAAATAAGGCACCTTGCCAGCGGGCAGCCGCGATAGGTCGAAGCCCGCCACCGCGCCAGTGCCCACCAGCAGCGGCAGGTCGGCGTACAGCGTTTTGAGCAGCGACGACTTGCCCGAGCCGGTGCGGCCCACGAGGTAGGCGAACTCGCTCTTTTCCAGCGCAAACGTGACGCCCGCCAGTACAGCGCGCTCCTCCTGGGTCACGGTCGCATCGCGCAGCTCTAGAATTTGCTCGTTCATGATGCTTACAGTTCGAGCTTACGCAGCTTGCCAAATTCCAGCTCCGCGATGACGGCCGCCAAGGGCACTTCCTGGCCTTCGAGGCCATAGCGGTGCAAATCTTTCAGCGGCCGGTCGGCCCGGAAATAGGCAATCAGCACAAACTGTTCGTCGCGCAACTGGATGTAATCCGGAATTTTGGCCTTGCCTTTTACTTTGATGATATACACGAGTGTAGGGTAAGCTTTAGCTTGCCAGTAAAGAAGAACGCAGTTGACTAGTATTCGACCAAAGGCAAGCTAAAGCTTACCCTACATTTTTTACGCGTTTACTTTTTTGTGGTCGGCCAAAAAGGTCGCCAAACCCTTGTCGGTCAAGGGATGATAAAGCAGGCCGGTAATCACATTGAGCGGGCAGGTCACGACATCGGCACCCAATTCGGCGCACTGAATGAGGTGCGGCACGTGGCGCACGCTGGCGGCCAGCACCTCAGTGGCGTAGCCGTAGTTGGCAAAAATCTCAATAATCTGGGCAATCAACCCCAGGCCATCGGCCCCAATATCATCAAGACGGCCCACGAAGGGCGACACGTAAGTAGCGCCGGCTTTGGCGGCCAGTATAGCTTGGCCGGCCGAGAAAATGAGCGTGCAATTGGTACGGATACCTTTGTCGCTGAAGTACTTGATGGCTTTTACGCCTTCTTTAATCATCGGCACTTTCACCACGATATTGGGGTGCAGGTCGGCCAGCGCCTCGCCTTCGCGAATGATACCCTCGTAGTCGGTGGCAATGACTTCGGCCGACACGTCGCCGTCCACGATTTCGCAGATGGCCTGGTAGTGCGCCATCACGGCATCGGTGCCCCGGATGCCTTCTTTGGCCATCAGCGAGGGGTTGGTAGTCACGCCGTCAAGTACGCCGAGGTCAACGGCTTCCTGAATCTCGGCCAGATTGGCCGTATCGATGAAAAACTTCATTTGCAGAATATAAACGATAACCGTCTGTCATTGCGAGCGCAGCGAAGCAATCGCATCAGGACGAGCCGCTCGGGTACTCGCTAGGTGCGATTGCTTCGCTGCGCTCGCAATGACAGAAGGTTTTTGAGCAATGGCCAAAACAAAACCGGCCCAAAGCTACGCGCCGACCGCCAAAGCTGGCAGGCAAACGCGGCTTGGGGCCGGTCGGAAAAGACAAAAAAAAGCGAGCCAAAATCGCACCGCTCAACCACCTACCCTTGCTGCCTTCCGGCCCTGGGGGAGTTCAGTAGGAGCTGGTCGTTCTGACTCGCCGGTACAAATCTACGAACATCTTTTGCAGATTCACGCTGATTCAGCCTTTTTTAACCTGATTAAGCCCCTTCAGCGGGCCTAACCCACAGATTGTCGGGCAGAAATAGTTGGCCGCGCTAGCAGAAGCTACTGACGCAATTCGGCACCCAGGGCTACCGGGCGTCCGTTTTGGCCCCTACCTTTGTGCCCCATGCAGCAGATTCTAATTCTAGACTTCGGCTCGCAATACACGCAGCTCATTGCCCGGCGCATTCGCGAGCTGCATGTTTTTTGCGAGATTCACCCCTACACCCACGCCCCCCAGCTGGCCGCGCGCATTGCCGCCGGCGACGACAGCTTGCGGGGCGTTATTCTTTCCGGCTCGCCCTGCTCGGTGCGCGATGCCGACTCGCCCAACCCCGACCTGAGCGGTATCCTCGGCAAAGTGCCGGTGCTGGGCATCTGCTACGGCGCGCAGCTGCTGGCCCAGCAGGGCGGCGGTGAGGTGCTGCCGGCCACCATTCGGGAGTACGGCCGGGCGCGGCTCACGTCGCTGGAAGAGGCCTCGCCCCTACTCACCGGCCTGCACCTCGATACGCAGGTCTGGATGTCGCACGGCGATACCATTAAGACGCTACCGGCTGATTATCATATTATTGCCAGCACGCCCGAGGTGGCCGTAGCCGCCTACCAACTGCCCGGTCAGGATACCTACGGCATCCAGTTTCACCCCGAAGTCACGCACTCGACCGAGGGCAAGCAGCTGCTGTCCAACTTTGTAGTGAACATCTGCGGCTGCGACCAAAGCTGGACCCCCGAGCACTTCGTGGATTCGATGGTGGCGGCGCTGCAAAACACCATCGGCCCCGATGACCAGGTGATTCTGGGCCTGTCGGGCGGCGTCGATAGCAGCGTGGCGGCGCTACTGCTGCACCGGGCCGTAGGGCCGCGCCTGCACGGCATTTTTGTCGATAACGGCCTGCTGCGGCAGGATGAATTTGCCTCGGTATTAAAGGCTTACGAAGGCCTAGGCTTGAACGTGACCGGCGTGAATGCCGCCCCCGAGTTCTACGCCGCACTGGCGGGCATTTCTGACCCTGAGCTGAAGCGCAAGGCCATCGGCCGCACGTTTATTGAGGTATTCGACCGCGAGGCGCAGAAGGTGGATGGCGCGCGCTGGCTGGCCCAGGGCACCATTTACCCCGACGTAATCGAGTCGGTATCAGTGCACGGCGGGCCGGCCGTGACCATCAAAAGCCACCACAACGTGGGCGGCTTGCCCGAGAAAATGAACCTCAAAATTGTGGAGCCGCTACGCATGCTCTTCAAGGATGAGGTGCGCGAAGTGGGTGCCACCCTAGGTTTGCCCGCCGATATTCTCAACCGCCACCCCTTCCCCGGCCCCGGCCTGGGCATCCGCATCCTCGGCGACATCACCCCCGAGAAAGTAGACTTGCTCCAACGCGCTGATGGCGTGTTCATTAACCTCCTCAAGGAGCGCGGCCTCTACGCCACCACCTGGCAGGCCGGGGCCATGCTCCTCCCCGTGCAAAGCGTGGGCGTAATGGGCGACGAGCGCACCTACGAGCGCGTAGTTGCCCTGCGCGCCGTAACCAGCGTAGATGGCATGACCGCCGACTGGGCGCACCTGCCCTATGATTTTCTGGCCGAGGTTAGCAACAAGATTATCAACCAGGTACGCGGCATTAACCGCGTGGTATACGATATTTCGAGCAAGCCGCCGGCTACGATTGAGTGGGAGTAAGGACCGCAGATTTAACGGATTTTAGCGGATAGAACGGATTTTTGTGGTTCTTCCCGTATGTAGCGGCCGCTTCGGAATTACTGAGGCGGTCGTTTTTTATAAGTCTACTACAACCTGCCCGAAGCGAAAGCTTAGGCCACCAGTCAGCAGGATAATTTGCGCATCAAACCCGACTCCAACTAGCTGTATATCCGATGAATACCATTCCACGTCAGCTTCTAGCCAGAGAGGAGTTGCTTTTAGCTTGCTCACCTGCTGAAAGGTGAGTCTTACCGGCCGGTAAGTTTCTATTGCGTCTACGTACTGCTCGATACCAATGAGCAGCTGACCGCTAATAAAATCAAATGCTAAGCTGGAAACAGGCATGTCATGCAACTCCAGCTGCTGTAGTTTTTCTACGCTCATATCATAAATTTATAGCTACTAGCTAGTTCGCCTAACTTTTATGCGTTGGCACTGCCTGCAACATTTACCCGACGAAGGCCCTGGCTATGCGGCCGAGTGGCTGGGTAAGCACGGCCACACGCTGACATACACGCGCTTATTCGAGCCCGACCCAGTTTTTCCAGCCTTAGCCGTTTTTGATGGCTTGCTGATTTTGGGTGGGGCGATGAGCGTGCACGACGAAGTAAAGTTTCCGTGGCTAGTGGAGGAAAAAGCCTTTCTTCGGACTGCGCTGCACGCGGGCAAAATCACGCTCGCCATCTGCCTGGGTGCGCAGCTACTGGCTCAAGCGCTCGGCGGCGACGTGCGCCCGAACCCCGAGCCGGAAATCGGCTTCTGGACGGTGCGCTTCTCAGCCAAAGCGCTCACGCACCCGCTACTACGCGGCTGGCCCGACAAAGCCACCGTGCTGCACTGGCACTTCGATACCTTCACGGTACCGCCGGGCGCGCTGCGGGTAGGCATGTCGGCGGGCTGCGCAGCGCAGGGTTTTGTGTGGGGCGATGGCGTCATCGGCCTCCAGTTTCACCCCGAAATGACGGAGGCAATGGTGGAGCAACTGATGCTATTTGAAGCCCACGAAACTGCCGAAGAACAGGAATTTGTGCAGACGGCGGCGCAGATTCGTAGCAAGCTAAAATCGGTGTGGAAGGGGCGAAAGATTCTAGAGATGCTGCTAGAAAATATGGTGGTATTACACGAGCGCGAACAATATTTCGCGGAGTAATTGCCCTCACACAATGCTCCTGTTGAAAATACTTACCCTTCTGCTCCCTTGCGTAGGCATTGCGTTTTGGGCGTTACGCGCGCTCTATTCGCTGATAGAAGACGCTAACTTGAGCGCTTGGGAAATTTCTTTATACAAGCTCGGGTGGTTTGCGCTGGCTATTGCAGTAGGGCTGGGACTTCTATTCCTGACATTCTTTTTGGTTTGGATATCAAGCGCCAAAGGCTTTCCGATGTGAGGTAGCCCTTTCAGAAACCCTTCGGCAGTTCAATCCCCTTAATCGTCTTATATAAGCTCAGCGCGTGCTGGTCGGTCATGCCGGCCACGTAGTCGGTGAGCAACAGAATTTGCTCATACGCCGATGCGCCGGCCTGGTGGCCAATGGCGCGGAACTGCGCCGGCAGCAGGTCGAGCAGTTTGCGCGAGCGGTGATTTTCTTTCTTGTCGAAGATGGCACAGAGAAAAGCATCGAGCAGGCCGCCAAGCACTTCGAAGCCGGCGGCTTCAATTTCCAGCACCGGGCGCGAGCGGTAGAGCTTTTCCACGCTCAGGCGCTGGATTTCTTGTAGAAACTCGTAGCCGCTCAACTCCTTCACCAGCGAAGCATCGTACTCGCCGCGCAGGATGGCGGGTGCGTGCTGGGCAAAGCGGGTGGCAGTTTCGTCGACGAGCTGGCCGATGAGGGTGGCGCGGAGGTAGCCCAGCTCCTCTTGCCAGTCGCGCCACTGGAGGCCGCTGCTGCCGGTGCCTTTGGGGCGGGCGTTGGGCGCGGCGGCGCGCAAGTCGCGCAGGAGTTTCAGGCCGCGCTCGTGGTCGATGAGGCCAAGCTTGAGGCCGTCTTCGAAGTCGATGATGCGGTAGCAGATATCATCGGCGGCTTCGACCAGGAAGGCCAGCGGGTGGCGGTGGTAGAAGCCAGCTGCCGCGTCTTTTGGCAGCAGGCCTAGCTCTTCGGCCACCAGCTTGAAGCGCGGGTTTTCGGACTGAAAATGGCCGTATTTTTTCTCGCTGGCTCCGTTTTGCTTCTTGTCATTACTGATAACTGACGGGCGCGGGTACTTGGTAAACGCCCCGAGCGTGGCATACGTGAGGCCCAACCCGCCCGAGCCGCTGCTGAGCGCTGGGTAGGTATGCGTGAGAATGCGAAAGCCCGCCGCATTGCCCTCAAAGTGCTGCAAATCATGGTGCTCGGCGGCGCTGAGGCCGGTTATGAAGCGCTCGGCCGCCCGGCTGGCGAAGTAGGCCGAAATGGTGTCCTCGCCCGAATGGCCGAAGGGCGGGTTGCCGATGTCGTGGGCCAGGCAGGCCGAGGCTACGATATCGCCGCAGTCCTGGGCGAAGTCGGGTAGCTCGTCGGCGATGCTGGGGTTGTTTTCGAGCACGCGCTTGGCCGAAAGGCGGCCCAGCGAGCGGCCAACGCAGGCGGTTTCGAGCGAGTGCGTGAGGCGGGTGTGTACGAAGTCGGTTTCGGGCAGCGGCATGACCTGGGTTTTGCGCTGCAAGCGCCGGAAGGCTGAGGAGAACACGACCCGGTCGTAATCGGCGAGGTAGGGCGAGCGGCCGGGCATGGGCGCTTCGGCGGGGCGGTCGGGGTAGCGGCGGGTGGAGAGCAAGCGAAACCAGGACATTTTTGAAGCGGAGGGAGCGATTGACAAAGAAAGGTCATGCAGAGCGCAGCGAAGCATCGCGCATGGTGCAGTAAACCCAACCGTTAGCAGCGATGCGGTAGAGATGCTTCGCTGCGCTCTGCATGACCTTTCTTTGTCAACTGCTCCTCCTTGCTCACCCTCGGCAATGAAACACCGCTTACCCCTAGTATTTGCCATCCTCAAAATCGTTTCGGGCCTGCTGCTGGCGGGCTACGGCACCTACGAGCTGCAACGCGACGAATACCTCTACCTCGACTATGGCCGCCACCTGGCCTGGGGCTACATCGAGGTGCCGCCCCTCACGGCCCTGCAAAGCTGGGTGACGCTGGCGCTAGGCGGCGGCTTTTTTTGGGTGAAGGCCTGGCCGCTGCTGTGGGGTGCGCTCACTATCTACGTGGTGGTGCTACTGGCGCGGCGACTGGGCGGCGGGCCGTGGGCGCAGGCGCTGGCGGGCGTGTGCTACCTCACTACGGCTTATGGCCGAATTAATCTGCTGTTTCAGCCCAATGCGTTCGAGGTATTCAGCTTTACACTAGCTACTTACCTGCTGGTGCGGCACGCACAGCCCGATGGCCGGTCCCGGCACCTCTACGCGCTGGGTTTGGTGCTGGGCCTGGGCGTGCTCAATAAATACACGACGTTCTTTTTTGGGGCGGCGGTGCTGGGGGCGCTGCTGCTCACCGCGCCGCGCACGTTTGGGCAGCGGACCATATGGGTGGCGGCGGGGCTGTGGCTGCTGGTGGCGGCCCCTACGTTGCTGTGGCAAGTGGCGCACGGCCTTCCCTTTCGCCACCACATGGCGCTGCTGCACGACGAGCAGCTGGTGAACATGACGCTGGGCAGCTTCTGGAAAGAGCAGCTGCTGATGAACCTGCCGGCACTGCTGATATGGGCACCGGGACTGTGGGCGGCACTGCGCGCCCGGCCCGCACCCGCCGCCCGCGTGGCGGGACTGGTGTACGTGGGTGGCATGCTGATTTTGAATCAATTACATGGCAAAAGCTATTATGGCCTCGCCTACTACCCGGCGCTATTTGCGGTGGGCGCGGTGTGGTGGCAGGCCCAACTGGCGGCGCGGCCCCGGTGGCGGGTAGCGCTGCTGCTGTGGCCTTTTTTGCTGCTAGCCCCAATTATTTTCGACATTTACCCCATTTTGCCGCCAGCGCAAATGGTACTACTTGGCCAGAAACCCATCCACCAAAAGCTAGGCATTAACCGCTGGGAAGATGGCCGCATCCACCCGCTGCCCCAGGACTTTGCCGATATGCTGGGCTGGCAGGAGCTGGCCGATAAAACCTGGCTGGCCTACCAGGCGCTGCCCGATTCGACGCGGGCCCTCACCCTGATTAAGTGCGACAACTACGGCCAGGCTGGGGCCATCAACTACTACAACCGCAACCGGGCTATGCCAGCCGCCACCAGCTTCAATGGTAGCTACTTGTACTGGTTTCCGGCCCCGCCCAAGGGCTCGTGGCGGCACGCGCTACTCATCGGCGAGGGCCACCCGGAAGAGTTGGTTCCTCATTTTCAGACCTTCCGTAAGGTGGGCGAGATTACCAATCCCTACGCCCGTGAGCGGGGCGCTACCATCTACCTGGGCACTGGCCCCAGCCCGGCGCTAAGGGCCCGCGTCGGAATTGAGCTTCATCAGGAGCTAGCCGCTTGGGAAAGTGGAATGAAGTGATGAAGCTGTTTAGGAACCGGTATTTCGTCATGCTGAGCGGAGCGCAGCGTAGTCGAAGCATCTTGACAGGATACGGAGAGCCGTTTAATGAAGCGGCCAAGATGCTTCGACATGCTCAGCATGACGGAATACTAGTTCCTAGACAGCTTCAATAGAATATACCACTTTCAACATGCAGCACCAAGAATTTGAACCGCCTGACGAGCTACGAGGCGTTATCAAGTGCCTCTGGCACAACAGGATGGACTTTGGAGAACTCCCAACGAGCTTTGAGGTACAGCCAGATGGCTACGCGGAAATTATTTTCTATTTTGGCAGCGCCTGTAGTATCGCTACCCCCGAAGGCTGGCGGCCCCTACCCTCCCCGTTTATGATGGGGCTGCTCAACCAGCCGGCGCTTTTCCAAACCCAAAACCAACTGGAAATCATTGCTATCCGGTGCTTTCCATGGACTGTATTTGAACTGCTCGGCCTGCCAGCCGGCAAAGGCGGGGTGCGCACTTTTGAGCATCCAATTGCGCAGCTGCAAGCTACGTTAGCGGTATTGGTTCGGGCGGGCAAAATTGCGGAAGCGCTAACTGCGGTGGAACGGTATTTCCTGGATGCAAAACCAGGAATTGCCGCCAACAGCCTGCTGAGCAAAGCGGGCGGGGCCATGCGAAAAGCCAACGGCACGCTACCCGTAAGCCAGGTGGCCGCAGCGGCGCATGCCACGGTGCGGACGCTGGAACGGCAGTTCAAGCAGTCGGCGGGCTACACGGTGAAAGACGTGTCTGGCCTGATGCGCTTTGAGCAGGTACGCAACCACTTATGGCATCACCCCACGGCCAACCTGGCTGGCTTGGCGCAGGAGTTGGGCTATACCGACCAGGCCCATTTGAGCCGCGAATTCAAGCGCTACAGCGGCACTACGCCCGCCGCTTTTGCCCGAAAAGCCAAGGGCCGGCAGCAGGCAGTAAACCACGATTTTGTCGCGTTTGTACAAGCCTAAGGCCAGCGCCTGCCAGAATTTTGTGTCATGAAAACGACACCCGAAAGCGCGCAATCCGCCCAAAATTCTCCTACTTACGATATCATCATTTCCGGCGCGGGGCCGGTAGGCTTGTTCCTCGCTTGCGAGTTGGCCCTGGCCAATTGCTCGGTTCTGGTCTTGGAAAAGGCCGAGAATCCGCTTTCGCCCCTGAAGCAGCTGCCTTTCGGGGTGCGGGGGCTCAATGCGCTTTCGGTGGAAGCGCTGTATCGCCGGGGGCTGCTGCAAGAGCTGGAGCTGCACAAGCGCCTCAAAAATCCGCACCAAAATGCCGGGCAAGGCGCTCAGCGTCAGGTAGGACACTTCGCGGGCATTCCCTTTCACGAAGGCAATATTGACCCTTCCCAGTGGCCGTATCACCTGCCCAGTTCGCTCGAAACCAGCCTCATGTCGGAGCTGGCGGAGCTGGAAACGGTGCTGGCCCGCCGCGCCGAAGCCCTGGGGGTAGCAATCAAGCGCGGGCTTGGTATCACCGATTTTCAGCAAACTGATAACGAAGTAATTGCGCAGGCCGGCGACCTATCCTTTACCGGCAAATGGCTGGTGGGCTGCGATGGCAGCCGCAGCGTGGTGCGCAAGGTGGGCGGATTTGACTTTGCCGGTACCGAGCCAGAGTTTACCGGCTACACGACGCAGCTCGACATTGCCGACCCGGAGAAGCTCAAGCCCGGCCGCAACCTGACGGCCACCGGCATGTACCTGAAATCGCAGCCCGGCTACGTGATGCTCCAGGATTTTGACGGCGGGGCATTCCGTAGTTCCGGCCAGCCCATCACGCGGGAGCACGTGCAGGAAGTACTGCGCCGCATCTCGGGCACCGACGTGACTATCAGCGCCCTGCACGTCGCCACTACCTGGACCGACCGCGCCCGCCAGGCCACCACCTACCGCCACGGCCGGGTGCTGCTGGCCGGCGATGCCGCGCACATTCATTCGCCGCTCGGCGGCCAGGGCCTCAACCTGGGCCTGGGCGATGCCCTGAACCTGGGCTGGAAGCTCGCCGCTACCATTCACGGGCAAGCGCCGGCCGGCTTGCTTGACAGCTATTACACTGAGCGCTACACCATTGGCGCGCAGGTGCTGGACTGGTCCCGCGCCCAGGTTGTCCTCATGAACCCCAGCCCCGGCAGCCGGGCGCTGCAAACCATTTTCCGCGACCTGCTGACTACCCGCGATGCGGCCACCTACGTTGCCGGCCGTGTCTGGGGCATTTTCACGCACTACGACCTCGGCAGCGCTCACCCGCTGGCCGGCTACAGCGTGCCCAATTTCGAGTTTGAAGACAGCACGACGATTGGCGAGCTCCTGCGCGGTGGCCAAGGCATCTTGCTTGATTTCGAGGGCAATGCTTCCCTGAAAACGCTGGCGGCTGAGTTCGGCGGCCTAAACTATGTGTCGGGCCGCGCGAAAGAGCAATTAGGCCTGAGCGCCGTGCTGGTACGCCCCGACGGGTTTGTCGCCTGGGCTGCTGATGGCGAGCCTGATTGCGGCGAACTTCGTGAGGCGGCCGCTCGCTGGTTTGTTGGTAATTCTGGGGGCAAGCAGTAAATAAGCCCTGAATTAGCTGAATCAGAAAAACGGCTGTCATGCTGAGCCTGTCGAAGCATCTCGCTCGCACCGTTGTTTACGCAAGAGATTACTGCGCCACGCGAGATGCTTCGACAAGCTCAGCATGACAGCCGTTTTTCTGATTCAGCTAACCTAAAAACCGCGATACGCTACCTTGCCCTATGCAGCACCGAGAAATTGAACCACCGGAAGAGCTACGGGATAGCATCGAAGGCTTTTGGTACACCAGCAAAGACTTCGGTGAACAACCATCGAGCCTGGAGGTGGTACCGGATGGCTACGCGGAAATTATTTTTCATTTTGGCAAAGGCTGTAGCATGGTTACCGAGGCGGGGTTGCAGCCCTTGCCCTCCCCGTTTTTGGTGGGACTGCTCAATCAGCCGGCGCGTTTTTACGCGCAGAATCAGTTAGCTATAATTGGGGTCCGGTGTTTCCCCTGGACCGTGTTCGACTTGCTCGGCCTGCCGCCCGGCCAAGACGGCGTGCGCGTGGTAGCGCATCCCATCGCCCAGCTGCAAGCCAGGTTGGCAGCGTGTATCAAAGCCGGCCAGATTGACGAGGCGCTGGCGGAGGTAAGCCAATATTTTGTGCAGGCCCGGTCACGGCTGGCGAGCAACCGGCTGCTGGCCAAAGCGGGCGGGGCGATGCGGGCCGCCCACGGCACCCTGCCGGTGCGTGAGGTAGCCGCGGCGGCCCACGCCACAGTGCGTACTCTGGAGCGGAAGTTCAAGCAAGCGGCCGGCTACACGGTGAAAGACGTATCGGGCCTGATGCGCTTTGAGCAGACTTGCAGCCACTTGTGGCATAACCCAGCCGCCAACCTGGCCGGCTTGGCGCAGGAGCTGGGCTATGCCGACCAAGCCCACCTAGGCCGGGAATTCAAGCGCTACAGCGGCACTACGCCGGCGGCCTTCGCCCGCAAAGCCACGAGCTGGCAACAGACCGTGAGCACCGATTTTGTCGCATTTGTTCTAGCCTGACGCGGGCGCATTCCGGAATTTTGTGGGGCAATCAGGCTAGCACTAGCCCCCAAAATCGTCTGAAAATGGAATCGGTAAACGGAAAAAAAGTACTCGTCTCGGGCGCCAGCATTGCCGGGCTTGCTACCGCCTATTGGCTGACTAAACTAGGCTACCACGTGACGGTGGTGGAGTTGGCCAGCCAGCCGCGCACGGGCGGGGCGGCCATTAATGTGCAAGGCGAGGCCTTGGCCAGCGCAAAGCGGATGGGCATCTTTGCGCAATTGAAAGCTAACCGCTTGCAGCTAGAGCTATTAGAATTCAAGAATGCCGATGATGTGACGGAGGGCTCGACGGTGATGCAACCCGAGGGCGCGCCGCTAGCCGACGAGGACATTGAAGAGATTGAAATTGAGCGCGCCGCGCTCGTGACGATACTGACGGATGCCGTCAAAGCCGATGTTGAGTTCGTCTTCAACGACCGTATCACGGCCTTAAATGAAACTGCGGACGCACTGCACGTTACGTTTAAAAATGGCTCGCCCCGCGTCTTTGACTTGGTGTTTGGCTGCGACGGGCTGCACTCGGGGGTCCGGAAATTGTGGTTTGCGCACGAAGCGGAATACGCGCATTTTCTGCAACATTATTCTTCGCTCACTATCGTCAATCGCTCGTTGATAAAACCCAATACCGCCCAATTATTTAGTGTGCCGGGCAAGGGTATTATGTTGAATGCGTATAACGGAAAGACGGATATTATTTTTTGGTTTTTCTCCGAAAACGAAATTCCGTACGATTATCGGGATGCCGAGCAGCAACGGCGTATTATTCAGGAACAGTTTGCCGGCCTCGGCTGGCGAACCGCCGAATTGCTGGCCGAAATACAGCAGGCCGGCATTTCGTACTTCGATAACTTCTCTCAAATCAAGATGCCGTCGTGGACCAAAGGCCGCGTGGCCTTGGTAGGCGATGCCGCCTACTGCGCTTCGCCCGCGGCGGGCATCGGGGCCTCGCTGGCCATGACTGGTGCCGCCGCCGTAGCCGAGGCGCTGGAGAAACATGACGGCAATTTTGACCTGGCGTTTCAGGAGTACAACCAAACATTGCGGCCGTTTATCGAGGAAGTGCAAGCCACCGCCGCCATGATGCTGAACACCTTTTTCGTTCCCAAAACCGAAGAAGCTATTCGCACGAGGAACGTGCAGGGAATACCGTTTTAGGGTATAAACGCAAAAAGCCTCGCTATTTAGGCGAGGCTTTTTGCGTTTATACTAACACTTATTAAAATTAAATAGGCAGCACAATAACCTTGGCAAAAAGCTGCTTGGCTTTTTCTATTTTCCAAGGAAAAATGGTAGCCGTGCTGAGCTTATTGACAAGTTGCTCAAGCTCCTGGTCAGTCGCATTAGCTATAGGAGCGACCGATAGCTGTGTTAACTGATTGCCCTTCTTTTTCATAGCGCAAATATAGGATTACTATAGATTATTAAGGAGGCATAATCTCCTCAACAGCTTATAAAACAGAATTTTCTATCAGCTAGGCAGGCTATGATTTAGGCTTCCACTTCTCGATAGTTAAGTCAACAAAATCATTAATACGCTTAAGTCGTTCTACAAGAGATGGGCCTAACTGAATTTCTGTATTTATATTGAAGTGAAGGCCATTTCTTATTTCGTTAAAATATTTAATATCCTCCGCTATAGCATCATCAAACTGATAAAACACTCTGTACTGCGAAGAAAGCAATATATTAACACTAAGAGTAGTAGCCCTAATGCAATTATGAGTTACAATTTCTTTTGATGCATCACATACAAAAGGCTCGATGTTAGCTATTTCTTTTAATTTGATAGGACGACTCTTCTGCTCTTTTGCTAGCTGTTTAAAAGACAAGCATGCGCCATCATGATTAATGTTATGCACGCAGCAATCACCCTTTATTATTTCAGCTTTCATGTACCCCTCGAAGAACATAAGGATTCTTATACAATCTATCAAATAGTCCCACATAAACTCTTGCACAAAAGCCATGCGGTTATATTCTAACCCTAATTGGATTAGCTTACTATTAGTCTCCAGCTTATCTAGCCCTTTGATGAGATTAGCACGCTTCAGGTTTTCAGCACCAAAAATAATTAAGGAGTAAGCAGCATGATACTGTTGTTTGCCATCAGCATAAAGCCATAAATTATTATCCATTTTATCTGACCTAAGAGGCTTTAATAACAAATACTGAAAAGATTTACTATCCCTCACTCTCAATTGCCGTTTCCACCCGTCCCAGCAGCCGCACGGTAGCATACCCCAGCAGCAAAAATGCCCAAAAAACCACCGTCACGCCCCAGGTTTGCCAGTTGTGGAAGGGGTGCAGGAAGCGCTGCACGATATCGTAGAACAGCGTGAACGGATTGCTGAGAATATCCCAGGAATTGAAGCGCAGGTAGCGGCCCAGGTACACCCCGAAGGCGCTGAGGCCCAGCGCCAACGTGGCAAAGCCCCAGCCCGACCAGAAGCCCAGGCGCTGCCGCACTAGCGTGTGCATGTCCATGAGGGAGGAATAGGCCAGCATGAGGCCGTTCCAGGCACAGGACATGATGAGGGCGAGGTCGTACCAGTAGGGCACGCCGGCGCGGGGCTCGAGGTGGAAAAGGTCGGTGACGAGGTAGGGCGCGTTGGGGAAAAACAGCAGCCACACCGCGCCCACGGGCAGCAGCAGCCGGGCTTTGGGCTTGCGGGCGGCCAGGTGCAGGGCGGCACTGAGGGCAAATGGGATGGCGGCCAGAAACAGATTCCAGAGCAAAAACACGAACAGCCACTCGCGGGTGATGAGCACGCGCACCGCAATGAGCGCGAAACTCAGGGCCAGCGACAGGCCGAGCACCAGCAGCAAGGGCAGCCGGTGGCGCAGGGCGGGCAGAGAAATGGGCATGGTAAGATTCATAGAGGCAGTAAATAAGGGCTTGAGTCGCTAAAGTAGCCCGCCGGCGCGAGTAGGTTGCGTTCGGGGCCCTCTTGGTGGGGCGTACCTTTGCGGCAGCTAACGCGGCCAGCGTGCCGTATCAGTATTTCGCATGACTTTCCTCTATCGGGCTTTTTCGTTGTCGCCTCGGCGACTCTTGCTGCTGTTGCCGCTGGCCGTACTGAGCTTGGCCGCCGCCGCCCAGGGCCAATTGACGCAGTACCGCACCGCCAAAAACCAGCTCGACCAGAGCCACTTTGCCGTGGCCATGCAGCAATTACAGCCGCTGGCGCAGCCCGTCAACCACTTTGCCCAGGCCGCCGATGCGGGCTACCTCTACGCCGTGGCCGCCGCCCGCCTGGGCCAGTGGGCCGAGGCCGAGCAGATGCTCAACCTCGTGCGCCACGAGTACCCCACCTACGCGGCCCTCAACGAGGTGCTGTACCTGCAAGGCCAGGTGTCGTTTGAGCAGGGCGACTACGACAATGCCCTACGCACCCTGGGCCAGCTGCCCGCCGAGCAATACGCCGGCCTGCGCGAAGCCATGCAAACCAGCTACTTAGTGAAGCTGCAAGACCGCGCCACCTGGCAGCGCCTGCGCCAGCGCTACCCCAATAGCAAGCTAGTGGGCCGCCTCTACGCCGATTTTCTATTCGCCAACGGCCCGCTCGCCGACGCCGACCGCCAGCAGCTCGATGCGCTCATCACGCAGTTCAAGCTCGACCGCAACCGCTACACTACCGCGCTGGCTACCACGCCGGCCGCCCCCAAGGCGCTGCCCCGCAAGAGCACGTACAACATCGGCGTGCTACTTCCCTTTGAATTACAAGATAATACCTGGCAGACGCAGCGCAAAAACCAGTTCGTAACCGACCTCTACGCCGGCCTGCGCCTGGCCCAGGACTCGCTGCAACGCGCCGGGCACCCGGTGCAGCTTTTTGCCTACGACACGGGGGCCGATACCGTCACGCTGAAGTCGGTGCTGGCGCTGCCCGAGCTGGCAGGCATGGACATGCTCATCGGGCCGGTGTATAAATCGGGGGCGCGGCTGCTGGCCCACTACGCCCAGGAGCACCAGATTGTGTGCGTCAATCCGCTGTCGCAAGATGGTGATTTGCTGGCCGATAACGTGTACCACTACCTCTACATGCCCAGCGCGGCCACGCAGGGCCGGCTGGCGGCGCAGTTCGCGGCGTCGGCCTTTGGCATCGGCCGCCCGGCCATATTGTTGCGCGAAGATGCCAAGGACGACAACGATTTTGCCCAGGCTTATCAGGAAGCCTACGAAGCGGCGGGCGGTAAAATCTTGGCCTCGCGCACCTTCCGCCCCGATGATGCCGCCAGCCTCGCGGCCGCCTTCGCGGGCCTTGACCTGCCCTCGGCCAGCCACCTTGCGGTAGCCTCCGATAACCGCAAGGCCGGCCCGGCCGCATTTTCCGCGCTGCAAGCCGTGCCCTTCGCTACCCGCCCCGCGCTGCTGGTGCCCGGTGCCTGGCTCGACAATGCCAGCCTCGACCCCAGCCAGCTAGGCGGCGCAAACGTGTACTACTACCACCCCAAATACTTTGATAACCAGCGCCCCGGCTACCGCCGTTTCCGCCAGCTTTACTTAGCCAAGCAAAACCTGCCGCCCTCCAATTTCGCCAACCAAGGCTACGAGCTGCTGCTGTTTTTTGGCCAGGCGCTCCAGCAGTTTGGGCCGGCTTTTCAGGGTGGTTTGGCGGCGGCTCCGCCCCTGCCGGGGGCCATTTTTGAGGGCCTCTCCTACCCCGGCGGCACGCACGATAATCAGGTGGTGCCCATTGTGAAGCTCAGCAATCTGGAGTTTCAGCTGGTGCGGTGAGCATTGGCTATCAACAGGAACGCCTGTCATTGCGAGGAGGAACGACGAAGCAATCTTTCCTTACACCGTTAGCGAACGTCCGCAATGCGTGAAGGAAAGATTGCTTCGCTGCGCTCGCAATGACAAACAAGTAACAACAAACAATCAACCTAGCTAGTGACTACTTCCGAAACCCTCTTTGCCCGCGCCCAGGAATTGATTCCGGGCGGGGTTAATTCGCCGGTACGCGCCTTTCGGGCGGTGGGCGGCGCACCCGTATTTATGCAGTCGGCCGAAGGGGCCTGGCTCACCGACGTTGATGGCAATAAGTACGTTGACTTCATCAACTCGTGGGGGCCGATGATACTCGGCCACGCGCCCGCCGTGGTGCTCAATGCCGTGCGCGAGGCGCTGCCGCATTCGCTTTCCTACGGTGCCCCCACGCGCCGCGAGGTCGAGCTAGCCGAGTTGCTCATCGAAATGGTACCCAGCCTGGAAAAGGTGCGCCTGGTAAACTCGGGCACCGAAGCTACCATGTCGGCCATTCGCGTAGCGCGGGGCTACACCGGCCGGGATAAGATTTTGAAATTTGAAGGCTGCTACCACGGCCACGGCGACTCGTTTCTCATTGCTGCTGGCAGCGGTGCGCTCACGCTGGGCGCACCCGACTCGCCGGGCGTGACCGAGGGCGTGGCCAAGGATACGCTCACCGTTCCGTATAACGACGTGGCCGCCGTGAAGGCCGCCATCGCCGCCAACCCCGAGCAGATTGCCGCCATCATCATCGAGCCGGTGGTGGGCAACATGGGCCTCGTGGAGCCTGCCGCTGGCTTCCTGGCCGAACTGCGGGCGCTCTGCACCGAGCACGGTATTATATTCATATTCGATGAGGTAATGACGGGCTTTCGCCTGGCGGCCGGTGGCGCGCAGGAGCGCTACGGCGTAGTGCCGGATATGACGACGCTCGGCAAAATCATCGGCGGCGGCCTGCCCGTGGGCGCTTACGGCGGCCGGGCCGATATTATGAACCAAGTCGCGCCGGCCGGCAAAGTATACCAGGCGGGCACCCTCTCGGGCAACCCGCTGGCCACCGCCGCCGGCATGGCCCAGCTGCGCTACCTGCACGAGCACCCCGAAGTATACGCGCAGCTCGAAGCCACTGGCACCCGCCTCGCCGATGGCACCCGCCAGATTGCGAAGGAGCTGGGCTTGAACTACACCGTCAACCAAGTGGGCTCGATGTTCAGCTTGTTTTTCACGGCTGAGCCGGTGAATAATTTGGACGATGCCAAGAAAGCCGACCTGCCCGCTTTCGGCCGCTACTTCCACGCCATGCTGAGCCGAGGCATCTACCTGGCCCCGTCGCAGTTTGAGGCGCTGTTTATCTCGACCAGCATTACCGATGAGCTGGTAGACAAATACTTGACCGCCTGCCGCGAGTCGCTGATAGAAGCGCATGGTCTTTCGGCCTAACTTCACCCCGTCCTACTAAATCTTTGCTGCGTTATGCGTCATTTGCTCAAGCTGCTGCTCTTTGTTCCTTTTCTAAGCTTTGCCCAAGGTGAAACGCCCGCGCAGGCCAACAAAAAGCTGTTTGACCGCACCATCGACGAGCTGAATTTCCGCACGTTCGAGACGGTGTACGACAAGCATTTCACGCGCCAGAAATTCCCCGAAAACCTGCGCACTGCCAACGCCCGCCGCGATTTCACCAACTTCGAAAACAACACCGAGCTTCAGAAATTATTTCTGAACTACAACGGCGTGGCCGAGCGCTACAAAACGCATTTCGGCGGCGGCGCACTCTCGCAAGCCGAGTTCGAAAAACAACTTAACGGCGTGGTGCGCGACCGCAATTTCGAGTTCTTCATTCGGGGCCTGCCCCGCGATGAGCGCTCGGCGCTTATCCGCACCGAGCAGCGCATCATCAAGCAGGCCGTGGCCCGCTTCAACGCCAGCGGCGATGCCGCAGCCACCAACGTGCCCGCCGCCGATGCCGAGCCCGAGTCGGCCGTGGCCTCAGCTCCTCTCACCACCAACGGCCCCGCCCCAGCCCCCGAAGCTGATGCTACCCCAGTCGCGCCCAGCGCCAGCGAGCCCGAGCTACGCACCCCTGCCGGTGAGGCGGCCCCCACAGCCGGCCCCGGCTGGGTGGGCTACCTCACGCTACTAAGCAGCTTGGGCACGCTCGGGCTACTAGGCTTCGGCCTGCTGAGCGTGCTGCCCGAGCTGCGCCGCCTCCAGCGCCGCGTGCGCGAGTTGGAAAGTGCAGCCAAAAGCCAACCCGCCTACCCCGATACCGACCTGGACGACGCCGAACAGGAGCCGACCGAGCCGCGCCCCAGCTTATTTAGCCGCCTGCGGGGCTCGGCCACCGGCGAGCTGCCGGCTGACAACTATGGCGATGACGACGAGCCCGACCCGCACTATCCTTCTCACTAATTCTCTTCAGCGATGCGCCCACAAAATCCGCGCAATCCGCTACAAATCCGCGTAATCCGTGATTCTTACTGACCAGCAAATCCTCGCCGAAATAGAGCGCGGTACCATTGTAGTACAACCTTACGACCCCAGTTGCCTGGGCACCAACTCCTACGATGTGCACCTGGGCCGCTACCTGGCCACCTACGACGACGCGGTGCTCGATGCCCGTCGCCATAACAAAATCACGACCTTTGAAATGTCGGCCGAGGAAGGTTTCGTACTCCAGCCCGGCACTCTGTATCTAGGTGTTACTGACGAATACACCGAAACTCACGCCCACGTGCCCTTCCTCGAAGGCAAAAGCAGCGTTGGCCGCCTGGGCATTGATATTCACGCCACGGCCGGTAAGGGCGATGTAGGTTTTTGCAATCATTGGACGCTGGAAATCAGCGTGTCGATGCCGGTGCGGGTGTATCCAGGGATGCCCATTGGGCAGCTTATTTATTTTTCGTTGCAGGGTGATGTGCAGACGTTTTACAACCGCAAGCAGTCAGCCAAGTACAACGACCGCACCGATAAGCCGGTCGAGAGCATGATGTGGAAGAATGCGTTTTAGAAGTGTAGCATAAGCTTTAGCTTGCGCTACATCAACCTTGGGACCGTCTTTTTCGTTAATAAACCAGCCTGTTGCGCCATCTGGCGCGCTATTTGGCAATCGGAAACCTCAGACCTTTCCCTTTATGACAATGAAGCCCGCCTTTGCTGCGCTGCTGCTGGCCCTTGCGCCAGCGGCGGCTTTTGCCCAACAGCCCGCCACCCTTTCGGCACCAACTACCACGGCCATTCAGGATAAGACCCAGCCCAGCCCGCGCCTCAACCCCGTGGAGGCTCGCGCCGAGCACCTGAGCACCCAAATGGTGCGCGACCTGCACCTCAACAACTACCAAGCGACTAAGCTGCGCGCCATCAACGCCGACAAGGTGGCTAAGCTCGATGCCTTAGAGCGCCAGTACGCCCGCAACGCAGCGCAGCTAGAGCAGCAGTCAAAAACCGTAGATAAGGAGCGCGACCAGGAACTGCAAGCGGTGCTCACGCCCGACCAGTACACCGATTACTTTGACTCGCGCAAGCGCTACGCGCAGTTTGATAAAAACTACGCTAACTCGGCTTCAGCTTCGATTTTGGTTAATTCTATCCAAAACCCAGCCCCGGTACGCGACAATAACGCCACTATCGGGCCGGCCCGCCCTGCCACCCGCAACAACCGGCCCGCCGTGCGGCAATAAGCAAATTAGGTAGCCAGAAAGGCCCAGTGGGCTGCGCAAGCGCAGTCCACTGGGCCTTTCTGCTATAAGAACACACCTGCATTACCGGCTGAAACGGGTTTCGGCGCGGAGCCCAACCCACGTGGGATAGTGCCGATGCAACAGCACGCCACCAACAAAAAACACGGCACTGGCCGGCCCCAGCGTACTCCACCAGAAATACGCCGCTGGAAAAAGGCGATACGTGCTTTCTACTACCAGCGCCGCGTACAGCCCCGTTATCGAAGCGCCCATGCCGATGTAGTGCCACCGCAGCCAGGCCCCCAGCACCGGCCGGCACATCGCCGCGCCTACTCCTAGCCCCAGCGCCAGCAAGCTGCCCACGGCTCCCCAATGCACGATGCCGAAGTGGCCAAACAGAAAGTAGATGCGAAAAGCCGTCAAAAGCACGCCCCCCATGCTACCCACGTAGAGCCAGCCCAAACGCCGGTGCCACGCGGTACCCTTGGCCCTAAGCAAAGTGGTGGTGCCCGTAGCCAACGCCAGCGATACGGCTAGCATATGAACCACGCTGGCCGACGAGTGCAGAATAGAAGCCATATCCAAAATACCCAGTTACGCGGCCAGAAGTTACGAAAACGCTGTAGCCAGGCCCACTTAAGCTAGTGCGGGCAATGGCAATGCTCCCAACCAAGAAACGCCTCCCAAACTAGAGCATGAGGACAATCATCTTAGGTAGAAACTAGTTTAGGAGGATGCGTCGTCATGAAGTAACAGACCGTCAATGGGCCGTGGTCGCGCCCCTCTTATCAGGCAAGG
>JBPBQK010000007.1:0-24705 GCA_050954845.1 Janthinobacterium lividum
CGACTGGCAGGCGCTCGTGCAAGCCAAAGCCGACGAATTACACCCCCGCCCGGTGATTTTGCAAGGCGACGGGCTGGAATTACTTCGCAAGCAGGCCATGGTGACGGAAGATGAAATCCGCCGCCACCTGGCCGCGGCCCCGGCCTATCACTTCGCGCCGAAAGACGGGCAAGGCCAGCCTATTCTAGCGGCATGATGCTACGCCGCTGGGTGCTCTTCATGCTGGCCGCCGCGGCTAGTTACTGGCTTTTCTCTCACGTACCTGCCCTCTACCGCCCCTAATGGTGCGCCTACTCACCCTACCCGTTGCCACTGCTTACGACCCCGCCCCCTGGTATGTGCGGTGGTTGGAGGTCATGCCCGTAAGCGTGGTCATTGTTCTGGGTATTCTAGCCTTTTTTGGCTGGCTGCTGAAAGAGCCGTTTCAGAAGTTTGCCAGCGGCCTGTTTGAGCAGTTTGCTGACCGCCTGAAGCGCAGCAGCAAGGAGCCGGCCAGCGGCATCGACCTGGCGCGCAAGGCCCGCAAGGCCATTATTCTAGAGCAGGCAGCCGAGGCGTTGCGCGTGCGCATCCGGTGCGACCACGTGAGCGTGTACGGCTGTCAGAACGGCGAGTACCTGCGCAGCGGGGAGGGCATTGATAAGTTCGTGATGCAGGCTGAAGCGGTGGAAATCGGCTTGCCGCGCTACATGGACACCGAGCGGGTAGTGTTCGCTCAGGACATTCCGCGCACCATCATGGCACTAGAAGCGCAGGACTACCTGCTGCTCTGGTCCGAGCGCTGCGACGATTGGAAGGTGAACAAAATGATGCAGGAGCGCGGCTACGACAGCTCGATTGCCGTGTTCGTGCGCCGGCCAATCAAGGCTGGCTCGGTCGAGCTCGGCATTATCGGGATGTACGTGCTCAGCTGGAGGGACTGCGAAATCTACCGGCCCGACCAGGCCAGCACCCTGCCCGCTCAGCACCAGGGGCCGACCAGGCTGCTCGATACGGAAATGGAGCACCTACTTCAGGAATACGCCAACACCTTCAGCTATACGATGTAAGATGTTCTCCTTTAAAAATTTCTACAAGCCTGCGCCTGCTGTGGTGCAGCGCATTGCCGCCGTCTGCAAAGCGCTGGGCGGCATGACGGCCCCGGCGGCCCTCACCGAGAAATATGCCTGGCTCGCCGCCGCCGGCTTCGTGCTGGCCATCATCGGCGAGACGCTGGAAAAGCTCAGCGCTGCGCCGCCGCCCGCGCACGGCCCCGACCCGGCCACCGACCCCTCTGCCACCTCTTAACCCCTCTTTTCTGCATGAAGTACCTTCTTTTCGCCGGCGCCCTGCTGCTGGCCACCAGCTGCACGCGCCCGCCCAGCGCGCAGCCCCCGCAGTCCGAGCCCATTGGGGCCGACGCCCTCACGCCGGACTCGACACTGGCCACGCGGCACGTGCAGGTCGATAGTGTTGTCGTCGAGCGCCCGGCCACCTTTTGGGATAAGGTGCTGCACCGCACCCCCAAGCCCTACACCGTGGCGCCCATCGTGGCGCAGCGAAGCATCTCGATTGGTCGCAAGTCCAACGTGTCAGTGTACTATGGTTCGGCTACTGTCATCACAAATACAGCTGGAAAGAACGCCCAGCTGGCCGCCGGCGCCGGGGCCGTGACGAGCCACATCGAGAAGAAGGCCGGGCCAGCCATCGTGGCCAGCGACAGCTCTACACTTAATGCCATCGCCGGCGGCGGCAATCTGGCGGCCGTGCACGGTGACGGTAACCAGCTGGAGCAGCACGCTACCACTCAGCAGCCACCTGACTGGCGGGCTATGCTGGCCAAGCCGGTCGGTGCGGTGCTGGCGAGCGTGGTAGCCGTGAGCCTGGTCGGCGGGGTGATTTTTCTCATCGCTGCCTATAAGCGCAGCAAAAAGCTTGCTAACGAAGTATGAAGCCGGCTGATTTCTTCACAACCTACGCCAAGGCCGCCCAGGACACCTGCCGCGGCACCGGTCTGCTCGCTTCGGTGGCGCTCGCCCAAGCTGCCATCGAGAGCGGCTGGGGGAGTCGGGCCTGACCAAGCGGGCCAACAACTTCGGCGGCATTAAGGCCGGCTCGACCTGGAAAGGCAAGGTACTGGTGCTGCCCACCCGCGAGGTAATTGGCGGCAAAAGCATCATTGTGCAGGCCGCGTTCCGGGCCTTTGACTCGCCGGCCGACTATTTCAAAAAACGTGTCGAGTTCCTGCGCGGGCTGCCCCGCTACAAGCGGCTGTTCGCCTCCGACGACTTCGTGGCTGAAGCGCACCTATTCCAGGCTTGCGGCTACGCTACCGACCCCAACTACGGCTCGACGCTCGTGGCCGTGGTCAATAAATACGGCCTCACTAAGTACGACGTGTAATTCTTATTCTTTTTTCTGCTCATGATTGACAATCGCAAAAACCCCTGGTACTACATCATTCCGCTGGTGCTGGGCTTTATGATAGGCGGCACCGCCGGCTGGCTGCTCGGTAACCACCCCGTTGCCGGCGGCTTCCTGGGCTGGGCGCTGGCCACGGCCCTGTTTCTGTGGAAGGGCGGCCCGACCAAGCCGAGCACCACGCTCAACAGCTTCATCCTACCAGCGCTGCTACTGGTACAGTTACCAATTAACAATTATCAATTAGCAATTGCCATCGGCCTGCTCATCCTAGCCTACGTAGCAAAGGCCGCCATCGACACGCTCACGCACCAGGCCGGCAATAACATCTTCGAGCGCTGGGGCAAGTGGTTCGATACTCGCACCAGCTGGCTCAACAAGTACAAGCCGGGCAGTTGGGAGGCTGGCGCACCGGTGCCGCGGTTCCTGGGTAGTACCACGGTGTTTGCGTGGGCCACCGACTTCTGGCACGCGGCCGATAGCGTGTACCTCACCAGCTACCTACTTGGGGCCATGCTGCTAGGTGCCTGGCTGGGCCCGGTGCAGGCCTGGCCCTGGGTGCTGGTTGTGGTGCTAGTGAAGGGTGGCGGCGGCGGCGTGTTCCAGGGCTGCTACCGGCTGTTTCGGATTAAATAAAGGCCGCTATATTAGCGCGCCGGCCGCTGGCGAAGCCGAGACAGAAACCAGAGACATCAAAAAAGGCCGGCTCCAATGGGGCCGGCCTTTCCGTGAACTTAGTGGACCTTGAGAGTCCGATTCAAAGATAAAGCCCCGACCTGACCGGCCGGGGCTTTTTATATTCAATTGCTTGCTGCTACTAATTCATTACCTGTCTTATTACAGGTTACCGACGAAAAAGCGCTACGCGGCGGGCATCCACTAGCCGCTTTTCAGCGGCTCGGGCAGTGTACACCGCCCCATCATTAGTGCTGCGCGTAATGATGGCCCCCGACCCGATAATGTTATGCTGGCCAATGCGTAGGTTCTCATTCACTACTGCGCCCATACCTATGAATGTGCCATGGCCTATCTGTGCATTTCCGCCCAAAGTAGCAGTAGAGAGGAGTATATGGCTGCCAATGACATTATGGTGTCCTATTGTAGGGCCAGTTAGGAAAGTATTATCGCCAACCGTCACGAGTGGGTGAATAATTGAAGACTGGTCGATAAGCACATGCTCACCAAGTACGAGGTCGGGCCATACGCTGGCTTTCGAAGATATATAGCTAGTGAAGCTGTATCCCAGCGCCTTAGCTGCTTCAAAAAGGCGTTGTCGGGCCTTGGGTTGCCCTACGGCAATATGGAGTTGGTAGGCCGAGGGTGGATAGCGCTGGCTTAGGTCTTCGAAGGCCACAATGGGCAGTCCCCGCAGTCCGGCTGGGCTAGGCGGCAAGTAGGCAGCATCTACGCAGAAAGCCGCTACTTCCTGTGGACTGTCATGCGTAAAAAGATAATGCATCAGTTCAGCCTGGCGACCGATGCCGTAAATGATAGTTTTCGGGCGCATAGCCAAGTGATAAGATTAGGTAGTAGGAGTTACTAGCCGGCTAGGCCGGCACCATTGCCAGAGCCAGCGTAAAGTCAGGCTAGCCAGAATGCGGGCACGGGGCATGGTGTATGCCTGCGGTAGCAATGCGGCTTTGCGTAGCAGTTGGGCTGCCTTACGAGGCATTCCATAGCGAAGCAAATAATTATCGGCAGCAGCTAAGTACACGCCGCACAGGGTACGCTTAAGGAGGTTGGCATGCTGAGTAGAGGCGTAGTGCGTGGCCAGTTGGCTGTACATCGCCCGAAACCGCTCCTCATTCTGTTGGTAGGGTGTACTACTCCACGTGCTAGCCATATGCAGGCGATATCTACTCATCACGGTGGGCAGCAAGCGAGCTGGCCCTACCTCCGCGTACAGCACCATCAATGGGAAGTCAATGGGATAAGTAGTAAACAGCCAATCAGGCAGCGTCCGGCAGCCATTGCGTAGCAGCAAGGAGCCAGTTTGCGCGTGGCAGCAAACTAGGAAATCCGAAAAAAAATAATGCGTTTGCGTCGTACGGGGTGGAAATAAAATTGCTTCAGGCTGCTGCTCTCGTATTTTCTCTACGTAGTGAAAGCAGAAAGAAATTTCCGGTTCTGCGTCAAGGCAAGCCACTTGTTGGGCTAGCTTATCGGGGCTGGTCCAGTAGTCGTCGCCATCGAGCACAGCAATGTACTGGCCGGTACACTCGGCCCAACAGGCTTTGAAGTTGGCCCCGGGCCCTACATTGTGGGAACGGTAGAAGGGACGCAGGCGACCGGGATAGCGGTGCTCATATTCCTGCACCAGAGCCCGCGTCCGGTCGGTTGAGCAGTCTTCCCCTATGAGTATCTCATAGTCGAAATCAACCTGTTGGTTCAGAATACCGTCCAGAGCTTGGCCGATAAATCGTTCGTGGTTGTAGGCAAGTACGATGATGCTAACTTTCGGCATAGACAGGCAGGCTAGATGTAGGCTAGCGCGGCGGTGGGAGCCGCTGCGACCTCTGCCCGCACTAGGTCAGCAATGTGTTTCGCCTGCTCGGGCTGTAATTGCCGGAAGAAGGGCAAGCATAGAACCCGGCCAGCCAAGTCTTCGGAGATGGGGCAGCTTTCGCCCGTGTGATACGGCAGGCAGTTAAGAGAAGGAAAGAAGTAGCGTCGCGAGCCAATACCTGCGGCCGCCAGCCGCTTCTGTACGCGTAGCAGCACAGCCTCACTAGACAAAACCACCGGGAAATAGGCATAGTTATAGGTCGTGCCAGGCACTAAGGCTGGGTAACATAGGTCTAAGCCCGCTAAGGCCACCCGGTAGGTGGCATGTAGCTTTGCTCGCTCCCTTATGGCTTCCTCCACCCCCGGCAGCAGACACAACCCTAAGGCAGCGTGCAGCTCCGATAGCTTGGCATTGGTACCAAGTATCTGCGGCTGGCCAGCTACTAGGCCAGCCGCCCGTAGCAAGCCTACCCGCCGGGCTACTTCAGGCTGTCGCGTTATGACTGCGCCGCCTTCCCCAGTATGAAACAGTTTGGTGGCGTGAAAGCTACATGCCGTAACATCGCCGTAAGTAAGCACGGAGCGCCCCTGAATGCGCGTGCCAAACGCATGCGCTCCATCATAAATAACTTTTAAATTATACCGCTGAGCAACTGCTTCGATGCGCTCCACATCGCAGGGGTAGCCATAAACGTGAGTGGCTAGGATAGCCTGCGTGCGGGGGGTGATAGCTGCTTCAATCTTAGCAGCATCTAAACAAAACGTGTGTGGGTCAATATCCACGAATACCGGCTGGCAACGCTCCCATAAAATTGCGGCTGTGGTAGCTACGAATGAAAAGGGCGTAGTGATAACCTCGCCACTTAGGTTGAGGGCTCGAATAGCCAACTGCAGAGCGGTAGTGCCGCTGCTTGTGAGCTGGCTATCTGTGCTTGCTCCCAGATATTGGTTGAGGTCAGCTTCCAGCTGTTGAGCTAAAGGCCCTTGATTGGTGAGTCGATGGTTTTCCCAAATGTTTTGTAAGTAATTGGTATAAGAAGCAATCGGTGGCAACTCGGCGCTAGTTACTGGAATGATAGCTTGTGTTTTGACGCTCATTGTGACCTAGAAAAGAATAACTGTAAATAAATTATTTAATATATAATGGGAAATAGCACGGTATGAAATTAAAGTGTAGCCTACCCAAGATTACTGCAAAAGTATCCTCTAATTCAGCGCGGCGGTATAGCATAAAGATGCTATACCGCCGCGCTGAATTAATAGTAGCCGCGAAAGATTATGCCCACTGTGTACAGCTACCGAAATAGGTAGTACATCAGCAGGCCTGCTACTAATAAGGTTACGAGCAACAGTAGCCGTCGGCGCTGCCTGCGTTGGCACTTCCTTCGAGAGGGGCGCTGAAGCATAAGGTGTGGTAGCGTGGTCATGCCCGAAGATAAACCAGGAGACGAGATGTCTTAACCTTCAGCCACTCGGAGGCGCTGGAGGATTATACACATAGGGTGCAACTGCCGAGTGTAAAGAAAAAACTTAATCAAGTAGCGGTTCTCAGGATATAGTTTTCTATAAAAAAACCATCCTTTATGAGTGCGTTTGTGGGTGCACAAAACAAAAAACGGCCTTTACGCTAGCGTAAAGGCCGTTTCAGTGGGCCCACTTGGAATCGAACCAAGGACCTGCTGATTATGAGTCAGCTGCTCTAACCGATTGAGCTATAGGCCCGGTGTCATAACATAAGCTGTAATGACTAGGCCAAAGTTACGGCAAGTTTTGGATTCTACGCAGCGGCTGGCCATTTCCCATCCCGAACTTTGCCGCTCGACCATCAGTTCGCCGCTTCTTATGCTTCCCAATCTCCTCTTCGACTTCGGCGGTGTTATCATCGACATCGACTACGACCGCACCCCCGCCGCCTTTCGCCGCCTGAGCCGGGTGGGCAGCACCGTGGAGTACACCCAAGCCAATCAGCACGAGTTGTTTGACCAGCTCGAAACGGGCCAGATTTCGCCGACCGAGTTCCGCGATGGGCTGCGGGCGGCGTATAACCTCGACGCCACCGACGACCAAATTGATGCGGCCTGGCACGCGCTGTTGCTCGATGTGCCCGCCGAGCGGCTGGCCCTCATCGGCGAGCTGCGGCGGGCGGGGCATGCTACGGCGCTGCTTTCCAATACCAATGCCCTGCACATTGCCGAGATAAACCGCCGGCTGGCCATTCAGTATGGGTTTAAGAATGGAATTGCCGATTGCCTCGACCGGGTGTTTTACTCGCAGGAGGTGGGGCTGCGCAAGCCGGGTGAGGAGATATTTCACCACGCGCTGCGCGAAATGAACTGGCAGGCCGCCGATACGTTATTCATTGAGGACAGTCCGCAGCACATTGCCACGGCCCGCCGCCTGGGGCTGCGGGTGCTGCACCTGGCCCCGCCGCTCACCCTCACTACTGCCTTGCCCGAAGCCCTGCGTGTCTTTCCCCAAGAATACCCCGGAGTACCCTCCCCTACTGCCTGATGATGAGCCGCTAGCCAGCTTCCCGGCCGATGCCACCGCCCCCGGCCCGCCTACGCAAAGAGCCTGGGCGCGGCGGCTGTTTCGCCGCTACGAGCGGCCGCCCTCCACGACGCGCACGGCGTCCATTCACCTCGGGCTGTTTGCCCTCACGCTGCTCACGACCATCCTGGCGGGCGTGAGCCTCACGCAGGGCGGACTCGATTTTATTAAGTTTTCCGTTTTCACCCTGCCAGCTGCGGAGCGGGCCGAAGAGCTGGGGCGGGGGCTGACCTACGCGCTGGCTTTTTTGGGTGTGCTGACGGTGCACGAGTTTGGGCACTACTTCGTGGCCCGGTACAACCACATTCGGACTTCGCTACCTTATTACATTCCGCTGCCGCTGGGCTTTGGCACCTTCGGGGCCGTTATTCGGATTCGGGAGGCCATTTTTTCGCGGCGCGAATTCTTTGATGTGGGCGTGGCCGGGCCACTGGCGGGGCTGGTAGTGGCAGTGGGCGTGCTGGTCTACGGCTTCACGCATTTGCCCAACCCCGTAGCCTATGTGCAACACATTCACCCCGAACTCATTCGCTTCGGGGCCGACTATGCCCAGGCTTATCAGGGCCAGCTGAGCCTCACGCTCAGTCGCCCGCTGCTATACCAATTATTGGAGCGCTGGCTGGCCGACCCGGCCCGCGTGCCGCACCCCAACGAGCTGCTGCACTACCCCGTGCTGGTGGCCGGCAGCCTAAGCCTCTTTTTCACGGCGCTCAATCTGGTCCCCATCGGGCAGCTCGATGGTGGGCACATTTTGTATGGGCTGCTGGGGCCGCGCCGGGCGGGGCGGCTATCGGGGCTGCTCTTTGTGGGCTTCATTTTTTACGCGGGGCTGGGCATTTTTTCTTTCCACAGTGACTGGCAAACCTGGCTCTATGGTGGCGCGCCGTATGCGTTGTATTTGTGGCTGGTTTTTCGAAAAGCGCTGCCCCAGCCCCGGCAGGTGCTGGCCTTGGCGGGGCTGGTGTGGGTGGCGCAGCTGGCAGTAGTTACGCTTTGGCCGGCCGCGCAGGGGCAGCCGGGTTGGCTGCTATTTGGGTTGTTACTGGGGCGGCTGTCGGGCATTTATCACCCCAGTGCGCCCGACGAGCGCCCCCTCAGCCCCGGCCGGCAGGTGCTGGGCTGGGTGATGGTGGCGCTGTTCGTGCTCTGCTTTTCGCCCGCGCCGTTTATCAATATATGAATGAAGTTGTCATTGCGAGGAGGCACGACGAAGCAATCGCACCTGAACAGAGCCCGGACGGCTCGTGAGCAACTCGGCCTGATGCGATTGCTTCGTCGTGCCTCCTCGCAATGACAATCCCTCCTCAACACCTACCCTCCTACCCGCTTGCCATAAACCACCTCTCTCGCCGTATTTTTAGCATTCTATGCAGTTTCAGCAAAGCCAACTTACCCGGTCTACCCAGTTTACGGTGCGCGAGCATGGCTTTTTTGTGAGCCAGCGCGATGGCCGGGGCCAGGTCGATATTGCGGTCGAAATACCTTACGAAGAGCTACTTCCTATTCGCCTCGAATACCGCAATACCGTGCCGCAGCGCCAGCTGCTGTGGGTGTTGGGTGGCGTCATTTACGCGGGCGTGCACTTGGCCCGGCCGTTTATCGTGGACAGCCGGCCGCTGCCCGATGATGCCTGGTTTTGGGCCTTTGGGCTGGGGGCGGCGCTCGTAGCGTTCTTCCTCTACGGCCTGCACAATTGGTGGCACCAGGCCATTCTGCACACCGGCCGCCTCAAGCTGGTGTTGGCCGACCACCCGCGCGACCGTCGCCAGTTTCGCGACTTCACCGAGAAGCTCGACGCTCATACCAAGAGCTACTTGCGCCAGGAATATGGGGCCATTAACCCGCTGGGCTACATCGAGCCGCAGCTGCGTCGCTTGGCTTGGCTGCACGACTTGGGCGTGCTGAATAATGCCGAATTGCGGGCACTCAGCACGCGCCTCACGGGGCGGGTTTCGGAGCGCAGCATTCGCAGCATGGGCCAGCGTCTGGAGGCCTTGTACGTGAACTAGACCGCAGATTCAAACGGATTAGACGGATTTCGCAGATACGCCCCTACAGGGCTTGCTATGCTTTAGTGAGTGCGTGTTTTGCGTTGACAGGTTAGCTCGGCTATAACCTGAGGGCTGTTTTCGCTCGTATGGCAGGGGTATTTTTTTCCCAACCTGCCATGAGCATTTCCCTTAATCACGCGGCCGTGACCTTCGCCAAAGGCCTCATCAAAGACGGCAAAATAAAGAACGACGAAGGCCACTGGGGCCAGCACAACCCCGGCTCGACCGAAGAAAACGCCTACCTCAAAAAGCATGAAATCGACGAGTACGCCAAGTGGCACCTCGGCGAAGACAAAAGCGCTGGCGAGGACACCAAAGGCCGCTACAAATTCCCCTACGGCGACTTCAAAACCGTGCACCGTGACGGCCTCATCGCCGCCAAGGAGCGGGCTGCTCAGCAAGGCTACCACGATATTGAAAAAGCGGCCGACGAGCTACTACACGCGCTCGAAAAGAAGGCCGCGTAAAGAAGTATTTTGTCATGCAGCGCGCAGCGAAGCATCTCGCGTGGTGCAGGAAACCCTTGCGTAAAAAACAGAACGAGCGAGATGCTTCGATAAGCGGACGCCAGATGAGCATGACACAAAGAAGCCGCTGTTGCCCTAGGCAACAGCGGCTTCTTTATATATAAACTCTTAAGGCTACCTACTGGAAAGGCTCTGGCTCAGGGCCGAACGCATTGCCAGCCACTTCACGGCCGATACCACCATCTGGGTGGGTACCAACGCCATAGTTGGGATAATTGCTGTCGCCCGTGCGGCGGGCATCGTCGTAGCGCTGGGCCAGGCCGGGGATATCATCGCGCAGATTGTCGATGCGGGTATCGAGGCGCTGAAGCACGGCTTTCAACTGCTTAACTACTTGCCGGGCAGTACCATCCATACCGTGGCCTTTGGTGCCTGCCTGGTTGCTATTGGGCAGCTCGGTAAGAGGCGTGTAGAGGGCAATGGCATCGTCGAGGGCCTTGAGGTGCTCGCTGGTAACGCCCTCGTTGGCTAGCATAGGCGCTACGCCAGCGGCGGCGGCCGCAATAGTATTTAAGGCTTCGAGCAACTCCTGGCCGTGCAGCGGGTCGAGCGAGCTGGGCACGTAGCCAGCGGCGCTGGCCAAGGCGGGGTTGCGCACCGCGAGCTGCAAAGCGCGCAGGCCCCGCACAATGCGGCCGGCGGCCACCTCGGCGGCGTGCTCGGCGCGGTCTCTCACGTCAGAATATTCGTGGGTGTTCTTGCCGCCCGTGCGGGCCGCCACCTGGTCGAAGGCTTCCAACAGACTATTGAGCTGCTCAAAATCGGCTACCATGTCGGGGCTGCGCTGCTCCCACTGAGGGCGCTGGTCGGTGAGCTCACGGTACACGAGGCGAGCCATTTTGGCATAGGTTATTTCGCGGTCAGTCATGACGGAAAAGGACAAAAAAGTAGGATGAGAATACCCGTCTATACTGCCGAAAGCGCTGCATCGTTGCGTTGTGGCCAATGCGTAAATGAGCGAGTGAGTGAATGAGCGAAGGGCTAAAATCCCTAATTCGCTCATTCACTCACCCGCTCATTCACGCATTGCGCAGCTTAGCCGAGCGCCGTTACGCCGGGCAGCTCCTTGCCTTCCATAAACTCTAGCAGCGCGCCGCCGCCGGTCGAGATGTAGCTCACCTGGTCGCCGTAGCCGAGCTGCTGCACCGCCGCCGCCGAGTCGCCGCCGCCGATGAGCGAGTAGGCGCCGGCCGCCGTGGCATCGGCAATGGCGCGGGCCACGTACTCGGTACCCACCGCAAAATTGCTCATCTCAAACACGCCCATCGGGCCATTCCAGAGGATAGTTTTCGACTTGAGAATGATGTCGGCGAAGTCCTCGCGGGCATCGGGGCCGAGGTCGAGGCCCATCCAGGTATCGGGGATGCTGTGGTTGGAGGCAATATCGGTATCGGCGTCGTTGGCAAACTTGTTGGCAATCACGCTGTCGCCGGGCAATACCAGGTTCACACCTTTTTGCTTCGCCTTCTCAATCAGCTGCTTAGCCAGCTCTACTTTGTCGGCTTCGAGCAGCGAGCTGCCTACGCTGCCGCCCTGCGCCACGGCGAAGGTGTACGCCATGCCGCCGCCGATGAGCAGGTTGTCAACCTTATCGAGCAACTTCTCGATAATCAGAATCTTATCAGAAATCTTGGCCCCGCCCATGATGGCGGTGAAGGGGTGCTCGGGGTTGTCGAGCACTTTTTGAGCGTTGTCGAGCTCGCCTTGCAGCAGGTAGCCGCCCACCCGGTTTTCGGGGGCGAAGTAGTGCGCCATCACGGCCGTGGAGGCGTGGGCGCGGTGCGCGGTGCCGAAGGCATCATTCACGTACACATCGCCTAGCTGGGCGAGGTGCTTGGCGAAGTTCTCATCGCCGGCTTCTTCTTCTTTGTGAAAGCGCACGTTATCAAGCAGTAGCACCTGGCTGGGCTGCAAAGCCTGAGCCTTAGCCAGGGCTTCGCCGCTCAGCACGTCGCCGCCCCAGAGGACTTCGCGGCCGTATTCCTGCTGGAGGCGCAGCACCAGGCTTTCGAGCGAATATTTCTTTTCGTAGCCGCCCTTGGGCCGGCCCAGGTGCGAGAGCAGCACCACCGAGCCGCCGTCGGTGAGGATTTTTTTGATGGTCGGCGTGGCCGCCCGAATGCGCGTATCGTCGGTGATGTGCAGGTCTTTATCGAGCGGCACGTTGAAATCGACGCGCACCACGGCGCGGTGGCCGGCGAAGTTGTAATTGGCGAGGGTGTTCACGGGGTCAGTGGATGAGTGGATGAGTGAATGAGTGATACAAAAGTGCGGGCTGTAGTACTTACCGTAGAACTAGCCGCCAGGTTGTAGGGTGCGGGGATAAGCCCCGCCCCCTACTGGTGGTAGCGCACCAGCGCATCAATCGGGGCCTGCATAATCTGGCCCACGGCCATGCCGTGGCGCGTGGCCACTGCCGCCAGCGCCTCCTGGAAATGGTAGCCTATCGAGCCGACGCAGTTAAACGTGTAGCGCCGGTAGTCGGGGTAGTGCGTGACAATCTGCTCAAAAAACGCTTCAAAAGCCTGGGCCACTACCTGCTGACAATACGGCTCGTGGTAGTGGTCTTTGGCAAATTTGGCGAAGCCAGCTAGGAAGCGGTTGGGCAGCGGCTGGTTGTAGAGCCGGTCAAGTACTTCGCTGACTTCGCCCAATTGATACGCTTCCTGAAATGCCTTTCCCAGCTCATCCGGCAGCCGGCCGCGCAGGTAGTCGCGCAGCAGCAGCCGGCCGATGTAGGTGCCGCAGCCTTCATCGCCTAGCGAGTAGCCCAGCGACTCGATGACTTGCGTAATCTGCTGGCCATCATATAAACATGAATTAGTGCCGGTGCCTAAAATAGCTGCAAAGCCCGCCTCCCTGCCTAGCAGGGCGCGAGCGGCGGCCAACAGGTCTTCGGCCACGTGGATTTCAGCCTGCGGGAATAATTGCCGCAAAGCCCCGGCTACTATTTCGCCCTTGGCCGGCGAGAGCACACCCGAACCGTAATAATAGATGGCCGTTATCGGTGCCGCTTGCACGGTGGCCGGTACGCCCTGCCGGAGCGACGCGGCAATGGCGGGCGTGTCCCAGAAATAGGGATTATAGCCTTCAGTGGTGAAGTACGTGGGGTGGGCGTCGGCCAGCAGACACCAGCTGCACTTGGTCGAGCCGCCATCGGCAACGAGTATCATGGGCCGCGAAAGTACGTGGTGCGCGGGAACCTCACGAGACCCCTATGGGGCTGGCCCCTCTCCAAAAAAGAGAGGTAGCCAGACGATATTTCAATGACAGCTTGCGTTCGCTAACGGTCGGCTCCCCCTCTTTTTTGGAGAGGGGCCAGCCCCATAGGGGTCTCGTGAGGTTCCCGCGCTGGGCACTAGTACATACTTTTGCTTAGCTCAACCCTGCTATTTCATGTCCTCACGCCGCAAATTCCTCCACACCTCCGCCGCCGGCCTGGCCGGACTAGCGGCCGCCCCGCTCGCCGCCGTAGCCCTGCCCGCCGCCCCCGCCGTGGGCAAGCCCATCGTCATCTCGACCTGGGATGCCGGCGTGAATGCGAATAAAGGAGCCTGGAAAATTCTGAGCGCCGGCGGCTACGCCCTCGATGCCGTGGAGGCCGGCGTGATGGTGACCGAAAACGAGCAAGGCTGCTGCGTGGGCCTCGGCGGCCGCCCCGACCGCGACGGCCACGTAACTCTCGACGCCTGCATCATGGACGAGCAGTTTAATTGCGGCGGCGTGGCGGCGCTCGAGCGCATCAAGCACCCCGTCAGCGTGGCCCGCCGCGTGATGGAAAAAACGCCCCACGTGCTGCTGGTGGGCGAAGGCGCGCAACAATTCGCCCTGGCTCAAGGCTTTGCACTAGAGCCGTCGAAGCTGAGCGCCGATGCCGAAAAGGCCTATCGCGAGTGGCTCAAAACCAGCCAGTACCAGCCCATGGTTAACGTCGAGAACTCCGGCCGCCACCCCGTGGGGCCGGTGGGCGCGCCCAACCACGATACCATTGCCATGCTGGCGATGGATGCCCAGGGCCGCCTCAGCGGCAGCTGCACCACCAGCGGCATGGCCTTCAAAATGCGCGGCCGGGTGGGTGATTCACCCCTCATCGGCTCAGGCCTATTCGTGGACCCGGCCGTGGGCGCGGCGGCCGCCACCGGCCAGGGTGAGGATGTTATTCGCATTGCCGGGGCGCACACCGTGGTGGAGCTGATGCGCCAGGGCCGCTCGCCGCAGGCCGCCTGCCAGGAGGCAATGGCTCGCATCGCGGCCATCAAAGGGTCTAAAGCCAAGGATATTCAAGTGGCCTTTATCGCCCTCAACAACCAGGGCCAGACCGGGGCTTACGCCCTGCAAACCGGCTTCAACTACGCGGTGAGCACCACCGACACCCCGCGCCTGCTCGACGCCACGTTTCTGCTGAAATGAGTGGAATGCTGGAAATCTGCGCCGCCTCACTGCCTTCGGCCCTGGCCGCGCAGGCGGGCGGCGCGCACCGCATCGAGCTGTGCCAAAATCTGGAGCAGGGCGGCATTACGCCTTCTTATGGCCTCATCCGGCAGGTTTTGGCGCAAGTGAGTTTGCCGGTGTTCGTGCTCATTCGGCCCCGGGCGGGCGGCTTTGTGTACAGCGCCGGCGAGCTATCCATCATGCGGGATGATGTTGCGGCGTGCCGCGAGTTGGGCTGCGCGGGCGTGGTGCTGGGCGTACTCGACGCAGCTGGCCGCGTGAATATGGCCGCGTGCCAGGAATTGATTGACGCAGCCGGGCCGCTGGCCGTCACGTTTCACCGCGCCTTCGATGCCTGCCCCGACCAAACGCAGGCGTTGGAAGACGTTATTGCGCTAGGCTGTCACCGATTACTTACCTCGGGCGGGCAAGCCACGGCTGAGGCGGGCAAGGAACAGCTAACCACGCTGGTAACGCAGGCGGCCGGACGTATTCAGATTATGCCAGGCGCGGGCATCACGGCGGGCAATGTGCGGGCGCTGGCAGCTTATACGGGGGCGCAGGAGCTTCATACCAGCGCCAAGCGTCTGCTGCCGCCTGAGTTGAATGCGGGCTTATTTGCCGAGGCGCGGTGGGAAACGGATGCGGCGCTAGTGGCTGAAGTAGTGGCAGAATTGTAACGTGAACCTCCCCCCCCGACCCCCTCTCCAAAAAAGAGGGGTAGCCGGACGATTTTTCACTGCTAGCAAACGTTCGCCAGCGTTAGGCTCCCCCCTCTTTTTTGGAGAGGGGGTCGGGGGGTGATGTTCCCCGCGTAAGAGCAAGAACTCACAGCCCCTACCCTCCCTTACCTTTGTAGTACTTATGAAAGTCGGTATTTTCTTCGGTGGCACCTCGCGCGAGCGGGAAATTTCCTTCGCGGGTGGGCGCACAGTTTTTGATAATCTGGACAAGGGTTTGTTTCAGCCCGTGCCCATTTTTGTGGATAGTCAGGGGCATTTTATTTTGCTCGACTGGCAGTATTTATACAAAGGCACCATCCGCGACTTCTACCCACCAGCGGCCGCGCTGCCCGCCAGCCGCCACCCTTGGCAGTTGTATCTCGAAAACCTGGGCGAGCTGAGCAGCGAAGCCCTTGATGAGCTAATCAGCCACGTCGGCCGCCGCGTCGAAGCCAGCGAATTGCCTAAGCTCATGGACTTTGCCTTCCTCGCCCTGCACGGGCCGGGCGGCGAAGACGGGGCCATTCAGGGCCTGCTCGAATGGGTGGGCATCCCCTACTCCGGCTCGGGTATTTTGCCCTCGGCGTTCGGCATTGATAAAATCGCGCAGAAGAAACTGCTGCAAGCCACCGGCCTGGCTACGCCTGATTTTTACGTGCTTACGGCCGCCGACTGGGATACCGCCGACCCCGCCGCGCTACTTTCCATGCTGGGCCGCGAGCTAGGCTTACCACTGGTAATTAAGGCTCCGCACCAGGGCAGCAGCATTGGCATCGGCATTGTGCGCGAGGAAGACCCGGCGCAGTTTAAGACTGCCGTAGAGCGGGCGCTGTTCCGCCGCACGCTCACTAATGCTGAGTGGGAAAGCTTGGACGAAAACGGTCGTTTGGCCTGGGTACGTCAGCTTACCGATATCCGCGAAGGCATTGGCCTCCCCGTGTCCGTCGAGGCGCGGCACCCCGACCGGTCTGCTGCTCCTAGCGAGCAGGCCCCGGTTTTTGCCCATCCTGAAGCGCTGCTCGACTTCCTGCTGACCGCCTTCCCGAGCGCCTCCGAAATCGTACTCACTAGCCTAACCGGCGAAACCCAAGTCCTAATCGAGCAATTCGTAGCCGGCCGCGAGTTCTCCTGCATAGTAGTGGAGGATGAAAACGGCCAGCCGCTGGCCCTCCCGCCTACCGAGATTGTCAAAGGCACCGAAGTATTTGACTACCGCGCCAAGTACCTGCCCGGCCTGGCCCGCAAAGTCACGCCCATCGACCTGCCCGAGGCGGATATCGAGCGCATTCGCCAGGAGGCGCAGAAGATGTTCAGCACCTTTGGCTTCGAGGTATACGCCCGGTTGGATGGCTTTATTCAGGCCGATGGCACCATTTTCCTGAACGACCCGAACACGACGAGCGGCATGCTGCCGGCGTCGTTTTTCTTCCATCAAGCGGCGGAGATTGGGCTGAATCCCAGCCAGTTTCTCACTTATATTATCCGTACTTCGCTGGCCGCCCGGCGGCGCGCGGGTATGAAGCCGGTGCAGCTAGCCACGCAGCTGGAAGCCCTTGATGCGGCCATCGCCGGCCGCCACGGCAGCACCGACGAGCGCATCCGGGTGGCCGTGATTATGGGCGGCTATTCCTCCGAGCGGCACATTTCGGTGGAGAGCGGGCGCAACATCTACGAGAAGCTTTCGTCGAGCACCAAGTACCGGCCCATCCCGGTTTTCCTGACGGGCAGCAGCGAGGAATTCCGCCTCTACGAGCTACCCATCAATGTGATGCTCAAGGATAACGCTGACGACATCCGCGAGAAAATCGAGCAGGCCGAGGCTGGGCACGCCGCTCACCCGGTGTTAGCGCGCATCCGGCAGGAGGCCAGCGGCATTACGGGCACTTACGCCGGGCAGCCGGTGGCCAGCGCTCGCCGCATTTCCTTTGAAGAATTGGCCGAAAAGGCCGATGAGGTATTCATTGCCCTGCACGGCCGGCCCGGCGAGGATGGCGCGTTGCAGCAGGAATTGGAGAAATTCGGCCTGCCTTACAACGGTTCGGGCGCGGCTAGCTCTTCGGTGACTATCAACAAGTTTGAAACGAACCGCCGCCTGCGCGAAGCCGGCCTGCGCGTGGCCGACCACCGCCTCGCCTACCGCCTAGAGTGGGAAGCCGACTCCGAGGCTTTCTACCGCAGCTTGGAGGCCGAGTTTGGCTACCCCTTCATCGCCAAGCCAGCCGATGATGGCTGCTCGTCGGCGGTGAAGAAGATTAAAACCCGCGCCGAGCTGGCTGCTTTCAGCGAGCAGATTTTCCGCGACGCGGAGCCGCTGCTCGTTGGCCCGGCCGAGGTGCTGCACCTGGGCTATAAGGAAGAGTTTCCGCAGAAAGACGCCTTCCTGGTTGAAACGCTCATCGGGCCGGATGGTGCGGCGCACTTCCTCGAAATCACGGGCGGGCTGCTGACTTCGTATGATGAAAACGGGCAGCTACACATCGAGGTTTTTGAGGCCAGCGAGGCCTTGGCTACTGGCGAAGTGCTGAGCTTAGAGGAGAAATTCCTGGCGGGTGAAGGGCAGAATATTACCCCGGCCCGCTACGCCCCCGACCCCGCCGAACGCCAGCGCATCAGCGATGAGGTGAAGCGCACACTGCACCAAGTGGCTGAAATATTGCAGATTGAGGGCTACGCCCGCATCGACGCATTTGTGCGGGTGCGGCAGGCGGGCGCGGTAGAGGTGCTCATTATTGAGGTTAATTCCTTGCCGGGCATGACGCCGGCGACGTGCATTTTCCACCAAACGGCGCTGGCCGGGTACACGCCGTATCAGTTCATCGACCGGATTCTGGATTTTGGGAAAGAAAGAGCAGCTAAATCCCTATCAGCACATGGATAACCAGCGCATCGCCATTTTTTTGACAGAGCGGCGCGATAAAGCAGTAAAGGCTTTCCAGACAGTACCAAACGTCCACCCGCGTTTTCAGGAAGCCTTTGTTGTTCTCATGGGCTTTGACTTTGCGGCGTACCGCCAGCAGCTTCACAATGAGGTGCTGCAAAACGTAGCGCTTTGGCAAAAAGATAATACCGCTGAAGCTAAGCCTCTGGATGCGCTTCTTTTTGAATTCAATAGTATCTACGAGTATGCGGTAGAAGCGCGGGCGTACGGTATTATCGATTGGCAGGAGCCGGAGCCCCAGGTAAGCGGCTTTGACATGGGCTACGATTTCGATTTCCAAGCTGGGATTGAAGCTGTACCTGGTATCTCGCTCAGCTTCTTACAGCCACTTGAGGAGTTGCTTAATCCGGAAACCATCGATGAGCTTGCCGAGCCCGGGCAGGATATGGAGGGAATTGCAGGTTTCCAGTCACTAGCCGATGCTTACCTGTTTAGTGGCTTAGTCGTTGTACACGCTGTATTAGCTGAGCTAAACCAACGCGCTGCATTCGCCGAAATAGGGTTAAAGCCTACTGGACTGTTTCTGCTTGGCGGCCACGATACCGGCCTAGTCTATCCTATACTTTCGAAGTCTGCCGACTAGAGATTAGCTAACTACTCTCCCTACTATTCCTTCTGGCTTTCCCCAATGTCTTTTTTCAAATCGGATACCTGGTTCGACGTTTTTAAACACTTGGCCCTCATTGGGGTGCTGGCGGCCGGGCTAGTGCTGGGCTTTTTCTACGTGTACCTGCCCATGACTACGCACCACGGCGAAACCATTGTGGTGCCCAAAATAACGGGCATGAACCTGGCCGAGCTCGAAGCCTACCTCGACCAGCGCAACCTGGCCTATTTCGTGGATGATAGCAGCTACTCGGCTGGCACCCGCCCGCTTACGGTGCTGACGCAGGAGCCTGCGCCCGGCGAAAAGGTAAAGGAAGACCGCAAAATCTACATTTCGGTGGCCATGCGCCGCCCGCCGGTCATCAAAATGCCCAAGCTCACCGAGGGCTCGGCCAAGGTAGCGCAGCTCATCTTGAAGAGCTACGACCTCGAAATCGGCCAGATAAAGCTGGTGCCCGACCTGGCCCAAAACCAGGTGCTGAAGCAGCAGGTAAATGGCCAGGATATTGCGCCCGGCTCCCCTATCGCCAAGGGCACCAAGGTAGATTTGGTGGTGGGCGACGGCCAGGGCAACCAGGAATTCCCCATTCCGACGCTCGTAAACATGCCCGAGGATGAGGCACGCACGCTGCTTGCCGGCCAGGGCCTGCAAGTGGGCGAAGTGTTCAAGCAAGCTGCCGAAACCGGCCAGACGCCCGGCACCGTGGTGCGCCAGCGGCCGGTAGCCACGCCAGGGGCTACCATTCGCACGGGCCAATTGGTAGACTTATGGATTGCCGAGTAATTTTAAGCTGTTAGCCGCTAGCTAATAGCTGTTGGCCAACTTTTTCCGTTGTCAGCTTACTTCTACACATAAAGCTACCAGCTAGTAGCTTCCAGCTAAAAAGCTACAGAATGAAACTACTGCTCCGCTTTCTTACCCTACCGGTGTTGCTGCCTTTTGCGGCCGCGGCCCAGCTCGTGACCGGCCCGCTACCTGCCGACCCTGGCCGGGCGGCGAGCGTGCTGCCGGCCGCCAGGGCCACCCAGCGCCCGGCGGCGCTGAGCCTGCCCTTTTTTGAGGATTTTACCTCGCCGCTGGAGGGTGCGCCCAATGCTACGCGCTGGCTGGGTGCCACCACCAGCTACCCCAACCTGGGCACTACCATCCACTACGCGGGGGGCGGGGCCTACGTGAGCAACCGCCTGGCCGTGGAGCCCCTCACGCGGGGCACGGCTACGCTAGATGGGCTGGGAGGCAACGGCCTGCCCTACTCGCCCACGGTAACGACAGCCGCTGGCCAGACCGACACGCTCACCTCGCAAACCATTGATTTATCGGGCTTTTCGGGCAGCAGTAATGTGTATTTGAGCTTTGCCTGGCAGGCGGGCAGCGTGACGGGCTACCCGGCCAATAGCACCAGCAGCGCGCCCGTGGGCCTGACCCTAGAGATGCTCGACAACACGGGCCGCTGGCAGTCGGCCTGGTCGTTTACCAGCCGGGGCAACAGCACCAAGTTTCGCCAGCAGATTATGCCCCTCACGGCTAGCTACCTGCACAATGCGTTTCAATTTCGCTTCCGGGCCAGCGGCAGCCGCACCCAGAACACCGATGCGTTTGGGCTAGACTACATCTATTTGAATAACAACCGGACGGCCAGCGACACCACGTTTCAGGACATCGCTACCAGCCGGGGCCTCAATAGCCCGCTGCGCCCCTACTCCTCGATGCCGGTGTGGCAGTATAATGCGGCCGCGGCATCGGCCACGCCGCCCCTCAACCCCACGCTAACGGCTACGGTTAACAGCCTCACTAACACAGGCCAGACGCCAACGCCCATTAGCTGGCAAGGCACGGTGCGCGCGCTCACCGCGGGCGGCTTTGCGGGCACTTGGCTCACGGGTGGGCGGCCCATAGTGGCGGCGGCCCGCCAAGAGGTGGTGCAGGGCGATGCCACTACCGCGCCGCTGCCCACCACCACCGGGGCCAAGCGCCTGCGCTACCAGCTAGCGCTGCAAACCAACGAAACCAACCCCCTGACGCTACCCAACGACACCACCCGCCGCGATGTGGAGCTGGCCGACTACTACGCCTACGACGACGGCACGGCCGAGGGCATTGTGGGTTTGCTGGCCAGCAACACCAACCCGACCAGCTACGTGGCCCTGGCCTTCACTACCAGCCAGCCCGACTACGTGAAGGCCCTGCGCGTGGCCCCCGTGTTTAACAATACGGCCGCGAACGACAATAATCTGGCGCGCCCCATTGTCGTGGCTGTGTGGGCCGACAACAACGGCAAGCCCGCCAACACGCCGCTGGCCACGGTGTCGGGCACCCTTACCAATCCCACGCCCGCGGGCCAGACTTTTCAGGAAATAACCCTGGCTACGCCGGTGCCCGTGTCGGGGCGCTTTTACGTGGGCTACGGGCAGCCTTCCAATGGCCAGTTTCTGAACTACGGCCTCGATTTGAACAATCAGCTTCCGGCCAATACGCTGTTTACTAACACGCTAGGGGCGGCCAATCCTGACCCCTGGCGGGCCGTGACGCTCGCCACGCCCGGCGCGCCCATGCTGCGCCCCGTAATGGCGCAGACCTACCTCGCCACCCGGAGCCAGCAGGCCATCTCGGCGGCTTTCGCGCTGTATCCCAATCCCGCGCCTACGGGCGCTACGGTAGCGGTGGAGGGCCCCAGCTTCCGCCAGGCCACGCTGCTCGATGTAGTGGGCCGCCAAGTGTGGCAGCAGCCCGCCACCGAAGCCGGCCAGGCTACCTTGCACCTGCCCGCCAACCTGCCGGGCGGTGTGTACTTGGTACAGCTGGCGCTGCCCGATGGCAGCACGGCCACGCGCCAACTTGTGCTCCAGTAATTGGATTTACTTACTAAGCTAGTATGCTGGTTATCAAGTCGCAAAACAAGGCTGACGTTGACGAGGCCCAGCGGCAATACTGGTGGCGCAAAACCCCCGAAGAGCGGCTGGCGGTAGCCGCGCGGCTCATTGCGCAAGTCCGCCAGCTTTACGCCGCCAATCCTACCCAAGCCCATGGAGAGCGAGTACTTAAATCTGCTACGCCTATTCCACGCCGAGCGCGTTGAGTACGTAGTAGTTGGGGGCTATGCGGTTATCGCGCATGGTTTTCCGCGCACTACGGGCGATATCGATATTCTAGTACGCCCCACCGCTACCAACGCGGGCCGCGTGGTGCGGGCGCTGGTGCGCTACGGCTTCACCAAGGGGGAGTTTGAGGAAATCGATTTTACAACTACGCCCAACTTCTTGTCATTCAGCCGCCAAGATGTGTGGATTGACTTGATGACGCAGCTGGCGGGCGTCACGTTTGAGGAATGCGCGGCAGATACGCTTGTGGTTGAAACCGACAGCATTCCGGTACGCTACATCAATCTTGGGGCGCTACGCAAAGCCAAAACCGCCACTAGCCGGCCCCAGGATTTACAAGACCTAACCAATCTTCCCCCTGCTCCTATCAGCTAATTTTTCACTTTCTCCCTCATGCCCGACATCACCACCACCGAGCTAAAACAGCGCCTGCAAGCCGGCGAAACCCCCACCATCATCGACGTGCGCGAGCCGTGGGAAGTGGAAGAAAGCCGCATTCCCGGCAGCCAGAATATTCCGCTCGGCACGCTGCCTACTAAGCTCGACGACCTTGAGGACCTGAAGGATGAAGAGCTTATCGTGCATTGTAAAAGCGGCGCTCGCTCGGCTTCAGCCAAGGCATTTCTCACCCAGCAAGGCTTTGCCAACGTGCGCAATCTAGAAGGCGGCATGCTGGCCTACCAGGCAAGCTAAACCAGTACTTCCTTAAAACCCGTCATGCCTCTCGGCGGTCAGCATGACGGTTTTAATTTTTCACTCCTAGCCGGCCATCAGTCGCATACACCAGCTTCCCCAACTCCACCAGCGTGCGCAGTGCCGCCGTCACAGTGGGCGCCTCAGTAGCAGCATAACGCGCCACTACCTCACGCGGCAGCAGCGGCGCAGCCCGCACCAACTCCAGCAATCCGGCTTGCAGCCCGGCAGTGTCTACGGGCGCTTGCCGGGCTTTTTTGCGGGCTAGACAGATGTCGCACACGCCGCAGGCGGGCGCATCGGGCTCGGCAAAATAATCGAGCAACAGCTGTTGGCGGCAGCGCGTGGTGCTAGCCGCGTACTCGATTACGGCCGTAGTTTGCTGCTCGGTAAGCTGGCGGGCGGCTTTGAGGCGGCGCTCATCGAGTGGCAGCTGCGGGGCGTCGTAGCGGGGCGTGGTAAACATGGCCTGCGGCAATTCGCGCCGGGGCTGGTAATGCAGCACGCCGGCCGTATGCAAGTAGCGCAGCTGGCGCACCACATCGGTGGTGCTTTGGCGCAAGTGCCGGCTCAAGGCGCTTTCCGAAATGGCTTGGAACGTCACGAACAGCTCGCCACCGTACATGCGCAGCAGGGCTTTTATCAGCAAGTCATGCTGGGCGTTGGCTACCTGAAAGTGGTACAAATCCTGCTGATTACTAATGAGCTGCACACGCGCCGGCTGGTTCACGGCCTCCGTCACCTGCACAAAGCCTTGCTGCTCCAGCATCTTGAGCGCGTGGTGGGCATCGACAGCCTTGAGGCGGTAGGTTTCGGCAAACTGGCCAATGTCAAAATCGAAGGCCACCAGCTCGCCGCCGCCCACGGCTGTGCGCGAGTAGTTGGCCAGCGCCTGGTACACGCGGCGCACTACATCGGGCGGCGGGTGGGCGAGCGTGGCCTGGCGTTTTAATCCGTCGGCATCGGCCGGGCCGCTGAGCAGCACGGCGAAGGCGTAGAGGCCATCGCGGCCGGCGCGGCCGGCTTCCTGGTAGTAGGCTTCGAGGGTGGACGGCGCGTCTAGGTGGGCTACCACGCGCACGTCGGGCTTATCGATGCCCATGCCGAAGGCATTGGTGGCCACGATAATGCGCGTTTTATCGGTCAGCCAGGCTTGCTGCACGCGGGTGCGCTGCTCGGCGGGCAGGCCGGCGTGGTAGGCGGCGGCGGGCAGCTTTTGTTGCACCAGCCACGCGGCGGTGTCCTCGGTTTGGCGGCGGGTGCGGGCGTACACGATGCCGGTTTTGCCGGGGCCGATGCCGCGCAACACTTCAAGCAAGCGGCGCAGCTTATCCTCGGTTTGCAGCACCGAGTACGAGAGCTTGGGCCGGGCAAAACTCTGGGTGAAAATGCCATAGCCGGGCCTAAAATTCAGCTTCTCGACAATGTCCTGCCGCACCTGCCCGGTAGCCGTGGCCGTGAGCGCGATGCACGGCACCGTGGCCGGCAACAGCGCCCGCAGCTCAGCAATGCGTAGGTAGGGCGGCCGAAAATCGTAGCCCCACTGCGAGAGGCAATGCGCCTCGTCAATGGCTAGCAGGCCCACGTTCATGCGCGCCAGCCGCGCCCGAAACAAGTCGGTCAGCAGGCGCTCGGGCGACACGTACAGGAATTTTATTTCTTTGCTGTACACGCAGTTGTCGAGGGTCTGGTCGATTTCCTGGTGGCTCATGCCCGCGTACACCGCCTCGGCTTTGATACCGCGCTTACGCAGGTTTTCGACCTGGTCGCGCATCAGCGCGATGAGCGGCGACACCACGATGCAGATGCCCGGCCGCGCCAGCGCGGGCACCTGGAAGCAGATGCTTTTGCCGCCACCGGTGGGAAGCAGGGCTAGTGCATCGTGGCCGTTTAATACCGCTGCGATTATTTCCTCCTGTCCTGGCCGGAATTGCTGGTGCCCCCAGTGCTGACGCAAAATATCCAGGGGCAAAGTCAGGGGTATAGTAGTCGGCATAAGGCAAAAATACGGGTGAGGCCGCAAGCTGCGTTTTGTAATAACTTCTGCGTAACTAACTTGCTTAGAGCGGTTTCAAAGTCAGTGTACGTGGTAGCCGCAATGGTCAAACCAGTTTTGGGCATCTTGGGGCAGAATCCAGTCTGCTGCGGTGCGCAAGGCTGCCGTTAACAACTCGCGGGTGCGC
>JBPBQK010000008.1:0-21271 GCA_050954845.1 Janthinobacterium lividum
AGGCCACTGGTGCGCACGTAAGGCTCAACTAGTTGCCATTCAGTATCGGTTAAATCGGTAGCGTAAGCGGCGCGGTACATAGAACAAACTTACATAGCCCTTTTATTTCCCTATTCCCTCTTAGAGGTATGCGCAGCGTAGCGGTGTATGAACTAAGGAAAGAAGGCTCATCAATTGTCGCGACAAGCGTTGTGGGTACCGTCTGCGGGGTGGAGGAAGGTGCTAGGTCTATCCGGCCTCGACCGTTTTCACGCGTAACGCCGTGGCCATCGGAATAGTAAGCCCGGTCGTATGCCCAAGCGTGCAGGCTGCCTAGCAGAACCAACCAGAAAGCCAGCAAAGCGCTCCTCGTAGAACTAGGGATACGCAAAGAATTTGGTGGTATTATTTCAGCAAATAACATGAGTAAGAATTGAAGTGGGTAAAAAAGCTCTTCAGAAGATACAAGTTACGCACACCAAATGTTGTCATTATGATAAATTTTAGTGTTTAATTAATATAGATGAATTTATGCTATATAAAACTTAATTATTATATGTGTAAATGCTTATTAGGAGGCCCTCGAAAGTGCCACACTGACCACCCACAGCCCTAAAAACGAAAGAGCCGCCCCTTACGAAGGGGCGGCTCTTTCACTTAAAAAAATAACAGGACAGTAATGAAGGACTTGAATGAAGGACTACAATAGAAGGACTTGACTAATTAGCAATAACGAGCCGCTGGGTGCCCAGTGGGTGGCCACCCGCATCGCGCAGCACCACGTGGTACACGCCAGTGGGCAGCCCTTCGGTAGAGAGTGTGGGAGCCGGCTGCTCGCCACTAGCGCTCACGGCTTGCCGCCGCAGCACTTGGCCCACGGTCGAATAAATAACGACCGTGGTGCCCTCGGCGGCCGTGGTGCCCAGGCTCAGCGACACTGTGCCAGCCGGGGCGGGGTTGGGGTAAAGGGCAAAGCCCTCGCCCCCACTAGCGCTAGCGGCTAGGGCCACTACAGGCGAGAGCGTTTCGGTGCCGTCGATATCGACCTGGCGCAGGCGGTAGTAGCTCGTCACGCGAGTCGGGGCGGCCGCATCGCGCAGGCTGTACTGGTGGCTGGCCGTGCTGGTGCCGGCGGCGGCCACTTTGCCAATGGCTGTGAAGCCGGCCTGCGGGTCGGTGGTGCGCTCGACCAGGAAGTAGGCGCTGCGTTGCTCGCTGGCCGTAGCCCAGGCTACGTCAGCAGCAGCGGCCCCGGCGGCGCGGGTTACCGCGAAGCTCGTCAGCACCACGGGCAACGGGGTGGGCGGGGCTATCAGTTGCAGCAGGCCCCCATCATCGGCGAAGGCTGAGTACACTCTCACATCGGTAGACACGCCCAGGGCCGAGCTGATGGTAATGCCCACCTGGGCAAAATTGCGGGTGGTGCGGAAGCTGATTTCCCGGCGGTTATCGGGCAGTACGCCCAGGGTTAGCAGCGTGGAGGTGGTCGCCGTTTCGAGCACATTGCCCGTGGCATCGTAGGTAGCCACCACGATATTCTTTAGCGCATCAAGGTTAATCAACGTGTTATCGCCCAGCACAATGCCGGCGCGGTTGCTCACCAGGCCAGGGCCAGTCAGCTCAAAGCGCACCTGATTGGTGCCGACTACTGCCACGCCCTGGTTCAGCTTGATGTACGGGTCGCCGGTAGTGGGCGTCTCCACATTGGTGGGGCAGCCTACGCACGCTACACCGCCCTGCGTGTTGGTAAAGCGGCCAGCCGACAGTGCGAAGGACGTTTGAATGGGCGTGGTCGTGAAAGCCGCTTCGGACAGCCCAAAGCCGAAATACAGCCGCAGGTTATTAAGCAACGAAACCGTAGCGCCGCGCTCGATGCTCACCCCGTCAAACTCTTTGGTGGTGGGAAAATTGACAAACGCCAGGCCATCGGCCAGTAGCTTCACATTCAGCAGGCTGGTTGTGCCCGCTTCTTCCTGCGGCACGCCGCCCAGGTAGGTGCGCAGCCGCAGCCCGTTTAGCAGGCCCACATCGAGCAGGCCCGCGCTGCCCACCACAAAGCCAGCCCGGTAGCCGCTGGCGGGCACCTTGCCAGCCAGGTTCACTTGCAGAATGCTCGTGCAGCCCACGCCCGCCGTGGTGTTGAAGTAGGCGTAGTTGGTCAGGTCGTTATCGGCCGCCAGCTGGGGGTCGCCCACCAGGTTGTTGGCGCACACCGTGATGGGTAGGCTGGCCCCGTTGGCCGTGCTGTACTGGCCGTTGGAGTTGGCAAACTGCGACAAATAGCCCGTTACCAGCTTGGGCACGCCCGGCGCTATCCCGTAGGCATACAAGATATTGGTCGTGATATTGCTCAGCAGGCCCACGCTCAGCAGCCCTGGGTCAAACGTTATTTCCACCCGGTCGAAGCTCATGGTGGTGGTAAACTCCAGCTGGCGCGGCTGCCCAGCTGCCGCCAGCAGCGCCAGCTTCAAGACGGCAGCATCTATTGGCTGGCTTTCTCGAAACTTGCCCCCCAGGTAGGTGCGCAGCTCAACGCTTTCCAGCGCGCTGAGTGACAGCAGGCCACTGTTTTGGGTCGATACCAGCACACCGGCGCGGTAGCCGGCCGGCGCCTCGCCACTAAGCGCAAAGCGTACCGTGGTTTTGGGCCCAAGTACCCCCAAGCTTACCACGCTAGGCGCGCTTATAGTAGCTGTGAGCGCCAGCGCCCCCGCCTGGGCCTTCGTGCCGAGGGTAACCCGGCTGCTTCCGCTTCGGATGGCGACGCTATCGCCGGTGGAGTAATATGCCCGGTCGGCCGCCCAGGCATGGGCGCTGACTAACAAACTCAATAAAAAAGTCAACAGTGCCGTTGGCTTAACGCGCAAGCCAGCGCACCGGCTGAATGGTATTTTTTCAACAAAGAACATAACAGGAGGAAAAAGATAGGAGAATGGACTTAATTAACCTCAAGGATATTGCCAGTCAATTAACACTCTTGTTATCAGTTATATAATAAATAAACATATCTACTATATTGTCTCAATTTGACATTCAAATCCAGTAAGTGGACCATTTATAGAACCTTTACCCTCTCTGATTGCGTATTTTTGCCAGGATAGCCACAAGTTATCTTATGCACTACGTTATAAATTTTCTAATATTTATTTTACTTCTGGCTCTTTTTTTATCCGCTTGGAAGAGCCTGCTATCCTGCTCTATTACCTTCCATGATTGCATCTGCCACATTTGAAATATGGCTGCTCGGCACTAATGATGCCTATGGCAGCCTGCTCAGCCACCAGCTCGGTCGCAACCCCGACTACCACTTGCGGCGCTTTGCCACGGTGCCCCTAGCCCTGGCCAGCACCGAAGCCGGCGAGCAGCCCGAGGCCATTGTGTTTGACTGCGGGCCCACGCCCGATGCCCAGGTTTACCAAGCTGTGCAGCGCCTGCGCGAACACCTGCCTCAGGTCGCCATTTTCATGGTTTCGAGCCAGGCCGATATCAGCACCGCCGTCGAGTTTATGCGCCACGGCGCTACCAACTACCTCGTCAAAGACCCCACCACGCCCGACCGCCTCTGGCAGCTGCTAAGCCAGGCGCAGCACAGCCAGCCCCACGCGCCGCGCCCGGCGCGCAAGGCGCAATGCCCCCCCACCGCCCCCGACAACCTGCTGCTGGGCGAGCACGCCAGCATGCAGCGCGTGCGCGAGCGGGTGAGCAAGGCTGCCCGCACCACCATCACCGTGTCGATAACTGGCGAAACCGGCACCGGCAAAGAGTTGGTGGCCCAGGCCATTCATGCGCAGTCGGAGCGGGCGGGCCAGCCCTTCGTGGCGGTGAACATGGCCGCCATCCCGCGCGAACTGTTGGAGAGCGAACTATTTGGCCACGAAAAAGGCGCTTTTACCGGGGCTTCGGCGCGGCGCATCGGGCACTTTGAGGCGGCCAGCGGCGGCACCCTTTTCTTAGATGAGATTGGCGACCTGGAGCTGACCTTGCAAGCCAAGCTGCTGCGCGTGCTGCAAGAGCGCGTGGTGATGCGCGTGGGCGGCACTCGGCCCGTGCCCTTCGATGTGCGCCTGGTGGTGGCTACGCACCGCGACCTGGCCGCCGAGGCCCGCGCCGGGCGCTTCCGCGAAGACCTGTACTACCGCCTGCTGGGGCTGCCCATCGAGCTGCCCCCGCTGCGCGCCCGCGGCGACGACATGCTGCTGCTGGCCGATTTTTTCGTGCGCAATTTCAGCCACCAAAACCACCTGCCCGTGCGCGGCCTCGACGCCGAGGCCCGCCAGCACCTGCTGGCCTATTCCTTTCCGGGCAATGTGCGCGAGCTGCGCGCCGTGGTAGAGCTGGCCGCCGTGCTGGCCGAGGGCAAGCACATCAAGGCCACCGACCTGCCCTCGCTGCAAAGCCCGGCCGCCAGCCGCGAGCCCAGTGCTGCCCCAGGCAGCACTGAGAGCAGCCTCTCGCTGCGCGAGCAAACCCTGGCCATTATGCAAAACGCGCTGCTGAACACGCAAGGCGATGTGGTGGCCGCCGCCAGCCGCCTGCGCATTGGCCGCTCCACGCTCTACCGACTGCTGCAAAGCGGCGAATTGCGCCTGCCTAAGTAGCCTATTCGGGCCGGGGCCGGCCGCTGGGGCAGGGCTTTCGTGCCCAAGGACTTGTGACCCGACAAATGCCCTAATTTTATGATAACCCTGGCTTGACTTTGCGGGTTAAAGTCCTACTCCTGGTTCCTGCTGCGGCGGGGTAGGTTTTGTTTTATTTTTTACGATTACTCCTATGTGGTTTTTGCTTCTTGGCCTCATCGCGGCTACTGCCATACTTGCGCTTGAAACCGTTCGTCGGATTCGCACCCTCGTAACGCCGGAGCCCGCTCTCGTACCCGTGCGCTAGCCGGCCCATAAACGAAAAAAGCAGCCCTGAACAGGCTGCTTTTTTCGTTTATAGACTAGAGGTATTACCTCGGCAATACGTACCTAATAACCTAGCGAATAATGAGCTTGCAAAGTTGGGTAGCGTTGTCGGCTTCCAGCTTTACGTAATACAGGCCGTTGGCAAATTTGCTCAAATCCAGCGTTTTGGTGGCGTGGTCGTTTAGTTCGGTCAGCGTTTCGCGGTACATCACGGTACCAATCACGTTGAGCACGCTAACTTCGGCGCGGCGGCCTTCGAGGCCACTGATGGTGAGGTGCACAATGCCCGTGCTGGGGTTGGGATACACCACCAGGGTGCGCTCTTCGCTGGGACGGGCAATAACCTGGGTGTGCCCGATAGGGGCCGCCTCGACGGGCAAGGGCATGCTGCTACGCAGCAACCCCAGGCTAGCCAGGCATAAGAGAGAGCAGAGTAATTTTTGCTTCATAGCGATATCAACCAGAATAGCTTAGCTGGGTGGGATTAAAGTTACGGCTAGCTATGATTTTGGTTTTACAAAAGTACGGCGACTGGCCGGGATAAACTAAGCACTTTTACGATATGACGGCAAAACCCAACTTTAACCCGGTTAAGTAGTGCAATCCGCTCATAATTCTTTTATTGCCGCGGCCGACGTAGCACTTATCGGGGGCGGACTGGCAGGTTTGGCGGCCGCCCTCGACCTGGCTGGGCGCGGGCACCGCGTGGTAGTGGTCGAGCGCAAGCAGTATCCCTTCCACAAAGTATGCGGCGAGTACGTGAGCCACGAGGTGGGCCCCTACCTGCGCCGGCTCGGGGCCGACCCGGCCCCGCTGGGGCCGGCCAGCATCAGCCGGTTTCGGCTGTCGTCGCCGGCGGGCCGGGTGCTCGACAGCCCGCTCGACCTGGGCGGCTTCGGCGTGAGCCGCTACCAACTCGATAACTTTCTGTACCACCTGGCCTTGGCGCGGGGCGTGCAATTTGTGCTGCTCGCCACCGTAGCCGATGTCACCTTTGACCCCGCCGCCGATAGCCACCTGCTCACGCTGGCCGATGGCCGCCAGCTCGCGGCCCGGCTGGTGCTGGGCAGCTACGGCAAGCGCAGCACCCTCGACCGGCAGCTGGGCCGGCCGTTTTTCGCGCAGCGCTCGCCCTACCTGGGCATAAAGCACCACCTGCGCCTGCCGGGCTTCCCGCGCGATTTGATAGCCCTGCACAACTTCCGGGATGGCTACGCGGGCATTTCAGCCATCGAGGAGGATAAGCTGTGCTTTTGCTACCTCACCACCCGCGCCAACCTGAAGCCCCACGGCACCATCGCGGCCCTCGAAGCCGAGGTGCTGGCGCAGAACCCCCACCTGGCCGATATTCTGCGCCACGCCGAGCGCCTGTACCCCCAGCCCGAGGTTATCAACGAGATTTCCTTTGCCCCCAAGCAGCCCGTAGAGCAGCACCTGCTGATGCTCGGCGATGCGGCCGGCCTCATTACGCCGCTCTGCGGCAATGGCATGGCCATGGCGCTGCACGGTGCGGCGTTGGCGGCCCCGCTAGCTGACCAGTTTTTGCGCGGGCAGCTGGTGCGGCCGGCCCTGGAGGCCACCTATGCCCAGACCTGGCACCGCACCTTTGGGGCGCGGCTGCGGGTGGGGCGGGCCGTGCAGCGCCTGTTTGGCGGGCCGGTGCTGAGCGAGCTGGTGGTGGGCGGCCTGCGGCACTGGCCGGCCGCCGTGCGCGCCCTCATGCGCCAGACCCACGGAGCCGAGTTTTAAGGAAAATTAGGCGCAGCCGCCTGCCAAAAATGGCTGGGCTGCGTAAGTAGATTTTGAATAATGGTTACTGATTAATTGTTAATTGTTAATGCTTGACGGGCAATACATTACCCTGTAAGCGCTACCAATTGACCACTAACAATTAACCATTAACAATTAACCATTACCAACAGAATGCCCAGCTACCTGGGTGCCATTGGCACCGCTACCCCACCCCACCGCCTGGCCCAGCCCGTGATTGCTGATTTTATGGCCCAAGCCCTGGAGCTGGACGCGGACGGCACGCGCAAGCTGCGGGCACTCTACCGCATGTCGGGCATCGAGCACCGCCACTCGGTGCTGGCCGACTATGGCCGGGCGGCGGGCGACTACGACTTTTACCCCAATACGCCCGGCCTGGTGCCCTTCCCGACAGTGGGCCAGCGCATGGCTGCCTACCGGCGCGAGGCGCTGCCACTGGCCCTAGCTGCCGCCCAGGCCTCCTTAGCCCAAGCGCCGGACGTGGCAGCCAACAGCCTCACCCACCTCATCACGGTGAGCTGCACGGGCATGTACGCGCCGGGCCTCGATATCGAGCTGGTGCAAGCCCTGGGGCTGCGCACGAGCGTGCGGCGCACCTGCGTCAACTTTATGGGCTGCTACGCGGCCGTGAATGCGCTACGGCTGGCCGACAGCATAGCTCGGGCCGAGCCCACAGCGCGGGTGCTGGTGGTGAGCGTGGAGCTGTGCACGCTGCACTTTCAGAAAAGCCACGCCGAAGACCACCTGATAAGCAACGCCCTTTTTAGCGACGGCGCGGCGGCGGCGCTGGTGCTGGGGCAGCCGCAGCCGGGGCCCACGCCCTGGCTGGCGTTGCGGGGCTTTCACTGCGGCCTGGCTCCCGAGGGCACCCACGACATGGCCTGGCACATCGGCGACACGGGCTTCGAAATGACGCTTTCGGGCTACGTGCCGGCGCTGATTGAGCGGGGCATCGGGCCACTCATTGCCGAGCTGTTGCACGAGTTGCCAGTCGAGCTGGCCGATATCCGGCACTTTGCCCTGCACCCCGGCGGGCGCAAAATCCTGGAAGCCATTGAGCAGGCCCTGGGTTTGAGCAAGCACGACAACCGCTTTGCCTATCAGGTGCTGCGCGACTACGGCAATATGTCGTCGGCCACGGTGCTGTTTGTGCTGCGCGAGCTACTTGCCGCCGCTACCCCGGCCGATGCGGGCGCACAGGTGCTGAGCTGCGCCTTCGGGCCGGGGCTGACGCTGGAGGCGATGCTGCTGGAGGTATGCGCGCCAGACTCCGTGTAACTGCAGTTGTGGCGTAATGCGCCGCGTAGCGGTGCCAGGTTAGCGTACTTGCTTGCTACCCTTACGTGACGCCTCACCCCCGGCCCCCTCTCAGCAGAGGAGAGGAGGAGCCGACCGCTAGCGGACGTAAACAGTCGTTGCGAAGTCGTTAGGCTCCCCCTCTCCTCTGCTGAGAGGGGGCCGGGGGGTGAGGCGCTATGTTAGAGCAGTGTCCACCAACTTATAACTTACTCCCGCACTACCACCTGGTAGGTAGCTACGGGAATATCCTCACCCCCGCGCCCTGGAGCAGGCCGCTCAAAAAAAGACACCTTAGCCCGGCCCGATTTCAGGCCTTGCAGCATAAAATAGGCGGGCATTCCTCCTCCCACGTTCGCATTCGGTGCCCCGCGCTCGGCGGGCGTGGCCTCGCGGCGGGTCACGGCCACTATGCCGGCCGGGTCGAGGGCGAATAGCAATTGCAGGCCACTGGCACCCCGGCTGGCAAGCTGAATTTCGTGGCTTTCGCCAACGGCGAGCGTGAGGGACGACGGTTCCATTAGGAATTTTTTTTGAGAAGAAGCCGACGTGGTAGTGGCCAACCCCTGGCAGGCCGGCCACCCCACTACTGCCGCGCCAATAACCAGCCAACGGGCGACGCCGCTGGCTGGTTGTGGCCGCCTATGCATACCACTTGTGCCACATGGCTGAGTCGGTGCCGCGCACAAAGCAATCGAGCCGGCCGGCGGCCCACGAGGCGGCGCCCACGTCGGAGGTGAGGAGGCCGCCTAGGTCTTCCTCGCCCGACCACCGGGCGCCGTCCCACCAGGCGTGCATCATGTGGTTGTTGAGGCCGCGGTAGAAAGTATCTATCCGGTTGGGGCCCCACGACTCGGCGGCGGGCGCGCCGTTCATGACGTAGCCCAGGCCCTCCCAGCCGCTCCAGGCGTTGTTGGCCCACCAGCGGTGCCACATTTTGTTGTCGGTGCCGCGGGCAAAGCAATCAAGCCGGCCGGGGGCCCACGACGCGGCCGCCGGGGCCGAGGTGATGATGCCCCCCAGGCTCTCCCAGTTGTTCCAATGGCCATCCCACCACATGTGCAGCAGGGTCGAGTTCATACCCTTGGCCAGGATGTCGATGCGGTTGGGGCCCCAGCTCACGCAGGCGGGCTCAGATGCTATTTGGCCGCCCACGCGCTCCCAGTTGCTCCAGCCGCCCTGGTACCACTTGTGCCACAGGGCCTGGTCCATGCCCCAGCCGAAGATATCGAGCCGCCCGCTGGCCCACGAGCAAATGGCGGGCGCGCCCTGAATCTGGCCGCCTAGGTTTTCCCAGCCCTGCCAGCTGCGGCCATCCCACCACTTGTGCCACACCGCCGAGTCGAGGCCGCGGGCTACCACGTCGATGCGGTTGGCACCCCAGCTCACGGCCGAGGGCCGCGAGGTGATGCCGCCGCCCAGGCCTTCGTAGCCAAACCAGCCGTGCGGCGGGGCCGGCAGCACCACGCCCGTAGCGCCTACTTTCTCGTACGCATCAATCTTGCACTGGCCGTAGCCGATGCGAAAAAAGCCGCTGTCGCCCCAGCCCGGCCCCCACGAGTTTTTGCAAATCCAGCATTGGTCGGCTTCCGAGTAGCCGATGATGGCCACGCAGTGCGAGTCCTCAAAACCACCCGTTACGTGCCGGTATACGCCGGAGTGGTAGCTGTAGAAATCGCTGTACACGTCGAATGCCGCCGCCACCGGCCCCACGTTGGTGAGGTGGTTTTTGACCGCGGTGGGCGACGTGAGTTGAATCACATTAGTAATTTTCGTGAGGCGGCTGTTGCGGTCGGGGGCCACGCGGCACACCGGCGGGCCGCTGCGAATATTACCGCCCGGAAAAGCCGAGGCGTAGGGAAAAGCCGCATCGTCGCACACGCCCCGGCTCTTTATTTGGTTGAAGGCATCGGGGTGCCACCAGCCGCCGCAGTTGGCCCCGTGGCTCGAGCAAAAGTGCTGGTCGGCCTCCGACAAGTCGAGCAGCTGGCCCTTTTCGATGGAGGCCATCGACTCGGTAACCGCCACGGTGCAAAACGAGACGCAGGAGCCGCAGCCGCCCTGGTCCTTCACGGGCGTCACGTGGTTGCCGTTACGGTTGCGCCAGTCTACGGCCGGCGCAAAGCCGGCCACCGGGGCGCTGGCGCTCTGCGGCAGCTGGTAGCCGGCGGGCACCTGCACGCCCAGTAGCGCCCGGCGAGCGTCTTCGGGCAGGCGGGTAATGACGTTTTCGGCCGCTTGCCAGGTGGCGGCATTGGTTCGGAGCGCGGTACTGAGGTCCGCAAAATTGATGGTGGGCATGGTGGGCGTGGGATAAGAGGAATTACATATCAAATATAAATATTTATTTTATTAAATATTATGAAGCATAAAAAAAGGCCGATTATTTCGGCCTTGCAGGTGGCAGGAGTTTGGGGTGGGCCTTGGCTGAGCGTGAGGTACCTAGTTAATGTTATATACAAATACTTTATTTTCAATAATTTAAGCCTTTTAAACACAGATAACCGACTTGCGCAAAGCAGTCATTAGTGACGAAAGAGCATATTTACGTCGTGCATTTGCTTCAAATAATAAGCCCCAATCGAGCACGAGAGCACAATGTAGCCTGCTACAAACCAAGCTGTAGAGAATTTTTGGTTATGCTGGTGAATTGTTGAGGGAGTCTGAAAGGCTGTGTTGTGTCGCAATACCTTGTAGTTGAAAAGAACAATCAAGCCAAAAACAACCACGGTTCCAAATACCGGTACGGTGCAACCATATGGAAATAAGAACTGAGCCACCGCCGCATACACCGATGCCAGGTTCAAGAATAGCAGAAATGATAGACAATAGAGGGCGGTCCATTACTGCGTGTCTGGAGTTCGGACCCAAAATGTGAAGCGTAAAAGCTGGTAAAATACAGAATAATAGGCTGCTTTCATGCTCAAAGATGCTTAAAAGCCTTTAATCAGCCCCACAACAGGCATTACGTTAACCACAAGACTCCCCACCTCTACTGCACCGCATCCCCTCTTAGCTTCCGAAACCGCTTACGCGCCTCGGCCACGTAGATGCTACCGGGGTATTTGGTCAACAGCTGCTGGTACAGCGTCTGGGCCTGGGCTTTGTCTTTCACATCTTCCTCCTGAATGCGGGCCAGCAAAAACAGCGCGTCGTCGCTGAGCACGTCGTATTTGGGGTTGTCGGTGAGGAGCTTGAGAGTGGCAGTGGCCCCTGGGTAGTCGCCGGTGCGGCGTTGCAACTGGGCTTTCAGGTACAGCGCATCGTCGGTGAGGGCGTGGCCGGGGTACTGGCGCAGCAGGTTGTCGAGGCCGGTGCGGGCTTCGGTTAGCTTGTTTTGAAATACCAGCTGCTCTACGGCGGCGTAAGCTTTTAAACCCAGGCCGAGCGTGTCCTCGGCCGTGTTTTCCTGGATGAGCAGTGAGAGCTGCATGGCATCGTTGGCGATTTCGCGGGTAGTGGCTTCTTTCAGAATATCGAGGTGGCTCTGGGCCAGCTTAAAGTCGCCGGCGAAGTAGCTCAGGCGGGCATTGCGCAGCTTGGCTTCGTAGCCCAGCGGGGCCTCGGGGTGCGCTTTCTCCACCTGCGAATAGAGCAGGGTGGCTTCCCAAGGCTCGCCCTTTAGCAAGTAGAGGTCGCCGAGGGTGGTTTTGGCTTCGTCTACCACATCGGCGCTGGCGCGGGGCATGTCCACCACTGCTTGCAATAGGCTCATGGCCTTGGGCTTGTCGTCGAGGGCGAAGGCGTAGAGGTTGGCCAGGCTGCGCATCACCGGGGCCGCGTCGGGGGTGCGGCCTAGCTCGGCGAGCAGGCTTTCGTACTCGGTGGCCAGGGCGCGCACTTTGGCCTGGTCTACGGGGTAGGTGTCGCGCACCTGGGCTTCGCGGGTTTGCAGCAGGCGCTGGCGCGCCACCTGGTAGTACGGCCCCTGGCGGTACTCGCGCACCACGTATTCGTAGGCCGCAATGGCGCTTTCGTAGTCCTTGTTGCGCTCGGCAATGCTGCCGAGCATCATCACGCGCTGGCCCTTGGTGGTGCTGCGCCGGTCGAGGGCGCGGGCCTGAATGAGCGCGCCCGCAAAATCGTGGCGCTGCACTTGCAGCCACAACAGCAGCTCGCTATACGCGGCTTGTTCAGGATGCGCTTGCACGGCCGTCACCAGCAGCTTGTCAAGGGTATCGAAGTCTTTTTCGTCGTGCAGGGCGTTTTGCAGCATGTTCTGCACGAAGGGCAGCTGCTGCTCATCCTGCTGCACCAGGCGCAGGGTTTCGGCCAGCAGCTTGTCCTGCTGCTGCCCCTGGGTATAGAGCTGGATGAGCTGCGGGGCGTACTCGGTGTCGTTCTTGGCCAACTCGCGGCCGCGCAGGTAGGCGCGCTCGGCCCACACGGGCAGCTCGCGGCGGCCAAACTCGGCAGCCACCGGCCCCACCTGCGACTGCGTGAGCTGACTAACTACCTTCTGGTACTGCTTCTTGGCAGCCAGAGTGTCGCCGCTGGCGGCCAGCAGGCCGCCCAGGTACACGCCGTAGCCACCCTCCTCGGGGTGCTGCTTGATGGCTCGCTTCAGCAGCTTCTCGGCGTCTTTGTAGCGCTTCTGGGCTTGCAGGGCGGCCAGGTAGTCGGGCAGCACGGCGGGGCTGGTTTGTTCGGTTTCCTTAAGCTGGCTGAACAGGAAAACGGCTTTCTCATACTCGCCCCGGTGGGCGTAGTCCTTGGCCAGCGTGGCGCCGCTCACGGGGGCCCAGGAGCCGGGGCGCATAGGGCCGCCTTGAGTGGGCTGCGCGTGCAGCGGGCCCGCCAGCGCCAGCCAGCCCAACGGTAGCAGCAACAACTGACGACGCATCGAATAAATAGCCATAAAAACAAGAGGTGCCAAGCGGCTTTGGGGGCTAAACGACAAGTACGCGCCCAACCGTTCAACCCATCGCCTGGCAAAGCCCCAAGTTAGGCCTTGGTCGTAATACCCTCGTCGGCCAGGTATTGCCCCACGTTGAAAAACTGCCCATCGAGCAGTTCCAGCTCGCGATGCCAGCCCATCGTGAGCCAAGCCTCAGCCCCGCGCTCGGCCACCAGCACTTGCTGCGAATCAGTGAAAATCCATATTACTTTCTCGGTGCCAAAATCCAGCAGCTTGCGGGTTTTGCGGTTCACGTAGTTGGTATCGGCCTGGTCTTGCAGGTCGATGCGCACGTCGATTTCGACTACTACTTTGGCGGGCACCTGCACGTAGTGGTCGTTTATCTGGCTGGGGGGCAGCACCGCTTTTTCGTAAATGGCTACGTCGTGGGCCAGGTTATTGCGGTGGTCGAGGTGCACGCCCGCTTCATTAGTAGCAAACCAATACTTTTTGTCATCTAGCTGACGCAGCATAATGCGCATGAAATAGCTGACCAATACCCACTGCAACGAGCTAGAACCTATAATTTCCTCAGCCGTTTTACGGCCGGCCAGCACGGCTTGGTACCCTAGGTAGTAGAGCGGGCGGCCATCGAGCGTTTCGCGCACCAAGCGCTCGCGCAACAAGTCGCGGCGAGCGGCATTTAGGCGGCGGGGCCGGGGTTTGGGTTGTTCCAAGGCAGACATAGATGCCAAGTTACCGATTGCAACGCACTTTTTAAACAACTTCTACGACGTACTCAGCGAAAACCAAAACAGGCAGCATCGAGAAGAAGCTGCCTGTTTCGGTTCAAACTAAAACGCGTGGTCTTAGAAGAACTTCGAGCGATTGTCCTGCACGTTGGCGTGGGCCTTGATGGCTTCGTATATCTGGCCATCCTGGCGCTGCTGGCGCTGAGAGGCTAGTTGCAGACGCAGCGCTTTCACGTCGCCGGGGGTGGCGGGGGGCGTCACGCTGGTGCCTTCTACTACCAGCACGCCCTGCTCGCCCTGGATGGGAGCCGACTTCTGGCCAGCTTTCAGGGCGAAGGCGCGGCCCACAGCGTCGGGCTCGTAGCCCACGTTCGGGATGGTGCTCTGGCCCTGGGCTACGCCCTCGGCGGTTTGCACCACGGCACCGTTGCCAGCAATTTTGGCCAAGTCTTCGAGCGAGCCGGTTTTGCCTTGCAGCTTAGCCATAATTTCTTTGGCTTTCAGCTCATTGCGCACGGCGGCAGTCAGCTCGGGCTTGATGCTGGCTACCGTGGCCGTGCCCTTGGCGCGGGTGTCGGTGAGGGCCGCCAAAATGTGCTGGTCACCGATTTCAAACAGCTGCACGTCGCCCACAGCGGTTTTGCCGCCGTCTGGGCCGTAGCCAAAGGCCCAGCGCACGATTTCGCGGGCGTTCTGGATATTGCCTACCGAGCGGGCGTTGGCATCCAGGTTTTTGGCTTCCTGCTTTTGCAGGGTCTTATCCTTGGTAGCCAGCTGGCGGAAAGCGGCGAGGTCGGGGGCATCCGCTTTCAGCTGCTGGGCGCGGTCGTAAGTAGCATTCTGGGTGGCTTCGCTGGGCTGCACCGCCTTCACAATGCTGGCCAGCTGGTAGGTCTGGTTGGTTTTAGGAGCCGTTACCTTGATAATGTGGTAGCCGAAGTTGGTTTCTACCAGGTTCGGCAGTAAGCCCGCCGTGTTCACGGCAAACACGGCCTTGCTGAACGCAGGCACCATGCGGCCCTCGTCGAACCAGCCTAGGTCGCCGCCTTGGTCTTTGGTACCGTCGGTGCCGAACTGGCGCGCCATCGTGGCGAAGTCGGCGCCGGCTTTGATTTTATTCAGGATGTCTTGGGCCTTGGCCTTCGCGGCCGCTTTGGCTTCGGGCGTCATGGCTGGGTCTACCTTCACTAAGATGTGGCTGGCGCGGGCAGCGGGCTTAGCACCGGCTTTCTCAGCCTCCACTTTGTAGAGCGAGTAAGTGCCGTTTTCCACGTAGGGGCCGTACACTTCGCCGGTTTTTAGGGGCAGCTGCTGGCGCAGCTTCTCGGGCAGGTCGGCCGGCGAGAGGAAGGCGTGGTTGTAGGGCTGCTCCGAGTTTTGCTTGGCAAACAGCGAGTCGTTAGGCGCGGTGCGGAACTGCTGGGCCAGCGTTTCCACATTCTGCCGAATGGCGGCGCTGTCTTCTTTGCTAGCCACTTCGGGCAGCACGATGTACTCGATGGTGCGGCCGTCTTCTACTTTATAGCGGCCCTTGTGGCGGTCGAGGTAGTCTTGCAGCTGGGCATCGGTGGGCTTCACGGCCGAGTCCGACAAACTTGTGTAGGGCACGAACAGGTACCGGAAGCTCGCCTTGGCATTCTGAGCCTCATCAAAGCGCTTGGCTTCGGCCGAGGTCACGTACACCGAGTTTTTCAGCAGCGACGTGTACTTCAGCAGCGGGCGGTCAAAATCGCGCAGGCTGGCTTCGAAGTTGCGGAACGCTACCTGCGACTCGGCGGGCAGCTTGTCGAGGTTTTTGAGGTACTCAATCAGCCGCGCCTTGTCGAACTGCCCGGTTTTGGGGTCGGTAAAGGCTTGCTTCAGGCTGGGGCTGATGTTGTCGCCCTGCACAAGGTCTACGAGTTCGTCGTCCGAAGTTTTCAAACCCAGCTTGTCAAACTCGGGCTGGTAGGCGCGGCGCGCCAGCAGCTGGTTCCAGGTTTGCTCGCGCAGGTAAGCCAGGGCTTGGTCATCGGGCGGGCGGCCTTGCTGGTTGGTGAAGTTTTGCTTGGCTTGCTCTAGCGCGGCCGTGAATTCGGGCAACTCAATTTTATCGCCGTTTACCTCCCCCACTGCCTGGTCGTTGCGGCCAAACAGTCGGTTGCGCCCCCCAACCAGGTCGCCGCCCACAATGAAGAGCAGCATCCCGATGGCGACGGCGCCGACGGCCACCCCCGATTTTTCCCGAATCGTGTTAATTAAAGCCATTTATCAAACTCAAAAATGTAAACGCACCTAGTCAAATGAAGCGCAAAATAACCACAATTTGCCGAAAGTGCCAAGAATAGCGCTGACCGAAAGGCATTGACTATTATTAGGAACACCTAAAAACAGGCGTCATGCAGCGCGTAGCGAAGCATGACAACTATTCTGTTAGTCTACCGATTCTATTAGCCTAGCGCTTTTTCTTTTTGCCCGCTTTAGCCGGCTTATTCAGCGCGGCTACCTGCCGGGCCACCTCCACTTCCTTAGCGCGGCGCGCTTCCTGCCGCCGCCAGTACTGCAAGGGCAGCCAGCAGGCCAGCGAAACCATGTATATCCAGTAGTTGCCGACCAAGTCATTTTGCAAAATGGTCTGGTAGGTGGCAATCACAAACGTGACCACGCCCAGGGCAAACAGGACGGTTTTGAGTAGCGACTTGTCGAATTTCATCTTCTCCTACGCTACGTTAAATACCTTGGGCCTTGGCCTGCTCCACGGTGAAAGTGCCTACGGGCCGCAGAATGCGGTAGCGCGAAAAATCCTCGTTGGCCTCCAGCCCGCGGCCGGTTAGCACTTCGGTAGGGGTTTGCACGCGCACGGCCATGGCCGTATCGGTATAAATCTTGTGCTTGACCTTGTCATAAAACAGCTCCTCGGTTTTCAGGGTCTGCTGTTGGGGCACGTTGGCCACCCGCACATCGCCGCGCATGGTGTAGAGCTGCTTGTTTTTGTCGAGCTTGCCAAACTTGCCTTCGATGGTGTTCACCACAATCTTGCCGGGCTTGTCATACACCTGCACCCGCACGCTTTTGCGATAAACCATGTCGCCGTTTTCGTACTGCTGCTCGAGCGGCGCGGTCAGGCGCAGCTGCAAGCGGGCCGAGTCACTTATCAGCGTTTCCACGTTGGTGGTTTCCACGAGTGGGCCTTTGTAGAAGACCGGTTTGGCGGCATCGCTTTTTTCTTCGCAGCCAGCTAGCTGCAGTGTGGCCAGCAGCGCGCCCGCCGCCAGGCACCAGTAGCCCGAGCGCGTCATACTACTGAAGCCGGCGCTTGATAAACCAGCGATTGCTGAGCGTCACCCCAATCTGGCCGCGCACGTAGTTTTCGCGCACGTTGCTGCTGCTGCTGTTGCCGCCATACAGGTAGTCGGTGTTGCCGCGCACCCCGTAGATGAGGGCCAGGCTGATAACCGTCGATTCGAGGGCGGTGGCTGTGGGCAGCGGAAAGGCAAAGCCCCAGTGAATGGCCCGGTCGTAGAGCACCTGGCCATTGGGGCGGTAGGGCATCTGGGCCACGCTTAGGCCAAAGCGGTAGGTGACGCGCTGAAAGTAGTGCTGCACCGAGCCGGGGTCAGGCGTGAACTCGCCGCCGCCGGCTACGCGCCACGTATTGCTAAGCGGCGACCGCACGCCGTCGCCAAAGGCCTGAAACTGCGACCACTGCTGCATGCCGCCATCAAGGTTGACCGAGAAATTGCGGCCATTATCCACCGAAATACCGGCCTGCGCAAGCCCGGGAATGTAGGTGTGCCCATCATCGCTCAACAAGCTTTGCACCGTGGTGCCGGCCAATATCGCGCCATTGGCATCGCGCTGCTCCAGAGTTTGGTTGCGCGATACTTTGGTGTTGGTTTGAAACGTATATGTGCCGCCCACGTTCACATTCAGGTCTTTACCCACCTTGTGGCGATAGTGGATACCAGCCCGCAGCAGAAAGTCGGCGTAGCGCAGTTGCTCGCGCCGCACCACCAGCTGCGTGGCATCCACGGTGCTAGTTTGGATGGCCGTGCCCGTGCTTTGGTTCAGCGTGCCAAACAAAAACGAGGCGCTGCCCCCAATATTGAGGTCGCGCAGCACGTGAACGCCGTGGGCAAAATATGCCTCCGACAGGCCACCTTTGCCCTGGTACTGCTTGTAGGCCAGGCCATAGGGGTCGCCATTGACAGCCTGCGTCGAGTTTACTTCGTAGTCGATGGCGCTGTATGGCTTCAGCCCCACCGCCGCCGCCCAGCGCTTATTGATAGGCACGGCAAACGCCAGGTAGCCCAGCGTGCCACTGCCCACGCGGTACGAGTCGGTGGCGTTGCGCACGTTCTTGTACTGGCCATTGAAGCCGGCTTCGAACATCGTGCGCGGCGTGTACACCAGCAGCGCGGGGTTCATCTCGTTGATGTTGCCGGTGTTAGGCGCAGCCTGGCCGGTGCCGCCCATGGCCAATTGGCGCACCCCACCCAGGTTGCCCGTGAAGTCGCCCAAGCCAATGCGTGAGTAGGGCGAGTTGCCCAAACCTTGGCCAAGGGCCGAGCCCGCCAATAGGAGCGGCGCGGCAGTCAGCGCGGCCAAAAGTAGTTTTTTATCGGTCAACATTATAGCGTAAAATCCGGTCCAGGCCGACTAGCACTAGTTCGGGGACTACAAAGATAAGCCCCAAAGCCGAGGCCAGCCGAGGCTGTAAATACGGAGCGTCGCCGCCCGTCAGCACGAGGCCCAGGCTGGGGTAGCGCCGGCGGTAGTCAGCCACCAAGCCGTTTACCTCCGCTGCCGCCCCATTCAGCACCCCACTCAGCAGCGAAGACGCCGTGGAGTCGCCAATTAGTTGCACCAGTGCCCCAGGTTCCGGCAATTCCAGCAGCGGCAGCCGCCCCGTGAAGGTGTGCAGCGCCCGCAGCCGCATGCGCAGCCCCGGCGCTATGCTGCCGCCGTGGAAGGTATTATCGTCCGAAATAAAATCCAGCTTCAAGGCCGTGCCCGCATCTACCACCAGCGTGGGCTGGCCCGGCCGCAGGTAGGCCGCCCCCACTGCGCCGGCCAGCCGGTCGGCCCCCAGCGTGTGGGGCGTGGCGTAGGCATTGCGCAGCGGCACCGGCGTAAAGCCCGGCCGCAACGGCAATATCTTGCCCAGTACATCGCGCAGCTCATGCAGCCAGGGCTGGGCCTCCGCCTCGCTCGCCACCGAGGCCAGAATGGCGTGCGCCGGCTGCCAGCGCTGCCACAGCTCGGCTAGCTCGCTCGGCACCGCCAGCACCCCGCTCGCCTGCAAGCCGGCCGCCGTAAACACGCCGTATTTCAGGGCGGTATTGCCCAGGTCGAGCGTTAGCGTGGTCATATTTTTTAGTAGCAATAGGGCTTACGCAAAAAGCATTTGTCATTGCGAGCGTAGCGAAGCAATCGCACCCAAACGGTGGCTGAACAGGTACGATTGCTTCGCTGCGCTCGCAATGACAGCCTTGTTATATAATTCTTAGACGAATAAACGGTTAGCGGATAAGCATCTCCAATAAAGACAGATGCTTACCCACTAACCGTTTTTTACTAGCCGCTAACCGCTTACATGAAGTATTTCAGGCGAATAACCTCTTGCTCGGTCAGGAAGCGCCACTTGCCGCGGGGCAAGTCTTTCTTGGTGATGCCAGCGTACTGCACGCGGTCCAGCGCTATCACATCGTAGCCCAGGTGCTCGAAAATGCGGCGCACGATGCGGTTGCGGCCGCTGTGCAGCTCTATGCCCACAAAGTGCGGGTTGCCCGCCACTACGGCCACATCGTCCACGTCGGCTTTACCGTCTTCCAGCTCCAGGCCGGCCGTTATTTCACCGAGGTGCTCGGCGGTCAGCGGCTTGTCTAGCTCCACCTGGTAGATTTTCTTGTTGCGGTGCGAAGGGTGCGTCAGCTTCTGCGCTACTTCGCCATCGTTGGTGAAAAGCAACAGGCCCGTCGTGTTACGGTCGAGGCGACCCACCGGGAAGATGCGCTCCTTCGATGACTTCGCTACTAGGTCCATCACCGTTTTGCGGCCCTCGGGGTCGTCGGTGGTTGTAATGAAGTCCTTGGGCTTATTTAGCAGCACGTACACCAGCTTCTCACGGTTCAGGTTGGTTTTGCCGTACTGCACCGTGTCAGTGGTCTGCACTTTATAGCCCATCTCCGTCACCACTTCGCCATTCACCCGGATTTCACCGGCGGCAATCAGCGAGTCGGCCTCGCGGCGCGAGCAGATGCCCGCATTGGCGATATAGCGATTCAGGCGCAGCTCCTCGGTACCGAAGTCCTCTTCACTCGCCCGGCGCTTGTTGCCACGGGTTTTGTCGTTTTCGTAGTGCTTGAGGTTTTTGTAGTCGGGCGCTTCGCCCGGCCGCTCCCCAAATTTCGGCTTATCGGCCCGGTTATCAGTCCGGCCGTAGCCGGTGCTAGAGCGGGGGCCGCTCTCCGCCGCCCGCATAGCCTCGCGCCGCTCGCGGAACGTGGCAGTGGGCCGCTCGCCCGTGCTGCGCGGCTTGTCGAAGCTACCCGCGGCGCGCTCCCCGTAAGGTCTGCGGTCGCCGTAAGGCTTGCGGTCGCGGTCACCGCTTTCGCGGTCGCCATAAGGCTTGCGCTCACGGTCACTACCAATGCTGCCGCCTTCGCGGCTGGGGCTACGGTCGCCGTAGGGCTTGCGGTCACGGTCGCCGCTGTAGCTGCTGCCACCCTCAGAGCGATTGCCGTAAGGCTTGCGCTCGTCGCGGCCTTCGCTCGAACCACCTTCGCGGCGGTAAGGGCGGTCGCCGCCATCGTTGCTGCGGCTGCTGCCTTCGCTGCGACGGTCATCGCGGCGCTCGAAGCCACTTTCGGGCCGGGGGCGCGAAGCGGGGCGCGCATCGCGCTCCTCAAACGAGCGGCGCTCGTCGCGGCCGATGTAGGCCGGGCGGTCGCTGTGATAGGGGCGGTCGCCGACGGGGCGCTCGATGCGCGGCCGCTGGGTACTGCTTTCTACGGGCGTGCCGTCGGGGTTGGTTTTGATAAACTTACGGTTGCGCTCACCTGCGCCACCACGCGGCACGGTCGGCTTGCCTTCATAGCGCACCGGCTGGCCCTGCCAGATGGGCTTGGGCGGATACGCGGGGCGGTCGCTGCGCTCATCGCGCTGCGGGCGGTCGCCCCCTTCGCGCGGCTCGAAGCGGCGCGGCGGCCGACCCTCCTCAGCGGAAGAACTGCGCCGGTCGCGGTCACCAGAATTGCCGCCGCCAAAGCCACCCCGGTTGCCGCCATCGCTGGGCCGGCCACCGCCGAAGCTCGGCCGGCTGCCCCCCTCACTAGAGCGGCTGCCACCAAATTTGCCCCCGCCCTGCCCGAAGGAAGGCCGCGAGCCCGAGTAGTCACCCCGGCCCGCGGGCCGGTCGCTGCCCCCACGCCCACCGGGGCGCGAGTCGCCACCGCGGGGTGCGCCGAAGGCACCCGCAGTGCTGCGGGGCTCGGAGCCGCCACGGCCTTCGGGCCGGTTAGAACGGTCGGGGCGGCCACCGCCCCCGGCCGGGCCGCGCCGGCCGGACTTATTGTCTGAAGAATGTTGCTTACCCATAATAATACGGCTGGTTGCGAGGTACAGGGTTGCTGCTATGTACTGGCAAGCTGGGCTTTAGTTGCCAGGCAGCAACCAAAGCCCAGTACCCAGCAACCAGTGACCTGATAAAAAAAGACCCGGACCCGCTAGCTAATCGCCAAAGCGACAGCCAC
>JBPBQK010000009.1:0-17141 GCA_050954845.1 Janthinobacterium lividum
CAATAGCAGCTGGTAGTAGTTTTTGCGGTGCGGCACCAGGAAGTTAGCCTTACGCTTGGGAAAGGCTTGGCCATCGGCTACTACCACCTCCAAGAGTGTTTCACCGGTCGGGCTGTCCTCGGCCAGGGAATAGGTGCAGATGGCCAATTCGGACGCGGCGGCGGCTCTCATAGCGAACAAGCAGCGCGGGCATCACCGGCAGCGGGGGCCTGCCGCGTGGCGACGTAGTACGCCGGGCTGTTGCCAGTCCACCGCTTGAAGGCCCGGCTAAAGGCGCTGCTTTCGTTATAGCCGAGCAGGTAAGAAACTTCTTTCAAGGAGTGAGAGCCCGCTTGCAAATAGACAAGGGCCAAGGATTTGCGAACCTTATCGGCTACTTCCTGGTAACTGGTACCCTCCTCGTGCAGCTTGCGTTGCAGGCTCCGGGCGCTGGTGTTGAAATTGGCGGCCAATGCCTCCAGCGGGGGCAAGCCCAGGTAGGCATTGGCCAGCAGGTAGCCAGTAAGCTTGTCGCGCAGCCGCTGGGCGGGCGGCCCGGTAATCGTAAATTCGGTCACCTTTTGCAGCAGGACGGCTTGCAGCTCGTAATTGACCGTGAGTATGGGAACGTCCCAGTAGTGGCCCGCAAATTCTAGTGTGTACTGGCCGGGCTCCCCCGCCGCTACCCCGCCGCGCAGCACCCGGCCGTGGTCGGGCAGCTGGCGGGCACCGGGCGGAAAGCGCACGGCCCGGGGCTGCAAGCGCGTGATTACCAAGCCATCCAATTCGTGCAATATCAGGGCCAGGAAAAAATCGCTGAGGTGGGCAAACACCTCGGGCGAAGCGGTAGCGGCGGCTGGCAAAAACCGCAGGCGCAGGGTGAAGGAAGCGGCGGAACGCGTCGTTTCCAGCCACAGCTGGTCGGTGAGCAGCGGTAGCAGCGTGGCGGCGTGGGTAATGGCCTCGCCCACGGTGCGGCAGCTCTGGATAAGCTGGCCCACCACGCCCAGGGCCGCCGGCGTAGCGGCCTCCCCAAAGTGCAGCCCAAAAAGCGGGTCCTGGGTCAGGTGGGCCGCGTTGAGCCAGAGGTCGTGCCACTGCTTGGTTGAAACCCGGCCATCCGCCTCGGCCAGCAGCGCCGCCGTGGACACGCCCGCCAGCTGTTCCAGATGGGTTGCGTCGATGCCGCGCTGGGCGGCATAGGCAACTAAGGCCAGGGCAAATTGCGACTGCGGGTGCATAGCTCCGAAAATTTACGGTAAAATAAAGTGGTTCGAGGGAAAGACTTGCGCGCTACCAGAGTCGGTAGCCCGCATGCTTACCAAGTGCTTGGTAAGCATTTGGTAAGCACGCGGGCCTAGGCAGCGACTACGCCTGCGCGATAAACGTCTGGATGTCCGCGCTCACCGCTTGCCAGCCGCTCATTACCAAACCATGCGCCTGGTTTTCGTAGGTTTTCAGCTGGCTGTTGGGTAATAATTGCTGCGTGGGCCCAGCCGTGAGGGGCACGGGGCAACTCACGTCCTTCTCGCCGTGCAGCAGCAGCACGGGCACGCGCACGCGGGTTAGCTCCTGTCGCTGGTCGCTGAAAAATGCGGTGGCCTGCATCTCAAGGGCAGCCCGGGACGAAGCCTGCAGCGTCAGCCCGATTGCCCACTCCGTCAGGTCGGGTGATACTATACTAGCTTCACCAGGCGGGCTAAAGAAGCCTTCCGCCAAGTTGCGCACGTAAGCGGGGCGGTCGCTGCGCATGGCAGCCAGCGCGGCGTGGCAGTAGCTTTCTTCGATGCCTACCGGGTTGTCAGCGCGCAGTATCGGGAAGGGGGTGGTGGTGGCTAGTAGCACAGCACGGCTAACCGGGGCTGCGCCGTGCGTGCTCAGGTAGCGGGCGATAATGCCGCAGCCCATGGAGTGCCCAATCAGCGTCACACCCTCTAGGGATAAGGTGCTGATGACGGTGGCCAAATCGGTGGCCAGCGTGTCGTAGTCGTAGCCGCTGCCTGCCGGCGCCGAACGCCCGCAGCCCCGCTGGTCGTAGGCGATGCACCGGAAGCCGCTGGCTAGCAGCTCGTTCATGAGGTATTCCCACGAGTCGCAGTTGATGCACCAGCCGTGCACGAATACCAGGGGCTGACCGGTGCCCCAGTCCTTGTAGAATAATTCTGTTCCGTCTTCCGTCTTGATAAAGGGCATTACTTCTTGGCTTTAGTACGGGGCAAAGGTCCTGGCAGCCGGGGCTCGATACCGTACCATTCAGCGCCATTCGGGTGCCAATACGCGACAACTAACCACTGCCAGGGCGTCTGAAGGCAGCGGCTTCCTATGTTTTACTGCGATTTCAAATGCATGCTTACCTCCCGAATCGCCTTTTCCAGCCCGAGTGGCAACTGGTAAGAAGCAGCCTGCGCATTCACTTGGAGAAAATGGCCGGTTCTGGGCAACACGCGCGTGCTGATTTGCGCTTGAGGTTGTCGGCTCCAGTTTAGCTCGCGAATAAGGGCCACTACTTGGTTAGTAGGCGTCACTTCGTCGTGGGCAGCCAAGAGCGAGAATATGGATGCCGAACTGCTGGCTACATCGGTCTGCGGGTTGTAGGCCAGCTCATTATCCCAGGCTCGCCGCAAGAGGTCATAGATGGTGGCCGCTGATAGCGTCTCGAAAGCCGGCAGCGGCGTGAGCGAAAACCAAGGCTGGGTGCGCGCGTGCGCGAGCAGCGACTGCATACGTTGCTGGGCCTGAACGGGTGGCAGGCGGTGGTACAAGGTGTCGTTGTAAAGTTGGCCCATCGTGCGCTGCAAGTCCTGCACGGCCCTGGCAGGCAACTTAGCCGCCACGGCGGCTAGTTGCAACCGGTAAAGCTCCTGCTGATATACTGGAATAAACCCGCCAACGACCGGAATGACGACCTTCAGCGTAGGCAGTTGCGCGGCGGCGCGTTGCGCCACCCAGGCTCCATTGCTGATACCCAGCAGGCCCAGACGATTAGCGGCTACGTCGGGCCGCTTGGCCAGGGCGTGGCAGATGGCGACTACATCGGTTGCCAGCGCTGGGATGCCCGCCAGCCACGGCTCGTAGTGCCCGGTGGACTCGCCCGAGCCGCGCTTATCGTAGGTGAAAACCCCAATACCCTGACGCAAGAATAAATAGGGAATAAACCGCATACCGTAGCGGGTTTCGGGACCGGCCCCGTGGATGAGAATGACTACCGGAAAAGCAGTGACCCCGGCTGGTTTCCACAGGATACCCGCCAGGTGAACCCCTTCTTTCTCCAGAGTCAAGTTTTCCAGGGCAGGCGTACTCACGTGCGCTACTCGCTGCACGGCCCCACCTACCTGCAAACGGGTCAACCGAGTACCCGTTAGGCGCAGGTGTACGCCTGGTCCCGCCTGCCAGGCGCTACGGTCAGTAGCGCTAGGGCAAAGCGTATAATAGGTTTGGGTCTGGTGGTCGAGCAAGAAGAGGTTGCCTTCAGTGCGACCCAACACAAATTCGCGGCCTGCGGTGGTGCGGTAAGTTCCAAACGCAGGGTGCAGGTGCGCTAGGTCGGTGCCGCGAGCAGTAGCCTGCGCGTGCGTAACAAGCCGGGAGTCCAGCCCCAGGAACAACGTAAAAATCAGGAAAATTACCGACTGCTTCGTGGCCATAAAAGAAAGTGGACCGTGCCACACCTGGGCCTCAAATCCGGCTGCAAATAGGGGCACTAAGACCGGTAGAATGTCCCGTTTTTCTAAAACGAGACTACTAGTTTCTAATTGGTCAGCAATGGTTTAACCTAAACTGCCTCCTGCTTTGCAAATTCGCTGGGGGTAAGCCCCACCTGGCTGCGAAACTGGCGGTAAAATGCCGACTTAGACGAAAAGCCCGCTTCGTAGCCAATCGCCAGGATGGAGAAATGCCGAAAGGCCGGGTCAGTAAGCAGGCGTTGGGCTTCGGCTACTCGTAAGCTATTTATTAGTTCAGGAAAGGATGCGCCTTCATGTTGCTTTAGAAGCGCGGACACTTGGTGGGCGGGCAGCCCCAGTCGCTCGGCTAAGCTGGTAAGCGACAACTCCGGTTCGCGGTAAAGCTTTTCCACGTACAGTAATCGACGCAGTTGCGCGCAGGATTCAGTGGGTAAACTGGCAGGAGTTTGGTCCGACACCGGGGCTGGCAGCGGCCGCGCATCCACTCGCCGTGGAGAGACTATTGAAGGCAGGCGCAATGCATTCGAGCGCAGTAGCAGCCAATAGCCGACGCTACCCGTGGCTAAGGCCAACAGGGCCGTGCTGATTTCTTCCAGCCAGGTGAGGTGCAGCAGCAGGGCCAGCACCCGCAGCCCAATTACGCTAACTAAGGCCAACCACCAGAACCATAGAGCTTGGTGCATCACTGCCGGCAACGTGTGCCGGGCCGGTGCCTGCTGCCGGTGCCGCCGCACTAGTTGGCCCGCCGCCACCGTATACGCTACCTGCGCGGTCAGAAAAACCCCATTCTCAAACCAGTAGGCTACGGAACCTTCAGCCACCCAGTTGGTAAGCTTTTGGGTGGCTGTCTGCCCCCATTGGGGCAGCAGGTATAGGGTGAATAGGCCAAAGGGCACGAAATGCCCCCAGTGCGCTCGCTTAAATGGCTGCCCAGGGTGATAGAAATAGTAGATGAAAAGGTAGAAAAGGGCCGGGGCCAGCAGGTTGAGGGAGTGGTGAGTCCGTAGCCAGTGAGGATAAGCGAGCACGAAGTTGCTGTAATACAGCAGCGAGCAACTCAGAATAATCACTAGCACCGAGAGAAAGCCAGCGAAGAGCCGCCAACTAAGCTGCCGCCAGAGACCCTGATAAACCAAGCCCCCCGCTAATAAGGCGCACTGCGTCGCCCCAGCCCAGATAAGAAGCGAAATAGGGTCCAGAGTTAACTGCATGTCGGCTTAGTCGTTATCGAGTGTTACCAATGAATGATGAACTGGTCGAGCAGGGTTAGCCAAAATCGCGGCTTACTTTTTTCTGCTTTATGCCAGCTAACTCCTACCGTCAAGCGCCGCCGTTATGATACTGCTTTTTACGCCGGAACCATAGCCTAATCCTCGCACGGCCACTTTACCAAACTAAAAGAAGTCAGGTAGGCGGGCGCAACGTACGAAACCGGCGCAAAGCCCTGCGTGGCGAATAAGGCCAGGTAGCGCGGCTCGATAGCGAAGGTACCAGTGGCGGCTTCCGTGAAGGCGAAGCTTTCCATTGAGCCGGTCGCGTAGAGAAACCGAAAGCGGTGGCCCTTCTTTTCAATCTTCAGGGCCGACTTGCGCAGGTTAGCGGCCACGAGCGAATCGTGAGGGTAACGCAAAGCGAATAAGGGTACGTGCGCGAATTCCTCGGGCTTACTGCGGCTGGCCGTCTCCGTGGAACTGATGCCCTGCACGATAATCTCGGCGGGACGGGCATAGCCCCCGAAATAATCGTTGTAGGATAGCGAGAGGCGCAGTAGTTTGCCGGTAAAATCTTTGTTTTCAGAAAGTAAGATGCCGGCCTGCTGCCAGTTGTGGACGGGGAAGAATTGATCGAGGTGCATCTCGGCCGAAAAGCAGTCTGGGCCAATGCGCCGCACCAGTAGGTTGCGGATACCCGCCGGGCGTGGGCCAGCGGGCCAACTGTCGCCTGGCAGCGTGTAGAGCGCGCAGGTGCCAGGCCGGGCCGCCCGCCGGGTCCACCACGCAGTATCAAGCTGCTGTATCGACCACCCCCGTCCCCGTAGCGAGTCGGCGGCCACGCTGGTAAACGAATCGTAGAAATCGGCCGGCCTAGGAACCCGTATCAGCCACCAGCTCAAACCCGCTGCCAAGGCAGTAATAACTAGAAAAGCTGCGAGTAGAAGGCGTTCCCGGCGAGTTCCCCGCCAGTTTTTCGACGCGGCCGCAGGAGTAGCGATAACAGCCGGGACTGGCTCAGCCGCAGCAATTGGCAAGGAGGAGGCAGCGAGGCTGCTGCGGTACTGAAACCAGTAGGGATAATGCCCCTCGTGCGTTTTGCGACGCACCTCGTCAGTGCGGGGCGCCCGCAATACGAAGCGGGCCAGGGTATCGAGCGTGGCCACCGAGGGATTTTCCCGCTTGCTCTCCGGGCGGTGAAGCAGGTAGAGCGCGTAGTTCTTGAGGCTCTTGCTACCTACTACCAGGCCAGTCTGCTCCAGAATGACCACTGCTAGCAACTTGCTGTCCGCTTCGGAAAGGGGGTCGTGCAGGGTCTGGCCTAATCCCTGCTGGCATACCGCCTCAAATAAGCTAGCAAAGGCCGCTTCGTTGCTTAATTGCTCCATATTGGGCCGTTTCCATGATGTTTCCACGGCGATTCCGAAGGTTTCCAGCCCGGTTGTTTCGGGTTGGTGGGCCGGCTGGCACCTTTGCCGCATGTCAAAATTAGTCCCAATTCTGCTCCTGCTGGGCCTGCTGCTGCCGGCCCGTCGCCTGCTGGCGCAGAACCTCCAACTCCACTACGACCTGCGCCACACTCTCGACCCCGATGCCACCCCTAGCAACTTTACGTCCCTCACCTTCGAGTATTTCAAGAACATTGATACGCTCAACCACGGGGCCTTCCTGTTCAAGCTGCAGGCCGACCTGACGGGCCAACTCCACAACCAGGGCCAGCTCTATACGCAGCTCACCCAGACCCTGCGCTACTGGAAACCTAAGGTGCAGTTGGCCCTCAACTACACCGCCGGCTTAGGGGTAACGCCTGACGGCTACGGCTACTACCTGACCAGCACCCTGGGGGCGGGCCTAGCCTACCCCTTCCAGTGGAAAGGCGCTTTTCTGTCGGTTAATGCGCTCTACCGCTACACGGCCTTCAAGCGCCCCAGCTACGACCCGCAGCTGACCTTCTACTTCGGCCGGGGATTCTTCCACTACAAGCTGTTCGCGGCGGGAAGCCTGGTGGGCTGGACCGAAAATCGCAACCAGGGCACGCCCGAAACCAGCCAGCTGAGCGGCAAGAAAGTCGCTTTCTTCGGCGACCCTCAACTGTGGTTTACCGTGTGCAAGGGCTTGGCCGTAGGCAGTCGGGTCAATGTGTACTACCATCTACTGAGCACCGAAGACCGGGTACAACTCTACCCCACGCTCGGGGTAAAGCACCAGTTTTAGGGTATTGCCGCCGTCGGGATACTAGGCGACTTTAACCTGAAGCTGAGAGTAAATAAGGGGGTGGCCCGCTAGCCTCAACTACCAGCAGCCACGCAAGCCCACTCATCTTCTGCCTGGTACCCCAACGAGTCATCTCAACTGGTCGCGCCAGGCGTGCAACTTTAAAACGCGCTAACTGACCTTACAGAAGATATTAGCGCCAGGGCACATAGCCACCTCAGCGGCTTGGCTGCCGTGCCTGCCCGGCCGCGGATACCACCGCCCGCCTGGCTCTTATAAACCAAGCCTGGGACCTTTACCTACTCATACATGCACAACGCGGTTAACGAAAACAAGCCCCGGATTCTACGCAGTATTCTGCTTTTTCTAGTGCTCACTATAGTTTTGAGCGGCATTTTTAACCTGTTAATTATCGCGGCCGGGACAATAGAGGCTGGAGCTTCCCGCTACATTATGGGCGTGATGTGGGGACCTGGCCTAGCCGCTTTGCTCACCTGCAAGTTGCTGGGCCAGGACCTGGACACCCTTGGCTGGCGTTGGGGCAGGAGCCGCTACCAATGGGTGAGTTACCTCACACCGCTCGCTTACTCAGCGTTAGCCTACAGCATATTGTGGCTAGCGGGCTTGGGAGGAGTGCCTAACCCCGCTTTCATCAAGAAGGCTGCCGATTCGTTCGGTTGGCAGTCCTACTCATCGGCAGCGGTAATTGGTTGGCAGGCAGTCTTGATTGGCACCTTTGGCGTTATTAAGGGGTGCGCTAATACATTAGGCGAAGAATTGGGTTGGCGCGGCTTTTTAGTGCCGACCCTGATGAAGCTCACGACCTATACCCGCACCTCTTTATTAACTGGCATCATTTGGGCGGCCTGGCACTTTCCCAGTTTAATTTTCGCTAACTACAACAACGGCACGGAGTTAGGATTTGAGTTGGCCTGCTTCACCCTCATGATTGTAAGCTCTTGTTTTGCCTACACGTGGTTACGCATAAAATCGGGCAGCGTGTGGACGGGCGTAATTTTTCATTCCAGTCATAATATGTTTATTCAGGCGCTGTTCACGCCATTGACCATTGACACTGGCAAAACGAAGTACTGGTCGGACGAATTTGGAATTATACTCGCCGGCATTTCAGTAGTTACTGGCTTTATATTCTGGCTCAAGCGCGAGGAGCTTCCTTGTACTACAGCAACAGGTGCAAGCCCAGTAGGCGAACGAATGACGTGAGATGGTCGCGTGAAACCAGTAGTTATTAACCCAACGCCTCTACGGTCCGGCGGGTAAATGCCAGACACAGTTGTGAATGCTGGGTTTCGCCGAAAAAACCAGCACCACCAGCCTTCGCCGCTGCCTCAGCATAAGGCACGGTGCCAGACTACTCCCGTGCGGGCGCGCTACAGCGCTTCCCTTACACCGCCTCGCGGAAACTTTTGGAATACGTGGCATTTACGGCCAGGTAGCGCTCCCTAATCTGGACTTTGTCTTTGTGAACGGCATCGATGGGTGTTGTTAAACAAATAGGGCAAAACCTTCGAGTCCGTAACCAAACCGCTTGGTCGCTCGTGATACGGTAAAAACGTGGGGTAAGGACATCGAAAAACAGGTAGCTGGCCAAATAAGATTTCTAGACCAGCTGTTTAAAACAGGTCAACAATCCCATAGCAACAAAGCATGACAAAGACATACCGTTCAGGAGCCGTTGGGGCCCTACTAGATGAATACGAACGGGCCATTTTAGAATTGCACCAGGTCGTGGCAGCTATTCCTGACCAGGCATTGCCCATTGTTATCGACCCACACACGGCGAATGAAGATTGCCGGTCTGTGCAAACTGTTTTAACACATGTCGTTAGTTCTGGTTTTGGTTACGCAACGAGTATTCACCAACTACAGCAGCCAGACGTAAGCCGGCCCGCTAAGCGGCTGCGCCATACCACCGCAGAATACCTGGCGGATTTGAACAGCGTCTTTGCCTTCACCGAAAATGTCCTTCGGAAAATCGGGGACGCGGAGTTGGAGCAGCTCGACGCTTCGCGTAAGATACAGACTGGATGGGGTCAGATATACGACGTCGAGCAGCTTATGGAACACGCCATTGTACATATTCTTCGGCACCGGCGGCAGCTCGAAAAATTTAGTCTACTGTTAAACCCTACCATTTGACCACGGACTCGGAGGTTTTGCCCTATTTGTTTAACAACACCCATCGATTACATCCAGGGCCACGATGCAGGAATGGTGGATACGGATAAAGCGGTCGGCGGGCAGTTGCTGGGCCAGCGACTTCAGCTGTTGCAGACTCACGATTTTGTGTTGCCGCGTGTGAATGGTCACGTAGTCGCGCAGCCCCTCCACGTACTAGATATCGGCCCATCACACCCTCACCAGGTGCGAGCCATCCTTCACAAACGTATAGGCAGCCTGAGGCGGGGCCGCCACGGGGGCCAAGGCACCCGCACAGCGCTGGTACGCCTTGTGCACGGCCTGCAGGAACTGGTCGAGCGTGATGGGCTTGAGCAGGTAATCTGCCACGTCCAGTTCGTAGCTTTCCAGCGCGTACCTTAAGTAACTCAAGTTGCGGATTACAAGCCGACTTGGTCTAGGACGTAAAAGATAAAAAGCGCAATTTTTAAGGCAAAGCCAGCGGCTGTCACGGTGTGAATCTGCTTGGAGAAGCGGGCAGTGAGCTGACTGAAACAGGTTTCGATGCCCTTGCGAAAATACTGTATCAGAAAACTTTGCGCCGGATGATGGGGCCGTTTGCTATTCTTACGGCGGGCTGTTTGCTGCTGGCTGCCACTGGCCTCGTTGAAGAGGTCTTCGGCCACATAGTCTGTGTAGCTGGCATCGGTGTAGAGCAGGCTGCCGGCGGGTAAGTCCAGCGTCAGGCCGCGCCGGCCAGTCTAGTCCGACTCGGCCCCGATATGGATATAAAACTCGACGGGAAGACTGTCGCTGGTGGCGACGACCTACACCTTGAGGCCATAAAACCAACTGCGCTTGCTGGCGCATCGGCCGTGATACGCCTTGCCCGTCAGTAGCTTACAGCGTGGAATGCGGCCTAAATGCTTTTGACGCATTTTATGGCACACGGCCACCGGAAACGAGTCCAGCACATAGCGGGCTTCCGGGTGCAGGTGTTTGAGCAAGTCGCCCACCGTGGCGAAAAGGGCCAGCAGCGTATCTGTGAGCGCATGCAGGCGGCGGGTGAAGCCACTCTTGTCCAACCGGTTTTGACCCCAGTGCTGCTCCATGTAGTGCTTGGTCACGACCAGGCTGCCACCGAAAAAGCGGGCCGCTACCAGGGCCGTCGTCAGCACCTGGGCATCGGTCAGGCGTCGGCCCGTAGCCGGGGGCAACGGGCCGGCAGGGTGGGTGTAGCGCAGTAAATCATCGAGTACGCAGTACATTGCAACGGTCTGTTCGAGCATGGTCGGCAGGGCTTGAAGGGGTCGGATACTTCAAACCTAGTCTGTTCACGCCAAACAGACTTTTTTGATTGCCTGCTTACTCCGCAACTTGGGTTAAGTAGGCCGTGGTCAGCACCACCAGGGGTTTGCGCGGCAGCAGCTTCAGAAACGTCAGTCCGGTCATTTCAGGCAGCTGCACGTCCAGAAACAGCAGGTCCACCGCTTGGCCTTGCAGGGCGGCAAACGCGGCGCAGGCCGCCACCAGGCGCAGGTAGGGCACCTGCTGCACGTAGTCGAGCAGCAGCTTGCGAGCCAGGGGCTTGTCCTCCAGTAGCAAGCAATTGAGCAGGGTCATAGTAGCAGCCGTAAATGAATGCAGACAGGAATCAGGCCGGTCTTCGACCGTCAGCTCGTGGCAGCCGGGATAGCTCAAGGCCAGCCGGCGGCGCACGTTAGGTAGGCTGGTGCCCGGGCTGGCCGGCAGCCGCGCCGAAGCGAATAACTTGCTGTTGGCCACCCTGTACTGGCAGGCCGCGCCATCCACTACCAGCGCATCTGCCACCACTGGGCCTTACTGGACGGCAACGCCATCAAAACGCAGCTGACGGCGGTGGCGCATGGGTGCAAAATCCAGAAATAGAGAGCTTAAGCCTTCGCAGCCGACTCGTAGCCAAGAATTTCGATACCCAGGTTAGCGGGTCAACGGACGCAGCCAGAAACTGTATGCAGTGTAAAAACGAGAACTGTACCTGTTTCAGGTGCTTGGCAGCCTACTACCTTCGTTGACCTCAATTGCCCGCGCAAGCAGTCCCCCTGCGGTAGGGCTCAAGCGCTAAAGACGTGAGCCGGCTGGTTTGGCACCAGTTACCAGCAGGTTATTGCTTGTATACGCGCTTGTGCCCCCTGATTCTTCCTGACCCTTGTCTGCTCACACATGACGCTAACTGCTAGCCAAGAACAGCCGCTGAAAGCGGTGCGGCCGCGCGATGTTTCGCTCGACTACCTGCGCACGGCCCTTACGCTGCTAGTGGTCGCGCACCACAGCTCGCTGGCGTACACTACCTGGGCCAGCTTCAACCCGCAGGTCCCGCTGCTATCGACTGCGCCCATCGTGGATGGCGCGCGCTGGGTAGGCTTTGACTACCTGGAGAATTTCAACGACGTCTTTTTCATGTCTCTGATGTTCTTCATCTCGGGCCTGTTCGTTTACCCTGTTCTGCGGCGGCAAGGCAGCCTGGGCTTCATTCACGACCGGCTGTTGCGGCTAGGGCTACCCTTTGTCGTGGCCGTAGTGGGACTTATGCCCCTGGCTTATTTTGCCTCCTGGCAGCTGGTCGGGCGGCCTGAAGACTTTATAACTTACTACCGGGCCCTAGCCGCGCAGGGCTTTATGGTGGGCCCACCGTGGTTTATCTGGGTGCTGCTGCTCTTCGACGTAGTAGCGGCCGGCCTGCTGCTGCCGCTACGCTGGCTACTGCCAGCGGCCGAGCGGCTGGCCCGCTATAGCCGCACGCACGCGCTGGCCACTGCTACTCTGGTTCTTTTGCTGGCTACTGCAGTCTACTGGCCCCTGCTGGCTCACTACGGCCCCACTGCCTGGACGGTCCTCGTGACGCCGCCCTTCGCTTTCCAGGTGTCGCGCATTGGACTCTACTTCCTGTGGTTTGGGCTGGGAGTGTGGGTGGGCGTACCGGGGCTGTCCGGGGGGCTGCTGGCCCCGGACGGCAGCCTGGCCCGACACTGGCTGGGGTGGGTAGCGGGTAGTCTGCTCGCCTACAACGCCCTGTGGTTTGCGCCCTCCCTCACCTGGGTGCAGCACCTACCCGTCGCTACGCAATCGTTCGCTAACGCGCTGCTTTGGGTGGCCAGCTGCGTGGCCAGCTGCTTTGGGGGGCTGGCCCTCTTCCGCGGTCTACGCCTGACCCCGAATGCCTGGATGGATTCGCTGAGTCGCAGCGCGTATATCCTCTACCTGGTGCACTACGTTTTCCTTACCTGGCTACAGCTGCTGGCCACGCGGCTGGCCTGGTCGGCCCCTGCTAAGTTTGGCTTCGTTTTCCTAGCTACTACCTTCTTGAGTTGGTTGACGGCCCAAGGGCTTATCAAAATTCAGGCGTCATCAGCTTGGCGGTATGTGCAGTCTTTCGGGCAGTAAGCGGCCAGCTGCTTTAAAGAGTGATAAAGAAAATAAGTTCTGATTATCAATGTGTTAGTAAGTACGTGAATTAGTAAAACGCTACTTTGATTGGCTATACGGTTACTTGCCTGGCTGAGAAGTGCTCTCCTGCTTCCTGACAGGAATTTTCGGATTTTAAAATCCCTAACACCCACTTACAACTGCCTTAATCGCCGGTCGCCCGCGAAAACCGCCTCGCCATGTCAAGCTAAAATTTGCACTCCTTTATAGGAATAATAAGTGGTCTTTGCTTGCTAATGAGTCGTCCTGCTTACGCCCAACAGCTACGCTGCCAGTGGGCAGAATTGACCGCAAGCGACTGGCCCAAAGCCCTGGCGCTGGCCGACTCGACCTGTATTCTTCCCATTAGCGTTCTGGAAAAACATGGGCCGCACGCCCCTATCGGCTCGGATATAATTCAGGCGCGGGCCTGGGCACAGGGGGCAGCCAAGCAAGAGTTTGCGGTAGTATTTCCGGATTATTTCTACGGCCAGCTAAATGAGGCCCGGCACCAACCGGGCACTTCCACCGCCTCGAGTTCACAGCGCGTCCACATGCCAGCCAGGGGCGCGCTGTGAACCGTAGACCAGTAGCCGTAAAATGGACCCAGGGTGTCGAAGAGCCGCCGGCGCGTTGCTACGCAGTATTAAACAGCAGGTAGATAAAAGAGAGTGACCGGTATTTTAAAAAAACTGAGCATTACCGTTCGGCCAGATGCTTAATCTGTTGCAGGAAGGCAGCCAGGCCCTGCTCGGAGTGCTGGTAGCCTTCTTCAGTGGCAAAGCCCTGTTGGGTCCAGGTAAGCGTGGTTTGCTGGCTATGCACAGCAGCCAGCGAGTACGTAACCAATACATAATTTTCCGGCAGGTCGGCTAGCCCGGAAAAGCCGCTCCAGTAGCGGTAGCTCAACAGGTTGGCGGGTACGTTGGCTATTACTACGCCTTTGTCCCGGTAGGTTTGTCCTTGGTAGGTACCCTGAAACGATACGGGGCTACCCACCTGCCAGTCGGTGGTAGTTTCCGTGTCATAGAGGTACTCTCGAATTAAAGATGGAATGGTTAGCACCCGCCATAAATGGGTGGCTGACGCATTAATGCTTACGGATTTGGATACAACGAGGTCGTGGCGCATACGCTGAAGTAAATTTAGTGTGGGCGCAAATTTCTTAGGCGCACGTGACAGCTGCTTGTCAGCGGTGCCGGACTAACTACACCATTGCGTAACGGGCTTTACAAAGTCGGCGGCAGAGATGCAGTAGCGTTTTTTATGTCGCCGCTAAGCACTGACACAGGGTTGTCATTCCAAGGCAGGTGCTTTGCGCTATCATCTACCCAACCCCAACCCCAGTTTCCTATGGTGCCTACTCCGCCAGCTACCACCGCCCCCATATTACTGCCCGAATTTAATGCAGAACTCACCCATACGCGGCGCGTGCTAGAGTGCCTGCCAGAAGAACGGTTTAACTGGCAGCCTCACCCTAAGTCGATGACATTGGCGAAGCTAGCCTCGCACACAGTTGACTTACCGGGTTGGATTACTGATACTTTTCAGACTACCGTTCTCAATCTTGCCGAGTTTGCGGCCGCGGCACCGGTGGTAGCCAGCAGCCGCGCCGAACTCCTGGCCCAGCTAGCCCGCAAAGGCCAGGCGGCCCACGATACCCTGGCAACGGCCAACGACGCGGCGTTTGCCCAGCAATGGACCATGTGCCGCGGAGATGTTATCATTGTACTGCCCCAGCCCCGCGCTGCCATCGTGCGGCACCTCATCAGCCACATGATTCACCACCGGGCGCAACTTATGGTGTATCTACGCCTGCTCGATGTGCCGGTTCCGGGCGTTTACGGTCCGTCGGCCGATGAGCGGTGAGCACCGCTCGCCGCAGCACGCACCACCGGGTCCGGCACCTGCTCGCTAGTGGTAGCGCAGGCAAGGGCTTAACAAAACGTGCGGGTGAGCTTGCTGCCAGTTGTAGTATATCACCCATACCTGCTAGCTTCGTTTGCGGCCGCCTGGTGGGAGCGGGGCCTTACTGACGTTTTTGCCTATGAATCGCTTTGACCGCATCATGGCCATTTTAGTGCAGCTTCAGGCCAAGCGCCAAGTACTGGGCACGGCGCTGGCTGCCCGGTTTGGGGTAAGCCTGCGCACCATCTACCGCGATTTGCGCACCGTAGAGGCTGCCGGCGTGCCGCTAACCAGCGAAGCCGGGGTAGGGTACTCCCTGGCCGATGGCTACCGCCTGCCCCCGGTCATGTTCACGCGCGACGAAGCCACAGCGCTGCTGACGGCGGAGAAGCTGGCCACCCACCTGACCGATACCCGCACGGCCCAGCTGGGGCAAGCGGCGATGGATAAGCTACGGGCGGTGCTGCGCCGACCCGACCGCGATTATCTCGAAGCCCTGAGTCCGCGCATCCATATTGCGCGTTCTCGCCTGGCAAAGCCTTTGTTGCTGGAAAACGACGATGCGCACCAGCGGTTGCTAGCGGCCATCGCTACGCAGCGGGTAGTGCAGCTGCGCTACCAAGCCGGCTCTACCGGCCTCACCACGGAGCGGGCTATCGAACCCATCGGGCTTTACCTGGGCCAGTCCTGGCACGTGGTGGCCTACTGCCGGCTGCGCCAGGAGTTTCGGGATTTCCGCCTCGACCGCATTGCTCATCAGCACGTGCTCGACGAGACTTTTGCCCCACGGCCCGAAACACTTCAGCAGTACTGGCAGGACCTGGCCGAGCGGCGGCCCTCGGGTAATGCCGTGGTTTGCTTTGCCCCCAAGCTAGCCCGGCAAATACAAGACACTAAGCACCAATACGGCTGGACACACGAGCAGCCCACTGCCAGTGGAACTGTCGAAATGACTTTTCTTACGGGCTGCCTACACCACTTGGCGCGTTGGCTGCTAGCCTACGCCGGCCAAGTTACCGTGGTCGCGCCGCCCGAGTTGCAGCAGCATTTACAAGAGTTGGCTCAGGCCGCACACCGGCAGTTCTGCGGAGACGAGCTGTTATTTCTTAGTAAATAATTCTTAACGGACTTTTTTTCAGCCCTGTCAGTACCCCGCAACTTGGGTTACCTACATTGCTTGGAAGCAGTAGTAGAGGTAGCGACTTGCCTGCTGCCGTGCTTAGCAGCCTGGTACACCTTGGTCCGGTTGACCATAGCAATGGCAGGAATTGTGCATTTTTTGTCATTGCTACCAGTTTTGTGACACGGTAGTTTTGTGCTCCCGCTAAGCACCTGCTCATGGCTCCTTGCTACCCGTCTGTTAAAACTATTGCCCTCGTGGTCATGTCCGGCGTGCAGTTGCTCGACGTTGCCGGCCCGAGTGACGTTTTCGCGTGTGCCAATAAGTTACTGGCGGCTGACTCAGAGGGTACCTGCCAGCCTTACCACATCGTGCTGCTCACCGCGACCGACTCCCAGCACGTTACTACGAACGCGGGCATTACGCTGCTGGGCACCGCCGGAATTCGGCAGTGGCACGCGCCGGTAGATACCCTGCTGGTAGCCGGCTCCCCCCTAGCAACGGTCGAGGTATTGCCGGCCGAGTTCTTTGCCTGGCTCAGGGCCAAGGCCGGCTCCGTGCGGCGGATGGGGTCGGTGTGTGCAGGGGCTTTTGCGTTGGCCAAAGCGGGCATTCTGGCGGGCCGGCGGGCCACCACACACTGGGCGCTCTGCACCCACTTGCAGGCGCAGTACCCAGCGGTGCAGGTAGAGCACGCCCCTTTCTTCGTGCGGGACGGCCACATCTACACGTCGGGCGGCGTAACCTCGGGCATGGACCTGGCCCTGGCCTTGGTCGAGGAAGACCACGGCCACTCCCTGGCCCTGCGCGTGGCCCAGCAGTTGGTGCTGCACCTACGGCGAACCGGCAACCAGGCGCAGTTCCACACGCTGTGGCCAGAAATCGGGGATGCCCCCCTGTTAAGCAGCCTGCGGCCCTGGCTGGCCACGCACCTGCACGCCGCCATCTCGGTCGAGCGAATGGCAGAGCAAGTGCATATGAGCCCGCGCAACTTCGCCCGAGTGTTCGTGAAAGCGACGGGCCTGACCCCAGCCCGGTACGTGGAGAAGCTCCGCCTGGGCGCAGCACGCCACTACCTCGAAGAAACCAGCCTGGGGCTCGACCAGGTGGCGGCGGCCTGCGGCCTGGGCACGGCTGTAACACTCCGGCGCGTGTTTCTTAAAGAGCTACAGCTTTCGCCTAGGCGTTACCGCGCTTCCTTCCAGACGGCCACGCCCGTGCCAGACCTGGCCGTGCCGACAGGCGGCTAATCACCAGCTTTTCAGCCCCCACCGCCTTTCTGACGAATAAATACTTGTTTTTCAAAGTTTAACCTGTTTCGCTTATGACAACGATTGCCTTGTATGGATTTGGTCGCATCGGGCGGCAGTTTCTGCGAATTTGCCTTAGCCGGAACCTGGTGGTGCCGATGGTCATCGCCGACCTGCGGGACGAAGCCACCCT
>JBPBQK010000010.1:0-11072 GCA_050954845.1 Janthinobacterium lividum
ATCCGTCTGGATGTTCGCTTATGAACGCGAACTATAAAGTTGGCTTACGCCGGCCGTTGGCTCGCGCTACTGCGCCTTATTGCTGAAACTACCTTATGTTCTCACTCGCCTTGCACGGCGGGGCCGGCACCATTGCCCGCACCTCGCTCACGCCCGCCCTCGAAGCCAACTACCGCAATGTCCTGCGCGCCGCCTTATTAATAGGTACCGACTTGCTCGCCCAAGGCGCGCCCGCGCTCGATGCTGTGGAGGCCACCGTGCGCTCGCTCGAAGACTGCCCGCTGTTCAATGCCGGGCGCGGGGCCGTGTTCACCCACGAGGGCCACCACGAAATGGACGCCGCCCTCATGGACGGGGCCACCCGCCGCGCCGGTGCCGTGGCCGGCGTGCGCGAGGTGCAAAATCCCATCCGCGCCGCCCGCCTCGTGATGGAGCAGACCGAGCACGTACTACTAGCCTACCCCGGTGCCGACCAGCTGGCCCGCGAGCACGACCTGCCCATGCAGCCCGCCGAGTATTTTTTCACCCAGCAGCGCTACGACCAGTTGCAGGAAGCCATCGCGGCTGGCCGCATGCAGCTCGACCACGCCGCCAGCCCCGCCGACCCCAACTGGAAAAAAGGCACCGTGGGGGCCGTGGCCCGCGACCAGCGCGGCCACTTGGCCGCCGCCACCAGCACCGGCGGCATGACCAATAAGCGCTATTCGCGCATCGGCGACACGCCGATTATCGGGGCCGGCACCTGGGCCGACGAGCGGTGTGCCATTAGCTGCACCGGGCACGGTGAGTACTTTATGCGGGCCGTGGTGGGCTACGACGTGGCTTGTTTGATGGAGTATAAAGGCCTGTCCTTGGCCGAAGCCTGCCGCGTGGTGGTGCATGATAAGCTGGCCCCGGTGGGCGGTGAGGGCGGCCTCATCGCCGCGGATGCGGCCGGCAATCTGGCGCTGCCATTTAATTCGGAAGGTATGTACCGGGCTAGCCGCAGCGTGGCGGGGGAGGAGTTAATCGAGATTTACGGAAGCTAGTTGATGCTGAATTCTGAGCAAAAAGCAAAGCGCCAGCAGCTTTATTATAGCCTGCTGGTAGGTTTGGTATTCATAATTGGCGTGGTGGTGCGGGTGGTAAAATTCCCAAGCATCCCCCCCGGCCTCAACCAAGATGAGGCCTCTAGCGCCTACGAAGCCTATGCGCTGGCCCTCACCAGCTGCGACCGTTGGGGCAACCACCTGCCCGCGTATTTTCCTGGCCTGGGCAGCGGGCAAAACGTGCTGTTGTCGTACCTGATGGTGCCAATAGTGAAGATATTGGGTCTCAATCTGGTATCGGTGCGACTGGTGCCCCTAGTGCTGGGGCTGCTCACGCTGCCGCTGTTTTTCGGATTTTTGCGGCCGCTGGGGCGGCGGCTGGCACTGCTGGGTTTGCTGCTGCTGGCCATCGCACCGTGGCACTTCATGCTGAGCCGCTGGGCGCTGGAAAGCAACATTGTGGTTTTCTGGATGATGCTGGGCTGCTTTGTGGTGGCGCGGGCCATCACTACGCAGCGGCGGCGGTGGATTATTCCGGCGCTGCTGCCTTTTGCCGTGGCGCTTTATGCTTATGGCACCACCGTTATTGTGCTGCCCACACTGTTACTGCTAGTGTTGGTGAGTTGCTGGCGACGCATCCAGCCGCAGTTGGGTGCGTGGCTGGTAGCCGCCGGCTTATTTCTGCTCGTGGCACTGCCCTTCCTGCTTTTCTTCCTGGAAAACTATGTGCTGGGTCGCAATTTAGCTTGGACGGATGGCCTGTTTTTCTCGACGCCACTGCTGCCCGCCACGCGCCTGAGCCAAGTAGCCAATGGCACCTGGCATGATTTCCTCGGCAAAAACATCGAGTTTGCCTTATCTGGTTTCGACGATGGTACTGTTTATAATCAGTTGGCTGGCTATCCGTTACTAGTAGCTTGTGGATGGGCGCTCGCTGTCGTAGGGCTGATTGCGCTACTTCACCGGCTGCGGCGCTTACGCGGCCACTTACCCGACCAGCCCCCCACGGTGGTAGGGCTCCTAACATTGGCTTGGCTGCTTGGCTGCGTGCCGTTGTTTTTTTTATTCGAACTGAATATCAACCGGGTAAACCACTTCTTTCTGCCAAGCCTAGTATTGTCGGTGTGGGGCGTCACGGCCATTATCGAAAATCTGCGTGCCGACGCTCCCAAGCGCGTTATTTGGGTTTTGGTGTTCGGTGGCTTTGTCGTTGCTGGCTTTCCTGCCGTGCGCTATTACCTCCGCAGCTATCGGCATGAGGCCATTGCAACTGATTTCAACGCCGGGCTAGCGCCCGCTTTTGAGGCCGTAGCGCACTTGCAGGGCGTTGGGCAGGTGCGCATTACGATGAAAATGCCGCTCTATTATATTTACACGCTGTACTACCTGCGCTATCCGCCCGCCCAGTTTCAGCGCGAGGCCCAGGTAGAAGTGGTGAAAGGTGATTACCAAGTAAATAAGTTTGGTCGCTACGTTTTCAACGACCAGTACCTCACGCCCGGCCGCTCCTACGGCTACCTCACCCGCCTCGACGAGCTAAAAGACGATGCCCAACACCATAAAACCATAACCTACCACGACGACCAGTGGGAAGTCGGCACCATGCAGGTGGCGGTTGCCGGGGCGACAATGCCCTGAGACAACCGTCGCAAAAAAGGAAATAGGCGAAAGAGCCAATTAAGATAGAATACTGCATAATCGGCAGCGGATGCCGTTCTTTGCAGTATTCAATCTTATTGGCTCTTTCGTCTATTTATTATACTTAAAATGCAATTCACCTCTTTCTTAAAAACGAGTTTATTAGGTGCCAGCCTGCTCGGGTTGGCCGCCACCGAAGCCACCGCCCAAACCACCGAGAAGTACCCCACGCCCGCCGGCCCGCCCCGCAAGCGCTACGTGTTTGCTCAAAAAGACCCCGAGTGCCCGGCCGTAGCTAATATTACCAAAAACACCGACGAAGACGCCGATAAATCGGGTTCGTACACCCGCGTGTGCTACCGCTCGCAGGTTGAGCTACAAGCTGAAATTCAAGAGCTAAGCAAAATTCACTCTTGGGCCGATAGTGCCTATCAGCGGCGGCTGGCCGCCTTGCCGGCCGGGGGGGCGCTGGTGCTCACCATCCATCGCCGGGGCGCGCAAAACACCGACCCGAGCAGCCTCACTCTCACGGCCCGCACCAAAGACGGGGCCGAGGTGTACACAGCCACGCCTAAAGCTGGCACCGGCCGCTTCTTCGGCCGCGACTTGTACCAGGCGCAGCAGGCTGTGCCCTTTGTGAAGCCTAGCATGCCGGGACCGTATATCCTGACAATTAACGATAATAAGCTGAAGCAGGTATTTGAATACCAGTTGACTATAGAATAGTAACGCGAACTTTCCAGTTCGCGAGCGAGCGCAGCGAGCAGTGCGTAAGCGAACGGCTACAAGCGTAGATGCTCGCTGCGCTCGCCCGCGAACTGGAAAGTTCGCGTTACTATCAGCTACTTATTCAGCCTAACCCACTGCACGGCCAACAGCGACTTGCCATCCTGCAAAGGCTCGGCAAATAATTTTTCCCGCGTAAACGGCACGATTTCTATCTGCTCGTTTTCCTCGGCCAGCCCGCCGCCCTGGCCGGTTTGGCGGCTCACTTCGGCGTAGTACACCGCGATGGATTCGCCGCTCACGCCCGGCGACGACCACATCGTGACGATGGGCGTGAGGCTGTCGACCTCGTAGCCCAACTCCTCGTGAATTTCGCGGCGAATGGCCACGTCCGGCGCTTCGTCCTTGTCAATCATGCCGGCCGCGATTTCCAGCAGGTCGGCCTCGGGGCCGATGCGGAACTGGCGCGTGAGCAAATACTGTTGCTTCACTGTATCGAACACCAGGGCCGCTACGGCGTGGCCGGGGTCGAAGCGTTCGCGCTTTAGCTCCTCACCTCCGTCGGTTTTCAGGGTGAGCTCGTTTACTTTAAAATGCCCGTCGAAGACGCGGCGGCGTTGCGTAATTTCCATAGCTTGCAAAATTAGGCGGTACCTTTGCCGCCACGGGCAGTCTGGTTGCGGACCGGCTGCCGGCCTGCTATACGGCCAGTCGGCCCGCCGCGTCGTAGTTGAGACGCGGAGTTCGGGCAGTTTTATCCTGAAATTTTCTTCTAATCGGGGCGCTCCGCTTGCCCTGCCCGAGTCGCCGCCAGTCTGGCGGGCGGCTCTCCATACCGTATGACCTTTAACGACCTCAACCTAGTTGAGCCCATCCTGCGCGCCTTAAGCGAGGAAGGCTACACCACCCCCACACCTATTCAGCAGCAGGCCATCCCGCAGGTGCTCGAAGGCCACGACCTGCTCGGCGTAGCCCAAACCGGCACCGGCAAAACGGCCGCCTTCTCGGTGCCCATCCTCCAGATTCTGCACCAGTCTGCCCAAGCCCCAAAAAACGCCCAGGCCCCGAAAGGCCGCGTGCGTTGCCTCGTGCTCACGCCCACCCGCGAGCTGGCCATCCAGATTGGCGAAAGCTTTAAGGCCTACGGCCGTCACTTGCCCCAGCTTCGCTCGACCGTTATTTTCGGTGGCGTAGGCCAAAACCCGCAGGTGCAAGCCTTGCAGCGCGGCGTCGAAATACTGGTGGCCACGCCCGGCCGCCTACTCGATTTGATGAACCAGGGCTACGTCCACCTCCAGCACGTCGAAGTTTTCGTGCTCGATGAGGCCGACCGTATGCTCGACATGGGCTTCATCCACGACATCAAGCGCATCCTGCCCAAGCTGCCGGCCGGTCGCCAAAGCCTGTTTTTCTCAGCCACCATGCCGCAGGCCATCAAAGACCTCTCGGCCACTATCCTGCGCCCCAACCCGGTGCAGGTAGCCGTGACGCCCGTATCGAGCACCGCCGACACGGTAACGCAGTCGGTGTTTCTGGTTGATAAAAACGATAAGCCCGCCCTGCTGCGCCACGTCCTCAGCGACCCCGCCATTAAGCGTGTGCTGGTATTTACCCGCACCAAGCACGGCGCCAACAAGGTGACCGAAACGCTGGAGAAAGCTCAGATTACGGCCGAAGCCATCCACGGCAACAAAAGCCAGAACCACCGCCAGCGCGCCCTCAGCAATTTCAAGGCCGGTACCACCCGCGTGCTGGTAGCTACCGACATCGCCGCCCGCGGCATCGACGTCGATGAGCTGACCCACGTTATCAACTACGAAGTACCTAACGAGCCCGAAACCTACGTGCACCGCATCGGCCGCACGGGCCGGGCTGGGGCATTTGGCACGGCATTTACATTTGTAGAAGACGAGGAGCGTGCGTATCTGCAAGATATCCAGAAGCTTATCCGTAAGCAGATTGACGTAGCCGGTAACCACCCGTACACTACCAACAGCGTGGCCCCGGTTTCGCTGACCGGCAACGAGCGCATTATCCGGCCCAAAGGCCCCGCTGGTCGCCCACCCCGCGATGGCCGTGGCGGCAATGGCAACACCAACGGCCGGGGCGGCGCCCCGCGTTCGGCCACTGGCAACAGCAATGGCGGTCGCAACGAGTCTCGCGGCAGCGGTCGGCCCCAGCCGGCCGGCGAGCGTTCTTCAGCGGGCGGACGCCCGGCCGCAGCCGGCAGCGGTGGCGGCGAGCGGCGCTCGGGTGGGCGTCCTTTCCAGGCGGGCCGTGGTGGCTCGCAAGGTGGCGGCGGTCGTCGTTCGGAGTAGCCAGCTGCTGACTTGGCTGGCGGTTGTCGCTAGTCGTTTAGTAGCTAGTTATCAGAATGTTTACAAAAATTAAAGTCGTTCCGGCTTCCCAGTATCGAAAGAACTGAGAGGCCGGAATTTCTTTTTGCTCCTACGGGAAACAAAAAAATGCTGCCTTCGCTTCTTAGGGTAGCTAGCTCCCAACCCGTTAGCTTACCGGCCATGACTTCCCGCGTTTCTCTTCCGCTTATTCAGGCGCTGCGTGACACCGCCCGCCGCCTGGCCACCGAGGCCCCGTACCAGTGGGGCCACATGGGCAGCTGCAACTGCGGGCACCTGGCCCAAACCATCACGCGCCTCACCAAGGCCGAAATCCACACCCAAGCCATGCAGCGCTACGGCGATTGGGAGCGCCAACTCGTAGATTATTGCCCCACCAGCGGCCTACCCTTCGACCAAACCATCGACGAAATGCTGGCCCTGGGCTTCTCCCGCGAAGATTTGACCGCCCTCGAAAAGCTGGACGACCTCACTATCCGGGCCGCCATTCCCTTCGAGCGCCGCAACGCCCTGCGCCACAATCAGCGCGACGATGTAGTACTCTACCTCCGCACCTGGGCCGACCTGCTAGAGCAGCGCCTACTCGACGGAGTATCGCTACCCAAGCTGACGCCCGACCTCGTGCTGCATAGCTAATCTGCGAGCATCCACAGCAAAAAGCCCTGACTACGAAGCGTAGCCAGGGCTTTTCTATGGGTATACTAGCAAGAAGCCGGCATTATATCAGCCGAAGCAGCTAGTAGCTAGCTGCCGCTAGAAAAACTAGTAATTGACGTTGCTGCGCTGGGCCTCGCGGTAGCCGGCGGCGCGGTGGTCGCGCTTGTAGGCCGCATCGGCGCTGGGGTCTTTCTCCGCATCGGGGGCAACCGAGCAGGCAGCGGTGAGGAACAGGGCCGCGCTGGCGGCCAGCAGCAAGGAGTAAGTGCGCAGACGTTTCATACCGCGAAGGTAAGTAGTAAGGGCCAAAAGACAGGTATCCCAAGCCCGCATTTTATGTAACGTCCAGCTTGCGTTAGCTACCTCATCTTAGAATAGTACCCCACCCGTAAGCAGCCAAGAGTACTAAAAAAGCGGCCGCGCCTCGGTCATTCCTGCTTGTCGACTGCCTAGCTAGACAAGCTCACAACCTGGTAGAAATACTCACGCCAGTGAAAAATTGCTGGCTCCATTGGCAATAGTACTGGCTAACTGAGGTAGTTTAGTAAAAGCCCCTATTTTTACTCATTATTCGGCCGGAAGCCCAAGCAACTGCAAATTTGCTTGGCTATCGTCAAATAGGCTTTTACTCATGCAATAGCCAGATACTATACTTAGTATGAGGGCTCTTGGTAATATGCAGGTTGGCAAGCATAGTTGATAGGATTATACTTGTATAAAAAAAATATAAAGCCAACTGTTCAATTAACCCTGTTTGACTTCAATAAGACTTTGGATGTGTGAATAAAAGCATCTGAAAAATAGACAGTTATAGATTGGATATTTGGTTGGTAATGCAATTAAAAATGTGCGCTGATATAGTATGACTATTTTCAGAGAATGGCCTGAATCTGTATACACATGGCAGCATTTGTTAGGCTCCTGTTTGTCGGGATAAAAGCATATGTCCCACCTTCTTGATAGTAGGACTGTCCGGAGTTAATGTGTGAGTAATGAAGTTAGCTTCGTATTGCAGCCTTAAGCAGAGGCACTAAGGGCTTACGGTTACTAAGAAAAAAGCTAACCCGAATATGCTTGAGCTTAGCCTAATAAAAAAAGGGGCTTGTGAGGCCCCGTTTTTAGTATAGTAGATTTGTAAATAGCGCTCCCCAAGCTGCAAAGCTGACGAGCATCAGGCTAGGAGGGTGCTCTTGGAAATGTCTTACTGACCTTCGGGCTTATAGTCGCTGAATGAGCCATCGCTATAGAAAAGAACGATACGGCGAATGGTCTTACCAGCTTCTCCCAGAAAGGAAAAGGCGGCGGCCGGATTAGATGCCGCTGGGGGCAGCACCTCGGCCGGGCTGACCGAAACTGGCGCAGGTGCAGGGATAGGAGCCGGTGCTAAGGCGGCGCTTTCAGCGCTGGCCGAATAAACAGGAGCAACTGGTGGTACCTCCGCAACTGTCGGCGCAATAGGCGCACTTATTACCGGAGGCGTGGGCGATATTCTGGTGCTAGGTAACACTGCTGGCTCCGAAACCGGCGTGGGGGGCGGCACTATAGGTAGCGTAGCGGCCCGCGGAGCCTCTACCGGGATAGCTGGGAGTACAGGAGCAGGAGCTAATGCAGACGACTCAGAATAGGGGGCAACCTTAGCCGCTGGGCGAAATTTTGGTGGCTGCGGCAGCCGCGTGGGCTGAGCAGCTACGGGAGGTATGGCAGTGGCTATGGGTAGGGGAGCGGGTGCCGCTGCAATAGCTACTAGCGGGGCTACTGGGGTAGGCGCTGCTAAGGGAGCAGCAACCGGTGTAGCAGGAATCTCTATCGGAGCTGGGCTTTGAATCTGAGCTACGGGAGCTGTATTGGCTACTGAAATGACTGGTTGTGTGGTAATTGGTGCTACAGTCGGCGTGTTAGTAGCCGGTACTGAGCCCGTCAGCATGGGGCCGGTGCCGCTCATTAGCCAAGAGAGGGAGACATCGGGAAAGGCATTAATGACCTTTTGCACGACTTCCAGGCTGGGCTTATTGCGCTCGCTGAGGATATGGCTGATAACGGGACGACCCACGCCAATAAGGTCGGCAAACTGAGTAGGACTGAGTTGGCGGATATCCAGCAGTTCGCGAATGCGATTTATCATAGAGAAATAATTACTTCACAAATGTACTAAGAAAATGCGAAATAATGCAGTGTTTAATAATGTTGATAATTCCTACAAATATAAATTATCTGTAATTAAAGCGTGTCACATTTGTATTAAGTATACCAACTTGGTATTTAATACAAATGTTATATTATTCAGATTAAAACAATGATTACATATGTATTATAATTGTAGGCTGTCTTTTTATCTTTAAGAAACTTGTGAATAATGATTCATTGTCAGCAGCTTTATAGTTTACTTCAACCAAAGCTTTACCCACAAAAAAAGTCTGGGGCTCCTTACTTGCATTGGCAAATAAGGAGCCCCAGACTACTAGAAGGAAGGATACGAAAGGCCGATTAAGCCACGGACAAGGGCTAACCTGGCAGCCTTAAATGGCTACCCGAAGTACTCTTTTGCGAGCGATTTATCGTGCCCGTAGATATCGTTGCGGAAGTGGATGTGCCCGTTGGCATCGGCCCAGGCGGTGAGGTACACCAGGTACACAGGCAGCTTTTCCTTGAGGGTAATGTACTTCTCGTGGCGCTGCGAAATGGTGTCTTCGATGGTGGCGCGGTCCCACTGCGGGAACTTGCGCAGTAGGTAGGTGGCCAGCTCCACGGGCTTTTCGACGCGCACACAGCCGTGGCTGAAATTGCGGGCCGTTTGGGAGAATAGCTCGCCGTGAGGCGTGTCGTGGAGGTAAATATCGTTGGAGTTGGGGAAGATAAATTTCACTTCTCCCAGGTCGTTTTTGGGGCCGGGGCGGCGGCGCAGCGTGTACTTGAAAGTAGCGGGCGTCACGTTGGCCCAGTCCACGGTGGCGGGGTCGATAACGGTGGCTTTGCGGCCGTAGCCTTTTACCACTTCCATATCGAGGCGGTCGAGGGTAGCCTGCGGATTGGCCGCTAATTTGGGGCGCAGCTCCTTGTCGATAATGCTGAACGGCACGTTCCAGTAGGGCGACAGCACCACGTATTCCATCTTGTCGGAGAAGACGGGCGTGGCGTTGAGCGTCTTGCCCACGATAACGCGCATGGTCATGGCCTCCTTGCCTTCCTCGTACACGCGCAGCCGGTACTCGGGAATATTCACGATGAGGTAGTCGGGCTCGAACTTCTTGGGCAGCCAGCGCCAGCGCTCCATGTTCAGGATAACCTGGTTGATGCGGGCGGTCAGCGGCACGTTGAGCTGGCGTAGGGTTTCGCCGCTCACGATGCCGGTGGGCGGCAGGCCCGCATCGCGCTGAAAACCTTTCACAGCCTCTACCAATTCGGGGCTGTAAACTTCGGCCGAGGTGGGCGCAGGCTGGTTATTGACTACGGGCAGCGCTTGGCCGGGCGCGGTGGGCGGGGCAGCGGGGCCGGCCGTTTCGTTGCCGAGCAGGCGTTGGCGCAGCAGGCCAACTTCGGGCGAAGCCTGGCCGGGCTTCAGGCTGGTAGTGGCCGGTAGGGCGGGCCAGCCACCGGCTTGCTGGCGGGCGCGCAGCAGCGAAAGCGCTTTCTTAAGGTTATTATACTCGGGGTGCAGCGGGGCAAAATCATAGTACGGGTAGGTGCTTTCGCGCTCACGCAGGATGGTGAGCAGCGCCCGGTCGAGCTTGATTTTGTTGTGCTTTACCTTCCATGCGTCGTTCTTGGTATCGCGGGGGTTAGCTACGCCGCGGTAGTAGTCAGACGCCCAGCTGAAGTAAGTGCCCGACAAGGCTACGTCAATCTGGCGTTCCAATTGGTTACGGCGCGCCGAGTCCTGGACGGTTTTGAATTCCGCCAGTAGCTTTGGTAACTCACTGTCTTGATATTTTTTAGGGTCTAGACCATCATCCTTTGCTTTAGCAATAACGCCAAGCATAGTTTCGGCCTGGGGCACGAGCTGGTGGTCTTTAAACCAGCCCAGCCGAAACTCCCGCTCGCGGTAAAACTTGCGCGCCCAGCGCTCCTGCGTTTTGAAAGTGGCATTGGCCCGCATGGCCCGAATGACATACATGCTGTCGAGGCGCGGGGCGGGGCCGGCTACGGCAATGGGCTGTTTGATAGCACCCGTGGTGGCGGTGCCCGTTTGGTCGCCGCTGCCACCGCACGAGGCCAGTAGCATAGGCAGGCTGAGCAAGCCCAGCCAGAAAGCGAATGTTAAAAAGTGTAGACGAAGCTTGAGATGCATTGAGAAAAGGGAAAAACCGAGCCGCTAGCCCAACGTGGACAAACGCGTATGGTAGCGTTTACTGAGCGGCTGGTAGGCGGGTTGCCTGAAGTGCGGGCAAGCTAGCTTGCAAAGTACGCGCCAAGTGTTAATATTCCCGCTGTTGATTAGAGGAGTATTGGGTTAATTCTTTAGGACGTGGTAGAGTTTAGAGCTATCAGGTTTGGGTTAGCTAAGGCAGATGCAGCGCTATTTTGAGGCGGTGGTATTAGCTGCCTAGAGCGGTTTCGGAGTAAGTGTACGGGTTTTTAGTTTAGATTGCGCTATGCAAGCTTATTCAAATGATTTGCGCGAACGGGTGGCTGCCGCTTACGCAACGGGCCAGTTCACCATTGACCAGGT